>JBBRFW010000006.1:0-66000 GCA_038241255.1 Burkholderiales bacterium | reverse complement strand
ACCAGGTACGGGTTGCCCATCAGCGTGCGCGCGACCGTCAGCATCTGCTGCTCGCCGCCGCTCATGCGGCCGCCGGGGCGGCCCGGCATGGCGGCGAGGTTCGGAAACAGCGCACCGAGCTTGTCCTCGGTCCAGGTCGGCGCGCCGTCGCGCGGCGGCTGGCGACCGACCACGAGGTTCTCGCGCACCGTCAGGTCGGTGAAGATGCGCCGGTCTTCCGGCACCCAGCCGAGGCCGAGGCGACCGATGCGGTACGGCGGCAGGACAGAGATGTCGGCACCCCGGAAGGCGACGCGGCCGCGTCGGCGCGCCATCAAGCCCATGATGGCTTTCATCGTGGTCGACTTGCCGGCGCCGTTGCGGCCGACGAGGGCCACGCACTCGCCGGCCTCGACGGCGAGCGACACCCCGTACAGGACCTGCGCCTGGCCATACCAGGCGTCGAGCGCGACGACCTCAAGCATTGACAGCCCCGTCGGTCACAGGGCGGGTCTCGAACGTCGTGCCGCCGCCGACGTAGACCTCGCGCACCCGTGCGTCGTCGCGCACCGCGGCGGGCGGGCCTTGCGCGATCAGCTCGCCGCGCGCCAGCACAATGATGCGGTCGGCATGCGCGAAAACGACGTCCATGCTGTGCTCGGTGAAGAGGACGCCAATCGACTGCTCGCGGGCGAGGCGGCGCGCCAGGGACATCAGTTCGGTCCTCTCGCGCGGCGCCATGCCGGCGGTGGGCTCGTCCATCAGCAAGAGGCGCGGCCGGTTGGCGAGCGCGATCGCGAGCTCGACCCGCTTTACGTCGCCGTAAGCGAGCACGCTCATCGCCCGCTCCGCCTGCGCCTGCATGCCGACGCTGGCGAGAAGCGCGTCGGCCTCGGCCGCGAGCTGCGTCCGCGCCGCGCGCCAGAAGCCGAGCACGCGGCGCGCGTGCGAGAGCAGCGCGAGCTGAACGTTCTCGCGCACCGTCATCGACGCGAAGGTTTCGGCGATCTGGAACGTTCGGCCGACGCCCTGGCGCCAGATCGCCTCGGGCTTGAGTCCGACGAGCTCGACGCCGTCGAGCTGCACCGATCCCGCGTCGGGCGCGAGCTGGCCGCCGACCATGTTGAAGCAGGTCGTCTTGCCGGCTCCGTTTGGGCCGATGAGCGCCAGCATCTCGCCGGCGCCGAGGTCGAAGCCGACGCCGTCGACGGCGCGGATGCCGCCGAAGGATTTCCGCAGCCCGCGCACGCGCAGCAATGCCGCTTCCTCCCCCGCTCGCGGGAGGGGGTCGGGGTAAGGGCCTTCGCTACGCACCGAGCCCTACCCCAACCCTCTTCCCTCAGCGCGGGGAGAGGGCGCTGCAAGACGATCCTCGATGAACAACCGCTTCAGCCCGCCCGCGACTCCGAGCGGAAACACGAGGATGAGGGAGAGCATCGCCAGGCCGAGCAGCGCGCGCCAGTAGTCTGTCTGGCGCGCCACCGTGTCCTGCAGCCAGGTGAACAGCGCCGCGCCCGCCCACGGTCCCGAGACCGCGTGCAAGCCGCCGAGCAGCACCATCACCAGGCCGTCGACCGACTTGCCGACGCCGAGCGTCTCCGGCGAGATGGTTCCCTTCGCGAACGCGAACAGCGCGCCGGCCAGGCCGGCGACGGTGCCGGCGACGACGAAGGCGATCCACTGCAGCCGCGGCACGGCGATGCCTATCGCGGCGGCACGCAGCGGAGAGTCGCGGCTGCCGCGCAGTGCCAGGCCGATCGGGGCGTGCAGCATGCGCACGAGCAGGCCGCAGCCGGCGACTGTGCAGACGAGGACGAGCAAGTAGTATGACCACTTCGGCGTCAGCCACGCCGACGGCCAAATGCCCACCAGGCCGTTGCTGCCGCCCGTGACGGCATCCCACTGGAACACCACCGACCAGACGATCTGCGCGAAGGCGAGCGTCAGCATCGCCAGGTAGACGCCGGAGAGGCGAACGCAGAACCAGCCGAACACGAGCGCACCCAACATCGCGAGCAGCGGCGCGAGGGCCAGCGAGGCTTCCATCTGCAGACCGAGCGCCTTGAAGCAGAGCGCCGCGCCGTAGGCGCCGAGACCAAAGTAGGCGGCGTGGCCGAACGAGTGCATGCCCGACGGTCCCATCAGGAAGTGCAGGCTGGCCGCGAAGAGCACGGCGATAAGCACGTCGATCATCAGCACGACGGCGTAGGGCGCCGGGCCGGCGAGCAAGGCCACCGCGGAGAGGGCGACGATCGCCGCGAGGCCGGCCAGGCGCCAAGGGCGCGGCAGCGGTCGGAGCGGCGCCTCGATCTCGGCCGCCGCGCGCACCGCCGCCTGAGGCTTGCCGAACAGGCCCGACGGCCGCCAGACGAGGACGATCGCCATCACCAGGAACTCGGCGACGAGCGTCAGCTTGCTTAGCGGAAAGGGCGCGCCGAAGACGTCGATGGTGCCGGCCGCGATGCAAAACGCCTTCACCATCGCGATCAGGATCGCGGCCACGAAAGCGCCGCCGATCGAGCCCATGCCGCCTACGACGACGACGACGAACACCTCGCCGATCAGCGCCAGGTCGAGGTTCAGGTTCGCGGGCTCGTGCGGCATCTGCAGCGCGCCGCCGAGCGCGGCGAGGAAGGTGCCTAGCGCGAACACCGAGGTGAACAGCCAGCGCTGGTTGACGCCGAGCGCGCCGACCATCTCGCGGTCCTGCGTCGCGGCGCGAACGAGCAGCCCCCAGCGCGTCTTCGTCAGCAGCAGCCAAAGGGCGCCGAGGACGAGGGGGCCGATGAAGATCGAGAGCACGTCGTAGCTCGGGAACGGCTTGCCGAGAATCTCGATCGCGCCTTTCATCGCCGGCGCCTTCGGGCCGAGCAGGTCCTCCGGTCCCCACGCCCAGAGCGCCGCATCGCGGATGACGAGGACCAGCGCGAAGGTCGCGAGCAGCTGGTACAGCTCGGGCGCGCCGTAAAGGCGGCGCAGGACGAGCACCTCGAGCAGCGCGCCGAGGGCAGCTACCGACGCTGCGGCGAGCATCACGCCGCCCCAAAAACCGAGCGGCCCGGCGCCCCACGCCGCGGTGAGCGCGACGGCGCCATACAGGCCGAGCATGTAGAACGAGCCGTGCGCGAAATTGACGATCCGCGTCACGCCGAAGATGAGCGAGAGGCCGCTGGCGACGAGGAACAGCGCCGAGGCTGAGGCGAGGCCGGTCAGGACCTGGAGGACGAGGGCGCTCATGGAATCGTGGGCCGAGCGTCAGTCACCCGGATGGCCTCGGCGCGGGCACGAGACCCTCGCTGCGCTCAGGACAATGGCCAGCGCGGTTCGATCGTCAGTCGATCGCCCGCAGCTTCCGGACCTCGTCGTCGCTCGGCAGGTACTTGGCGCCATCGAGGTAGACGTAGTCGGTCATCACGCCCTTCTGCCCTTCGAGCTTGGTCTTGCCGAGGTAAGCACCCATGGTCGACTGGTGGTCGATCGCGCGGTAGGTAACCTTGCCCATCGGCGACATGAACGTGAGCCCCGAGAACGCCGCGATGAGCTTCTCGGTCTCGGTCGACTTCGCCTTCTTGATGCCTTCGGCGATCGAGATGATGGTCGAGTAGCCGACCACCGAGCCGAGCTTCGGGTACTCGTTGTATTTGCGGAAGTAGGCGAGAAAGAACTTCTTGTGCTCTTCGGTCTGGATACCGTAGTACGGGTAGCCGGTCACGATCCAGCCGACTGGCGCCTCCTCGCGCAGCGGCTCGATGTACTCCGGCTCGCCGGTCAGGAGGCTCACGACCGGACGGTCCTTGAACAGGCCGCGCGTGTTGCCCTCTCGCACGAACTTCGACAGGTCGGCACCGAACAGGACGTTGAAGATCGCGTCGGGCTTGGCGTCGGAGAGCGCCTGCACGACCGCGCCCGCCTCGATGCGGCCGAGGGGAGTCGCCTGGTCGGGTAGGAACTCGACGTCGGGCTGGAGCTTCTTCAGCATCGCCTTGAACGTGGCCGCGGCCGACTGGCCGTACTCGTAGTTCGGGTAGACCACGACCCAGCGCTTCTTCTGCAGCTTGGCGGCCTCGGGCACCAGCATCGCCGACTGCATGTAAGTGTTCGGGCGCAAGCGGAAGGTGTAGCGGTTGCCGTTCTGCCACGTGATCTTGTCGGTGAGCGGCTCGGCGGCGAGGAAGAACACCTTCTTCTGCTTGGCGAAGTCGGTGACCGCGAGGCCCGTGTTCGACAGGAACGTGCCGGCGATGAGCGCCACGCCTTCGCGCGAGACCAGTTCCTCGGCGACGCGCACCGCGTCGCCGGGACTGCCGTTGTCGTCGCGCGAGATCACCTGGAGCTTCTTGCCGAGCACGCCGCCGGCGGTGTTGACCTCCTCGACGGCGAGCTCCCAGCCCTTCTTGTACGGGTCGAGGAAAGCGGGCTGCGCCTTGTAGCTGTTGATCTCGCCGATCTTGATCGTGTCCTGCGCGTGCGCCGAAGCGACCGCGCCGAGGAGGGCGCCCATGAACGCGAGGCGGGCGATGGGGTTCAGCATGGAATCTCCTGAAGAAGGGAACCAGTGGCGAAGGTCGGTCGCGAGATCATGACCCGGAGGTGGGAGCGACGATGGAAGCACCCAGTTTCAGCGCGTTCGAAAACAGCGGCGCGACGCGAGGGCTACGACGAGGTCGTGCCGTGCCACTGGCCGCCGTGCGCGGTGATCGAACGGCACGAGCACCCGTTCTTGGTCAAAGCGCTCGGCGTCGCCGGCGAGATGTGGTTGACCGAGCGCCGCTCGCCGCGCCACCTGCGACCCGGCGACTCGTTCGAGCTCGCGGCGGCCGCGCCGCATGCGGAGCGCTACGGCGCGGCAGGCGCCACCTACGGGGCGGCGCGCCTGCATGCGAAACGCTGATCGGCTCATAGGCGTCGGCCGCGGCTCAGGCAACGACGATGTCGCTCGACTGGATTCGCTTGACGCCGGCCTTGGCCATCTTGTCCCACGCCGCCTTGAGCGAGCCGTTGAGGTCGATGCCGCGCGACGCGTCCTCGATCACCGCGGCCTTGAAGCCGGCCTTCCTCGCGTCGAGCGCGGTCCAGGCGACGCAGAAGTCGGTGGCGAGGCCGCACACGTAGACCGAGTCGACGCCGTGCGCCTTCAGGTAGGCGGCCAGGCCGGTCGAAGTCTTGCCGTCGGCTTCCATGAAGGCGGAATAGCTGTCGGTGCCTTGGTGGTAGCCCTTCCTGATGATGAGCTGCGCCTTCGGCAGCGCCAGGTCCTTGAGCAGGGCCGCGTCCTGGGAGCCCTGCACGCAGTGGTCGGGCCAGAGCACCTGCGTGCCGTAGTTCAGCTTGGTCGTCTCAAACGGCTTCTTGCCGGCGTGCGCCGACGCGAACGAGACGTGGCCGGCCGTGTGCCAGTCCTGCGTGACGACGACGTTCTCGAACGCGGCCGAGAGCTTGTTGATGATCGGCACGACCTGCTCGCCGTCCTTCACGGGCAGAGTGCCGCCGGTGACGAAGCAGTTCTGCACGTCGATGACGAGCAGCGCGCTCTTGGCGTCGGGCTTGATGTCGGCGGCGGCGAAGGCGGACGGCACGACGCCGAACCCCAGCAGGCCGGCGGCGCCGAGGCGACGAATGAAATCCCTGCGTTGCATGTCTCTCATCATGACCTCCGAGTCGTGGTGTTTCGAATCCGCCTCACGCATCGATCGTGCCGAGGTTCCTGTGACGATGACCCTAGCGCTGGCCATCAAACTTCGCAATCTCGTCTGCCCGCAGTCCGCCAACGCGCTCGTGCGGGCGCGGACCGGTGGTCATGGCGATCACCAGCAGCATCTCGTCGGGCCGCGGCGCATCAGCGACGCGCACCTCGATCGAGTCGAAGTGGCTGCGCACGTAGGCGGCGACGCGGTGGTGGATCGGCACGTCGACGGCGGCGCCAGCCGGGCCGATCTTGGTCGTCGAGGGCACGATCGCATGCGAGCCCTCGAGCAGGTTGCGCATGCCGTAGCCGCCCGGCACGTGCCAGAGCGCGCCGTGCTCGAGCTCGCCGGAGAGGCCGATCAGCGCACCCTTGCCGTAGGCCTCGATGCGGGCGGCGCCCCCGAGCGCCTCGACCAGGCGCGCCGCCATCTCGCGGCCGAGCGGCTTGAGCGCCTCCATCATGGGCTGAATGTCTGCGACGTAGCGGCCGGCGTACGGGTTCCTCAGCACCGCGGCCAGGCTGCCGCGGCGCAGGGGCTGGGCCAGGCGCGGGCCGTTGTCATGCCAGACGTCCTCGACGTTCAGGACGAGCTTGCGGACGTTGACCTCGGGAAGCTCGGGGGTGGCGGAGATCAGCATGGCGATGGTGGTGGCGATGGCGGTGGCGGGTGGAGGGCGGAGCGGCTCGAGCGCCCCTCACCCCGGCCCTCTTCCCGCAGGCGGGGCGAGGGAGGAACACGAGCAAGCCCGGGCTCTCCCTCCGCGGAGCGGAAAAGGGCCGGGACGAGGCTGGGCACGTCGCCCACGACGCGCCGTCTCCCTTGCAACGAAAGCACCGCCGCGATGATGCGCCCGGCGTTGATCTGCTCCCGCGCTTCCGCCGCGCCGCGTGCCAGCCCGAGCTCGATCGATGCCGCGGGCAGCGGCGGCACGGCGCGCACGACGAGCCGATCGCCGAGATCGCTGTCGTCGCGGACCGCGCTCGCCGGCACGCGGACGATGCGCGCATCGTCGACGTCGACGGCATTGGCGACGATCGTCGCTGACGCGTCGGCGCACGATGCGCTCGCCGCCAGCACGGTGACGCTGTCGGCGATGCCGAGCGAGAAGCTCCGGCCGCGCCAGCCCGAGGTCGCGATGCCGCGCACCGGCGATACGGCGTCGATCGTGAACTGGCCGCCGAACGGCGCGCCGAGCACGCCCTCGACCGGGTCGTCGCAGACGCCGACCGCGAACGACGCGCCGGGCGCGAGGAAGAGCGCGATATCGCCGCCGTTGTTGATCGAGGCGCGCGCGATGCCCGCGCGCTGGAAGGCGGCGATCAGCTCTTCGGCGACGGCACCGGCGACCGCGGCCATGGCGGTGATGAAGCGCCCGTCACGCGCGTGCGGCCGGCACGCGGCGACCATGCGGCGTGCCACCGGCCGGCGCGGCTCGATGGGACCGGCGCGCGAGAGGTCGGCGCGCAGCAAGGGCAGCTCACCGGCGAGCTCCGCGAGCACGCCCTGAAAGCGCCCCCACGCGATCTCCATCGCCTCCGCCACGGCAGGCAGGTCGCCTTCGGCGGTGACGATGCAATCGATCGGTCCGTGCTGAAAGTGCCAGCGATCGCGATCGATCTGCCGACGCACGGCGCCCCCCGCGGGGGCACCGCGCGTGCCGGCGGCGCCCGGGCTCATCGCCCGCCCCCGCGCGAACCGTGCAGCGGCCACGGCACGCCCGGCGCCGCCTCGACCACTTGCCAGCCACCGGCGGCGACGACGTCCTCGAGCCGGCGCACGCGGCCGACGTGCCCGCCGAGCGCGCGGTAGTCGTCGAGCCGCATCGTGAACTCGATCGGCGAGACGATCGCCGGGGTCGGCACCGAGCCGAAGCTGTTCGCGGGCATCTTGGCGACGTCGACCATCACCGTGATGCCGCCGCCCGGCCAGACGAACACCGGCGCGCCGCCGCACGTCACGTTGACGAGCAGCGACTTGATCGAGCGAGTCAGCGCGACCGGGTTCTCGGTCACGCCGGCGCGCAGCGACCCGCCTGCGCCGGCGACGTAGAGCACCGAGCAGAGCGAGGGCTCGCAGTTCTCGCCGATGCGCTCGACGACGCGGCGCACCGGCGCCGGCATCTCGGCCGGACTCGGCACGAGATCGTCGTCGAGGACGAACCAGGCTGATTCCTCGCCCGTCGTCGAGACCATGAGCAGCCGCAAGCCGGGGCGTGCCCCGTGCTCCGCGTCCCACGCCTCGACAATCGAGAGTGGGTCGGTGATGTCGGTGCCGCCCCAGCCGGCGCCTGGGCTCGCGACCTGGAAGTAGCGCCCGGGCGTCGACTTGCGACCGCGCACGCGAATGCCGCTGGGAGCCATGTTGAGGAACTTGCCGGCTTGGTGCTCGGAGAGCACACCGGTGATGTGATCGTCGACGACGACGACCTCGTCGACGTGGCCGAACCACTGCTGCGCGAAGATGCCGATCGTCGCCGACCCGCAGCCGACCCGCATGCGCCGTTCCTCGACGCCGTCGACGATCGGCGCCTTTTCGGCTTCGACGACGACGCGCGCGCCGCCCTCGATCTCGAGCTCGACCGGCTGCCGGTTGCCGAGCGACATCATCATCTCGCAGGCGATGCGGCCCTCCTTCTTCGAGCCTCCGGTGAGATGGTGCACGCCGCCGAGGGCGAGGAACTGCGAGCCGTACTCGATCGTGCTGACGTGGCCCACCGTCTCGCCGCGATGACGCACCGTCGCCTGCTCGGGGCCGAGGTAGCGGTCGGTGTCGATCTTTACCTTGAAGCTGCAGTAGCTGAAGATCCCTTCGGTGACGACGGTGACGAGGTCGACCCCCTCGTGCCGCGAGGAGACGATGAAGGGGGCCGGCTTGTAGTCGGGGTAGGTCGTCCCGGAGCCGATCCCCGAGACGAACACCGGAGCGTCGGCGCCGACGATCGACCCGTCCCAGCCTTCGCCGCGCGCGGCCTGCCACTCGATCAGGTCGACGCCGGGCTTGGCGACGAGGTGGAGCGTGTCGAGCCGAGTCAGCTTGCCGTCGAGGTTGCCGTAGCGGTCGCACGCGCCGAGCTTGCCGGGGCTGATCTGGCAAAGCACCGGGCAGGCCTCGCAGCGCACCTTGTCGGCGGCCATCTTCTCGGGCGCGCGCGAGTGCTCGAGGACGACCGGCTGACCGTCGGAGCGGGCGCCGAACGGAACGTCGCTCATGCGCGTGACGCCAGGAGCGCCGCGCGTAGGCGGCTCGGCGTCACCGGTACCTCGTGCATGCGCACGCCGGTCGCGGCGTGGATCGCGTTGAGGATCGCCGGCGCCGTTGCCACCAGGGCCGGCTCGCCGACTCCCTTGGCGCCCCACGGCCCGAGCGGCTCCGGATCCTCGATCAGGTGCACGGTGATCGGCGGCACGTCGCCAACGGTCGGGATCAGGTAGTCGTGCAGGTTGTCGGTGCAGCCGTTGACGTACTCCTCCATGAGCGCCATTCCGATGCCCTGGGCGATGCCCCCGTGGATCTGGCCCTCGACCTGGGTCGGGTTGATGGCGCGGCCGACGTCGTGGGCCGCGTGGATGTGCAGCAAAGTCACCGTCCCGAGCTCAAGGTCGACCTCGACTTCGGCGATCTGTGCCGCGAAGCCGTATGTGGCATAAGGTACGCCCTGCCCATCGGCGTCCAGCGGCACGGTCGGCGGGTTGAAGTGGCCGCTCGCGACGAAGAGATCACCTTGGGCATCGACCGGAAGCTCGCGCAGGTCGACGCCGAATGACGTATTCCGGTGAGTCCCGCGCAGATCGTGCCCGTCGAGGCGCAGCTGAACTTCGTGCGGGGGCACGTGGGCTAGGCCCAGACGCGCGATCAGCAGCGCGCGCAAAGCCTCGCCGGCGCGCTTCGCGGCGTTACCGGAGACGAAGGTCTGCCGCGACGCCGACGACTTGCCGGCGTCGGCGGTGAGGTCGGTGTCGCCCATCACCTGTTCGACGCAAGTAAGCGGCAGGCCGACGGCGTCGGCGAACAGCTGCGGCATGATCGTCGCGGTGCCCTGGCCGATCTCCTGCGCGCCGTTGTAGAGGAAGAGGTGAGCGCCGCGCCCAGCGTTCCAGCGCAGGGCGGCGCGCATCGTCGACGGGTTGGCGATGACGGTGTTGCCGATGCCGTACCACATGCAGGCGATGCCGGCGCTGCGGCGAAGCGGCGAAGCACGGACCGCTGCATCCTGGTTGAAGGCCCTTGCGGCCTGGGTCGCGTCCGCCCACGCCGGCCGCAGCGCGTCGAGGCACGCCTGCAGGCCGACGCTCGCGGCGAGCGTCTGCCCGGTCGGCGTGGTATCGCCGGCGACGAGCGCGTTGCGGTGGCGGAACTCGAGCGGATCCGTGCCGGTGCGCGCGGCGAGCTCGTCGATCAGCAGCTCGCCGAGGAGCGTCGACTGCGGCACGCCGAAGCCGCGGAACGCGCCGGCGACGCTGTTGTGCGTGAGCACGGCGCGCGTCAGTGCGCGCACGTTCGCGATGCGGTACGGCCCGCTGGCATGGATCGGCACGCGGTTGGCGACCGTCGGCCCCCATGACGAGTACGCGCCTGTGTTGAAGTCGCCGGCAAAATCGAATGCGGTCAGCCGCCCCTGCGCGTCGCAAGCCGCCCGCGCCTGCATCGTCGCCGGATGGCGCTTGGTGCTCGACTGCATTGACTCCGGGCGCTCGTACACCAGGCGCACGGGGCGGCCGAGCTTCCAGGCAGCGACCGCGGCGAGCGGCTGCACCGAGAGATCGAGCTTGCCGCCGAAACCGCCACCGATCGCCGAGGGCACGATGTGGACCTGTTCGGGGGCGATCTTCAGGACGCTCGCGACCTCGTCGCGGTCCATGTAGGGCGTCTGCGTGCAGGCGTAGATGCGGATGCGGCGCCGCGGAACGCCAGCGGCGCCGATCGACTCGACGATCTCGGCCCAGCCCGCCTCGGGCTCGATGTAGGCGTGCTCGACATGCCGCGTCTCGAACGATGCCTCGACCCGGTGCGGCGCGGCCGAGAGCGCCGCTTCGACGTCGCCGCGCACGACGCGGCCGCGGCAGAGCACGTTGTCGGGATAGCGCGCGTGCATCGGCGTGCCGCGCTCGGCCGCGGCGAGCGCGTCGGTCGAGGTCTCGTTCGCAGGCAGAGGGGTGTAGCGGATCGGCAGGTCGGCGTCAGCGATCGCCGCCACCGTCGCCGCATCGCCGACTAGCGCGAGCACGGCCTCGCCGCGGAAGCGCACGACGCCGTCGGCAAGCACCGGCTGGTCGCGCAGGTCGGGGAAGATCGCGAATGCATTGTGCGGCACGTCGGCGGCGGCGAGGACATCGACCAGCCCGGGCCAGCGCCCGAGCAGGGGCGCGAGGTCGCCGACTTCGAAGCGCGCGTGCGCGTGCGGCGAGCGGACGACGCGCATGGTCAGCGCGTCGGCGGCAGCAGTGGGCTCGGGAATCGTGCCGTCGGCAGCGGCGCGCGCCGGCGGCGACGCGTCGGCAGCAGCTCGCCCCGGCAGCGCATCGGCGCCGAAGCGCTCGCGGCCCGTGACCTTCGCCGGCGCGTCGAGCCGCGCGACACGCGCGCCGACGGCCTGGCCAGCGCGCGACGGCGGCACGTCGACGACCTCACCCGCCGCGACCGCCAGCACCGCCTCGACGATCTTGCGATAGCCGGTGCAGCGGCACAGCACGCCGGCGAGCGCGTCCTGCACCTCGGCCTCGACCGGCCGCGGGTTGGCGCGCAGCAGCGCTTCCGCGCTCATCAGCATGCCCGGCGTGCACATGCCGCACTGCGCCGCGCCGTGGGCGACGAAGGCGCGCTGGAGCGGCGAGAGCGCGCCCTCCGCCCCGGCCAGGCCCTCGACCGTGGTCACCGCGCGCCCTTCGCACTGGCCGACGCCGACGATGCACGAGCAGACCTGCTCGCCGTCGAGCAGCACGGTGCACGCGCCGCAGTCGCCGGCGTGGCAGCCGATCTTGGTGCCCGTGAGGCCGAGCTCGTCGCGCAGCGCGTCGGCGAGGCGCCGGCCCGGATCGCCGGCGAGCTCGCGGGCGCGGCCATTGACGTCGAGACGGACGACACACAGGGAAGGCAGGTCGCGCGCGGTCATGGCGTCGCGAGCTCGCGCAGGACGCGGCGCACAAGGGTGGCGCTGGCGTCGCGACGGTAGGCGGCGCTGCCGCGATGGTCGTCGATCGGCGTCAGCGCGGCAAGGTGGGCCGGATCGAGCAAGGCAGCTAGGTTGTCGGCCGCGCTTCTGCCGAGCAGGCGCGCCTCCAGCGCCGGCAGGCGCTGCGCGACCGCCGAGCAGCTGCCGACGGCGACACCGGCCGCCACGATCGCGCCGGCCGCGTCGACGTCGACGAGGGCCGCGACGGTGCTGATCGAGATCGTGAGATAGCGCCGGCCGCCGAGCTTGGCGAAGGCCGAGCGCGCGCCCGGCGAGCGCGCCATCACGCGCACGGCCACAACGAGCTCATCGGCGGCGCGCGCGGTGCGGCGCGGGCCGAGCACGAACTGCTCGATCGGCAGCTCGCGCTCGCCGCGCTCGCTCTGTAGGACCACCGCGGCGCCGAGCGCGAGCAGCACCGGCGTGCCGTCGGCCGCGGGCGAGGCGTTGCACAGGTTGCCGGCCACGGTGCCGGTGTTCTGAATCTGCACGCCACCGACCTCGCGCGCCGCCGCCTTGAGGCCGTCGAACAGCGGCGGCAGGTCGGCGCGCATCACATCCGTCCAGGTCGTCGTGGCGCCGATCGTCCAGCCCTTCTCGTCGCGGCGGATGCCACGCAGCGCGGCGATGCCGCCGAGGTCGAGCAGCTGCAAAGCGAGCGGCCGGCCGACGTGAGCCGGGTACAAATCGGTGCCGCCGGCCAGCAGCGCCCAGTGCCCGCTCGCCAGCAGACGGGCAGCCTCGGCGATCGATGGCGGACGCTCGAAACGGTGCTGCATGGGTGCTTGGCGATCCCGGTCGATGAATGAAGTGTTTACTTCATTGGCGACTCAATCTAGCATGGCCCGGCCGTTTTGCAAAGCCTCGCGAAATACGCCGTCCGCCTTGCCGATGCCGCTCGCCCGCGACCCCGCCCAGACCCAGCAGCGCATCCTGCGCGCCGCCCGCAACGAGTTCATGCGCCACGGCTACAGCGGCGCACGGGTCGAGCGCATCTCGCGCGCGGCGCGCTCGAGCGACCGGATGATCTACTACTACTTCGCGAGCAAGGAAGCGCTCTACCTCCAGGTGCTCGAGGGCGTCTACAGCGAGCTCGGCGAGGCCGAGAGCGCGCTCGTGCTCGACCCGAAGCAGCCGCTAGAGGCGCTCGACGCGCTCATCTCGTTCACCTGGCGCTACTACGTCGAGCACCCGGAGTTCGTCGCCCTGCTCAGCAACGAGAACCTGCAGCGCGGCCGGCACATCACCAAGTCGGTGAGGGTTAAGCAGCTGTCGCGGCCGGTGCTCGACATTTTGGGGACAATACTGGCCGAGGGCGCGCGCCAGAAAGTTTTCCGGCGCGACCTCGACGTCAAAAAGGTCTACCTGACGCTCGCCGCGCTCGGGTATTTCTACCTCTCCAACCGCTTCACGCTGTCGAGCTTTCTCGGCGCCGACCTGATGCGGCAGGAGGAATGCGATGCGTGGCTCGCGGAGATCCGGCGCGTGATGGCCGCGGCGGTCTGCGTGCCCGCGGCGCCGGTGGCGTCACCCCAGAGAAAGCGATGAATGGCGGCTTACGAAGTTGAGAAGATCCTGACGGTCCACCACTGGAACGAATCGCTGTTCACGTTCACGTGCACGCGCGGTACGAGCCTGCGTTTCGAGAGCGGCCACTTCGTGATGGTCGGCCTGATGATCGAGGGCAAGCCACTCATGCGCGCCTACTCGATAGCGAGCGCGCATTACGCCGAGCACCTCGAATTCTTCAGCATCAAGGTACAGAACGGCCCGCTCACCTCGCGCCTGCAGCACATCAGGGTCGGCGATGACGTGATGGTCGGCCGCAAGCCCACCGGCACGCTCGTGCTCACCGACCTGCTGCCGGGCAAGAACCTCTACCTGTTCGCAACCGGCACCGGGCTGGCGCCGTTCATGAGCATCATCCGCGACCCCGACACCTACCAGCGCTTCGAGAAGATCATCCTCGTCCACGGCGTTCGCAAGGTCGACGAGCTCGCCTATGCCGACCTCATCGCCCATGAGCTGCCGCGCCACGACGTGCTCGGCGACATGGTGCGCGACCAACTCGTCTACTACCCGACCGTGACGCGCGAGCCCTTCAAGTACCAAGGCCGCCTCACCGACCTGATCGCCAGCGGCAAACTCTGCAAGGACATCGGCTTCCCCCAGATCGACGCCAAGACCGACCGCGCGATGATCTGCGGCGGCCCGGCGATGCTGAAGGACATGCGCTCCGTCCTCGACGGGGCCGGCCTCACGATCTCCGCCGGCATCGGCCAGGCCGGCGACTACGTCATCGAGCGGGCGTTTGTCGAGAAGTAGGCCCGGCGAGGAAGCGGCGGCGACTAGGGCGCGACGGCTGACGCCCGCTTCGCCAACAATGCGTTCCCCGACCTCGAGACCGGCCTGCGACCGAGCACGCCCGAGATGAACGCCGCCGCGTCGACGACGCCGTCGAGCGAGATCCCGGTGTCGATGCCGAGACCGTCGAGGAGGAACAGTACGTCTTCGGTCGCGACGTTGCCGGTCGCACCCTTCGCGTAAGGACATCCGCCGAGGCCGGCGACGCTGGTGTCGAAGCTGGCGATGCCGACCTCGAGGCTCGCGTAGACATTGCCGATCGCCTGCCCGTAAGTGTCGTGAAAATGGCCACTCACCTCGGCGGCCGGATAGTGCTTCAGCGCTCGCTCGAGCGCCGCCTGCACGCGCTTCGGCGTGCCGACGCCGATCGTGTCGGCGATGCCGCAGTGGCCGACGCCGATGTCCTTGATCAGCCGCACGACGCGCTCGACCTCGTCTGCCGTCACCTCGCCCTGGTAGGGGCAGCCGAGCGCGACCGAGATCGCGCCGCGCACCTTGATGCCGTGGCCCCGCGCGGCGGCGACCACCGGACGGAAGCGCTCGATGCTCTCGGCGATCGAGCAATTTATGTTCTTCCGGCTGAAGGCCTCGGACGCGGCCGCGAAGACGACGATCTCGTCCGGCCAATCGCCACGCGGCGCCGAGAGGGCCGCGTCGAGGCCCTTCATGTTCGGGATCAGCACCGAGTAGCGCACGCCGGGCTCGCGAGCGATGCCGGCCATCACCGCCGCGTTGTCGGCCATCTGCGGCACCCACTTCGGGCTGACGAAGCTCGTCACCTCGATCTCGCGCAGGCCGGCGGCCTGGAGGCGGTGCACGAGCTCGATCTTGACAGCGGCATCGACGTTTTGCTTCTCGTTCTGCAGGCCGTCGCGCGGGCCGACGTCGACGAGGGTGACGCGGGAAGGGATCATGGCGAAGCTCCTGTCCGCTATTCGATGACGGCGACGTAGCCGCCGCGCATGCGCCGCATCAACCGGGCGATGAAGCGCCAGAGCACCCAGACGATGACGAGCGAGACGACGACGGCGGCGGCGAGCGTGACCAGCGAGACAACCGGGTGCGCCCACGACAGCCAGAGGACGAATGGCACGGCGCCGTCCCCGAGGAGCGAGAGGGCGATATTCGAGAACGGCTCGGGCGAGGTGTTGGCGGAGGCGCGCGTCGTCAGCTTGGCCGCATGGCTGGTGGCCGCTAGCGTGCCGCCCATCAGCGCCGCCGCCGTGACCCAGCCCGCCTGATCGCCGCCGAACACCGCTCCCGCGAGCGCCGCGCCAGCGGGGATGCGAACAAAGGTGTGGATCGCATCCCAGATGCTGTCGAGGCCGGGGATCTTGTCCACGAAGAACTCGATGAAGAGCATCAGGCCGGCGGCGCCGAGGACGATCGGATGCGCGAGCACGTTCAGGTCGCCGGGCAGGTGGACCCAGCCAACCCACCCCGCCAAGCCAGTAATGAAGACCACGGCATAGAGCCTAAGTCCGCTCGCCCAGCCGAGCGCGGCGGCGATAGCGACGAGCTGTGTCAGATCGAGGTTCATGGAGGCGGTTCGGTTCGAATGGGCGCCGCCGGCAAAAGCCAAGCCGGGGCGCGCTTGTCGAGAAAGCTCTGGATGCCTTCCTTGCCTTCCGCGCTAGCGCGGATGTCGGCGATGCGGCGGGCGGTGTCGGCGCGAAGCTCGGCCGTGATCTCGCGGCCGGCGACGTCGCGCACGAGCTGCTTGCAGGCGCGCGTCGCCATCGGACCGTTGGCGCCGATTGCCGCCGTGAAGCGGCCGACGACCTCGTCGATCGCCGCCACCGTGCATACCTCGTGCGCGAAACCCATCGCCTTCGCCTCGGCGCCGCCGAAGCGCTCGGCGGTGACGAAATAGCGCCGCGCCGCCTGCTCGCCCATGGCACGAATGACATACGGGCTGATCGTCGCCGGCAGCAGGCCGAGACGGGCTTCGCTGAGCGAGAACGTCGCCACGTCGGCGACGACGCGGATGTCGCACACCGAGGCGAGGCCGAGGCCGCCGGCGAAGCAGTCGCCGTGGATGCGCGCGATCACCGGCACCGGGCAGCTGTACATCGACCAGAGCATCTCGGCGAGCGCGGCAGCGTCGGCGTGGTTCTGCTGCCAGCTGAAGTCGGCTGCCTGGCGCATGGATGCGAGATCGGCGCCGGCGCAAAACGCCTTGCCGCTGCCGCCGAGGACGATGGCGCGGACGTCGGCGGCACCGGCGAGCGCGGTGAAGGCGCTAGCCAGCTCGCGGATAAGCGCCGCGTTCATGGCGTTGCGCACCTCCGGGCGGTCGAGCCAGACCCGGGCCACCGGGCCCTCGCGGTCGATCCGCAGCGCGTTCGTCATGTCACCTGTCCCCGGCTTTCGGCTTGCAGCATCCACACCCAGTCGATCTCGGGGCAAGGGTAGCCCATCGCGGTGATGGCCGCGGTGATCTGCCCGCGGTGATGGGTGGCGTGGTTGAAGACGTGCCCCAGCGTCGGCGCGAACGGCAGCGACTGGGCGATGCCCTTCGTCGTGGTGTAGTTGAGGGCGCCCTCGAATCGCGAAGCGTCGAACGAGGCGATCAGCGCCTGCCAGCGCGGCACGGCGACGAGCATACGCTCGCGCAGCGCGACGCGATCGGACTCGAGCTCGGCGTCGAGCGCGATCGCGTTCGAAACGCCTGCGGCGAAGCGCGGGAACCAGACCGCGTGCTCGGCGACGAGCAGGTGGTTGCAGGTGCCGTGCACGCTCCGGAAGAACAGGCCCGTCTCGCGCCGGTAGTCGGCTTCGATCAGGCTGTTGACATGGTCGTAGAGCTTGCGCGTCGCCCACGCGTGGTAGCGGGCCAGGGACGCAAAGTACTCGGGAGGGGTCACGGTCTCTTCGGCGCTCGCTTAGTAGCGCTTGGCGGCTTCGTCGAGCATTACCTCGGTGGCGCCACCGCCGATGGCCAAAACGCGGGCGTCGCGCCAGAGCCGCTCGATCACCGTGCCGCGCATGTAGCCCATGCCGCCGTGGAACTGCTGGCAGCCCTGGACGACCTCGTTGACGAGCTCGCCGGTGAGTGCCTTCAGCATCGAAACGTCCTGGACCACATCGTGCCCCTGGGTCACGCGCCAGGCGCAGTGGTACATGAAGGCGCGCGCCGCCCGCACCTTGGCGTCGAGCATCGCCAGCCGCTGCCGAACGACCTGCTTTTCGAACAGCGGCGCGCCGAATGCGCTGCGCTCACGGACATGGGCCAGCGTCGCCTGCAGCGCCTGCGTCGAGTGGCCGACCGCCATCGCCGCGAGCGCGATGCGCTCGGTCTGGAAATTCTTCATCACCGAATAGAAGCCGCGGTTCTCCTCGCCGAGTAGATGGTCGGCGGGGATGCGGCAGCCGTCGAGCACGAGCTCGGCCGTGTCGGAAGACAGCCAGCCGCTCTTGTCGAGGCTGCGACCGACGGAGAAGCCGGGCGTTCCCTTCTCGACCGCGAACATCGACATCGCGTGCCCCCCCGACCCGGTCTTGGCGGCGACGAAGCAGAGGTCGGCGTGGACGCCGTTGGTGATGAAGAGCTTCGTGCCGTCGAGGATCCACTCGCGACCGTCGGCCGAGCGCCTCGCCGTCGTGCGGATGCCGGCGACGTCGGAGCCGGCGCCGGGCTCGGTGATCGCGACCGCGGTGATCGTCGTCCCCGCCGTGATACCCGGCATCCAGCGCGCCTTCTGCGCCGCGCTGCCGGCATGGTGCAAGTGCGGGCTCGCCATGTCGGTGTGGACCAGCACGGTGATGATGAAGCCGCCGAAGGTGGACTGCGACAGCGCCTCGGCGAAGACGAGGTTGGCGAGCGCATTGGCGCCCGCGCCACCATGCGCCTCGTCGTACATCAGGCCGAGCAGGCCGGCGGCGCCGAGCTTCTTCAGCACCTCGCGCGGCGTTCTGCCCGCGTCTTCCCAGGCGAGCGCGTGCGGCTCGACCTCGCGGGCGACGAAGCGCGCGACCTGCTCGCGCAGCAGCTCGTACTCGGCAGTGAGGTAAATGCTTTCCATCGAAGGCGCCGTTCAGCCGAACAGGGTTGATTCGCGCCAGCCGAGGGCGCGCACGTCTTCGGCGCGCAGGTGCGCCTCGCTTGGCATCAGGAACTCGTCGAGCTGTGGCGGCGGGATCGCCGTGCCGGCGAGCATCGCGTGCGCCTGACCGCGATGATGCACCTGGTGCTGGAGCAGATGGGCGATGACGTTGCCGCGTCGCTCGCGCTGGATGCGGCCGTCGCCGCGATCGAGATCGATGACGTCATCGAGCGCCGGGGGGGAGAGCGCGGCGACGTGATCGATGAGGCGCTGGTCGGCGGTCGCCTGCGCGCCGGCGAGCTGGTCGAGTGGCACGCCCTTCGGCGCGTCGCGCCACTGCCGCTCGGCATCGCCGCCGCCGCGCAGCGCCGCGAGGTAGTAAAGGTCGACCGCGAGGATGTGCTCGAGCGTCTTCGCCAGGCTCGGAAAGAAACTCGTGCGCGGCGCTTCGTACTCCTCGCGCGAGAGTGCGCCCATCGCCTCGTGCAGGCGATGGTTGGCGAGGCAGTTGGCGTGGACCTGCGTGCGCAGGAAGGCGAGGAGCTCCATCAGCGCGCGGCTCAGAACGGCCCACCCTCGAGCCAGCGCTCAATCTGGTCGCGCCGGTCGTTGCCCCAGAACGGCTCGCCATCGATGACGAAGAACGGCGCACCGAAGACGCCGCGCGCGATCGCGTCGTCGCAGGCGCTCTTGAGGCAGCTCTTCCACGCCGGGTCGGTCCAGATGCGCTCGGCCTCGTCGGCATCCAACCCGAACTCGAGCGCCAGCCCCTTCAGGTGCGCGACGTTCGAGAGGTCGACGTTGGCGCGCGTGAAGTAGGCGCGCAGGCAGTGACGGGCCCAGGTGGCGGCGCGCTCCGGGTGACGCGCCTCGAGCCACCAGAAGATGCGCGCCGCGTTCTGCGTCGCGACCGGAAACCTCTCGGGCAAGGTGAAGGGCACGCCGGCGAATCGCGCCGATCGGGCGAAATCGAGCAGCGAGTATTCGCCCTTGATCGGATGGCTCACCGGGCTTTTCAGCTCGGCCGCCTGGAAGGTGACGCCGAGCAGCACTGCGTGCCAGCGGACGATGCGGCCGCGTCGGGCGGCGAGCGCCTCGATCCATTCCGAGGCAATGTAGGAATACGGCGACGAAAAGTCGACGTAGAAATCGATCGCGGGCGGGCTCATCACGCCAGCGTACTGCAACCGCGCCGGCCGCGACCGGTACGCGCGCCGTGCCTCATGCGCCGAGCTGCGCCGCGAGGTCGACGAAATCGCCGGCGACCCAGTTGAAGCGCTGCCCGGCCGGCAGCGCTTCGCGCGCGCCGCGGGGGCCGCGCTCGAGCGGCCGCTCGACGTAGGCAGTCTTCAGGCCGGCGTCGCGCGCTGCGGCGAGGTCGCTCGGGTGCGCGGCGACCATCAACAGCTCGCCCGGCGCGACGCCGAGCAAATCGGCGGCGCCGTGGTAGACGCCGGGATCGGGCTTGTACTTGCGAAACAGCTCGGCCGACAGCACGCAGTCCCAGGGCAGCTTCGCATGCCGCGCCATGTCGACGAGCAGCGAGACGTTGCCGTTGGACAGGGTCGCGATCGGGAAGCGCGCCTTGAGGCGCGTCAGACCCGGCACCGCATCGGGCCAGGGATCGAGGCGATGCCAGACGAGGTTGAGCCGCTCGCGCTCGGCGTCGGAGAGACCGTCGAGGCCGAAGCGCGGCAGCAGCGTGTCGAGGATGGCGCGATGCAGCGCATCGAGCTTGACCCACGCGCCCTCGCCGCTCGCGCGCAACCGCATCGCGTCCTGCATCGCAGGCTGGTAGCCGTCCCGCCAGGCGTCCGCGAATGCCGCCCAGTCGACACGCCGGCCGCCGGCCGCGGTCTGGGCCTCGCCGTCGCGGACGATCGAGCCGCGCCAGTCGACGACGGTGCCGAAGACGTCGAACACGAGCGCACGAACCGCGCTGCTGCTTGCCGAGACTGACGCATTCATGCGCGGGATCCTTAAGGAAATTGCGGGGGCCAGACGCGCTCGGCGTCCGGATAGAGGGCGCGCAGCGTCGCCTCCGCCGCCTCGGCGACGAGCGGCGCGAGACGCGCCGTCAAGGCGTCGACCGCCGGATCGCCGCGATGGACCGCACCGCTCGCGTCGACGCCGTTCGCGCCGCCGACGCCTGTGGCCGAGCCCAGCTGCGGCCGCTGCGACCACGCCACATCGAGCGCTTCGCGCAGCGGCGCGAGCGCACCACTCACGACCGCCGCCCAGTGCGGCGGCGCTTCGCCCTGCGACCAGTCGCCGCGGCCGCGGCCGAAATGCTCGACCGCGAGCAGGCGCAGCAGCGCCGCCTCGGCCATCGCGTGGAGCGCGGCCGGATTCCAGGTCACGAACGAGCGACCGGTGCCGCGCACGAGGTTGACGCAGCGCGCCAGGCCGGCGCTGCCGATGGCCCCCAAAACGCCGCCGGCGATGAGGCCACCGCCGAGCGTGAGGCCGCCGCTCAGCAGGTCGGCCTTGAGCCCGACGAGAGCACCCGTGAACGCACCGCCCCACATTGCCGCCTGCGTTTCGTCGAGGCGCAGGCGCAGGTCGTAGCCGGCAGCGAGCCGCTCGCGAATCTCGCCCTCGACCGCGCCGCCGAGGCCGTGCAAGGCCAGGAGCTCGCGCGTGTTCGCGCGCAGCTCGTCGTCTAGCCTCGCGGCGAGGGCCTGCTGCGCGGTCGCCGCCGGGCCGGGCTCAGCGCGACCGATGCCGAGGGCCGCGCCGGCCTGGCGCAAGCGAGCGAGACCGCCACCGACATCGGCGACGGTCTCGCCCATGACGGCGATGCGCGCCAGGCTTCCGGCAATCGAACTCACCGCAGCGCCGAAGGTGGCGAGGCGGCGCTCGCACCAGGCGCCGCGCAGGCGCGCCATCGCCGGCCGCTTCGCTTCCGGCAGCGCAGCCTGGACGGCGGCGAACAGCGTCAGCTCCTGGACCCAGCAGCGCGCGAACGCGTCAAGCGGCAGCACGGCGCGAACGTGGCCGTGGGCCGACAGGCTGGCGCGCCAGCTCGCCGCTTCGGCGCCCTCGACCTCGCTCGCCCGCGGCGCGCCGAGCTGGTTGAGGAGCACGATCACGGGCTTGCCGATCCAGCCGAGCAATTCCATCTCCGGCGCGATGTATCCGGCAGCGTCGATCGATTCCGACGCGTTGACGAGGTAGAGCAGCACGTCGGCCTCGTCGCGGGTGTTGCGAACGGCCTGCTGGCTGGCCCAGAACGGCCGGTCGCGCCAACGGTCCCAGACTTCGCTCAGGAAGTGGCCGACCGGATGCTCCGAGTGGCGCAGGCGGCGTACCAGGCGAACGGTGTCGCCGAAGCCGGGCGTGTCCCACAGCAGGAGGCGGTCGCCGGCCGGCGTGTCGACGAGCACGTGGGCGTCGGCGAACTCGGTCACGTGCGGCGCATCGCGAATCTCGCCGACGTCGCGGCAGAGCAACGTTCGCGCCAAGGTCGTCTTGCCGGTGTTGGTGTGCGAGACGAGGCTGAGCGAGATGCGCTCGCCGGCGGCGCTCATCGACGCATCTCCACCGGGCGGGCGAGCGCGGCCTGCAAATGCGGCTCGGCGCTCGCCGCGTCGGCGGCTTCGAGGTCGACGACCAGCGTGGCCGTGCCCGCTTGTTCGCCCCAGGTCCGCCACGCCTCGCGTCGCTCGGCGACGCGGGTCCCGAGGCCGGCGAAGCGGCGCGCGAACGCCGACCCGTCGACGATCGCGCCGACCGAGGCACCGTTGGGCAGCGCGCCGGCAAGCGTGCGCAGGAAGCGCGTCTGGTGCTCGGCTTCGGGCGTGGCGCCGAGGTCGAACAGGGCGAAGGCGTGGGTCGTGTCCGCGGCCACCCCGGCCGGCGCCTCGTCCTCCGCGCCAAACGGCACCCGCGCAGCGACGCGAACCTCGAGCCGGGCGCCGAAGGTCGCGGCGAACAGCGCGTGCAGCCCGAGCGTCGCTTGCGGCGACGGCGTCGCGGCGTAGGGAAAGACGACGACCCGCGCCGGAGCACGGCCGCCGAGCCGTGCCAGGCGCTGGAAGTAGGGCTCGTCGAGCGGCAGCGGAAAGCGGCGCGAGCGCCACCCGGCGGCGATGCCGCAGGAGAGCGCGAGCAGCGCGCGCGGCGCGACGACCGCCAGCGCGAGCGTCAGTGCGATGAGGTGGATCCAGGGCGCGGCGGGCGCCCCCGCGCCGGTCACGCCGTGGGCGCTGCGCAGGGCGGCGAAGGACGCGGCGTCGGGCAAGGCGATCCCCGAGAGCGATGCAGCAGGGCCGAGCACGGCGGCGACCAGCGCGTGCGCCGCCGTCGCGTCGAGGAACGTACTCTCCCAACCGGCGCGATAGTCGAGCACGACGCCGCGCGCGTAGAGACCAGCGATGAGGCCGAGGGCGAGCGCGGCAGCGCCGAGGTGCAGCGCGGTCTCGCCGCGCAGCACGGCCAGACGCCGGCTGCGCGTCGGCCAGAGAGCAGCGAAGCGGCGCAGCGCACCGGCGCTGCCTGCGGACGCGCTGCGCGGCAGCCCGCCGCGAACGCGCAGCAGCGTCTCGGCGACGCGGACGATCGGTCCGGGACGAACCGCCCCCTGGCGCGCAAGCCGCACGAAAGGCAGCGCGATCAGCAATGCGTAGACGATCAGGTTCCAGGCCAGGACGCCCCAGAGCGGCGGTGCGAGCAGATTGATGCGGCCGGCGCCGCCGATCGCATCGGAGCCGATGCCGAGCACGAAGGCGATGACCACCACCGCGGCGATGCCGCCCGCGTGCCAAGACGCCGCGGCGACGGCACGGGCGAGCGTCGGCTCACGCGCCGCGAGGCGCTGCAGCGCATGCCCGGCGCGCGCGGCGACGAACGCCGCCGGGGCGCTCTGCGCGGGCGCCGCTTCGACCCCGACGCGGTCGGCCCACTGCCGGTCGTCGTCGCTCCAGCTCGGGCTCGCCGGCTGCGCCGTCTCGAACGCTTCGAGCAAGGTCACTTCGCGAGCGCGCCGCTCGTCCATCGCAGCTTCGTCGTCCCGCTCAGGCCAGCGCGCGGCCGATGAGGATCTTCTGCACGTCGCTCGTGCCTTCGTAGATCTGGCAGACACGAGCGTCGCGGTAGATGCGCTCGACCGGAAAGTCGTTGACGTACCCATAGCCGCCGAAGACCTGGATCGCGTCGCTGCAGACGCGCTCGGCCATTTCGCTGGCGACGAGCTTGCCCATCGCCGCTTCCTTGAGGCAGGGCCGGCCGGCGTCCTTGAGGCTCGCCGCGTGGTGGACGAGCTGGCGCGCCGCCTCGATCTGCGTCGCCATCTCGGCGAGGCGGAATTGCACCGCCTGATGTTCGAAGATCGGCTTGCCGAAGGCGACGCGCTCCTTTGCATACGCGAGCGCCGCCTCGAACGCGGCGCGCGCCATACCGATCGCCTGCGCGCCGATGCCGATGCGCCCGCCTTCGAGGCCCGAGAGCGCGATCTTGAGGCCCTGCCCTTCCTCGCCAAGCAAGTTACCTGCTGGAACGCGGCACTTCTCGAAGACGATCTGCGCCGTGTCGCTCGCGTGCTGGCCGAGCTTCTTCTCCAGGCCGGCGACGGTGTAGCCGGGCGTCGACGTCGGCACGACGAAAGCGCTGATGCCGCGTTTGCCCGCCGCCGTGTCGGTGACGGCCATGACGATCGCGACGTCGCCGTTCTTGCCGCTGGTGATGAACTGCTTGACGCCGTCCAGCACGTACTCGCCGCCGTCGCGAACCGCGGTCGTCTTCAGCCCGCTGGCCTCCGAGCCGACGTGCGGCTCGGTCAGGCAGAAGGCGCCGAGCATCTCGCCGCGCGCGAGCGGCTTCAGCCACTGCGCCTTCTGCTCCCCGCTCGCCCACGCCATGAGGATCGAGCAGACCGGGCAGTTGTTGACGCTGACGATCGTCGACGTCGCGCCGTCGCCGGCGGCGATCTCCTCGAGGATGACCGCGAGCGCCAAGTAATCGAGCCCCGCGCCGTCGTGCTCGGCCGGCACGGCGACGCCGTAGCAGCCGAGGGCGGCGAGCCCCTGCAGCTCGGCCCTCGGAAAATGCGCGTCACGGTCCCACTGCGCGGCATTCGGCGCGATGCGGTCGCGGACGAAGCCGCGCACCGCGTCCTGCACGGCGACATGGTCGTCGCTCAGGATCATCGCGGCGCCCCGCGTACCGGCTTGCGCAGCGGCGTGCGCAGGAGCAGCGTACCGGTGCCGCTCAGAACGACGCCGGAGGTCGCGCGGGCGTCGCCCTCGAGGCGGGTGATCCAGCCGTCGAGACTCGCCTTCCGGTCGATGCCGGTCACCGTCCAGCGCAGGTCGATGTCGGCGTCGGCGTAGACCGGCGCGCGAAAGCGAATCTCGAAGCCCATCCCGAGGCCCAGGCGCGTCCGGCCGTCGGCCGTCGGCCGGGCGAAGTGCGTCGCCGTCATCGCCATGAAGACGCTGCCGAGCTGCGTGCCCGAGGCGATCAGGCCGCGGTAGCCGGCGGCGCGCGCGGCGGCGACGTCATGGTGCAGCGGGTTGTGGTCGTGCACGGAGGTCGCGAAGGCGCGGATCTCGTCGGCGCCGAAGCGCGCGCATTGGGTGAAGGTCTCGCCGATCTCGGCGAGCGGCGCCTGCGGCACGGGCAGCGCACTCACGTCCGCTCGACGAACGCCAGGCGCGCCGCCAGCCATACGAAGATCGCCGCGCCGGTCGCGTTCAAGCCGCGTCGCCACGCCGCGCTCGCGCGCCAGCGCCGCAACGGCGCGACGAGGACAACGAAGGCGGTGAGGAAGAACCCACCCTGGACGACGAACCAGGCGGCGAGGAAGAGGAACGCGACAAGCTTGTCGGGGGCGTCGACGTCGATGAACTGCGGCAGCAGCGCAAGGAAGAAGAGCGCGATCTTCGGGTTGAGGACGTTGGTCAGCACGCCTTGGCGGAAGAGGCGCCGCCCACCCGGGCTCGCGTCGCACTCGACCGCGAGCGCAGCGTGCCCGGCGCCGCCCGGGGCGGCCGATCGCAGCATCCCGAGCGCGAGGCAAAGAAGGTAGGCCGCGCCCATCCACTTGAGGAGCGCGAACGCCGTCGCGGACGCGGCCAGCAGCGCCGCCAGCCCGGACGCGGCGACCAGCGCGTGGACAACGCAGCCCGCGATGACGCCGAGCGCCGCCGCCATGCCGCCGGCGACGCCGTGGCGAAGCGTGCGCGTCAGCGTCAGCATCATGTCGACGCCGGGCGTCGCGTTGACGACGAAAACCGTCGCCGCGAAGACGCCGAGCGAATGCGTGCCGAGCACGGGCGTGCCGCGCCGCTAGAGCATCTCGACGGCCAGCGCCGTCGCTTCGCCGCCGCCGATGCAAAGCGCCGCGACGCCGCGCTTCTTGCCCTGCTTGCGGAGCGCGCCGAGCAGGGTGACGACGATGCGGGCGCCGCTCGCGCCGATCGGGTGGCCGAGCGCGACCGCACCGCCGTGAACGTTGACGATCTCGTGCGCGAGCTTGAATTCGGACATCGCCGCCATCGTCACGGCGGCGAAGGCCTCGTTGACTTCCCAGAGGTCGACGTCCTTGGCATTCCAGCCGGTGCGCTTCAGGAGCTTCTGGATCGCACCGATCGGCGCGGTCGTGAACCAGTTGGGCGCCTGCGCGTGGACGCTGTGGCCGGCGATGCGGGCGATCGGCTTCGTGCCAAGCCGCGCCGCCGTCGACTCGCGCATCAGCACCAGCGCGGCGGCGCCGTCGGAGATGCTCGACGAGGTCGCAGCGGTGATCGTGCCGTCCTTCTTGAACGCCGGCTTCAGGCCCGGGATCTTGTCGAGCCTAGCCTTGAACGGCTGCTCGTCGAACTTGATCACCGTCTCGCCCGCCTTGCCGAGCACCGCGACCGGCGCCATCTCCCAGTCGAAGCTTCCGTCCTCGTTGGCCTGCTTCGAGCGCTGGGTCGAGTCGATCGCGAACCGGTCCATCGCCTCGCGCGTGAAGCCGTACTTGGTGACGCACTCCTCGGCGAAGGTGCCCATCGCGCGGCCGCGGTCGTACGCATCTTCGAGGCCGTCGATCGCCATGTGGTCGTACATCTGGGCGGCACCGTAGCGAATGCCCTTCCTGGCGAACATCAGGTGAGGCGCGTTGGTCATGCTTTCCATGCCCCCCGCGACGACGATCTCCGCGCTCTCTGCCATCAGCATGTCGTGCGCGAACATCATCGCCCGCATTCCCGAGCCGCACATTTTCGAGAGTGTCACCGCGCCCGCCGATTGCGGCAGGCCGGCGCCGAGCGCGGCTTGGCGAGCGGGCGCCTGGCCCTGGCCGGCCATGAGGCAGTTGCCGAGCAGCACCTCGTCGACCGCGTCGCCGGTGATGCCGGCGCGCTCGACCGCGGCCTTGACCGCGACGCTGCCGAGCTGGTGCGCGGCGAGGGCGCTGAAATCGCCGAGCAAGCCGCCGATCGGCGTGCGCGCAGCGGAGACGATGACGATGGGATCGGCCATGGTGGGCTCCTGGGACGGGTCAAGCGGCGGTCGACGTCGCGGCGGACGCAGCACGCCGCGTCTCGAAGCGCTTCTGCGCCTCGTACGGGAAGACATCATGCACGTAGCCAGCCCGGATTTCTTCCTTGTGGCCCTGCCAGAATGCCGGATCCAGCAGATCGGCATGGTGCGCCATGAAGACCTCGCGCACTGCCGGATTGCCGAGCAGGAAGGGCGCGAAGGTCTCGGGGAAGACGTCTTTCGGGCCGACCCGGTACCAGACCTCGCCGGACATCTCGTCCTCCTCGTTGCGGGCCTCGGGAACCTTCCTGAAGTTGCAGTCGGTGAGGTATTCGATCTCGTCGTAGTCGTAGAACACGACCTTGCCGTGGCGGGTGACGCCGAAGTTCTTCCACAGCATGTCGCCGGGAAAGATGTTCGCGCGCACCAGGTCCTTGATCGCGTTGCCGTACTCGACGACGACGGCCGCGATCTGCTCCGCGCTCGCGTCCTGGAGATAGATGTTGAGCGGAATCATCCGGCGCTCGATATAGACGTGGCGGATGACGAGCATCTCGCCCTCCTCCTCGACCAGGCTGGCGCAGAAGTGGCGCAGCTCGGCGACAAGCTCGTCGTCGAAGCGCGCACGCGGGAAGGCGACGTCGCTGTACTCAAGCGTGTCGGCCATGCGGCCGACGCGGTCGTGCTGCTTGACGAGCAAGTACTTGCTCTTGATGAGCTCGCGCGTGGTGTCCTTCTGCGCCGGGTAGAAGTCCTTGATCACCTTGAACACGTAGGGAAAGCTTGGCAGGTCGAACACCAGCATCACCATGCCCTTGATGCCGGGAGCGATGCGGAAGGTGTCCGACGAGTGACGCATGTGCATCAGGAGGTCGCGATAGAACAGGCTCTTGCCCTGCTTCTGCAGGCCGAGCGCACTGTAGAGCTCCGAGCGCGGCTTTCTCGGCATCAGTGAGAGCAGGAACTGCACGTACGCCGAGGGCACTTCCATCGTCACCATGAAGTAGGCGCGCGCGAAGCTGAAGACGAGCTCGAGGTCGTCTTCGCCGAACAGCGCCGCGTCGATGACGAGGCCGCCGCCGGTGCCGTGCAGGATCGGCAACGCGAACGGCGTCTCGTTGAAGCCGTTGATGATCTTGCCGACGACGTAGGCGCCCTTGTTGCGGAAGAACAGCGACGACAGCACCTGGACCTGGAAGTTCGCGCGCAGCCGGAACTCGCCGAGCCGCGAGTCGACGGCGCTCATGAGGTCGGCGACGTCGCGGTCGAGGTCCTCGAATTCGCGCTCGAGCTGGAAGTTGGTGACGACGCGGTGCCAGGTCTCGACCAGCGTCTCCTTGGTCGGGTAGTAGGCGCGGTAGGTCGGCAGCGCCGCGGGCTCGTCGTTCTCGAGGTGGTCGGTGGACACGGCCGAGCGCACGAAGATGAAGTCATTGTGGAAATAGCTGCGGTGCAGGATCTTGGTCGTTACCGAATTGAAGAAGGTCTCGGCGAGCTCGGGCTGGTAGTGGTTGATGAGCAGGCCGATGTAATGCAGCTTGACCTGCTGCCAGACCTCCATCGGCAGCGTCGCGGCCTGGAACTCCGTCTGCAGGCGTTCGGTCGCCTCAGCCACGCGCCGCTCGTAGTAGGCGATGCGCTGCGCCAGTGCCTGCTGCTGGCCGTGCCAGTCGGCGGCCTCGAAGCGAGCCTTCGCCTCCGCGCTCGCCTGGCGGAAGAGTCGGTAGTGACGGTCGAATCCGTCGAGCATCGCGCGCGCGATCGCAAACGCGCGCGCGTCGGTGAGCGCGGCCGGGAAGGCCGGGGCGCCCGAGCTCATTCCTTTGCCCTCCTGCGCAGCAACTGCCTGGCCGCCGCTTCCTGCGCGAGCACCTCGTCGAGCGTCGTGCGCAGCTCGCCGAGGCGCGTCTCGAGCTGGGCCCGGTGGCGCACCAGCACGGCGAGGAAGCGGCGCAGCTGCGCCTCGGTGTCGCGGCGGGTCTCGTACATGTCGACGAGGTCCTTCACCTCGGCGAGCTTCAGACCGAGGCGCTTGCCGCGCAGCGTCAGCGTCAGGCGGGCGCGGTCGCGCCCGCTGTAGACGCGGTTCCTGCCGCTGCGCTCGGGCGCAAGCAGGCCGCAATCTTCGTAGAAGCGGATCGCGCGCGTCGTTAGGCCGAACTCACGCGCCAGCTCGCCGATGGTGAAGGTCGCAGCGGCTTCGGGCGGCCGCGCGATGCGGCCACGGGGCAATCGCGGTGCGGCGGCGCGGATCATGATCAGCAACTAAACTTCGGTTGACGTTTACGTAAGGTGCGGAAAGTGTAAGGCCAAGAGAGACCGATGAACGCTCTGGAAAGTCAGCTCGATTACTTCCTCGGCACCGCGATCCCGGAGCCCGGCCGCGCCTTCGAGGTCGCGCCGGGCGTTCGCTGGGCGCGCATGGCGCTTCCGTTCGCGCTCAACCACGTCAACGTCTGGATGCTGCGCGACTCGGTCCCGGCCGAAGGCGGCAAGCCCGGGCGCGAGGGCTGGAGCATCGTCGACTGCGGCATCGACGACGCGGCGACGCGCGCCGCCTGGACGGAGCTGTTCGCGACCGGCCTCGACGGCCTCCCCGTGCTGCGCGTAATCGTCACCCACATGCACCCGGACCACATCGGCTCGGCGCACTGGCTGTGCGAACGCTGGGCCGCGCGCCTCTGGATCAGCGCCACCGACTTCGGCATCGCCCGCATGGCGAGCACCGCGAGCGCCGGCTTCGGCGGGCCGCTCTCGGCCGCGTTCATGGCGGTGCACGGCATGGCGCGCGACCCAGGGGCGGTCGACCAGGTCGCGTTGCGGATTAACTACTACCGCGACCTCGTTCCCGCCGTGCCCGAGTCCTACCGGCGCCTGCTCGATCGCGGCACGATAGCGATCGGGAGCGCCACCGCGCGCGCCGACTGGACGTGCCACGTCGGCTACGGCCATTCGCCCGAGCACATGGCGTTGCACGGCGAGCGCCAGCGCGTGCTGATCAGCGGCGACATGGTGCTGCCGCGCATCTCGACCAACGTCAGCGTCGTCGATGTGGAGCCCGAGGCGGACCCGCTGACCCTCTATCTCGGCTCGATCGAGCGCATGCGTGAGATCGACGCTGGCGTGCTCGTTCTGCCCTCGCACGGCCTGCCATTCAAGGGCCTGCACACGCGCATCGACCAGCTGCAGGCGCACCACGCCGAGCGCTTCGCGGAGACGGTCGCCGCATGCGCCGAAGCGCCGCAGAGCGCATTCGACCTCGTCCCCGTGCTGTTCAAGCGCAAGCTCGACCTCCACCAGATGACGTTTGCGATGGGCGAGTCGCTCGCCCACCTGCACGCGCTCTGGTTCGAAGGCAAACTCGAGCGCACGGTCGCCGGAGACGGCGTGATCCGCTTCGCTGCGGTCTAATCCGCGCGCTGCTTGCGCGGCGAATTCCAATCAGCGCCGGCCGCGCCACTTGTTTCGACGGCCGCCAGGACGAGCGTGCCACCGAAGAGCCACGCCCAGAGCAGCTCGATGCCGCGGGTATGCCACCAGCAGATGGTGAAGACCTGGTCCCGACACCTTCGTCAGGTGACCATGGCTTTAGACGAAATAGCGGCCATCACGATCCAAACCGATACCGGGTCACCGCCGATCCAGCTCGTCATGACCATAAACCCGACCCTGTTGGAAAACGGGAGCAGCACGACGCAGAGGAGGAGGGACGTACGCCAACCGCCGACCTCCGGTGTTGCGGCAGCCGCCGACTCGATCCGCTCGAGCAATGCTCTGGGCGCCCTAGGACAGCGCCGGTCTTGGGGTCGGTGGCGGCGCCGCCGATGCGCCCACACGTAGGCCGCAACGCCACCGGCGACGCTGATCATCGCAATGCTGCTTCCCGCCACGACGTGGAGTGTCGCGCCTCAAGCAACTCGGGTGAGGCGGCTTCACTGCGGCAGCTCAGAGGTCCGAATGCCGGCCTTCACGCAGGCACGCTCGCGCTTCCTCGTAGTCGGGCACTACCGACTCCACCACCTTCCAGAAGCGCGCGCTGTGGTTCATCTCGCGCAAGTGCGCCAGCTCGTGGGCGACGACGTAGTCGATCGTCGCCGCCGGATGCTGGATCAGGCGCCAGTGCAGCCGCACCGAGCCGTTGGCATTGGCGCTGCCCCAGCGGGTCGCCGCCGACGACAGCGAGAGTCGCTTGACGCGAACGCCGAGCAGCGACGCGAAGTGCGCCGCGCGCTCGGCGAAGACGCGCCGCGCCTCGCGCTGCAGCCAGCACTGCACCGCGTCGCGGATCCGCTCCTCGCCGGCATCGCCCGGCAGGGCGACGCGCAGACGCAGCACCGCGGCCTCTGCGCTCGCCGTGGCCGCCGGCTGTGAGTCGAGCGCGCTATCGCCGAGCGCGAGCTCGCCACCGATGTCGAGGACGATCCTCAGCGAGCGGCCGAGGTAGTCGACGCTGGCGCCGTCGCGCCAGACGATCCGCGTCGCCGCGAGCCGCGTCGCGCGCTCCCGTTGCTCGGCGAGCCGGGCCAAGATCCAGGCCTGCTTCTCGCGCACCGCGGCGTCGATGTCGCGCAGCGGCACCCACTTCGGCGCGCGCACCGTCAGGCCCTGTGCGTCGACGACGAAGCCGATGCTGCGCCGGCGCACGCGCGCGAGGCGAAAGGCGACCCGCTTGCCATCGAGCCCGATCTCGCGAACGGCGTCGGGGTGACGCGGGAACGGATCCAGCGCCGGCGCCGCCGCGGCCGACTCGGGAGCATCGTCGAAGAGACCGCGCTGAAGCGAATCGACGAAGCGGCGCAGGCCCTGTCCGAGGCCGGAGGTCATCGATACGCCTCCGGATCGAGGCGCCGCATCTCGGCCTCGATCCAGGCCTCGACCTCGCGCATGAGCGACTCGGCGCTGCGGCCGGTGGTCTCGATCGGCGTGCCGATCGAGACGTCGATGACGCCCGGCCGCAATAGAAAGCTCTTCCTCGGCCAGCAACGCGCAGAGGTCACGGCGATCGGCACCACCGGCCGGCCGGTCTCGACCGCCAGCCGCGTGCCACCGACCTTGTAGGTGCCCTGGCTGCCACGCTGCGTTCGCGTCCCTTCCGGAAACATGATCACCCAGTTGCCCTGCGCCATGTAGCGCCGACCCTGCTCGGCGACCTTGGCCCAGGCCTCGGCGCGCTTGCTGCGGTCGATGTGGATCAGGTCCATCCGCGCCATCGCCCAGCCGAAGAATGGGATGTAGAGCAGCTCGCGCTTGAAGACGTAGCAGAGCGGTCGCGGCATCAGCGTCGGAAAGGCGAAGGTCTCCCAGGTCGACTGGTGCTTGGGCAGAAGGATGACGGCGGTGTCGGGTAGGTTCTCGCGCCCGTGCACGCGGCCACGCACGCCGCAGATCACGCGCGCCGCCCAGATCGAGACGCCGAGCCAGCCGGCGAAGTACCAGTACAGTCGCTCGCCGCGAACGAAGATCGAATAGATGAGGCCGACGATCGCCCACGGCGCGACCGTCACCGCTAGGAAGATGACGAAAAGCGCCGAGCGGAGGGCAGCCAGGACGCGCGCCATCAGTCCAGCTTTGAGAACACTGAATCGGCTTCCTCGACCTCGCCGCGCTGGTGTCGCTCGCGCTGGATCAGCTGCTGCGCGAACGCGGCGAGGTCGTCGTGGATCACGGCGTGCGGCACCGCCTCGACCAGCGCGCGCAGCGCCGCGTCGTCCAGGCGGGCACCCTTGCCGGTGCGAACGAGGTGCGGCGCGCAGCCGGCGTTGATTCCGGCGTGCAGGTCGCGCAGCGAATCGCCGACAGCGTGGGTGTCCTTCAAGGTGACGCCGTAGCGCTCGCCGATGGTGGTGAACAACCCCGGCAGGGGCTTCCTGCAGGTGCACCCGTCGCCGGGACCGTGCGGGCAGAAGAAGACCGCGTCGATGCGGCCACCGAGCTCGGCGAGCTCGCGGTTCATTCGCGCGTGGATCGCGTTCAGCGCCGCCATGTCGAACAGGCCGCGCGCCAGGCCCGACTGGTTGGTCGCGATCACAGTGTGCCAGCCGGCGTGGTTGAGGCGGGCGATCGCCTCGAGCGAGCCCGGGATCGGCACCCACTCGGCGGTGGACTTGACGAAGTCGTCGCGATCCTCGTTGATCGTGCCGTCGCGGTCGAGGATGACGAGCTTCACGTCAGTGCCGCCGGGCCACCCGAAAGCACTGCCGCGCCCCCTCGGGGAGTGAGCGAAGCGAGCGTGAGAGAGTCGTCCAATTCCGTCAGACCGCCAGGCGCGACAGGTCGGCGACCCGGTTCATGGTCGCGCGCAGCGCCGCGAGCAGGGCGAGCCGGTTGGCGCGCAAGGCGGGCGAGTCGACGTTGACCATGACCTCGTCGAAGAATGCATCGACCGACGGCTTGAGGCCGGCAAGCAGTTTCAGGGAGCGAGCGTACTCGCCCTCGCCATAGGCCAGGTCAGCTCGCGCGCCGACGTCGGCGAGCGCAGCGGCGAGCGCCTGCTCGGCCGGCTCGCCGAAGAGCGCCGGATCGATCGTCGCCGCCGCCGCGTCGTTTTTCTTCAGAATATTGCCGACCCGCGTGTTGGCGGCGGCGAGCGCCGGCGCCTCGGGGAGGGCGAGGAACTCGCGCACCGCAAGAAGCCGCCCGGTGACGTCGTGCAAGGCCGGCCGGGTGCTGATCACGGCGTCGACGGCGCGGCTGTCGTGCTGCGCAGCGAGCTGTTGGAAATAGCGCTCGTAGACAAACGACTCGACCTCGTCGACCACACTGCGCGCGAGCGGAATGGCAAAAGTGGCAGCGACTCGCTCCAGCAGCTCGCGCAAGGCGAGCCGCTGCGAGGCCGCCCCGCCAGGGACGCGCTGGAACGAATCGATCAGCGTCAATGCATGGCGGCGCAGCGCGTATGGGTCCTTGTCGCCCGTGGGCCTCAGGCCGATGCCCCAGATGCCGACGAGGGCCTCGGCGCGATCTGCGATCAGGAGCGCTACGCCGACGGGATTCGTCGCCGCCGCGTCGTTATCGCCGCGCCGGTTGACGTACTGGCCGCGAATCGCGGCCGCGACTTCGGGTTCCTCGCCGTCGTGGGCCGCGTAGTAGCCGCCCATGATTCCCTGCAACTCGGGAAACTCGCCGACCATGTCGGTGAGCAGATCGGCCTTGGCGAGCAGCGCGGCGCGCTCGGCGAGCGCGGCGTCGGCGCCGATCCGCTCGGCGACCCACCTGGCGACCGCGCGCACGCGGCGCACGCGATCGCCCTGGCTGCCGAGCTTGCCGTGATAGACCACCTTGTCGAGCCCGGGCACGCGCGACTCGAGCGTGCGCTTGCGATCCTGGTCGTAAAAGAACTTGGCGTCGGCCAAGCGCGGGCGGACGACGCGCTCGTTGCCCTCGATGATCCTCGCCGGGTCGGCCGGCGCGATGTTGCTGACGACGAGAAATCGGTTCGTGAGGCCGCCGCCGCCGTCGAGCAGCGGGAAGTATTTCTGGTTCGCCTTCATCGTCAGGACGAGGCATTCCGGCGGCACCGCGAGGAACTCGGCGTCGAAACGGCACGTCAGAACGTTCGGAAGCTCAACCAGCGCGGCGACTTCATCGAGCAGCGCCTCGTCGTCCACCTGTGCAAGCTGCGCCGCGGCGGCGGCGGCCTGCAGCTGGCGCAGGATCTCGGCACGGCGCGCCGCGAAGCTCGCGATGACCGCGCCTTCATCGCGCAGCTGCGCCTCGTAGCTTGCCGCGTCGCTTAGGACGATCGGCGCGCGCCGCCCCTCGAAGCGATGGCCATGCGTCGTGCGGCCGGCGTCGAGGCCGAGCGCGCGAACTGCGACTACCTCGTCGCCATGAAGCGCGACCAGCCCGCGCGCCGGGCGCACGAAGCTCACGCTCGTCCAGCCGTCGGCGAGCTGGTACTGCATCAGCTTCGGGATTGGCAGCTGGGCGAGCGCGCGATCGAGGGCGCGCTGCAAGCCCTCGGCGAGCGGCGCGCCGGCGGCGACGGCGTCGAGAAAGAGCGTCTCGCTCTTGCCGTCCATGCGCCGCTGCAGGCGCGGCACGGCGGACGCATCGGCCCGCAGCGCGGCCAGCTTCTTGAGCAGCGCGGCCGTCGGCGCCGCGGCCGCGGTGAGGCCGACGCTGACAGGCATCAGCTTGTGCGAGACGGCGCGATCGGCCGCGCGCGCGGCGACGCCGTCGATGCGAACTGCCAGGCGCCGCGGCGTCGCGAACGGCGTGACCGCCCCACCCTCGTCGACCAGCCCCTCGCTGCGCAAGCCCGCGGCGAGGGCTTCGGCGAACGCGGCGGCGAGCTTCGGCAGCGCCTTCGGCGGCAGCTCCTCGACAAACAGCTCGACCAGCAGCGGCCGCGGCGTGGCCGTCGCCATCAGGCGGGCTGGCGCGCGTCGGCGCCGGCGCGCCGCGCCGCGAGCTGCGCGGCGACCTCGTCGCCCCACGCCTTCGGCGCCAGCGGAAAGCCAAGCCGCGCCCGGCTTTCGAGATAGCTCTGGGCGACGCTGCGTGCCAGGTTGCGGATGCGGCCGATGTACGCCGCCCGCTCGGTGACGCTGATCGCGCCGCGCGCGTCGAGCAGGTTAAAACTGTGCGCGGCCCTGAGCACCTGTTCGTAGGCGGGCAAGGCGAGCGACTCGGCCATCAGCGCCGTCGCCTGCCGCTCGTGAGCGGCGAAAGCAGCGAGCAGGAACTCGACGTCGCTCTTCTCAAAGTTGTAGATGCTCTGCTCGACTTCGTTTTGGTGATAGACGTCGGCGTAACTGAGGCCGGCCGTCCACTGCAACTTGTAGACGTTGTCGACGCCCTGCAGATACATCGCAAGCCGCTCGAGGCCGTAGGTGATCTCGCCCGTGATGGGCTTGCAGTCGATGCCGCCGACCTGCTGGAAGTAAGTGAACTGCGTCACCTCCATGCCGTTCAGCCAGACCTCCCAGCCGAGGCCCCAGGCGCCGAGAGTCGGGTTCTCCCAATCGTCCTCGACGAAGCGGACGTCGTTCGTCGTCAGGTCGAAGCCGAGCGCGGCGAGCGAGCCGAGGTAGAGATCGAGGATGTCGGCCGGCGCGGGCTTGAGCACGACCTGGTACTGGTAGTAGTGCTGCAGGCGATTCGGGTTCTCGCCGTAGCGGCCGTCTTTCGGCCTTCGGCTCGGCTGCACGTAGGCCGCCTTCCACGGCTCGGGCCCGAGCGCGCGCAGGAAGGTCGCGGTGTGGCTCGTGCCGGCGCCGACTTCCATGTCGTAAGGCTGAAGCAGCGCGCAGCCGCGATCGGCCCAGTACGACTGCAGGCGCAGGATGATTTGCTGGAACGAGAGCATCGCGCCTGGGTGTTGCCGTCAAGAGGGCGAGGGCTGCGGATGCAGCGGTGCCGATCGAACGATTTTAGGGGTCGGCCCGGCGACGCCGCAGGAGGAGCAGCACGACGATGCCGATCGCCCACAGCGGCCACAGGCCGAAGCGGCCGGCCCACGACGCGAACGGCGTCAGCCCCTGGCGGCCTTCGACCGTGCCCTCGAGGATGCCGACCGAAAACGGCGGCAGGGCGTGGGTGACCGCGCCGCGGTGGTCGATCACCGCCGTCGCGCCGGTGTTGGTGGCGCGGACCATCGGCCGTTGCAGCTCGAGCGAGCGCATGCGCGAGATGCGCAGGTGCTGCTCGACGGCGATCGTCCTGCCGAACCAGCCAATGTTGCTCAGGTTGGCGAGGATCGTTGGCGCGCTCGCCTCGGGAACGAAGCGCGCGGCAAGCTCTTCGCCAAACAGGTCCTCGTAGCAGATGTTGGGTGCGACGCGCTCGCCACCGACGTCGAACGAGGGCGCCGTCAGCGGGCCGCGGTTGAAGTCGCCGAGCGGGATGTCCATCATCCGCGTAAACCAGTGAAAGCCCAGCGGGACGAACTCGCCGAACGGCACCAGGTGGTGCTTGTCGTAGCGATAGTAGCCGCCCGGCATCGGCGTCGTCGCCACGGAAAGGCCCAGCGCAGAATTGGTGTAGCCGTGCTCGGGGTCACCCATCGGGATGCCGAGGATCGCCGCCCGCCCGGGAACCCGAAATCGCTTTGCCAGGGCCGTCCAGTACGCGTCGTCGAGGTCGCCCAGCAGCACCGGGATCACGGTCTCCGGCCCGATGACGAGCTCGCCGCGCGCCGCGGCCAGCTGCGCCGCGGTCGCCTCGAGGTTGCCCTCGACGTATTGCGACACGAACTTTTCCTGCTGCGGCACGTTGCCCTGGAGCAGAGAGACAGTCAGCATCCGTGTCGGCGCGGTGTAGTCGATGCGGCCGAGCGCGGCGCCGGCGGCGAGCGCGAGCACGAGCGCGACGCCGGGCGCGAGCCAGGCGCGGGCGGCACGCGGATCGGCGAAGCCGAATCCGGCGGCGAGCCCGGCCGCGACGGCGCCAACGCCGTAGACGCCGAGCGTGGACGCGAATCCCGCCAGCGGCGAGTCGACGTGCGCGTAGCCGCTCGCGACCCACGGAAAGCCGGTCAGGATGACCCCGCGCGCGAGCTCGGCGAGCAGCCAGGCAGCGGCGAACAGGAGCGCGGCGTGCAGCCGCGAGGCCGGCCGCGCCCAGGCGACGACCGCCATCGCCGCGGCAAGGTAGAGCGACACGAACGCCGCCAGCGCGAGCACGGCGAGCGCGGCGAGCCCGGCGGCGAGCCCGCCGTAGCGGTGCATGCTGACGTAGAGCCACCAGGTGCCGGCGCACAACCAGCCGACGCCGAAGACGAAGCCCAGCGCGGCGGCCCGACGCGGCGTCGTCCGGCCGACGCGCCACGCCAGCAGCGCGACGGCGATCATCTGCAGCGGCCACAAGTCGCCTTCTACGAAGGCGACCGTCTGTACCACGCCAAGCGTCGCGAAGCCGACGATCTCGGCGCCGGTTCGGCGCGCGCTCAAGCGAAGGTTGCCGAGCGGAAGGGCGTGCAGAGCCAACGGCGAGCCGCCCGAGGTTGCGACGACAAGCGCAGCCGTACGGTCAGCACGGCGAGCATCGCAGTCGCAAGATCGGGACGCGCAGCAGGCTATTCATGCCTGCTCAAGCGCCGTCCGACCCGAGCGCCTCTTCGGCGGCGCGGGTCACCTTGAACCAGCGCACGGCGCCGCCGCGCGCAAGCATCACCGAGAAGATAAGGCCGCCGATCGTCACCGACTCGCCGCGCCGCGGCACGCGGCCGAGCTCTTGGGCGACCAAGCCGCCGATGGTGTCGAACTCGTCGGTCGGCAGCCCCACCCCGAACGATTCGTTGACGGCGGCGAGCGTCGCGTCGCCGGCGACGCGCTGGCTGCCGTCGGCGAGCGTGTAGATGCTCGACTCCGCGTCGTTCTCGTCAAACTCGTCCTCGATCTCGCCAACGATCTCCTCGAGCACGTCCTCGAGGGTGAGCAGGCCGGCGGTGTGGCCGAACTCGTCGATGACGATGGCGATGTGGTTTCGGTTGGTGCGGAAATCGCGCAGCAGGTCGTTGAGCGCCTTCGATTCGGGAACGAAGAACGCCGGCCGCAGCAGCGTGCGCAGGTTGAGGTCGGGCGAGCGCTGCAACTTGAGCAGGTCCTTGGCCATCAGGATGCCGATAACGTTGTCGCGCCGCTCCTCGAACACCGGAAAGCGCGAATGGCCGGTGTGGATGATGAGGTGGAGCATTTCCTCGAATGGCGCGTCGATGTCGAGCAGGTCCATGTGGCGGCTTGCGACCATGACATCGCCAGCGGTCATATCGGCCATGCGGATGACGCCCTCGAGCATCATCCGCGACTCGGGCTCGATCAGCTCCTTATGCTCGGCGTCGGCGAGCGACTCCATCAGCTGGTCGCGTGAATCCGGGCCGGGCGCGACGAGGTCGAGGAGCTTCCTGAGGAACGGGCGCTTCTCCGCGCCGGCGGTGGCCTTGTCGGCGCCTCGCGGGGCGCGGGCGGCGGAAGATTCGGACATGGGGGCAGAGCGCGGCCGGATGAAGAGCGGCCGAAAAGCGGAGCGGGGAGCTTACCGCAAGGCAAAGCGCCCCTCCTTGACAGGCCTGCTACCTTGAAGAACGCGCTCGTGGCCCAATCTGGCACGGTCCCTTTCTTCCGCCCTCCTTGCGGCTGTCCCGACCCCGACCAGAGGTGCCCCGACATGAGCCTGATCCCCGCCACCATCCTCACAGGCTTCCTCGGCTCAGGCAAGACCACCCTTTTGAAGCGAGTGCTCACTGAAGCGCACGGCCAGAAGATCGCGGTGATTGAGAACGAATTCGGGGAGGAGAACATCGACAACGAGATCCTCGTCCAGGACGCTAAGGAGCAGATCATCCAACTCAACAACGGCTGCGTCTGCTGCACCATTCGCGAGGACCTGCGCACGACCCTGGCCGAATTGGCCGAGAAGAAGAGAAAGGGCGAGATTGACTTTGACCGAGTCGTCATCGAGACGACCGGCTTGGCCGACCCGGGCCCGGTGGCGCAGACCTTCTTCATGGACGATGAGATCGCCGAGACCTACCTGCTCGATTCGATCCTTACCCTCGTCGACGCTAAGCACGCCGACCAACAACTCGACGATCGCCAGGAGGCGCGCCGCCAGGTCGGCTTCGCGGACCAGATCTTCATCAGCAAGACCGACCTCGTCGACGACCGCACGGTCGAGGCGCTGATCCATCGGGTCAAGCACATGAACCCGCGCGCGCCGCAGACGCGGGTCAACTTCGGCGACGTGCCGCTGAAGGACGTGTTCGACCTCAAGGGCTTCAACCTCAATGCCAAGCTCGACATCGACCCCGACTTCCTGAAGTCCGACGACGACGATCACTCGCCCGGCCACGAGCGCGACCACGCCGGCCACGACCACGAGCACGAGCACGGCGAGCATTGCGACCACCCGCACCACCACGCCCACGACGACGACGTGAAGTCGTTTGTCTTCCGCGCCGACAAGGCCTTCGACGCCGGCAAGCTTGAGGACTTCCTTGGCGCCATCGTCCAGGTCTACGGCCCCAAGATGCTGCGCTACAAGGGGGTGCTGAACATGAAGGGCGCCGACCGCAAGGTCATCTTCCAGGGCGTGCACCAGCTGATGGGCAGCGACCTCGGGCCGAAGTGGGCGCCCGGCGAAAAGAAGGGCAGCAAGATGGTCTTCATCGGCATCGACCTGCCGCAGGACATCTTCAAGCAAGGCTTGGAGCAGTGCCTGGTCTGATCGGCCGGCGCCTCGCCGCCGGGACCAAATCACGCCGCTGATCGATGCGCAACGAAGCCTGCGGCGGCGGCGGCGGGCGTGACTACAATCCGCGGCGGTCGAAAACGGTCGCGCCTTCGCGACGCGCCTTGCGGGAGAAGGTCGCGCCGCCGTTGCGAGGAGAACCCGTGAAGAAACCAGTCGCCAAGAAGACGTCGAAGAAGGTCGCCGCACCGTCAGCGCGATCGCGAGCTCCTGCTAGCAAGACGTCGCCCAAGCGCACGACGCCCGTCAAAGGCAAGCCGGCGGCGAAGAAGAAACCCGTCGTTGCGAAGAAGCATGCGCCGACTGCGAAAGCCGTCGTCAAGAAGGCGCCGGCAGCGAAGAAGACCCCCACGCCGGCGAAGTCCGCGGCGCCCCTCAAGCCAGGCGCGTCGCAGGGCGCGCCGGCATCCGCAAAGAAATCATCAGTGCCCATAGCGAAGCTCGCCCCTGCCCCCAAGCCCGCGCCCAGCGCGAAGAAGACCGCCTCACCGAAGCCGAGCGCCCCGCCCACCGCGGGCCTCGCGAAGGTCGCCGTGCCGGCTCCGGCCGTCGCTGCGGGCGCGCCCATTGCCATGCCCAACGGCTTCGTGCCGCGCAAGCCCGGGCGGGGTACACCCAAGTATTTCGTCGCCCCGGTGCAAGCCCCGCTGCCCCCGCCGACCTCACGATTTGCCGACCGGTTTGCGCCGCCGAGGCCTCCGACCCGACAGATGAACAAGCAAGAACACGACACTCCCCGCCAGGCGCACAAAGCGGATCCCAAGCTGGCCAACGCCTGGAAGACCAAGGCGGGCCGCGATCTCAGCGACGAAGAGTTGATGGCGATGCCCGAGTCCGAGTACATGAACGAGAAGCAGCTCGAGTTCTTCCGCATGAAACTGCAGGCGCTCAAGGACGACCTGCTGAGCAACGCCGGCGAGACGACCGAGCATCTGCGCGAGGACACGTCGATCGTCCCCGATCCGGCCGACCGCGCCACGATCGAAGAGGAGCACGCCTTGGAGCTGCGCACCCGCGACCGCGAGAGGAAGCTCCTGAAGAAGATCTCGCAGTCGCTCGGCCGCATCGAATCGGGCGAATACGGATTCTGTGACGAAACCGGCGAACCCATCGGCCTGGGCCGCTTGATCGCCCGACCCACCGCTACACTGTCGCTCGAAGCGCAGCAGCGGCGGGAGCTGAAGCAGAAGATGTTCGGCGACTAGCCGCCGCGGGGCGCCGGGGCACCGCTCCCGCGCCCGTGTCGGTCACGAGCCGGTGGCCACCGCTCCGCTCAGGGACTCTCGATGGCAGCGGAACCCAAAGACACGACGAGCTTCTTTCGCAAGGTGGTCAAGTTCGTTGCCAATCCGGCGACCGAATGGGCCGAGCTCGACGTGCCCACCGACGAATCGCGCGAGAACGATTACGCCAAGGGCGAGCTCAAGGCGATGATCGAGCGCAAGCGCCGCAACGATTTCGTTCGCAAGCGAGAGTTCGACATGCTGCGCAAGGTGCGCCGCGAGGGCCTTTCGGGCGAGCAGCTCGCCGCGCTCGGCGGCTCGTCGCGGATCGACGACTCGCAGCCGCGCATCTCGGATCAGCCGGTGCGCCAGGACGCGGGCGTCAAGGCCAAGATCGACGAGATCGAGCAGCAGATGGTCGGCGATGGCTACGCCAACACGCAACGCCGCGCGCCCGAGTTTTACAACGCACCGACGCAGCCGGCGCCGCTCGGCCTCGCGCCGGCGCGGCCGGCCGCTCCGGCCGCGCCGAGCGGCCGCGTCGAGGAGCCGGCCCGGCCGGTCGCTGCGGCCGCTGCGCCGGTAAGGCCAGTAGCGCCGCCGGTGGCGCCAACGGCGACGCGCGCTGCCTCGGTCGCGCCGATCCACCTCGATATGCCGCAGGCCGAGGACTTCGGCAAGGCCTTTTCGGCGGGCAACACGGAGGTCACCCACGACCCGGACCTCGACGAGGCGGTGATCGCCTTCGCCAACGCCGACTTCGAGCAATGCGAGCAGGCCCTCGCCGGCCTGACCGGCCTCGGCGGCAACCGGTCCCAGCACGCGGAGACCTGGCTCGTCCTGTTCGACCTCTACCGTGCGACCGGCCAGCAGCACAAATTCGAAAGCCTCGCGCTCGACTACGCGCAGCAGTTCGGCTGGTCGGCGCCGCAGTGGTTCTCGCTGCCCAAGCTGGTCGCCGAGGCGGCGAGCGAGGAGCGGCCGAGCCGCGCGCGCATCGAGGGCCAGGTCGGCTGGGTCTGCCCGAACTATCTCGACGCTGACGGCGTCGCCCGACTCGCGTCGCTGGCGCTGCAGATGCCGCTGCCGTGGGTGTTCGACTGGGGCGTACTGCAGACAATCGACGCGGAGGCGAGCGGGCGGCTCTCGGAGCTGTTCCGAAGCTGGATGCCGCAGGACCTCGACATGCGTTGGCTGTCGGGCGAGCGGCTCTTCGCGGTGCTGCAGGAAGCAGCGCCGACCGGGGTGCGCGACGCCGACCCTGCGCACTGGCAGCTCCGCCTCGACGCGCTGCGCATGACCAACCGACCCGATCACTTCGACGAGGCGGCGATCGACTATTGCGTCACCTACGAGGTCTCGCCGCCTTCGTGGGAAGCGGCGCGCTGCGTCGTCCGCATCACCGGCTCCAACCAGGGAACGACCCAGCCGCCGCTGTCGGTGGTGAGCGACGTCTCGACGAGCTTCCAGGAATCGCAGCTGACGGACGCGCCGCAGATGATCGAGGTCGGCACGGTCGAGCTCTCGGGGCAGCTGATCGGCGACATCGGCACCACGCTGAAGAAGATGGACAGCGAGCTCGGCACGGCCAGGATCGTCAACGTCTCGTGCGCGCGCCTGATCCGGGTCGACTTCATCGCCGCCGGCGACCTGCTCAACTGGGTGCTGGCGCGGCGCAGCGAGAACCGCACCGTGAGCTTCGTCGATGCGCACCGGATGGTCGCGCTTTTCTTCGGCGCGATGGGGATCAACGAGCACGCCAACGTCAAGGTCCGGACGATCTAGCGTCTCCGTCCGGGCCGCCGGCCGCCGCCTTGACTTCGAAGGGAGAGCCACAATCTCCTCCCGATGGACACCTATCACGGCACGACGATCGTCAGCGTGCGCCGCGGCGGCGCGGTCGCGCTCGGCGGCGACGGGCAGGTGACCCTTGGCAACATCGTCGTCAAGGCGACGGCCAGGAAGGTGCGCCGCCTGCACCACGACAAGGTGCTCGCCGGCTTCGCCGGCGCGACGGCCGATGCATTCACGCTGTTTGAGCGCTTCGAAGCCAAGCTCGAGAAGCACCAGGGCCACCTCGTGCGCTCGGCGATCGAGCTCACCAAGGACTGGCGCACCGACCGCGTCCTGCGTCGGCTCGAGGCGATGCTCGCGGTCGCCGATCACGAGTCGTCGCTGATCATCACCGGCAACGGCGACGTGCTCGAGCCCGAATTCGGCATCGTCGCGATCGGCTCCGGAGGCTCGTTCGCCGGCGCCGCCGCGCGCGCCCTGCTCCAACACACCGAAATGGCGCCCAAGGACATCGTCAAGCGCTCGCTCGAAATCGCCGCCGACCTGTGCATCTACACCAACCAGCACCATTCGATCGAGACGCTGGAATGAAATCCAGCATGACGCCGCGCGAGATCGTCTCCGAGCTCGACCGCCACATCGTTGGCCAGTCGGGCGCCAAGCGCGCGGTCGCGATCGCGCTGCGCAACCGCTGGCGCCGCCAGCAGGTCGACGAGGCGATGCGAGGCGAGCTCACACCGAAGAACATCCTCATGATCGGCCCGACTGGCGTCGGCAAGACCGAGATCGCGCGCCGCCTGGCGCGCCTCGCCGATTCGCCCTTCATCAAGGTCGAGGCGACCAAGTTCACCGAGGTCGGCTACGTCGGCAAGGACGTCGACTCGATCATCCGCGACCTGGTCGACATGGCCGTCACGCAGGAGCGAGAGACGGCGATGAAGCGCCAGCGCACGCGCGCCGAAGACGCCGCCGAGGAACGCATCCTCGAGGTCATCGTGCCGGGCGCGCGCAGCGACTTCGGCTTGGCGCCCTCGCCTTCGGCCGACAACACGGCGCGCCAGGTGATGAGGAAGCGCCTCCGCGAGGGCCTGCTCGCCGATCGCGAGATCGAGATCGAGGTCGCCGAGGCGAAGCCCTCGATGGAGATCATGGGACCGGCCGGCATGGAGGAGATGGCCGAGCAGTTGCGCGGCATGTTCGCCAACCTTGGCGGCGCGAAGCGGAAATCGCGCAAGATGAAGGTCGCCGAGGCGCAGAAGCTGATCCTCGAGGAGGAGGCCGCCAAGCTCGTCAACGACGACGAGGTCAAGGCGAGCGCGCTAGCCAACGCCGAGCAGAACGGCATCGTCTTCATCGACGAGATCGACAAGGTGACGTCGCGCTCGGAGTCGCAGGGCGCCGACGTCTCGCGCCAGGGCGTGCAGCGGGACCTCTTGCCACTCGTCGAGGGCACCACCGTCAACACCAAGTACGGGATGGTCAAGACCGATCACATCCTGTTCATCGCCTCGGGCGCCTTCCATCTCAGCAAGCCGAGCGACCTCATTCCCGAGCTGCAGGGGCGCTTCCCGATCCGCGTCGAGCTCGGCTCGCTCTCGGTCGACGATTTCGAGGCGATCTTGACGCAGACTCACGCCAGCCTGGTCAAGCAGTACACGCTGCTGCTCGCGACCGAAGGCGTGACACTTGAGCTCGCGGGCGACGCGATCCGGCGCATCGCCCAGATCGCCTTCGACGTCAACGAGCGCACCGAGAACATCGGCGCGCGGCGCCTCTCGACGGTGATGGAGCGGCTGCTCGACGAGGTGAGCTTCGACGCGCCGAACCGCGCCGGCCAGACCGTGCGGCTCGACGCCGCCGCCGTCGACGCGAAGCTCTCCGACCTGGCGAAGAACGAAGACCTCTCGCGGTATATCTTGTAGCGCGCCGGTCGCTCGTCAGAGGGCGAGCCGCTTCGACTGCAGCTGAAGCAGGCCGTCGAAAATCAGCGTCTCGACGGCCTCGAAGCGAAGGTCGCTGATCGAGGCGAGCTTGACCGCCGCGCCGCCGCTCATGACGAGCGCCGGTTCCTGGCCGCAGCGCTTCAGCAGCTTCCTGTGCATTCGCTCGACGGCGCCGGCGATTGCGTCCGCACCGCCGCTCATGAGCGCATCGCTGGTGTTGGTCGGGAAATCGACCGCCTCGCCGGTCGGCGCCTTCAACCCCGCCGTCCCCATCTCGAGCGCGCGCAGCATGAGGCCGAAGCCGGGCAGGATCAGGCCGCCGAGGAAGCGGCCTTCCGCATCGAGCGCATCGACGGTGACCGCGGTGCCGACCATGACGACGAGGATCGGCCGCGGCGCGCCGCGGGCGAGGATGCGATGGCGCGCGCCGATGAGCGCGACCCAGCGGTCGACGCCGAGCCGGTTCGGATGCTCGTAGCCGTTGATCACCCCGCAGGCGGCCGCGCTGCTCACGACCCAGCGCGGCTCGAGGTCCCAGATCTCGAGCTGCGCTTCGACGCGGCGCCGAATGCCCTCGCCCGCGACAACGCTGCCGAGCATGCTCGCGGGCTGCTGCAAATTGCGCCAAGGACCGTCGGCGAGATCGTCGATCGCCTCGAGAAAGACGGCGCCGTGCGCCAGCATTCCCACGCCCGGCATCGGCGCGGCGTACAACGCCCACTTCAGACGCGTGTTGCCGATATCGAGCGCAAGGAAGCTCACGGGCCGCGCCGGTCTCAGATGATCTGGCCGCTCGCCGGCTGCAGCTCGCAGCCGGCGATGCGCCAGACGCCGTCGGGCTGGCGCTCGAGGCGATACGTGGCGAGCCAGAGCACGCCCGCAGCGTCGGTCAGATGCACGCCTTGGAACAACTGGCCCTGCACCCGCAGCGGGATCAGGAAGGTCACGCCGCTGGCGCGATAGACGGCCGGGTAGCCCTCACGCACCATGGCGAGGAAGCGCTCCGGCGTGCCGAACATATCGCGGATCGCCGGCGCCGCATACGAGAACGCGCGCTTGGCATCGTCGCTGGCGAACGCCTCGAGCTGGCCGCTGACGATCGCCCGAGCGGCGCGGGAGTCGTCGGCGGAGACCGGCTGGGCCGAAACCGGCGCGCCCAGGACCATGACGGCGCTCAGGAAAAAAGCGGCGATGAGGCGGGCCATGGTCGTGTCCTGTCAGGCGATCGGGCCGCCATCATGCAGCTTTTGCCTGCCGGCCGCCCGCCGAGCGAAAAGGACTGTAAGGCCGGCCTCGACCTGTCGGCGACGCGTCGGTTTCGCCGGTTGAAGGAGTGTGGCGCCCGAAATGCGCCTCTGCCTTTATGGAGGTCGCCATGTCCTGTCGCACCATCGCCTTGCGGCGGTAGGCAGCGCCGCGCTTTCCGCATGCGTCGTCGCCCCCGTCGGCCGCCCGTTCGGCGCCTATGCGCCGGCCGGGGAAATCATCGTCACCGACGTCGCGCCGCCGGCCGCGTATTACGAGACCGTGCGGGCACCGCCTTTCGTCGGCGCGATCTGGATCGACGGCTACTGGGGCTGGCGCGGCGGCCGGCACGTCTGGGTCGGCGGCCGCTACGAGAACGGCCGGCCGGGCTACGGCTGGCAGCCGCACCGCTGGGCCCAATACGAAGGCCGCTGGCATCTGCAGGAAGGCCACTGGGCGCGCCGCTGACCGGCCGCCTGCGCCGCGCCGCCGCATCACCTCGCCGGGCGCTGAAAGCCGCCCCGGGTCCGCGGCGCTACACTGCGATTGACGTATACGTCAATCGGCGTGGTGCCGTGGCGTCGGGAGCGGAGACATCGTGGCGAAGAAGACGGGCGCGCGCCTCGCGGACTTCCAGTACGCTGGCGCGACCACGGCCAAGCCCGGCGCCAAGCACGCGCGGCGCTTCGATCTGGCGGCGATCGATCCCCGCGCCAAGCCCTTTTCGAACGGCGATAAGGCGGTCGATCAGGCCGCCGTCGATGCGCTCGCCGGCGAGATTGACCGGCTGCAGGACATGCTCTATGCGGACCGGCGCTTCAAGGTGCTCGTCGTCCTGCAAGGCACCGACACCAGCGGCAAGGACGGCACGATCCGCGGCGTGTTCTGGAAGACGAGCGCGCTCGGCGTGCGCGCCGCGGCCTGGAAGGCACCGTCCGACGACGAACGCGCGCACGACTATCTCTGGCGCATCCACCAGAAGGTGCCTGCTGCCGGCGAAATCGTCCTCTTCAACCGCAGCCACTACGAGGACGTGCTCGTGCCCGTCGTCAAGGGCTGGATCACGCGGGAGCAGCTCGAGCAGCGCTTCGCCCACATCAACGCTTTCGAGAAGCTGCTGGTCGAGACCGGCACGGTAGTTTTGAAGTTCCTGCTCCACATCTCGAAGGCGGAGCAGCGGCTGCGCCTTCAGGACCGACTCGACGACCCGACCAAGCACTGGAAATTCGCCGTCGGCGATCTCGAGGAGCGCACGCGCTGGGACGCGTATCAAGCCGCGTACGCCGACGCCGTCGACGCGACCGGGACGCCCTGGGCGCCCTGGACGATCGTCCCGGCCGACTCGAAAACGCATCGCAACCTGATGATCGCCACCGCCGTGAAGCAGTCGCTGCAGGGGCTGAAGCTGTGCTATCCGGCGGGCGACCCGGCGCTCGCGACCATCAAGGTCATTTGAGGACACTGCGATGACCGAGCTCTCCGCCGAATACAAGGCGCTGGCCGACTACCGCCCGACGCACAAGGTGCGCTTCGTCACCGCCGCGAGCCTGTTCGACGGCCACGACGCGGCAATCAACATCATGCGACGCATCCTGCAGGGTATGGGCGCGGAGGTGATCCACCTCGGCCACAACCGGTCGGTCGACGAGGTCGTCACGGCGGCGCTGCAGGAAGACGTGCAGGGCATCGCGATCAGCTCGTACCAGGGCGGTCACGTCGAGTACTTCAAGTACATGATCGACCTGCTCAAGGCGCGCGGCGGCGAGAACATCCGCGTCTTCGGCGGCGGCGGCGGCGTCATCGTCGCGAGCGAGATCGCCGAGCTGCAGGCCTACGGCGTCGAGCGCATCTACAGTCCCGAGGACGGCCAGCGCATGGGTCTGGCCGGAATGATCGGTGAAATGATGATGCGCTGCGACGTCGACCTCGCCGCGCAGGCGCCGACGTCGCTCGACGCGATCCGAGGAAAAGGAGAGGCGGCCCGACGCGCCTTGGCGCGACTGATCACGGCACTCGAGATCGGCGCCGCTGCGGCGCCGCTGCGAGACGCGGTTCGGCAGGCGGGACGCGACACGAACACGCCGGTGATCGGCATCACCGGCACCGGCGGCGCCGGCAAGTCGAGCCTCACCGACGAGCTGATCCGGCGCCTGCGCCTCGACCAGGGAGACGCCCTGCAGATCGCCGTCATCAGCATCGACCCCTCACGAAGGAAGAGCGGCGGTGCCCTGCTCGGCGACCGCATCCGCATGAACGCGATCGCACCGTGGAGCGACGGCGCCCGCGTCTTCATGCGCTCGCTGGCGACGCGCGACTTCGGCAGCGAGATCAGCGCCGCCCTGCCGGACGTGCTCGCCGCGGTGAAGGCCTCCGGCTTCGACCTGGTCGTCGTCGAGACCTCGGGGATCGGCCAGGGTGACGCCGCGATCGTTCCGCTCGTCGACCTGCCCCTCTACGTGATGACGCCCGAGTTCGGCGCGGCGAGCCAGCTCGAGAAGATCGACATGCTCGACTTCGCCGAGTTCGTCGCCATCAACAAGTTCGACCGCAAGGGCGCCGCGGACGCACTGCGCGACGTCGCCAAGCAGGTGCAGCGAAACCGCGAGGCCTTCGCCAGGCGCCCCGACGAGATGCCGGTGTTCGGAACGATGGCGAGCCGCTTCAACGACGACGGCGTCACCGCGCTCTACCAGGCGATGGTGCCGCGCCTGGCACAGCTCGGCCTGCGCCTCCTGCCGGGGGCGCTGCCGAAAGTTTCGACGCGCCACAGTACGCACCAGGTGCCGATCGTTCCCGGGGCGCGCTCGCGCTACCTCGCCGACATCGCCGACGCCGTGCGCGCCTACAAGCGCACCGCGATTGCCCAGGCGCGCCTCGCTCGCGAGATCCAGCAGTTGCGCGCGAGCGCGCGCATGCTGTGCGAGGCCAATCCCGACAAGACCAACGCCTTCGGCGCCGTCAACTCGCTGGCCGACGAGCGCGAACAGCGCCTCGATCCGCGTGCGCGCGCGCTTCTGGCCGAGTGGCCAGCGCTGCAGCTCGCATACGCCGGCGACGAGCTCGTGGTCAGCGTGCGCGGTCGCGAGATTCGCACCTCCCTCGTCCACACGACGCTCTCAGGCAACAAGATCAGGAAGGTCGCGCTACCGGCGTGGGAGGACGACGGCGAAATCCTCAAGTGGCTGCTGCTCGACAACGTGCCGGGCTCGTTCCCCTACGCTGCCGGCACGTTTGCATTCAAGCGCGAGAACGAGGACCCGACGCGGATGTTCGCGGGCGAAGGCGATGCCTTCAAGACCAACACGCGCTTCAAGCTGCTCTCGGCGGGCATGCCCGCCAAGCGCCTGTCGACCGCCTTCGACTCGGTTACGCTCTACGGCAACGACCCGGCGATCCGGCCCGACATCTACGGAAAGGTCGGCAACTCCGGCGTGAGCATCGCCACGCTCGACGACATGAAGGTGCTCTATGCGAGCTTCGACCTGACGAGCCCGAGCACCTCGGTGAGCATGACGATTAACGGCCCGGCGCCGACGATCCTGGCGATGTTCATCAACACTGCGCTCGACCAGAAGCTCGACGCCTTTCGCGCCGAGAACCAGCGCGATCCGAGCGCCGAGGAGGCGGCCGGCATCGCCGCCTGGGTGAAGGAGAACGTGCGCGGCACCGTGCAGGCCGACATCCTCAAGGAAGACCAGGGCCAAAACACGTGCATCTTCTCGACCGAGTTCTCGCTCAAGGTGATGGGCGACATCGCACAGTGGTTCGTCGCCCACAAGGTGCGCAACTTTTATTCGGTGAGCATCTCGGGCTATCACATCGCCGAGGCGGGCGCGAACCCGATCAGCCAGCTTGCCTTCACGCTGTCGAATGGCTTCACCTTCGTCGAGGCCTACCTCGCGCGCGGCATGGCCGTCGACGACTTCGCGCCGAACCTGAGCTTCTTCTTCTCGAACGGCATGGACCCGGAGTACACCGTGATGGGCCGAGTCGCGCGGCGGATCTGGGCGATCGCGATGCGCGACCGGTACGGCGCCAATGAGCGCAGCCAGAAGCTCAAGTACCACGTGCAGACGAGCGGCCGGTCATTGCACGCGCAGGAAGTGCAGTTCAACGACATCCGCACGACGCTGCAGGCGCTGATCGCGATCTACGACAACTGCAATTCGCTCCACACCAACGCCTTCGACGAGGCGATCACGACGCCGACCGAGGACAGCGTCCGGCGGGCGATGGCGATCCAGATGATCATCAACCGCGAGTGGGGCCTGGCGAAGAACGAGAACCCGAACCAGGGCGCGTTCGTCATCGACGAGCTGACCGAGCTGGTCGAGGAGGCGGTGCTCTCCGAGTTCGAGCGCATCAGCGAGCGCGGCGGGGTCCTCGGCGCGATGGAGACCGGCTACCAGCGCGGCAAGATCCAGGAAGAGAGCATGCACTACGAGATGCTCAAGCACACGGGCGAGTACCCGATCGTCGGCGTCAACACGTTCCGCCATCCGGGCGGCGGCGCGGTGCCGCAGCAGATCGAGCTGCAGCGTTCGACGGAGCAGGAGAAGCAAGGCCAGCTGTCGCGGCTCGCCGACTTCCATGCGCGTCATGCCCGCGAAGCGCCGGCCACGCTGCGCCGCCTCCAGGACGCGGTGATCGCGAACGGCAACGTTTTCGAGGTGCTGATCGACGCCGTGCGCGTCTGCTCGCTCGGCCAGATCACCGGCGCGCTGTTCGAGGTCGGCGGGCAGTACCGACGGAACATGTAGTGGCCACCGGTCCCCTCGCCGGCCTACGCGTTCTCGAGTTCGAAGCGATCGGTCCCGGCCCCTTTGCCGGGATGATGCTCGCCGACATGGGCGCCGACGTGCTGCTCGTCGACCGACCCGTTGACGGCGATCTGGGCTTCGGCCGGACGCGCCGCTTCGACGCAATGCTGCGCGGCCGCCGCTCGGTGACCCTCGACCTGAAGAGCGAGCACGGTGCCGAGGCCGCGCTGCGCCTGGCCGAGCACGCCGACGCGATCATCGAAGGGTTCCGTCCGGGCGTGATGGAGCGGCTCGGCCTCGGCCCGGAGACGATGCACGGGCGCAACCCGCGCCTCGTCTACGGTCGCATGACCGGCTGGGGGCAGGCAGGGCCGCTCGCCGATCGCGCCGGCCACGATATCAACTACATCGCCCTGAGCGGCGTGCTCAACGCGATCGGGCGGGCGGGCGAGAAGCCGGTACCGCCGCTCAACCTCGTGGGCGACTTCGGCGGCGGCGGCATGCTGCTCGCTTTCGGCATCGCCTGCGGCGTGATCGAGGCGCGCTCCAGCGGCCGCGGCCAGGTGGTCGATGCGGCGATGGTCGACGGCGCATCGCTGCTGGCGACGATGTTCTCGGGCCTGGTCGCGGCCGGCCAGTGGCGCGACGGCGAACGCGGCGCCAACGTGCTCGACTCCGGCGCGCCGTGGTACGACACCTACGCGACGCGCGACGGCAAGCACGTCGCCATCGGCGCGATCGAGGCCAGGTTCTACGCCGAGCTGCTCGCGCGGCTCGGCTTCGAGGCAACGCTCGCCGCGACCCAGCACGACCGCAGCACATGGCCGGCGCTGCGCGAGCGCCTGGCAGCGCGATTCGCCGGGCGCACCCGCGACGAGTGGGTGACCGCGTTCTCGGGCTCCGACGCGTGCTTCGCGCCGGTGCTCTCGTTCGCCGAGTCCCGCGCCCATGCACACGTCGTCGCGCGCGCCGGCGCGATCGACGTCGGGGGCATCGCCCAGCCGGCGCCCGCGCCGCGCTTCGATCGCACGCCGGGTGCGACGCCCGAGCCGCCGCCCGAGCGCGGACACGGCGGCGATGCCGCCCTGCGGAGTTGGGGCTTCGACGCTGCGGCGACTTCGGCGCTGCGCGAGCTCGGCGTCGGCTTCGCCTGGGACCAATCGCGCTAAGTGGCCTCGCTGTCGACGGACGCCGACCGAACGTCCTCGCGGGTCAGGAGCGACCAGTCGCCCGCGGATTCTGCGGCAGCGCCGTCGTCGCGCAGCTTGAGCAGGTGCGCGGTGAGCGAGCGCATGGCGATCGCGTGCAGCTGCCGCGGCACGTCCGCGTACACCGCCTCGAGTAGGCGTTCGGCCGACGCCGGCCCGAGCTCGGCGAGTGCCGCGACCACCTTGGCCTCGCGCTTCAGGCGGTGCGCGACGATCGCCTCGATCGCGGCGCGCGGCTCGGCCATGAGAAACCCGTGCCCCGGCGCGAGCCACTCGAGGTCGAGCTCGGCGATCGCGCGCAGCGATGCGATGTACGCCGCCATGTTCCCGTCAGGCGGGTTGATGACGACGGTCGACGCCTGCATGACGTGATCGCCCGTGAAGAGCGTCTTCTCTTCCTCGAGCAGATAGCAGAGGTGATTGCTGGCGTGACCCGGGGTGTGGACGACAGCGAGGTGCGAGCCGCCGGCGAGCTCGATCCGCTCGCCGCCGCGCAGCGTCACGTCGGCCGCGAAGGTGTCGTCCTGCCACTGGCCGTGGCGCGGCGCCAGGCCGAGCACCGTCGCACCGGTGCGCGCCTTCAGCGCCCGCGCCGCCGGTGAGTGGTCCTTGTGCGTGTGGGTGACGAAGATGCGATCGATCCGCCCCGGCGCCGCCGCGACGATGGCGTCGACGTGCGCATCGAGCGCCGGCCCAGGATCGATCACTGCCCAGCTCGCTGCGTCGGCCGCGCCGACGAGGTAGGTGTTCGTTCCGGGTCCGGTCATCACGCTGCCGTTGTCGGCGGTGACGCGGATCACGCGATCCGAAAGCCGCACGGCGCGGTCGGGAACGAGCTCGTATGACGCGTCGCCGTGGCCGGCAGGATCGATGCGGCCGAGCTCGGCCCACGCATGCTCGTCGGGCATGACGGGTCGAAAACCGTCGCGACCGCCGGCGACCCGCGGCATCACGAGGGCGACGCGGCGCGGCGCCGACGCCCACGCGAGAGCTTCGGCGACGCTCGCGAAGCGCGTCAGGGTCTCGAGCGTCTTCTGCGTGGGCGTGAGCAGCTTCAAGGAGGCGCTGCGCGCGAGCGCGTCGGCGGGAGCGATCCAGAGTTGCTCGACGAGCTCGGCGCCGTCGTGGGCGGCGGTCTGCGCCGCGGGCAGCGCGGCGATGAAGAAGCGGGTGTCGAAGCGCTTCGGCCGACCGAGCGGCGTCAGCCAGTGGCTGAGGTAGAACAGGCAATCGACGGCGAGCTGCAGCCCTTCGTCGGCGCAGAGGTCGGCGACACCCCGTTCGCCGCGGTGCAGCGCGCCGCGCCACGGCGCGAGACGGTCCGCATCGCTGCCGTTGAGGTCGACGAGGTCGGCGTCGCTTGCGCGCGCGAACAGCAATCCCGCCTCCTCGAAGCACTCGCGGATCGCGGCGACGTAGTAATCGAGACCGCCGCTCGCTAAGCTGAGCCGCCGGCTCGCTTCCGCGTCGGCAAGGCTGGCGCAGGCGGCGTGCGCGAGCGCATCGCTCTTCTCGACGATGCCGCCTGGAAAGACCCAGGCGCCGCTGTTGTGGTCGCCGCGCTCAGCGCGCCGAGACAGCAGCACCTCGATGCCGGCAGCGCCGTCGCGGACGACGACGATCGTCGCCGCCGGGCGCGGCGACCGCGCAACGACCGGAGTCACGGCAGGGGCCGGAAATGCGGAGGCGTCGGTGGGGACGGCGGTCATGGCGAGCATTACACAGGACGCGAGCGGTCGAGTGTGGCACGGGCCGCGCCGTGGAGCCGCGCGTCAGAGCACTCCGACAGCGCATCCTACGTGAGCCCCACATGCGGGCGGCGGTTCCGCCTATCGGCGCGCCGTCGCGCTGCGTCGATCATCGGCGCGTCATCTTCCGCGCCGTGGCGCTCTCAGGAGTCAAGACATGCTTCACTATGCCGTCGTATTCTTCGTGATCGCCCTGATCGCTGCTCTATTCGGTTTCGGCGGCATCGCCGCCGGCGCGGCGGGAATCGCCAAGATCCTGTTCGTCGTCTTCATCATCCTCGCTATCGCGACCTTCCTCTTTGGCCGAAATCGGGGCGCCTAGCGATCGAGCGCCGCAAGCGTCGCCACTGCGGCGGCCGGCGCGCGCTCCTTCGCTCCGCTAATGAAGAACACGTAGACGTCGCGAGCGGCCGGGGGCGCTGGAAACGTCTCGACGCGAGCCAGTCCCTCTGGCTCTTGCCCCCGGCTCCACGCGCGGGCCGTTGACGCCCACGTTGCGAGCGCGGCGGTGGGATAGCCGGTGTCGTGGCAGGCTTCGCAACGCATCAGGCGCGCATAAACGAACGAGCCGGTGAGGTCGGCAAACGAAGGGTAGTCGTTCGAATCGGCAAATACCGTCGCGACCCCGTGGCGGCGCGCGAGGGCCAAGTATTCGGCACACATGAAACTCGGATGGCGCACCTCCATGGCGTGGCGCAGCGGCGTCGCGCCGATGCGTGCCGGCAGAAGCTTCAGGAACGCGCCAAGGTCGTCGGGGTCGAACGACTTCGACGTCGCAAATTGCCAAACGATCGGCCCGAGCTTCGGGCCGAGCTCGACCACGCCGCTGGCGGCAAAGCGTTCGATCGAATCGCCGGCTTCGGCGAGAACCCGACGATTGGTGGCGTAGCGGCTGGCCTTGACGGCAAAGACGAAGTCGTCGGGGACTGCGTCGCGCCACTTCGCGAAGCTCGCGGCGCTCTGCGTGCGGTAGTAGGTGGCGTTGATCTCGATCGCCGTCACGCGCCGGCTCAGGTACTCGAGCTCGCGCGCGTGCGCGAGACCGGCCGGATAGAAATCGTCGCGCCAGGGCTCGTAGACCCATCCGCCGACGCCGACGCGGATTCGACCGCGCGCGGTCGGCGGGCCCTCAGCCGCGGCGGAACCCGTTGCCGTCGAGGCGGATGCGATCACCGACGTGGAGGGCGCCGATGTTCCGGCGCTCGAAGGTCCGCGTGCTGCCATTGTCGAGACGGATGTGGACGCGGTAGCCGGCCACACCTTCCATGTAGTTGCGCTCGATATTGTTGCCTGCGATCGCCCCGCCCGCGGCACCCACCCCCGTCATCGCGGCACGCCCGAGCCCGTGTCCGAACTGGTTGCCGATGACACCGCCCAGGACGCCGCCGACTACCGCGCCCGCGCCCGATCCTTGCGGTCGGGTGCGAATGGGATCGATCGCAACGATCGAGCCGACGCGATTGCGCGGAATCACGGGCGCCTGCGCTACCGGGGTCGCGCGACGCAGGGCAGGATCGTCAGGTGCGGCTTGGGCGACGGTCACGGCCGAGGGCGGCGCGTAGCCGGGCGCCGCCGGCGACGGGACCGGCGCCATCGCAGGGACGGGGGTCTGTTGCGGCGGAACCGGATTACCCACGTGGGCGACCTCGGTCTGCGGTGCCAGGGCGGGCGCGGCCATGACGGGAACAGGTGCGCTCTGCGTTGCGCCCGCCACGGCGCCGCCCGCGAGCGGCGTCTCGTCGTGCGGCCCGCAGGCCGCCAGCGTCGTGGCGGCGATGGCAGCGGCAACTCTCGCGCCGGCAAACCATCGCGAGCCCGGCGCTAGGAAGGTGGATCGGTGAGACGGGACCGGCTGCATGAGAATTCCTTGAATCGGGCCGCCATCGGCGCATTTGCGGGCAAGCATTGCACACGACGCCGCGCCGCACCGCCCATGTGACGCGCGCCGTCGCGTGGGTCTACGCTGAAAGACGTGTCGGAGTCCGCTGACCGCGGTGTTGACGCCAGGGCGTCACGAAGCGCTGCCATGCTCGGCTACCACGGCGCGTAGGCCCCCTCCTACCGCGAATCGAAGCCGCAGCCGATGGCGGACGACAGTGCTGGCGCGGACAGTGAAACTAGCAGCGCTCAGGCGCCGGAGAAGACCATGGCGAACGACGAGGAATGGGTCGAGGACGTGAAGCGCTGGTACTTCGCCGGAGCGCGCTCCGGTTCGAGTCCCGCGGCCGAGGGCGAGGCGAGCGACGACGTCGCCCTCGGCTACGAAGCAGCGAACCCCGCGCTGCAGGCGTGCCACTGGCCCGACGCACCTACCACGGGTCGATGAAGCGGCCGCCCGCTTCGGGCAGCCGCGCCGATTCCAGCGCCGCGAAGAGCCACCGGCGGCTGTCGGCGGGATCGATAACCGCATCGATCTCAAGCGTCTCGGCCAAGTGGATGGCTCTGCCCTTCTCGTACTGCGCAGTGACCAGTCGCGCGCGCAGCGCTTCGCGGTCGGTGCCCTCGGACGCCGCCGCCAGCTCTTTGCGGTAACCGAGCTCGACCGCGCCCTCGAGTCCCATCGCGCCAAATTCACCGCTCGGCCAGGCGACGGTGGCCATGGGCGCGTGCATGCCGCCCGCCGCCATCGCCATGGCGCCGAGGCCGTAGGCCTTGCGCAGGACGATCGCCACGACCGGAACGCGCAGCTGTGCCGCGACCACGAACATCCGGCTGACGTGGCGCACCTGCGCACGCCGCTCGATCTCGGGCCCGACCATGAAGCCCGGCGTGTCGATGAGCGACACGATCGGCAGCGCGTGGGTGTCGCAGAGCTGCATGAAGCGAGCCGCCTTGTCGGCGGCGTCGGCATCGATCGCGCCGCCGAGGTGCGCCGGGTTGCTGGCGAGGACGCCGACCGGCCTGCCGTCGATGCGCGCGAGCGCGGTGACAACGCCGATGCCGAAGCCCTCGCGCAGCTCGAGAGCCGAGCCGTGATCGACGAGCGCGTTGATCACGGCCCGCATGTCGTATGCGCGCAGCCGGTTCGCCGGCAGCAGCGTGCGCAGCGCGGCTGGATCGGCAGGCGCCAAGGCCGCAGTGCGGCCCTGGAAGAACGCCAGGTAGCGGCGCGCGACCCCTACCGCCTCGGCCTCGTCGCCAACCAGCACGTCGATCACACCGGAGCGCGATTGCATGTCGCTGGGGCCGATCTGCTCGGGTCTGAAGACGCCCAGACCGCCGCCTTCGACCATCGCCGGGCCGCCCATGCCGATCGAGCTGTCGCGCGTCGCGATGATGACGTCGCAGCAGCCCAGGAGCGCGGCGTTGCCGGCAAAGCAGCGGCCGGCGACGACGCCGACCAGCGGCACCTTGCCGCTCAGGCGCGCGAAGCTCGAGAAGGTGCCGACGTGCAGGCCGGCGACGATGGGCATGTCGATGTCGCCGGGCCGGCCGCCGCCGCCTTCGGCGAACAACACCACAGGCAGACGCTGCTGGCTCGCGATCTTCAGCAGCCGGTCGGTCTTCTCGTGGTTGCGCAGGCCCTGCGTGCCGGCGAGCACCGTCGCGTCGTAGGCCATCACGACAGCGCGCGATCGCTCGGCGCCAAAGCTCGCGCCGTTGACCCGGCCTATGCCGGTGATCATGCCGTCGGCCGGCGTGTTGCGGACGAGGTCGTCGAGCTCGCGCCGGGCGCGCTGAGCCGCAAAGGCGAGCGCGCCGTATTCGACGAAGCTGCCGTCGTCACAGAGGTCGGCGATGTTCTCGCGCGCGGTGCGCAAGCCGAGCGCGTGTCGCCTCGCAACGGCCTCGGGCCGGCTCGCATCGGCGAGGAAGGCTTCGCGCGCGCGCAGTTCGAGCAGGTCGGCACGCAGCTTCTCGACGGCGCGAACACTGACCGCGTCGGCCGGTCCCGAAGGCGCAGCGCCCGGGCGTAGCAGCGCCAGGACGCCGCCGGCCTCGACAACGTCGCCCGCACCCTGCCGCAGCGCCGCAATGACGCCGCTCGCCGCGGCATGGACCTCGTGCTCCATCTTCATCGATTCCACGACGGCGACCAGCGCCCCGGCGGCGACGCTCGCGCCCGCCTCGACGACGATGGCGACGACGCTGCCGGCGACAGGCGAGACTATCTCGATCGGCGCCATGGCGCTCAGCCGGGGCTCACCGCACTGCGATAGCGAGCGATCGTCAGGCCGTCGAGATCGATCCCGGCGCTGCGTCCGGAGATCACGTCCGCCAGGACCCGGCCGGTGCCTGCGGCCATGGTCCAGCCCAGGGTGCCGTGCCCGGTCGCGAGGAAGAGGTTGCCGATCGGCGTCGGCCCGATCACGGGCGTGCCGTCCGGGGTCATCGGGCGAAGGCCGCACCAGAACTCGGCCTGACCGACGTCGCCGGCGGCGGGGAAGAGATCGTTGACGACGTGCACTAGCGTCCTGCGGCGCGCCTCGTGCAGGCGCAGCGTGTAGCCGGCGAGTTCGGCCGTGCCGCCGGCGCGGATGCGATCGCCCAGGCGCGTCACCGCGACCTTGTGCGTCTCGTCCATCACCGTCGACTCGGGCGCGCCGCCCGGGTCGGTGATCGGCACCGTGACCGAATAGCCCTTCACTGGATAGACGGGAATGCGCACGCCGACTGGCGCAAGCAGCAGGGGCGAGTAGCTGCCGAGGGCGACGACATAGGCATCGGCGTCGACGATGCCAGCGTTGCTGGTGACGCCGGTGATGCGATCGCCGCTGCGCCCCAGGGTACGGATCGTCGTCGCGAAGCGGAAGTCGACGCCGCGCTGCGCGGCCAGCGCGGCGAGGCGTTGCGTGAACACGAAGCAGTCGCCCGTCTCGTCGCCGGGCAGCAGCAGCCCGCCAACGAACTTTTGCTGAACGCGCGCGAGGGCGGGTTCGTGGCGGAGGCAGCCGGCGCGATCGAGCAGCTCGAAGGCGACGCCGCTCTCGCGCAGGACGGCGATGTCGCCGGCGCTGGCGTCGAACTGGGCCTGCGTGCGAAAGAGCTGCAGCGTGCCTCGCGTGCGCTCGTCGTAGGTGATGCCCGTCGCGGCGCGCAACGCGCGCAGGCCGTCGCGGCTGTACTCGGCGAGGCGCACCATACGCGTCTTGTTGATGCGGTAGCGCGCGGCGGTGCAGTTGCGCAGCATCGCCAGCGACCAGCGGATCATCGACCAGTCGAGGTGAGGCCGGATGACCAGCGGCCGATGCTGCATCGCCAGCCACCTGATGGCCTTCAGCGGGACTCCGGGCCCGGCCCACGGCGCCGAATAGCCGGGCGAGACCTCGCCCGCGTTGGCGAAGCTCGTCTCGAGGCCTGCACCCGGCTGACGCTCGAGGACGACGACCTCGTGCCCCGTCCCGGCCAGCTCGTAGGCCACGGTGACGCCGATCACTCCGGCGCCGAGAACCAGGACCTTCACGGCATGTCCCTGCGGCTAACGGCGTGCGCGGCAGGGAACGGCTCGTCGCCCTGCGCTGATCGGTGCGTCATCCGTGTGCGGCATCATTGGGCGGTTGCGGGCGATTTTGCACGCACCATCCAGGAGATGCCCGATGGCCCATGTCATCGCTCGCTGCCCGTCGCGACCCGGAGACTGACGTGAGCCTCGTTCTGCCCTACATCGCGCCGGCGCTGTTCGATGACGCCGGCGCCGCGCTCGTGCGTGTGCGCGAGATCTACGAGGCGAGCGTCGACCACCTGCGCGCCGCGCTGCAGTCGTTTGTCAACGGCGCGGCGCCGAGCGGCCGGGTGCGCGCGTGCTACCCCTTCGTGCGGGTCCACACCAATACGGTCGCGAGAGCCGACTCGCGCCTCAGCTACGGCTTCGTCGCCGGGCCAGGCACCTACGAAACGACCCTCACCCGCCCCGACCTGTTCGCGAGCTACTACGGCGAGCAGTTCCGCCTCCTGCTCGAGAACCACCGCGTCTCGCTCGAGATCGGCACCAGCGTGCAACCGATCCCAGTCCACTTCTCGTTCGCCGAACACGATCACATCGAAGGCAGCCTGACCGCCGAAAGACGCATGCTGCTGCGCGACCTGTTCGACCTGCCCGACCTAGCCGCGATGGACGACGGCATCGCCAACGGCACCTTCGTCGCGCGCGCCGGCGAAGCGCATCCGCTCGCTCTGTTCACGGCGCCGCGTGTCGACTACTCGCTGCACCGCTTGCGTCACTACACCGGCACGGACCCCGAGCACTTCCAGAACTTCGTCCTGTTCACGAACTACCAGTTCTACATCGACGAATTCGTCCGCCTCGGCCACGAGGCGATGGCGGGCGCTGCGGGAAGCGGGCAGTACGACGCCTTCATCGAGCCCGGCAACGTCATCGAGCGGCGCAGCGGCGCACCGGCGCAGCCCGGCGACGATCTCGGCGCGGCACCGCCTCGATTGCCGCAGATGCCGGCCTATCACCTCGTGCGCGAGGACGGCAGCGGCATCACGATGGTCAACATCGGCGTAGGCCCGGCGAACGCGAAGACGATCACCGACCACATCGCCGTCCTGCGCCCGCATGCGTGGGTGATGCTCGGCCACTGCGCAGGCCTGCGCAACACGCAGCAGCTGGGCGACTACGTCCTCGCCCACGGTTACGTGCGTGAGGACCACGTCCTCGACGAGGACCTGCCGCTCTGGGTGCCGATCCCGGCGCTCGCCGAAGTGCAGGTCGCGCTCGAGGAAGCGGTCGCCGAGGTGACGCAGCTGAAGGGTTACGAGCTCAAGCGGATCATGCGCACGGGCACCGTCGCCAGCACCGACAACCGCAACTGGGAGCTGCTGCCGTCGCGCCATGCGCTCAGCACGCCGGAGCGCCGCTTCAGCCAAAGCCGGGCGATCGCGCTCGACATGGAGAGCGCGACCATCGCCGCCAACGGCTTTCGCTTTCGAGTGCCGTACGGAACACTGCTCTGCGTCAGCGACAAGCCGCTGCACGGCGAGATCAAGCTGCCCGGGATGGCCAACCACTTCTATCGCGAGCGCGTCGACCAGCACCTGCGCATCGGCGTGCGCGCGATCGAGCTGCTGCGCGAAGCCGGCGTCGACCAGCTGCACAGCCGGAAGCTGCGAAGCTTCGCGGAAGTCGCGTTCCAGTAGCGCGCGACCCGCGCCTCGTTGCGCGGTCGAAACGAAATCGGCGACGGCGCCGAGACACGCGCCGAATGTGCTTGCGGGGCGTTGCGCACGCGTCCCAAAGATGGCGCCGAGTCGAGCCTTCGGGGGCCGACGACAGCCGAGTTGTCACCGCACCAGGAAGCATCCCTGTTCCGAACCAACGCATCGATCAGCGCGCCGTCTTGCCTCTGGGCAGGGCGTGCCGTCGCGCTGGCCGACGTCATGGGTGCTCACGGGGCACCGCCCGGGTGACGCCCCACTGAACGTCTTCGAGAAGACGTCCTCAACGGCCCGGCTTGCATCGCTGCACCGGGCCGTTTTGCTTTACGACCTTCCTTTCACGCGAGGAGATGCCATGCCAATGCAAGCCAACTTGTTCCCGACCCCTCACCCGATCGCGCCTCGGCGCACCCCAAGGCACCCATCCCCTGATCCGAAGGCGGCCCCGCTGCCTTCGCGCGACGAAGGAAGGTCATGACGAGCCTGAAAAAAGAACTCCCCTGGCACGGCACGCCGGCCCCCACCCCGTGGGCGAGGTGGCACGCCGTCTCGCGGCCGGCCTGCTGATGGTCGCGAGCGCCGCGCTCGCTCGCGTCGCCGCGGCGGTGGCGCCGGTGCGAGCCGCCGACGTCGAGGCGTCGGGCGGTTCCCGCTTCGAGTTCCATGCCGAGGCGGGGGCGCCGGAAGGCGCGCTCTACGTCGATGGTGAGCTCGTGGGCCACCTGCCCGGGGTACGCCGCCTTTGAACGCTCGCCTCGGTCAGCGCATCGCCAGCGGGACCTTGCGCCGAGGCGGCGCAAAGGCGGCGTCGAGCTCGGCTCGGCAGGCGTCGTCGATGGTCAACGCGAGCGCGGCCAGGTTCTCGCGCAGATGCGCCTCGCTGGATGCCTTCGGAATCGCCATCACTCCCGGCTGGTCGACGAGCCAGGCCAGCGCGAGCTGCACAGACGTCGCACCCCGCTCTTGCGCAAGCTCGAGCACCGTGGCGTTGCCGGCCAAGCTGCCCTGGTCGATCGGCGAATACGCCATGGCGACGATCCCGCGATACCGAAGCCACGGGACAAGATCGAAGGCAGGACCGCGGGCGCTGAGCGAGTAGTAGATCTGGTTGGTCGCGCAGCCTTCGCCGCCGCGCACGCGCATCAACGCCGCCATGTCGTCGACGTCGAAATTGCTGACGCCCCAATGATGGATCCGACCTTTCGAGCGCAGCGCTTCGAAGGCGTCGACGGTCTCCTGCAGCGGCACGCCACCTGGCCAGTGCAGGAGGTAGGCGTCCAGGTGGTCGATGCCGAGTCGCGTCAGGCTGCGCTCGCACGCGGCGGGAGTGCCCTGCGTCGTCGCGTTGTGCGGGTACACCTTGCTGACCACGAAAACGTCGTCGCGCGCCAGCGTGCCGTCTCGCAAGGCACCGGCCAGCGCTGCGCCGACCACTTGCTCCGCGCCGCCCTCGCCGTACATTTCGGCGGTGTCGATCACGCGCCAGCCCAGGTCGAGCGCCGTGCGGACGGCGGCGACTTCGCGCGTCCGTCGCGCCGCGCTCTCGCCCATGCGCCAGGTGCCGAGCCCGAGCGACGAAAGCTGCACATTGCCGGGGAATGTCACCATGAAAGGGTCCCGTGATCGAGCGCAAGATGCGCATCATCCTATGACGACGATGTTCACCGTCGGCCGAGGCGATCTGCGCCGAACGCAGTGGCGCGAGACCCCACGGGTTGCCCTCGCCGCGGGCGAAGCGCGCCTGCGCATCGATCTGTTCGCGCTCACCTCGAACAACGTCACCTATGGCGCGTTCGGCGATTCGATGCACTACTGGGAATTCTTTCCCACCGGTGTGCCCGAGACCGGCTGCATTCCGGTCTGGGGCTTCGCTAACGTGAGCGAATCGCGCGTCCAAGGTGTCGAGGTCGGCGAACGTGTCTATGGCTACTGGCCGATCGCCGACGAGGCGGTCCTCGCACCTACACGCGTGACCGGCGCCGGTTTCAGCGACGGAGCGCCGCACCGGCGCGCGCTGCCCGAGGTCTACAACCGGTATCTGCGCTGCACCAGCGACCCGTCGTACCGGCGCGGGCACGAGGCGCTCATGGCGCTGCTGCAGCCGCTGTTCATCACCTCGTTCCTGATCGACGACTTCCTCGCCGACAACGCCTTCTTCGGCGCCTCCACCGTGCTCGTCTCGAGCGCCTCGAGCAAGACGGGGTACGGGCTCGGCTTTTGTCTGGCTCGCCGGCGCGGCGAGGGGGGCACGCCAACCGTCGTGGGACTGACGTCGACGGCGAACCTGAGCTTCACGCGCGGCCTGGGCTGCTACGACGAAGTCATCGACTACGCGGCGATCGTGACGCTGCCCGCGACCCGCCGCGCCGTCTACGTCGACATGAGCGGCGACGCGGCGCTCCGGGCTTCAGTCCACGCGCACTGGGGCGAGCAGCTCGCCTACAGTTGCTCGGTCGGCGGCACGCACTGGCAGGCGCTCGGCACCGGCAAGGGGCTTCCGGGGCCAAGGCCCGTGCTCTTCTTCGCGCCGGCGCAGGTGAAGAAGCGAATCGCTGAGTGGGGCGCAGGCGGACTCCAGCAACGCACGGCCTCGGCGTGGCAGGAGTTCATCGCGCGGGTCGCCGATCCTCGGGCACCTTGGCTACACGTCGTTTCCACCGGAGGGCGCGACGCGGTCGAATCGACGTACGCGGCCCTCCTCGACGGACGCGTCCCGGCGCACGAAGGGCGGGTGTTGGCGCTTTGATCGCGAAGCAGGTCTTGAGAGATTCTGCTCAATCCGTGGGCCGTGGAGCCGATATTCCGTCAGGAGCCAGGCGTCCGGAGGGTCGATGACGAGCTCGACGCTGCGATGGGAAGAGCTGGTTCGGCCACTTCGCGATCTCGCGATGTGGACGGCTCACTTTCGTCGTGCCCAGATCCCGGTGCTTCGCGAGACCGTCGATGCGCTGGAGGCGCTGCGCGCCAACGAGGAACGCACCGACGCAAACAGCATTGGCGAGACTATCGGCGGCGACCCGCTGATGACCCTGAAGGTTCTCGCCTTTGTGTCGGATCATCGCGGGCGCAGCGTCGTCACGGGGCCGGACACGGTGATCGCTGCGCTCGTGATGATGGGCATCCCACCGTTCTTCCGCGCCTTCGATGCGCCGGTTTCGGTCGAGGACGCGCTCGCCGGATCGCCGCAGGCGCTCGCCGGCCTGGAAGGCGTGCTGCGCCGCGCGCATCGCGGCGCCCGCTTCGCTCTCGCTTTCGCCATCCACCGCGCCGATCCGCACGCGGCCACGATCCATTCCGCGGCGCTGCTGCACGAGTTCGCGGAGATGCTGCTCTGGTGCCACGCGCCCCAGCTGGCGCTGCGAATCCGCGCGATGCAGGACGCCGATTCGTCGCTGCGCTCGAGCGCGGCGCAGCGCAGCGTCCTTCACATCGAGCTCGACGAGTTGCAGCAAGAATTGGTGGCCGCGTGGCGCCTGCCGGCGCTGCTGTCCGAAAAGAACCAGAACCCGCAATCGGGCAACACGGGCGCGCGAACGGTGGCACTGGCGGCCCGGTTGGCGCGGCACACGGCCTCCGGCTGGGACAACGCGGCGGTCCCGGACGATATCGGCGAAGTCGCGGCCTTCCTCAACTTGTCGCCGGGGGCCACGCTGGCTCTCGTGACAGAAGTTGACGCCGACTAGAGCTGCGGAGCCGCCCGCGATCCAGCGCGGCGCCGTGTCGCGCGTAGCAGCTCAGGGCTCCCTGAGCGACCGCAGAACTTCATCCAGCACGGCGGGGTGATAGACCATCTTCACGTGCGGTGTATCTGGCAAGTGCCGGTTGTCGGCGCCCGCCAGGGTCGCGTTGCGGGTGGGAAAGACTATGTTGTCGCAATGGCCCCAGAAGCACGTGAACCGGCGGCGGGTGGCCGCAGTCTCTCGTGCAGCGAGGCGGAGCAGCCAATCGCTGCCGACGCGCATCTCGGTGATGTTGGCGCCGCGCCCGCGGACGCCGAGCCGAGTTCCGGCGTGGGGCGAGGCGATGGTGACGACACGGTGCCAAGGGGATTCGGGCATTTCACTCAGCCAGGCACGCGCGGCCAACCCGCCCATGCTGTGCCCCACGATCAAGGGCGCGAGCCCGGTGGCGTGCTCGAGGCGGCGCGCGGCGGCGTCGATCGTGTGCCGGTAGCCGTCGATGGCGCCGAAGACCGGCTCGAGGCTGACGGCCACGAAAGGGATTCCTTCGGCGCGCAAGCGCGACAGCCACGGGTTCCACAGGCCTCGATTGCAGAAGAAGCCGTGGACCAGAACGAGGCCCCGCAGACCGAGCGGTGTCGCCGGCAGGTGATCAGGATATCTTTGAGATGCGAACGGCTGACGCCAGAGAAAGACCTTCGGCGCCGTTGCCGCCTCGGCGGCCCAGGCGCGCACGAGTTCGGAGGCGCGCGGCCGCAACGCGTCCCTCCGATCGTACGAGCGCAGCATCCAGCGGAACTCGAATGCCAAGGCGCCGGCATATCCGCCGATCATCAGGCCTGCGGCTGCGACGACTACCCAGCCCGAGCCCAACCGCCAGCCGATCGCGATGGCGCCCAACAGGGCGGCGAGCAGCGTGAATGCGATGAACTTCTGGATGCGCGCAAGCATTCGGCTGGCAATAAAAAAGGCCCCCGTCTATTCGACGAGGGCCTTCAAGGAATTAATAGCCTGACGATGTCCTACTTTCACACGGGAACCCGCAATATCATCGGCGCTGAGGCGTTTCACTGTCCTGTTCGGGATGGGAAGGAGTGGTACCACCTCGCTATGGTCATCAGGCATAACCGACGCCCCCGACACTCCGGCCGGTGGGCCAATTCGCAGAGTCGACCGCTTGCACGGGAAAATCAGATTTCGATTGCGTCCGTCCAGCGAAGAACGGTTCAACACGCTTGACTCACCCGACGACCACGTCGTCAAAGTTATAGGGTCAAGCCGCACGAGCAATTAGTACTGGTTAGCTTAACTGGTTACCCAGCTTCCACACCCAGCCTATCAACGTCCTGGTCTAGAACGACTCTTCAGGGGGCTCGAGGCCCCGGCAAGACTCATC
>JBBRFW010000005.1:0-81294 GCA_038241255.1 Burkholderiales bacterium | reverse complement strand
ATGAGCGGCGGCGAGCAGCAGATGCTGACGGTCGCGCGCACGCTGATGGGCAACCCGTACCTGGTCCTCCTCGACGAGCCGAGCGAAGGCGTCGCGCCGCTCATCGTCGAAGAGATGGCGCGCATGATCGTCGCGCTGAAGAAGGAGGGCGTGGCGATCCTGCTCTCCGAGCAGAACCTGCACTTCGCCCGCCTCGTTTCCGACCGCGCGGTCGTGCTCGAGAGGGGCGAGGTGAAGTTCGTCGGCACGATGGACGCGCTGATGGGCGACCAGGCCCTGGTGCGCACTCATCTCGGCCTCTGAGCGGCCACATAAGGAGCGACCCATGGACTCACCGCCCCCGACCGATGCACTCTTTGCCGGCCCGATCCCGGAGATCTACGAGACGCTGCTGGTGCCGCTGATCTTCGCGCCCTACGCGATCGACCTCGCCGACCGGCTGGCGCCGCGCCTGCCGGCGCGCGTGCTCGAGATCGCCGCGGGAACAGGCGTCGTGACGCGACAGCTCGCGAGCACGCTACCCGCGCGGACCGCCATCGTCGCCACCGACCTCAACCCCGCGATGCTCGCCCACGCCGCTGATGTCGGCACGCACCGGCCGGTCGAATGGCGTCAGGCCGATGCCATGAAGCTGCCGTTCGCCGACGCGTCCTTCGACGCCGTCGTGTGTCAGTTCGGCGTCATGTTCTTCCCCGACAGGGGCAAGGCGTTCGCCGAGGCGCGACGTGTTCTGGCGCGCGGAGGGCTTCTCGTTTTCAACGTCTGGGACCGGATCGAGAACAACGAATTCGCGGACGAAGTGACGACCTCGCTGCGGCAGCTCTTCCCCGACGATCCGCCGCGCTTCCTGGCGCGCGTGCCGCACGGCTATCACGACGTCGCAGCGATCGCCGCCGACTTGAGGCGCGGCGGCTTCGAGGCCGCGCCGCGATTCAGCACGGTGGCGGCGCGCAGCGACGCGGCGGGGTCCGAGGTGCCCGCGATGGCCTACTGCCTCGGCACCCCGCTGCGCAACGAGATCGAGGCACGCGGCCGGGGGCGCCTCGAAGACGCGTGCCGGGTCGCGACCGAGGCGATCGCGGTGCGCTTCGGCAACGGCGCCGTCGACGGCAGGATCCAGGCGCACGTGATCGAGATCGAGGCATGACGACGAGGCGTCCACGATGAGCCGCATCGCCGGCATCGATGTCGGCGGGACCTTCACCGACCTGATCGTCGTCGACGACGAAGGCGGCGAGGTCCGCATCGCCAAAGTGCCGACGACGGTGCACAACCAGGCGTTCGGCGTCCTCGCCGCGCTCGAGGGGGCCGGGGTCGATCCGGCTTCGCTCGACGCCATCGTGCACGGCACGACGACGACGACCAACGCCATGCTCGAGCGCAAGATCGCGGTCGTCGGGCTGATTACGACGAAAGGCTTTCGCGACGTCCTCGAGCTCGGCCGGCGCACGCGCCCGACGGCGTACGGCCTCAAGGGCCGCTTCGTTCCCCTCATCGAGCGGCACCTGCGCCTCGAGGTCGACGAGCGCATGGACGCCGAAGGCCGCGTCCTCGTTCCCCTCGACGAGGCCGGCGTGGCGGCGGCCGCCAGGCGGCTGATCGAGCTCGGCGCCGAGAGCGTCGTCATCCACTTCCTGCACAGCTACCTCAATCCCGCGCACGAGGCGCGTGCCGCAGAGATCGTGCGCTCGCTCTGGCCCAACCGCTACGTCACCGCCGGCCACAGCGTCGTCGCCGAGCAGCGCGAGTACGAGCGCGGCACAACCGCGGCGGTCAACGCCGCGATCCAGCCGGTGCTGCACCGCTACATGGCGCGGCTGCAGAAGGAGCTCGCCGGCCGTGGCTTCGCGCGCGACCTGCTCGTGATGCAAGGCAACGGCGGCACCGTGTCGGCGGCGATCGTCACCGAGCATGCCGTCGCGACCGTGATGTCGGGCCCGGCCTCGGGCGTGATCGCCGCCGCCGCGACGGCGATGCAGGCGGGATCGCGGCCGGGAGAGTTCGCCAACGTCGTCAGCTACGACATGGGTGGCACCTCGAGCGATGTCGCCCTCGTCCTCGGAGGCATGCCGTCGGTGTCGAGCGACCTCGAGCTCGAGTACGCGATGCCGATCCACGTGCCGATGGTCGACGTCCACACCATCGGCGCCGGCGGCGGCTCGATCGCGTCGGTCGATGCCTCGGGAATGCTTCGCGTTGGCCCGGAGAGCGCGGGCGCGACGCCGGGGCCGATCTGCTACGGCCGCGGCGGCACGCGGCCGACGATCACCGACGCCAACCTCGTCCTCGGCCGGCTCGACCCGGAACGGCTGCTCGCGGTCGAGCACGCGGTCTCGATGGAGGCGATCCGCGCCGCGCTCGTCGAGCACGTCGGCGCGCCGCTCGGCCTGGATGCGACCGCCGCCGCGGCGGCGGTCGTCCGCGTCGCCAACGACAGGATGGCCGGCGCGATCCGGATGGTGAGCCTGGCACGCGGTCACGACCCGCGCGATTTCGCGCTGTTCGCGTTCGGTGGCGCCGGGCCGCTGCACGCCGCCGCACTGGCGCAGGAGCTGGCGATTCCCAGGGTCCTCATCCCGGCGCGCCCCGGGCTCACCAACGCGCTCGGCTGCGTTGTCGCCGACCTGCGTCACGACTACGTCGCGACGGTCAACCAGCCGCTTGAGGCGCTTGCGGAAGGGCGCGTCGCCGCCGTGTTCGCCGCCCAGATCGAAAGCGGCCGGGTGCTGCTCGCGCGCGAGAACGTCGCCGTCGAGCAGGTCGTCACGCTGCACCGCGCCGACATGCAGTTCCAAGGCCAGAGCCATATCCTGCCGGTCGCGATCGCGTCCAAGGCAATCACCGTCGCCGAGCTGCGCGATGCGTTCACGGCGGCTTACTGGAAGCGCTTCGGCGTCGAGCTTCCCGAGATCCGGCCGGTGCTCGTCAACCTACACACGGCGGTGATCGGCAAGAGGAAGCCGGTCTCGCTGAAGGCGATCGCCGCGGCAGGCCCCGCCACGTCGCTCGCGCAAGCGAAGCGGACGACGAGGCCCGTTTGGTTCACCGGCGGCTGGCGCGACACGCCGGTCTACGTGCGCGAGCGACTTCCTGTCGCGGCACGCTTCGCCGGACCGGCGATCGTCGAGCAACTCGATTGCACGACGGTGATCGAGCCGGGCCACCGGGTCGAGGTCGATCCGATCGGCAATCTCGTCGTCGCCGTCGATGTGCGCTGAGCGCCCCTTGCGCGGCCTCTCACTGCGGCAGGCGACGGTCCTCCGCGAAGATCACTTCCGAGCTCGCGCCGTCGGCCGCCGTGAAGCGACCGCGGCCGTCCTTTTGGCCCGCCTTCCACTCGCCCTCGTAGAGCGCGCCCGACTTCCACGTGTAGCTGCCGCGCCCGTGCGGCCGGCCGGCAACGAGTGTGCCCTCGTAGCGGTCTCCCGAGGCGTAAATCGTGCGCCCGATGCCCTCGGGCAGACCGTCCTTCAGTTCGCCCTCGTAGATATCGCCGTTGGCGAACTGCAGGCGGCCCCGGCCCTGGCCTTTGCCCTGAACCCAGGCGCACTCGAGCACCTGGCCGTGCGCCGACGTGTAGCGCCCGCGGCCGTGCGGCACGCCGGCGGCGACCTCGCCCTCGTAGCGATCGCCGGAGGCATACGTCATCGCGCCCGTGCCGCGCGTCTCCCCGGAGACGAACTCACCGTCGAAGACATCGCCGTTGGCGAAGCGCATCACGCCGCGGCCGTGCGGCTTGTCGGCCTGCCATTCGCCCTCGTAGCGCTGGCCGTTCGCCCAGTCGAAGCGGCCGCGGCCCTCGCGCGTCCCGCTGACGAGCATGCCCTCGTAGATGTCGCCGTTGGCCCAGCTCACCTTGCCCTCGCCGCTGTACGCGGTGTTGTCGGCGTTGCGGGCGAAACGACCCGCGAACCGCGTCGTTCCGCTCGAGAACTCGGCCGGCATCTTCGGGCTGGGCAGGGCGGCGACGGCGCGGGCGCGAGCGGCCGCCGCGGCGGCCGCGTCGCTGATGTTGGCGAACGACATCAGCTCGGTGAGTTCCTGGCTCTCCAGGCCGCCCTTGTTCTTCCACACCCGCACGATCGACTTCACCTCGCCATGAATCGACGGCGCGTACCAGTGGACCTGCCGCAGCTGACCCTGGTAGATGTAGTCGAGCTCGCCCAAGCCACTCATCCAGATGCCGCCGCAGTCGACGCGCCAGGCCTGGAAGGTGCCCGCCGGCACCGTCACCGACTCCTTGGCGGCGACGACGCAGTCCTGATCGCTGGTGCCGAAGGCGTCGGCGTTGGGGAGCTTGGCCCAGCCCGACCTGGCGCCCAGTCGGAGCGGGAAGCGATAGACGCTGCCGCACTTCGCCTCGGGGATGTCCTTGGCGCGGTTGCAACTGCCGAGATCGAGCGTGCGCGCGACTGGCCGCGGGTTGTCGTCCCGGCCGGCGAGTTCGAAGCGGAGCTCCGACGCCTCCCTGCGAACGAAGCGCATCGAGAAGCGGTCGATCTCCAGGCCGGTGTACAGGTCGACGCGGCGATAGATCCAGGTGTCGCCGGTGGCGGGGGCCGGCGCCGCCGCATCGGCAGCGTCCTGCGCGCCGGCCGCGGCCGCTGTGCCGCAAGCCGCCGCCATCGAGGTCAAGAGGAGCGATCGCGTCCATCGAGGGGGGTTCATCGGCCACCTCCGCATTCGATCGGTGCGGGAGAATAACGCCGTGGACCCGCCTGATCCGATCACGCTCTCGGTGCTGCAGAACGGCCTGATGCAGGTCTGCAACGAGATGGACCTGGCGTTCGTCCGAAGCGCCTTCAGCCCGGTGATCGCCGAGGCGCTCGATCGCTCCGACGGCATTTATCACCGCGACACGGGCGAGCTGATCGCGCAGGGCGAGCTCGGCCTGCCGGTGTTCGTCGGCACGATGCAGTTCACGGTACAGGCGGTCATTGAGCGCGTGCAGCGGCTCAAGATTGCACTCTCGCCGGGCGACGTCTTCATCGTCAACGACCCGTACCTCGGTGGCACGCACCTGATGGATGTCAAGTTCGTCCAGCCCTTCTTCCGCGCGGGCAAGCTCTGGTGCTGGCTCGCCAACACCGGCCACTGGCCCGACACCGGCGGCATGGTGCCGGGCGGGTTCTCAGCCAACGCCACTGAGGTCGAGCAGGAGGGCCTGCGCCTGCCACCGGTCAAGCTCTACAAGCAGGGCGTCATCGACGACGAGATCCTGTCGATCATCCTGTCCAACATCCGCATCGCCGACCAGCGCATCGGCGACATCAAGGCGCAGTCGGCGGCGCTCGCGACCGGCGAGCGGCGACTGGCTGCGCTCCTCGACCGCTACGGCGACACTACCGTCGACGCCACGATCGTCGAGCTCAAGCGCCGCGCCACGCGGCAGATGCGCGAGAAGATCGCTACGATCCCTGACGGCGTCTACGACGGCGAGGCGTTCGTCGATTCCGACGGCGTCGTCAACGAGCCACTGCGCATCGCGATGCGTGTCACCAAGACCGGCGGCAGCGACGTCGAGCGCGCTGCCCTCAAGTTCGACATGAGCGGCTCGTCGCCGCCGTGCCAGGGGCCGATGAACAGCGTCATCGCGACGACGCGATCGTCGATCTACCTCGCGGTGAAGCACGTCTTCCCGGAAGCGGCGATCAACGCCGGCACCTTCGAGCCGCTGCACATCGTCGACCCCGAGGGCACGTTCCTCTACGCGCACTACCCGCGTCCGGTCTCGGGCTGCGCCGCCGAGGTGAGCCAGCGAATCGCCGAGGCGGTCTTCGCGGCGCTCGGCCAGGCGATTCCCGACCAGCTCTTCGGCGCGCCGGCGGGGACGAGCGGCAACCTCGGCGTCGGCGGCTTCGATCCCGAAAAGAACCGCGCCTACGTGATGTACGTGATCTCGGGCGGCGGCTACGGCGGCAGCCCGGAGGGCGACGGCCTTTCGAACGGCTGCTCGACGATTGGCATCTCCAAGACCACGCCCATCGAGATCATGGAGCAGCTCTACCCGGTGCTGTTCGAGGAGTATTCACTGCACGAAGGCTCGGGGGGCGCCGGCGCGCACCGCGGCGGCTTCGGCGTCAACTACCGCATCCGCCTGCGCCGCGGCGAGGCGCGCGTCTCGATGGTCATGGACCATGGCCGCGCCGGCCCGCCGGGAGCGCAGGGCGGCGGCGCCGGCGGCACGAACAAGGTCGAGATTATCCGCAACGGCGTCGTCTACGTCCCGCCGCATCTCTCGAAGGACCAGGACATCGCGATCCACGCTGGCGACGTCATCGCCGTCTCGACGCCGGGCGGCGGCGGTTTCGGTGCCGCCGCGGAGCGGCCGCGCGCCGCGCGCGAGCGAGACCTCGCGCTCGGCTACTACTCGCCCGCCGACGTGGAGCGCGCCTTCGGAGCGATCGCGCCATGACGGTGCGCCGCGCGCCGGCGGCGATCGCGAGCCCCTGCATCGGCGTCTGCGCCATCGAGCCGCGCAGCGGCTGGTGCAATGGCTGCCTGCGCACGATCGACGAGATCGCCGCCTGGGGCGCGCTCGATTCACGGGCCCGGCGCGAGATCTGGAAGCGGTTGCCGGCGCGTCGCGTCGCCCGCGATGCGGCGGCGCGGGAGGCGACGTGACACCCGTAGAGTTCTGGTTCGACCCGGTCTCACCCTACGCGTACCTGGCCTTCGAGCGTCTCCCGGAAGCATTCGCCGGCCTCTCCTACACCGTCGCCTACCGGCCGATCGTCTTCGGCGCCTTGCTCAAGGCGTTCGACCACAAAGGGCCGGCCGAGATCGAGCCCAAGCGCGCCTGGACGTTCCGCCAGGTGCACTGGCTGGCTCACCGCGCCGGCCTATCGATCGACACGCCGGCCCGACATCCGTTCAATTCGCTCGCCGTGTTGCGCCTCGCCTGGGCGACCGCGCCGGAGCCCGGCACGCCCGGCCGCTTTGCCTGCGAGACGATCCTGCGCCACGTCTGGCGCGGCGGCGCCGACGCCGAGGACCCGGAGCGCACGCGCGCGCTCGCCGTGCAGCTCGCGCCCCGGGTCGATCCGGCGAGCGACGCCAACAAGCTGCGTCTGCGCGGCGCCACCGACGCGGCGCTCTCCCGCGGCGTGTTCGGCGTGCCGACGCTCGCCATCGGCGACAAGCTGTTCTGGGGCTTCGATGCACTCGACATGGCCGCGGCCTGCATCCGCGCCGACCCCTGGTTCGACGCGTCGCATTGGCAGCGCGAAGGCGCACCGCGTCCGGGCGTGAAGCGAGGTTGAGCGCCGGCTAGCGCAGATCGCGGCGCTCAGCCTCGGGGTTTCACCCAACCGATGAAGCGCTGTTTTTCGTCGGCTGGCCACGAAAAGTCGTCAATATCCGCGTTGCCGTCGCCGCAGGGCGATTCGTTCATGTACGGAGGGAAACTCACATGGTCACATCAGCGGTGCCGGCGGGCGCAAAAAACGTCGCTCGGCCGATGACGCGCGAAGAGAAGAAAGTCATCTTCGCTTCCAGTCTCGGAACGGTCTTCGAGTGGTACGACTTCTATCTCTACGGCGCACTCGCGGCGATCATCGCCAAGCAGTTCTTCTCCGCGCTCGATCCGACGGCGGCGTTCATCGCCGCTCTGATGGCGTTCGCTGCCGGCTTCCTGGTCCGTCCGCTCGGCGCGCTGGTGTTCGGCCGCCTCGGCGACATGATCGGACGAAAATACACCTTCCTGGTGACGATCATGATCATGGGCCTGTCGACGTTCATCGTCGGCCTGCTGCCGGGATACGGATCGATCGGCGTGGCCGCGCCGGTCATTCTGGTCGGCCTGCGCCTACTCCAGGGCCTGGCCCTCGGCGGCGAGTACGGCGGTGCCGCGACCTACGTCGCCGAGCATGCGCCGCAGGGCAAGCGCGGCGCCTATACGTCGTGGATCCAGACCACCGCCACCCTCGGCCTGTTCCTCTCGCTGATCGTCATCCTCGGCGTCAAGGAGATCCTCGGCGATGCCGCCTTCAATGATTGGGGCTGGCGCGTGCCGTTCCTGGTCTCGTTCTTCCTGCTGATCGTCTCGGTGTGGATCCGGCTCAGCCTGAACGAGACACCGGCCTTCAAGCGCATGAAGGAAGAGGGCAAGACCTCGAAGGCGCCCCTTACCGAAGCGCTGGCCAACTGGAGTAACGGCAAGATCGTGCTGCTCGCGCTGCTCGGCCTCACGGCCGGCCAGGGCGTGGTCTGGTACACGGGCCAGTTCTACGCGCTGTTCTTCCTGACCGCCCAGCTCAAGGTCGACGCCACCACGGCGCAGCTGATGGTCGGCGCCGCGCTCCTGCTCGGGACGCCGTTTTTCATCATCTTCGGCACGCTCTCCGACCGGATCGGCAGAAAGCCGATCATCATGGCCGGCTGCCTGATCGCCGCGCTGACTTTCTTCCCGCTCTTTCGCGCCCTCACCGAGGCGGCCAACCCCGACTTGGCCATCGCGCAGGCGAAGAACAAGATCGTGGTCGCGGCCGACCCCTCGCAGTGTTCGTTCCAGGGCAGCCCGATCGCGCGTGAGATCGACTTCAAGACCTCGTGCGACATCGCCAAGCGCTATCTGGCGCAGAGCTCGGTCAGCTACGACAGCGTCGATGCGCCGAAGGGCTCGCCGGCCACCGTGACGATTGGCGACAAGACGATCACGCCGCCCGCGGCGAACGTCGCCAATCAGAAGTTCGACGCCGACAGCGCCACCAAGATCGCGGCCTTCAAGAAGGAGATGGGCGCCGACCTGGTCGCCGCGGGATATCCTGCCAAGGCCAAGCCGATTGCCTTCATGAGCGGGCAATGGTGGAAGGTCGTCGCCATCCTGTGGGTGCTCATGATCTACGTGACGATGGTCTACGGGCCGATCGCGGCGATGCTGGTGGAGATGTTCCCGACGCGGATCCGCTACACGTCGATGAGCGTGCCGTACCACTTCGGCAACGGCTGGTTTGGCGGCATGCTGCCGACGACGGCCTTCGCCATCGTCGCTTCCACCGGCAACATGTACAACGGCCTGTGGTATCCGATCGTCGTCGCGGCGATGACCTTCATCATCGGCACGATCTTCATCCGCGAGACGAAGGACGTCGACATCTACGCGCACGACCGCTGACGGCGGCGTGGCACCCACCCGAGGCCGGCCGCGCAAGCGCCGGCCTTTTTTTGATGGGCGCCGCCGCGGCGCGGCGGGCGAGCGCAGCGATGCTCAGGCGAAGAGCGCCGCGTGCCGCTCGCGCAGCAGGTTCTTTTGCACCTTGCCCATCGCGTTGCGCGGCAGCTCTTGCACGACGAACACCGCCTTGGGCACCTTGAAGTTGGCGATCCGGCCCTTCAGCGTGCGGGTGATCGCGTCGGCGTCGACCGATTCGCCCGGCCGCGCCACGAGCACGGCTACCACTGCCTCGCCGAAGTCCGGATGCGGAACCCCGACGACCGCGGTCTCAGCGACGCCGGGCAGCTCGTTGCAGACCCCCTCGATCTCGGCTGGGTAGACGTTGTAGCCGCCGCTGATGATGAGGTCCTTGCTGCGGCCGACGATCGAGACGTAGCCGAGGTCGTCGATCAGGCCGACGTCGCCGGTGCGAAACCAGCCGTCGGCGCTGAACTCCTCGCGCGTCTTCTCTGGCATGCGCCAGTAGCCCGCGAAGACGTTCGGGCCGCGCACCTCGATCGCCCCGACCGTCCCGACCGGCAGCACGGCACCGTCGCCGTCGACGACGCGCACGCCGACGCAGGGCAGCGGGAAGCCGACCGTGCCGCCGCGCCGCTCGCCGTCGGCGGCGCCGTAGGGGTTCGACGTCAGCATCGCGGTCTCGCTCATGCCGTAGCGCTCGAGGATGGTGTGGCCGGTCCGCTCGCGGAACGCCTCGAAGGTGTCGAGCAACAGCGGCGCCGAGCCGCTGATGAAGACGCGCATGTGGCGACACGCCTCGCGCGTCAGAGTCGGCTCGCCGAGCAGGCGCACGTAGAGTGTCGGCACGCCCATGAAGACGGTGGCGCGCGGCAGCAGCTCGACGACGCGGCGCGCGTCAAAGCGGCCGAGCCAGAGCATGCGCGCGCCGGCGAGGAGGGCGCCGTGCGAGGCGACGAAGAGGCCATGCACGTGGAAGATCGGCAGCGCATGAACCAGGACGTCGCCGCCGCCGTCCTCCGGCCGGCGCCAGCCCCAATGGTCCTTAAGCGTCAGTGCGTTCGAGAGCAGGTTGCCGTGCGTCAGCATCGCGCCCTTACTGCGCCCCGTCGTGCCACTGGTGTAGAGGATCGCCGCCAGCTCGTCGCTGCCGCGCATCGCGGGTACGTGGCCGTCGGTGAAATGGCTCGCCCGCTCGAGCAGGCTGCCGTTGCGGTCGTCACCGAGGGTGAAGACGAAGGTCGTTCCTGCCGCGAAGGCGAGCTTCGAGGCCCACGCGAAATTTATCGGCGCGCAGACGAAGACGGCTGGCTCGGCGTCGCCGATGAAGTAGCCGACCTCGTCGCTCTTGTATGCGGTGTTGAGCGGCACGTAGACGTAGCCGGCGCGCAGCACCGCAAGGTAGAAGAGGAGCGACTCGACCGACTTCTCGGCCTGCACGGCGATCCGACTCGCGGGCGCCAGGTCGAGCGACTCGAGCGCGTTGGCGAGCATCGCCGTCGCGCGCTCGAGATCGCGCCAGGTGTAGACGAGGCCGCCCTCGATCGTCTCGATGGCGACGCCGTCGAGCTGGCTCGGAAAGCCGGCGCGCAGGGCGACGAAAAGATTGGGGTTGGAAGCGACGTCGGCGGTCATGGCGTGGTGGCAGCGGTAGGAGGCGGGCACGAGGATTCTTGCTTGCTTCGCCGAGGCGTCAATTCGGGCCGAGGCTGGCGCGCCGCCGAGGCTTCATTCGCGCGGTGACGGCACGCTCGTGCAGTCGATCGGCGCGATGCTCGCCATCGACGCCTACGGCCCGTGGACCTTCAACCCCGCGCTTGCGCTGCGCCTCTCGTTCAGCAACCTCGACCCGCGCGACTGCCTCACCGGCAGCAGCTCTGACGGCCCGGACATTTCGGGGTGGCCGTGTGCCAAACCTTGCAGACGCGAGCGCCGACGTTCCTCAACGGCAGCTTCGGCTGAGATGAAGCTGTAGCTGCGCTGCGTTCGTTCAGCCCGTCGAACGACGAACGATCCTCTAGACTTTGCGCGATCGCTCGCTGTCGCGGGCCACGAGAACATCGGGAGCTTGTCATGTCCTTCATCACCCATCCCTTTCCCTGCGGCCGCCGTTTGTTGGTCGCCGCGGCCGCCCTCGCCGCGCTCGCTTCGCCGCTCGCCTTCGCCCAAAACAAGGGCGAGATCCGCATCGCTCACGTCTACAGCAAGACCGGCCCGCTCGAGGCCTACGGCAAGCAGACGCAGACCGGCTTCATGATGGGCCTCGACTACGCCACCGGCGGGACGATGACCGTCGCGGGCAAGAAGATCGTCGTCATCGAGAAGGATGACCAGGGCAAGCCCGACGTCGGCAAGAGCCTGCTCGCCACCGCCTACGGCGACGACAAGGCCGATATCGCGGTCGGGCCGTCGTCGTCCGGCGTCGCGCTGGCGCTGCTGCCGGTCGCCGAGGAGTACAAGAAGATCCTGCTGGTCGAGCCTGCGGTCGCCGATTCGATCACCGGCGACAAGTGGAACCGCTACATCTTCCGAACCGGCCGCAACAGCTCGCAGGACGCGATCGCCAACGCCGTCGCGCTCGACAAGGACAACGTCTCGATCGCGACGCTGGCGCAGGATTACGCGTTCGGCCGCGATGGCATCAAGGCGTTCAAGGACGCGCTCAAGCACGCCAAGATCGTCCACGAGGAGTACCTGCCGCAGAACACAAGCGACTTCACCGCAGGCGGCCAGCGCATCATCGACGCGCTGAAGGACAAGCCCGGCCGCAAGATCATCTACTTCTACTGGGCCGGGGCCGGCAACCCGCTCAAGGTCGCCGACATGGACCTGAAGCGCTACAACATCGAGGTCGCCGCCGGCGGCAACATTCTTCCCGCAATGGTCGCGTACAAGCCCTACGCCGGCATGGAAGGCGCCACCTACTACTACTTCGGCCTTCCCAAGAACCCGGTCAACGAGTGGCTGGTCGCCAACCACTACAGCAAGTACAAGAGCCCGCCCGATTTCTTCACCGCTGGCGGCATGAGCGCGGCGATCGCGCTCGTCGAGGCGCTCAAGAAGACCGGCGGCGACACCAGCACCGAGAAGCTCATCAAGACCATGGAAGGCATGAGCTTCGAGTCGCCCAAGGGCAAGATGACCTTTCGCAAGGAAGACCACCAGGCGATGCAGTCGATGTTCCACACCCGGATCAAGAACGATCCGGCGTTCGCCTGGGGGGTTCCGGAGCTGGTCCACGAGATCAAGCCGGAAGAGATGAACATCCCGATCAAGAACAAGCGCTGATCGGCGGCTCGCTGCACCGCATGGCGCTGCCATGCTCGAGACCCGGGACCTCACGATCCGCTTCGGCGGCCACGTCGCCGTCGACCGCGTCTCGTGCGAGTTCACGCCCGGGACGCTGACCGCGATCGTCGGTCCGAACGGCGCCGGCAAGACGACCTACTTCAACCTGATCTCGGGCCAGCTGCGCGCGAGCGCCGGCTCGGTCTGGCTGGACGGCGCCGACATCACCGCGGAGACCGTGCCGGCGCGCACTCACCGCGGCCTCGGCCGCGCGTTCCAGCTGACGCAGTTGTTCCCGAACCTCAGCGTGCTCGAGAACGTCCGGGTCTCGCTGCAGTCGAAGCGCCTCGAAGGGCTAAGCCTGTTCTCGGTCTGGCGCGATCGCAGGGAGACGCTCGATCGCGCTCGCTGGCTGGTCGAGCAGGTGCGGCTCGGCGACCGCGTCGACGCGCCGGCGAGCAGCCTGCCGCACGGCGACCAGAGGAAGCTCGAAGTGGCGATGCTGATGGCGCTCGAGCCGAGCGTCTATATGTTCGACGAGCCGACCGCCGGCATGAGCGTGGACGACGTGCCGGTGATCCTCGACCTGATCCGAGAGCTCAAGCGCGCCCGCGGCAAGACGATCCTGCTCGTCGAACACAAGATGGACGTCGTGCGCGAGCTCGCCGACCGGATCATCGTCCTGCACAACGGGCAGCTCGTCGCCGACGGCGAGCCTGCCGCTGTCATCGCCTCGCCCATCGTGCAGCAAGCGTATCTCGGGCTTGCGCCCGAGGCCGATCCGGCATGACGAAGCCGCTGCTCCAGCTCGCCGGCGTGCACACGCACATCGGCGCGTATCACATCCTGCACGGCGTCGACTTCGCGGTGCCCGCGGGCGAGGTGACGATGCTCCTCGGCCGCAACGGCGCCGGCAAGACGACGACGCTGCGCACGATCATGGGTTTGTGGGGCGCGTCGCGGGGATCGGTCGTCTTTGATGGCAGGCAGATCGGCGGGCCCGCGGCGTCGGAAGACGGCGCTGCGCCCCAATCATCGACGCGTGGGGGCGCTGCGTCGACACAGCTGCCGACGCCCGCGATCGCCGCCCAGGGCATCGCCTACGTCCCCGAGAACATGGGCATCTTCGCCGACCTCAGCGTCGCCGAGAACATGCTGTTGGCGGCGCGCTCGGCGCGTCGCCTCGACCAGCTCGACACTGCCCGCCTCGAGTGGCTGTTCGGCCTCTTCCCAGCGCTGAAAAAGTTCTGGCTCTACCCCGCCGGCAAGCTCTCCGGCGGCCAGAAACAGATGCTCGCGATCGCCCGCGCGATGGTCGAGCCGCGCCGCCTGCTGCTGATCGACGAGCCGAGCAAGGGACTGGCTCCGGCGATCGTCCAGAACCTCATTGCCGCGCTTCGCGAGCTCAAGCGCACCGCGACGACGGTGCTCCTTGTCGAGCAGAACTTCGCCGTCGCCACGGCGCTCGGCGATCACGTTGCGGTGATGGACGACGGGCGCGTCGTTCATCGCGGCCGGATGGACGAGCTCGCCGCCGACGAGGCGCTGCAGCATCGCCTGCTCGGCCTTTCGCTCATTGCGCACCAGTGAGCGCCAAGGAAGCCGCGATGACGACCCTCGCCACGCCTGCCGCGCCGGCCGCCGCCGAACCGATCCCCAAGCGCGGCTTCGACTTCAAGCCGCCCGCGCTCCTGGTCGCGATCGCGCTCGCCGCCTGGCCACTCATCGGCTCGTCTTCGACCTGGCTGACGCTGACCATCGCCGGCCTGGCGATGGGCATGATCGTCTTCATCGCCGCGTCGGGTCTCACGCTCGTTTTCGGCCTGATGGACGTCCTCAATTTCGGCCACAGCCTGTTCATCGCCCTCGGCGCCTTCATCGCGACGACGATCTTCGGCGCGATGGCGGGCTCGGCCGCCGCGGCGAGCGTGGCAAGCAACCTGGCTGTCATCGCGGTCGCCATGCTCGCGGCGATGGCGCTCGCCGGCACGATCGGCCTCGCCTTCGAGCGCGTCATCGTGCGCCCGGTGTACGGCCAGCATCTGAAGCAAATCCTGGTCACGATCGGCGGCGCGATCATCGGCGAGGAGTTGATCAAGGTCGTCTGGGGCCCGGCGCAGATTCCGCTGGCGCCGCCAGAGGCCCTGCGTGGCTCACTCCTGATCGGCGACGCTAGCGTGGAGAAGCTGCGCCTGGTCTCTGTCGTTGTCGGCCTCGTCGTTCTCGGCGTGCTCCTTTACACGCTCAACCGCACCAAGATCGGCCTTCTCATCCGCGCCGGCGTGCAGGACCGCGAGATGGTCGAGAGCCTCGGCTCCCGGATACGGCGCCTCTTCGTCGGCGTGTTCGCCTCCGGCTCGGCTCTCGCCGGCCTCGGCGGGTGCCTGTGGGGAATGAACCAGCAGATCGTCGTGCCGCAGATCGGCGGCCAGGTCAACGTGCTGCTCTTCATCGTCATCATCATTGGCGGCCTCGGCTCGACGCTCGGCTGCCTGTTCGGCGCGCTGCTGGTCGGCCTGATGACGAACTACGTCGGCTTCCTCGCGCCCAAAGGGGCGATGTTCTCGAGCATCGGCCTGATGGTCGCGGTGCTGCTGTGGCGCCCGCAGGGGCTCTACCCGGTCGTGAACCGCTAGATCGGCATGCTGGCCCGCCTGCTCTCGCACGACCCGCCGCGCAGCCGCTGGCTGGCGATTGCGCTGGTGCTGATCGTCGTCGCGCTGGCGCTGACGCCGTTCATCTTCCCTGGCACCAAGGCCCTCAACGTCGCCGCCAAGGTGATCGTCTTCATCGTCCTGGCGGCGAGCTTCGACCTGCTGCTCGGCTACACCGGCATCGTCAGCTTCGCGCACACCATGTTTTTCGGCATCGGCGCCTACGGGGTCGCGATCGCGGCGACGCGGATCGGCCCGAGCTGGCCGGCGATCTCCCTCGGCATCGCTTGCGCGCTTGTCGTGTCGCTGGTGCTGTCGCTGGTGATCGGCCTGTTCAGCCTGCGCGTGCGCGCGATCTTCTTCGCCATGATCACGCTCGCCGTCGCCTCGGCGTTCGCGACGCTCGCCTCGCAGCTCTCGGACTTCACCGGCGGCGAGGACGGGCTGACCTTCAAGGTGCCCGAGGCGCTGCAGCCCGGCACGTCGTACCTCGAGAATCCACTGCTCGGCGCCTCGGTCGACGGGCGCCTGCTCACCTACTACTTTCTCTTCCTCGCCGCGCTGGCGCTGGTGCTGATCCTGCTGCGCATCGTCAACTCGCCGTTCGGGCGCGTCCTGCAGGCCATCCGCGAGAACGACTTCCGCGCCGAGGCGATCGGCTATCGCACCGTCGTTTACCGCACCATCGCCAGCGTCGTCTCGGCGCTGTTCGCGACACTCGCCGGCGTCCTGCTCGCGCTCTGGCTGCGCTACACCGGACCCGACACGACGCTCGCCTTCGAGATCATGCTCGACGTGCTGCTGATCGTCGTCATCGGCGGCATGGGGACGATCTACGGCGCCGTCGTCGGCAGCGTCCTGCTCGTTCTGGCGCAGAACTACCTGCAGGACCTGTTGAAGAGCGGCGGCGAGCACCTGCAGAACATTCCCGTTCTCGAGCAGATCGTCTCGCCCGACCGCTGGCTGCTCTGGCTCGGCATCCTGTTCGTGCTCTCGGTCTATTACTTTCCGAGCGGCGTCGTCGGCCGGCTGCGGGCGCTCGGCGCCCGCCGGGCGCGCACCTAGGCAGGGCACGGCCGTGCTGTCCGCTTCCATGCCGGGCGCTCCTCGTGCCTCGGCATCGACGATCAATTTCCGGCACATACTTCGGGCCAGCCCGGCGCGGGCGATCGCGATCGCCTTCGCGCTCCTGCTCACGGCCGCCGCGGCGGCCGCGACCGGCGAGGATGAGGCGGTGCCGTGGCCGACCGCCGGCTGGGAGGTCTCGACGCCCGAGGCGCAGGGCGTCGCTTGGGGCGCGCTCGCCGAGCTCGTCGACTTCGGCGCGAGCAACGCCATGGACAGCCTCCTCGTCGTCCGTCATGGCCGGATCGTCGCCGAGGCGTACTACGCGCCGTTCCGCTTCGGCTTGCGCCACCTCGTCAACTCGGTGACCAAGTCGGTGGTGGGACGCTCGCCGGCGTCGCCGTGCAGCGCGGCGAGATCGCGAGCATCGACGAGCCGGTGCTCGAGTCGCTCCGCTGGCGTCCGATCGCCGAGCCCGGAGGCAGCAAGCCGGCGCTGAAGATCGCCCATCTGGTCGCCATGACCTCGGGCCTCGACTGGACCGAGCCGCTCACCGCGACGCCGCCCGAGACAATGCTGCAGATGGAGCGCAGCAGCGACTGGGTCTGCTTCGTCCTCGACCGGCCGATGGCGCACACGCCGGGGTCCACCTTCAACTACGACAGCGGCGACTGGCATCTGATGTCGGCCATCCAGACGAAGAAGACCGGCCTCGACACGCTCGAGTACGCGCGCCGCACGCTGTTCGGGCCGCTCGGCATCACCGATGCGACCTGGCGCGCCGAACCGCAGGGCATCCGCACCGGCGGCTACGGCCTGTCGCTGCAGCCGCGCGACATGGCCAAGATCGGCTACCTCTACCTGCACCGCGGCCAGTGGGCGGGGCAGCGCCTCGTTTCCGAGGCCTGGGTCGACCGGGTCTTTCATGGGCCCGTCGACATGATGCTCGGCAGCTCGCCGCGCTTCCGCTATGCCAGCGGCTGGTGGTCGATCCCCGACAAGCACGCGGTGATGGCAGTGGGCTTCCTGCGCCAGCTGATCATCGTCCTGCCCGACGCCGACATGGTCGCCGTCTTCACCGGCAAGCGCCACTATCCGTTCGTGCCCCTGATCGATCGACTCGCCGCGGCTGCGCCCTCGGCGACGGCGCTGCCCGCCGATGCGGCGGGCAACGCGAGACTGGCCGTGCGCGTGCGCGAGGCCGCGGTCGAACAGCCGACGCCGGTCGGCCCCGCGTCCGCGCTGGCGGCAAGCGTCTCGGGTACCGTATGGCGCTTCGACCCCAACCCCTTCGGCGTGCGCTCGCTGAGGCTCGACCTCACGGCCGCCGAGCCACGCTACCGCGTCGAATTCGCCGGCCGCGGAGCCGGCGCGCCGGCGCGTGTCGTCGAGGGACCGATCGGCCTCGACGGCTTCACGCGCCGCGGCGAGGCCGGCGCGCAGCTGCTCGCGGTGAAGGGCCGCTGGCTCGCCGAGGACATGTTCGAGATCGTCGCGCACTCGGTAACCGAAGGCACCATCACCACCGCGGGCCTTACCTTCCACGGCCACGAGCTCGACGCTACCTTCGCAGCCAACGCCGGCTACAGCCTGCGCCTGCGCGGCCATGCGACCGACTGAGCTGTGCCATCGCCCCGATAATCGCGGCGATGAAGATTGCGCCGAACGACGAGGCAAGCGACCCCGAGGCGACGATCGTCCGCCTCGCCAACGGCGTGCGCATCGTCGCTATCGAGGAGCCGCACCTGCAGAGCGTCGACGTCAGCGTGTTCGTGCGCACCGGCAGCAGCCACGAGGGCCGTCGCCTGAACGGCATCAGCCACTTCGTCGAGCACATGGCGTTCAAGGGTACGCATACGCGCAGCTGCCAGCAGATCAACCTCGATGCCGAGCGCCTCGGCGCCGACGTCAACGCGCACACCGACAAGGACCACACGGCCTACCATATGCGCGGCCTCGCCGACGACGCGGCACGCTTCGTCGCGATGCTCGGCGACATCGTGCGTAACAGCAGCTTTCCCGAGGCCGAACTCGAGCGCGAGCGCCAGGTGATCCTGCACGAGCTGATCGAGGACGAGGAAGACGTGCTGTCGACCGCCGACAAGCTGTTCGACAAGCTTTCGTTCGGCGGCCATCCCATCGCGCAACCGGTGATCGGCAGCCGGCTGACGATCCAGCACATCGACCGCGCCGATCTGCTCGACTATGTCGAACACCAGTACACCGGCGCCAACGTCGTCGTCGGCATCGTCGGCCGCTTCGATCTCGATGCCTCGCTAGCCGCCGCCGAGGCGGCGTTCGCGACGATGCCGGCCGGGCGCGAGAACGTCGTCGCCACGCCGGCCTACGTGGGCGGCGTCGCCTCGCGCGTCCAGCCCGGCTACAGCCAGACCCACGTCGTCCTCGGCTACCCGATCGCCTCGCTGCGCGAGGACCATGACGCTGGCACCGTCGCCGCCGCCCTGTTCGGCGAGGGCATGAGCTCGCCGCTAATGGACGAGATCCGCGAGCGCCGCGGCCTCGTCTACTACGCCTCGTGCACGGCCGAGATCAATGAGCTCTGCGGCCAGTTCGTCGTTGAGGCGTCGACATCGCCGGCGCAGCTCGACGAGTTCCTCGCCGAGGTACGCCGACTCCTGGGCTCGCAGGCCGAGACGACCGCGCCCGCCGACCTCGATCGCGCCAAGCGCCAGATCGCGGTGCGCACGCTGCGCGCGCAGGAGAGGCCCTCGCGCCGTCTCGAGGACGCGGCGCTCGACCTGTTCGTGCACGGCCGGGTCCGCTCGCGCACGGAGCTGCTCGCACGCATCGACGCGGTGCGCGCCGCTGACGTGCGCGCCGTGTTCGCGCGCATGCTGGCGACGCCGCCGGCGCTGGCGATCGCCGGCCGTGTCAGGAAGGGCGCGAGCGAGCGCGCCCGCGCGTTCTTTACCTAGCCCCGATCTCGCGGCCAGCGACTCGCGGCGCGCGTCGCTAGCTCGGGCGCAACTCGAGCGCTAAGAAGGCACTGCGCGGGATCTGGCTGGCTGCGTCGTGCGCCGACGCGCACAGGTTGGCGACGCTGAGCGGCACGATCTTAGGTCGCGACGTGGTGCCCGAGGTCTGCAGCACCATCGCCGTGTCGCCGGGTTGAGAGTACCCGCCCGCGACGGCAGGCGCCGCACCTCCCGCCCGCGGCGCGAGGCAAAAGCTGCCGGCCGGCGTGCCGGCGTCTGCGACGAGGTCGACGATCGCGACGCCGATCCGCTCGGCGACGGCGACTGCCAGCGGCGCGCGATCGGGCGCGGCGATCGCCATCGCCGCGTCGGCACCGCGCTGCAGCAGGTGGCGATCGTCTCGGCCATCTACGGGCGCACCGGGTCCGACGGCACCGCCCGCAGCAGCAGGCCGGTGGTCGAGACCTTCAGCTCGAGCTCGCCGGGCGCGGCGACCGGCACGTACGATGCCGAGCCGTACTCGGCATCGAAGAAGTCGGCGAGCGGCAGGCGCCGGCCGACCCCGACGAGGTCGATGATCGCCGGCGTTCCCATCGCATATACCGTACGCTGCGCCGTGTTCTCCTGCTCGAGCGAGCGATAGCGCCCGGCGATGCGGTCGAGGCGGTACGACGTGTGCAGGCCGAGCATGTTGGCGAGGGGTGTCCACTTGACGACGTGGCCGTCGACGTAGATGTCGTCGCCGGCGAGGTCGTAGGTCTCGACGTGGCCGTCGGCGAAGGTGACGGTCGCGTCGTAGCGCTGCAGGCCGCGAGGAACGACCTTGATTCGCGCCGCGGTCTCCTCCTTTGTCAGCGCCTGCATGCCCTGGATCCCGAGCGTGACCACCGCCAGCACCGCGCCGGCGGCGAGCATCAGGATCGACAGCACGGCGCGGAACGCGAAGCGGAACAGGCGTGCCCGCGCGAGCGCGGTGAACGCGGAGAAGGCGAGCGCGACGCCGACGATCCCGAGGAGAGCGGCGAGCGCGATCAGCATGGACCGGACCGCGTCAAGCCGAGGCGGCGGCGAGTTCGCGCAAGGCGCGTTCGAAGACTTCCGGAGGCTGGCCGCCCGAGATGAGGTGGCGGTCGTCGATGATTACCGCAGGGACGGAATGGATTCCGAGCTGCTGCCAATGGCGCTCGCGCTCGCGAACTTCGGCGGCGTATTCGTCGGAATCGAGGATCGCGGCGGCGCGATCGACGTCGAGGCCTGCCTCGACCGCGGAACGCAGCAGGACGTCGCGCGCTCCCAGGTTCTCGGCGCGCGCGTGGTACGCCGTGAGCAGCGCGTGCTTGAGCTTCGACTGCGCGGCGCCGGGCCGAAGGCCGGCCCAATGAAGCAGGCGATGCGCATCGAAGGTGTTCCAGATGCGCGGCCGGTCGCCGAAGGCGAAGCCGACCGCGGCGCCGCGCTCGCGGATGACGGCGCGGTTCTTTGCGAGCTGCTCCGGCGCCGCTCCGTACTTCCTGGCGAGGTGCTCGGTGGCGTCCTCGCCCTCGGCTGGCATGGTGGGGTTGAGCTCGAACGGCTGGAAGCGCACGTCGACCGGGACGGCGTCGCCGAGCCGCTCGAGCGCGCGGTCGAGCGACCAGAGGCCGACTGCGCACCACGGGCAGGCAACGTCGGAGACGAAATCAATCTTCATAAGCAGAGGGATTGTGCCTCTCCCTAGAATGCTCGGCTCGCTCTCGAACGGACCCTCCCATGACCTCCGGCGTCATCCGCATTCGCGGAGCCCGACAGCACAATCTCAAGAACCTCGATCTCGACATCCGTACCGGTGAGATGACGGTCGTGACCGGGCCGAGCGGCTCGGGCAAGTCGAGCCTGGTTTTCGACACGCTGTATGCCGAAGGGCAGCGCCGCTACGTCGAGACCTTCAGCGCCTACGCGCGCCAGTTCCTCGAGCGCATGGACCGGCCGGCGGTCGACAAGGTGGAGGGCGTTCCGCCGGCGATCGCGATCGACCAGACCAATCCGGTGCGCAGCTCGCGCTCTACCGTCGGCACGATGACCGAGCTGAACGACCACCTGAAGCTGCTGTTCGCGCGCGCTGCCGAGCTGTTCGACAAGACGACCGGGCAGCGCGTGCGCCACGATTCGCCGGAGACGATCTACGCCGATCTCATGGATCGCACCGCGAGCGGCGCTGCCGGCGGCGACGAGCCGCGCCTAATCGTGACGTTCCCGGTCGAGCTCCCCGCCGACACCAGCGCCGACGAGATCGAGCAGTGGCTCGCGGCGAGCGGCTTCACGCGCGTGCACGCCGAGCGCGAGGTCGCTTTGCCGACCGGGCCGAGGAAGGTGCTCGACGTCGTCGCCGACCGCTTTCGCATCCAGGCCACGGAGAAAGTGCGGGCGGTCGAGGCGATCGAGACCGCGCTCAAGCGCGGCGGCGGCCGCGTCAACCTCTACGTTGTCGCCGCCGTCGCCGAAGGCGAGGAAGCGAAGTCCGACGACCTCTGGCGTTATTCGACCGGCCTGCACTGCCCCGACAGCGACTGCCGCTACGCCGACCCGCAGCCGGCGCTGTTCTCGTTCAACTCCGCGTACGGCGCGTGCGACACCTGCCGCGGCTTCGGCCGGGTGATCGGAGTCGACCTCGGCCTCGTCATTCCCGACCACCGCAAGACCTTGCGCTCGGGCGCGATCAAGACGATTCAGACGCCAGCCTGGAAGGAGATCCAGGACGACCTCATGAAGCATGCCGGCGAGGCCGGCATCCCGCGCGACACCTCCTGGGGGCAGCTCACCGAGGCGCAGCGCACATGGGTGATCGACGGCGCGACGAGCTGGAACGGCAAGTGGAACCAGCAGTGGTACGGCGTCAAGCGCTTCTTCGGCTACCTCGAGTCGAAGGCGTACAAGATGCACATCCGCGTGCTGCTCTCCAAATACCGTAGCTATACGCCGTGCCCGGCCTGCGGCGGCGCGCGCCTCAAGCTCGAGGCGCTGCTCTGGCGGCTCGGCACCCAGGAAGACGCCGACGGGGTGATGGCGCCGACGAAACGCTTCCTGCCGGTCGGCGCCGCCTGGTCGCGCGAGCAGCTCGAGGCGATGCCCGGCCTTATGGTGCACGACCTGATGATGCTGCCGATCGATCGCATCCGCGGCTTCTTCGACCGCCTGTCCCTGCCGTCGACCCTGCTCGACGAGGCGCTGAAGCTCCTGATCGACGAGGTGCGGACGCGGCTCAGGTACTTGTGCGACGTCGGCATCGGCTACCTGACGCTCGACCGCCAGAGTCGCACGCTTTCCGGTGGCGAAGTGCAGCGTATCAACCTGACGACAGCCCTGGGCACATCGCTCGTCAACACGATGTTCGTGCTCGACGAGCCGTCGATCGGCCTGCACCCGCGAGACATGGGCCGCATCGTCGAGGCGATGCATCGGCTGCGCGACGCCGGCAACACGCTCGTCGTCGTCGAGCACGACCCCGCGGTAATGCACGCCGCCGACCGTCTGATCGACATGGGCCCGGGCCCGGGCGAGCGCGGCGGCCGCATCGTCTTCGACGGCACGCCGGAGGCGATCAAGAGCGCCGACACGCTCACCGGCGCCTACCTCGGCGCGCGGAAGCACGTCGGCATGGGCCTGAAGCGGCTTGTCACGGAGTCGACGCCGCGGCTCATCGTCACCGGCGCGCGCGACCACAACCTCAAGGATGTCACGGTCGAATTCCCGCTCCACCACCTGGTCTGCGTCACCGGCGTCTCGGGCTCGGGCAAGAGCACGTTGATGCAGGACGTGCTCTTCCCGGCGCTGCAGCGCCATTTCGGCAAGGCGACCGAGACGCCGGGCGCGCACGACGCGCTGCTCGGCGCCGAGCGCCTCGCCGAGGCGGTGTTCGTCGACCAGAGCCCGATCGGCAAGACGGCGCGCTCGAACCCGGCGAGCTACGTCGGCGCCTTCGACGAGATCAGGAAGCTCTTCGCCGTCGCGCCGTTGGCGGTGCAGCGCGGCTACGGTGCCGGCATGTTCAGCTTCAACGCCGGCAACGGCCGCTGCCCGACCTGCGGCGGCTCGGGCTTCGAGCACGTCGAGATGCAGTTCCTCTCGGACGTCTACCTGCGCTGCCCCGACTGCGACGGCCGAAGGTTCCGCGGCGACGTCCTCGACGTGAAGATAGATCGGTGCCTGCCCGGCGACGTGATGCGAGCGCTCTCGATCGCCGACGTGCTCGACGTCACCGTCGCCGAAGCCGTGCAGCTTTTCCGCGACGACCGCGAAGTAGTTCGCCTGCTCCAGCCGATCGTCGAGGTCGGCCTCGAGTACGTCAAGCTTGGCCAGCCGGTGCCGACGCTGTCGGGCGGCGAGGCGCAGCGCCTCAAGCTGGCGGGCTTCCTGGCCGAATCGGCGCAGAGCCGCTCCGCCTCGCGTCAGGGCCTCGCGCGCAAGGGCACGCTCTTCATGTTCGACGAGCCGACGACCGGCTTGCACTTCGACGACATCGCCAAGCTGATGCGTTCGTTCCGGAAGCTCCTCGAAGCGGGCCATTCGATCGTCGTCATCGAGCACAACCTCGACGTCATCCGCGCTTCCGACTGGCTGATCGATCTCGGCCCGGAAGGCGGCGACGCCGGCGGCGAGGTCGTGGCCATCGGCACGCCCGAAGATGTCAAGCGCCACGCGAGCTCGCACACCGCCAAGGCATTGCGCGACTACGACCGCGCCCTCGGCTTCGCCGGCCACGCGGTCGAGGAGGGCGCGCCGCTGCAGCACATGCTCAAGCCGGTGCGGGAGAGGCTTGCGGTCGACGAATCGATTCGCATCGTCAACGCGCGCGAGCACAACCTGAAGTCGCTCGACGTCTCGATCCCGCGCGGCAAGTTCACCGTAGTCACCGGCGTCTCGGGGTCGGGCAAGTCCACGCTCGCGTTCGACATCCTGTTCAACGAAGGGCAGCGGCGCTACCTTGAGTCGCTCAACGCGTATGCGCGCTCGATCGTCCAGCCCGCCGGGCGGCCCGAGGTCGACGCGGTGTACGGCATTCCGCCCACGGTCGCGATCGAGCAGCGACTCTCGCGCGGCGGCCGCAAGAGCACGGTGGCCACGACGACCGAGGTCTGGCACTTCCTGCGCCTGCTCTACGTCAAGCTCGGCCTGCAGCACTGCGTCGTCGACGGCTCGCCGGTCGCGCCGCAGAGCGCCGAGAGCATCGCGGCACAGCTGTTGCGCGACCACGCCAGCGAGCACATCGGCCTGCTCGCGCCGCTGGTGGTGGCGCGCAAGGGCGTCTACACTGACCTCGCAAAATGGGCCAAGGCGCGCGGCCACACGCACTTGCGCGTCGACGGCGAGTTCATGAAGGTCGACCCCTGGCCGCGCCTCGATCGCTTCAAGGAGCACACGCTCGAGCTGCCGGTCGGCGATCTTGTCGTCAACCCGGCGAACGAAGGCCAGTTGCGGAACCTCCTCGCCAAGGCGCTCGACCTCGGCAAGGGTGTGATGCACTTGCTGGCGCCGCTCACCGGCCTGCGCGCGTCGATGCTCGCGGGCACGCCGACGCGCAAGGTCGGCGCGGTGAAGGTGTTCTCGACCAAGCGCGCCTGCCCGACCTGCGGCCTGAGCTACCCCGAGCTCGACCCGCGCATGTTCAGCTACAACAGCAAGCACGGCTGGTGCACGACGTGCGTTGGCACCGGCCTAAAGCTGACGCGCGAGCAGCGCAAGGCCTACGACAACTCGGTCAAGGACGACGACAACCGCGGCCGCGAGCAGACCTTCCCGAGCGAGGAAGATGAGGTCGAAGGCGTCGTCGACGAACCGTGCCCCGAGTGCGCCGGCACGCGACTGAACCCGGTCTCGCGCAAGGTCACCTTCAAGGGCGAGTCGATCGCCTGGATCGCTCAGTGGTCAGTGACCGACGCGCGTAAGTGGGTCGAAGCGCTGAGCCTCGCCGGCCGCGACGCGGAGATCGCGCGCGACGTCGTCAGCGAGATCCGAAGCCGCCTCGAGTTCCTGGAGGAAGTCGGCCTTGGCTACCTGACACTTGACCGCGCCGCGCCGACGCTCTCGGGTGGCGAGGCGCAGCGCATCCGCCTCGCCGCGCAGCTCGGCTCCAACCTGCAGGGCGTCTGCTACGTGCTCGACGAGCCGACGATCGGCCTGCACCCGCGCGACAACGACATCCTGCTCAACGCGCTGCAAAACCTGGCCGACAAGGGCAATACGCTGGTCGTCGTCGAGCACGACGAGGAGACCATCCGCCGCGCCGACCACATCATCGACATCGGCCCCGGCGCCGGCAAGCGCGGCGGCCGGCTCGTCGCCGAAGGCAGCGTCACTGAGATCTCGTCTCAGGCCGATTCGCAGACCGGGCGCTTTCTCGCGCATCCGCTCGTCCACCCGCTGCAGCCGCGCCGGCCGGTCGCCATCGTCACCGCCGCGACCGAGCGCAAGGAGGGCGCGAGCAACGCACTCCTCACCATCTGCGGCGCGACGCTGCACAATCTGCAGGACATCACCGTCGACCTGCCGCTGAAGCGCCTGGTGGCGATCACCGGCGTGAGCGGCTCGGGCAAGTCGACTCTGGCGCGAGACGTGCTGCTCGCCAACCTGCAGTTCATCAACACGCGCGGCGGCAAGCCCAACTGGCAGGGCTGCGAGAAGATCGACGGCTGGGGCTGGATCGACCGCGTTCTCGAGGTCGACCAGACGCCGATCGGTAAGACGCCGCGCTCGTGCCCGGCCACGTACATTGGCTTCTGGGACACGATCAGGAAGCTGTTCGCCGACACACTCGAAGCCAAGGCGCGCGGCTACGCGCCCACGCGCTTCAGCTTCAACACCGGCGAAGGCCGATGCCCGGCGTGCGAAGGCGCGGGCGTGCGCACCATAGCCATGAGCTTCCTACCCGACGTGAAGCTGCCGTGCGACGTGTGCAAGGGCGAGCGCTTCAACCCCGAGACGCTGGCCGTGAGCTGGCGCGGCAAGAGCATCGGCGATGTGCTGAAGATGGAGGTCGACGAAGCGGTCGACTTCTTCGCGACGATGGGCAAGATCGCCCACCCGCTGAAGCTACTCAAGGACGTCGGCCTCGGCTACCTCACGCTCGGCCAGCCGTCACCGACGCTCTCGGGCGGCGAGGCGCAGCGCATCAAGCTGGTCACCGAGCTGAGCAAGGTGCGCGACGACGTCACGCGGCGGGGGAACAAAGTGCCCCACACGCTGTACGTGCTCGACGAGCCGACGGTGGGGCTGCACATGGCTGACGTCGAGCGGTTGATCCGCGTGTTGCATCGGCTGGTGGACGGCGGGCACAGCGTGGTGGTAATCGAGCACGACCTGGATGTGATCGCGGAGGCGGATTGGGTCGTCGACCTGGGGCCGGAGGGCGGGGTGAATGGAGGGCGCGTCGTCGCTGAGGCGGTGCCGGAGCGCTTGGTCGCCCTCGATGAAAGTCACACTGGGGCTGCGCTCAAGGCGGTCCTATCGCGTGTAGTGGCCGTCGAAGCATTGGCCGCCGCGTAGGCGACCGCTTTCGGCCCATTCTGTTGAAAAATCCGGATTCGACAGTGGCTCGCGAGCCAATCGGGTCTATAAGCCGACGACGTCCTTCAGGCTGACCGGGACCAACAGCAGCCGAGATTTCGCCTAGGAAGCTTTACGTGGCCCTAGTGCGGATCGCACGGCTCGTTCAACGCGGGACCTGCGGACCAGGCAGAACAAGCATCCTTGCTCAATCAGGTTTTTCAACAGAACGGGCCACAAGCCGTCGGTCAGGCAAGCTCCTTCCAAGATCAGACCTACGTTTCTACGGCGTTCCCATCGCCTCCCGCCAGCGCATCGCATCGTGGATCCTGAAGCGCGTGCTCGGGTGGTCGAAGAAGACGAACTCCTCGAGCGGCGTCGGGTCAGGCTTGCGGTACTCGGTGAGCTTCAGGTCCACCTCGGCCTCGCCGTGCGGCTCGCGCGCGAGGTTGAGGCCGAAGCGATCGGCTTCGATCTCCTGCGTGCGGATGAGGGTGTTGATGATCGGCGTAGCCGCGAAGATGAACACCGAGAGCACCGCCGCGATGAGCGGCAGCGAGGCCACGTCGCTGACGCCCAGCAGCCCGAAGCGGGCGCCGTAGCGCGCCAGCAGCCGCGTCATGGCCCACTGGGCGAACAGGAATCCGGCCAGCAGCACAAGCGCCATCGCGGCGATGAACTTGTAGATGTGGTTCATCACGTAGTGGCCGAGCTCGTGGCCCATCACGGCGCGGATCTCGGCCAGGCTCGAGCGCCGCAGAAGGTTGTCGTTTAGGCGCACTGCGGCCGAACCGAAGATGCCGCTGACGTTGGCGCTGACCCGTGTCGTCTGCTTCGACGCATCGAACTCGTAGATGTTGTCAGCCGGCACGCCGTTGGCGTGGGCCATCGTTAGCACCGCCTGCTTGATCGCGCCGTCGGCCACCGGCCTGTAGGTGTTGAAGAGCGGGTCGATGAGCACGGGCGAGACGAGCGCCTGCAGCGCGAGGAACAGCACGGTGAAGGCGGTTCCCCACAGCCACCAGCGTTCGCCGACCCGCCGCAGCACGGCGTAGAATGCGGCCGCGACGAGCGCGAGCACGACGACCGATACCGCCAAGCCGATGAGCTGCTCCGCGAACCACGGGCCGAAGGTTTGCGTCGCCATCGCGTACTGGTGCTCGCGGAAATAGCCCTGGTAGATCGTCAAGGGCAACGACAGCAGCCAAGCGGCGATGGCGTAGGCCGCGCCGTAGAGGGTGTCGCGAAAGAATGCCTTTTGGCCTACCCGCTGCGCCCAGTCGCGCACGCGCGCCGAGCGTCGCGCCGAGAGCAGGAACATGGCGATGGCGAGGCCGAGCAGGAAGTTCCAGAGCTGCAGCCAGTAGCCGCCCTCGAAGTAGGCGTTCGACCGCGCTACGACGTCGGCCGGCAGGCGGTCGAGGTAGGCCTGCGTCGCGGAGTCGGCGTCGCGCGGCAGGCCGGCGCGCCAGGCGTCGTCGACCGGGCGGATGCGGAACTGGGGCTGGCCGGAACGCCGTGCCGTCGCGGCGCTGGCCGCGCTCGTCGCACTGGCTGCATCGGCCGCGCTCGGCGCCACGGGGTCGGCGGCGTTCGCTAGGGAGAGGGCGCCCCAGACGGTGAAGGCCGAAAAAACGCGGAGCGAGCGAAGACTCATGAACGGCGTCCTTGGCGGCGAGAAGTCGATTGGACATTGTCGCGATGAAGGTGACGGCAAGAATGCGCGCCCGCACAGGAGGCGATGCAGCTACACCGACGTCTTCTCAGGCCCTCTCGACGATCGCCGCATTGACCATCGTCCGCAACTCCCGCCGGACCGGATATGTGCTCGACGGCATCAGCTGCGTCATGAACACGACGCACACGTCCTCTACCGGGTCGACCCAGAACGCGGTCGACGCCAGGCCGCCCCACGAGTACTCGCCGAGCGACGCCGCGATGCCGTAGCGCGCCGGGTCGGTGATGACCGCGAAACCCAGACCGAAGCCCATGCCCCGGTAGGCTGCCTCGGAGAACATGCCTGGCGGCGCGAGGTCGGCGAGGTCGCGCCCGCCGGGCAGGTGGTTCATGCGCATGAGGGCGAGCGTCCTGGGGCCGAGCAGGCGCACGCCGTCGAGCTCGCCGCCGCGGCGGAGCATCTCGCAGAAGCGCAGGTAGTCGGCGGCCGTGCCGACGAGGCCGCCGCCGCCCGAAGGCGCGCGCGGCGGCCTCGAGACATCGCTCAGCCCCGGGATGAGCACGAGCCGGCCCGAGGCCGAGCGCCCGTAGCACTCGGCGAAGCGCGCCCGCTTCGCTTCGGGTACCTGGAAGTCGGTGTCGTGCATGCCAAGCGGCTGCAGGATGCGGGTCTGCACGAACGCATCGAAGGGCTGGCCCGACACCAGGCTCACCAGATGGCCGACGACGTCGGTCGAGACGCCGTAGTTCCACGACGTGCCGGGCGAGAACTCGAGCGGCACGCGGCCGAGCGCGTCGACGAATCCTTCGAGGCTCTCGGACGTGAACGCGTCGAGCTTCAGAGTGCGGTAGGCCGCGTCGACGTTCGTGCGGTTCTGAAAGCCGTAGGTGAGCCCGGACGTGTGGCGCATCAAGTCGAGCACGCGCATCGGCGCCTCGGCCGGCGTCGTGACGAAGGCGCCCGGCTGGCCCGAGCGGTAGACCCGCATGTCGTGCCACGACGGAATCCACTTCGCGACCGGGTCGTCGAGCGCGATGCGGCCCTCTTCGACAAGCATCATCAGGGCGACGCTCGTCACCGGCTTGGTCATCGAGTAGATGCAAAAGATCGTGTCTTCCTCGAGCGGCTGGCCACGCTCGAGCGACGCGTGACCGAGCACGCTCCTGAGCACGACCTCGCCACGGCGCGCCACCACGAGCAGCGTGCCCGGCAGCAGCCCGGGGTCGACGTAGCGCTCGGCGAGGAAGCGGTCGATGCGGGCGAGGCGCGCGGCGTCGAAGCCGAGCGCGGCGGGCGAGGCGAGGGGCAGGGGCGCGGTCATGCGGCGATTCTGTCGCCAAGCCGCCCGGTCGGCTGCTACGGCGCCGTGATCCAGGCCGCCACCTGCTTCACGACGTCGCCCTCGATCCCGTTGAATCCGTGGTGCGCGAACGCTTCGCACGGGTTGCCGCTGCTGTCGCCACCCGTGAAGGCCAGCAGCTGGCGCTTCGGCGCGTGGCCGAGTTTGTCCATCAGCGCGGGGATTTCGGCGAAGGAGCAGAGCGCGCAGCCGTCCTGCTCGTGATGGACGACGAGCACGGGGATCCGCAGCGCCTCGAGTGGCATCGCAGGCACGGCGCGGCTCCTGTCGTCGCGGAGGATGGTCGAGGTCAGGACGAGGCCATCCGGCGCGTCGGCGCCGACGAGCTCCGTCGCCACGTAGGCAGCCGATTGCGTGCCGCGGCTCGTGCCGACCAGCCAGACCGGCACCCCGGCCTGCGTGCGCAGCCACGCAATCACCGCCTTCACATCGGCCGAGTGCTCCGGCCGCTGCCGAAAGCCGCCGAGGAAGGGCGGCGCCTGCCGGTCCGACGGCGCGTCGAGCACCGCGACCAGCAGCCCCTGGTTCGCGAACGCCTGGCGCGACCGCACCAGGAAATTGCCCTGGCCCCACCCAATGGCGCCCTCGGGCGATAGCTGCTGCCCGCCGTGACCGCCGGCGAGCAGCACCACCGCGGCCTTCGGGCTCGGCGGCGCGAGGACGAGCAGGCGCTGCGTGACGCCGGGGCGCGTCGGGAGGTCGACGACGCGCGGCGGAGTCTGTGCGACAGCGCCGGCCATGAAGGCGACCGTGAAGACGAAACCCGGCCACTTGATGTTCATTGCAGGCCTCCCGAAGGACGCGGCGGTGCGGTCAGCGATCATCGTAGACGACGGCCAGTCGGTCGACGTCGCGGTGGGTCGACGACCGCGCGCTAAGCTACCCGCCTGTCTCAAATGACTGGCAAGGAGAGTGATTCCAACAATGGCCAAGAATACGATCTGCCTGTGGTACGAACACGATGCGGAAGAGGCCGCGCGCTTCTACGCGAAAACCTTTCTGCAGAGCAGCGTTGGCGCCGTCCACCGCGCGCCGGCCGACTATCCCGGCGGCAAGGCGGGCGATGTCCTGACCGTCGAGTTCACCGTCGCGGGCGTTCCCTGCATCGGCCTCAACGGCGGGCCGCGGTTCAAGCACAGCGAGGCCTTTTCCTTCCAGATCGCGACCGACGATCAGGCAGAGACCGATCGCTACTGGAACGCGATCGTCGGCAGCGGCGGGCGGGAGAGCCAGTGCGGCTGGTGCAAGGACAAGTGGGGCATCAGCTGGCAGATCACCCCGCGGGTGCTAACGGACGCGATGATCAAGGGCGGCGACGTGGCCAAGCGTGCGTTCGAGGCGATGATGCCGATGAAGAAGATCGACGTCGCTGCCATCGAAGCGGCGGTGCGCGGCTGACCGATGGCGATCCGAGCTCTACGGCGGCTTCGTTGCTGCCCGGCCCACGCGCATGAACGCATGGCGGAGGCGTTGGCGGCGCCTTGACGAGGGATCAGGTCGCGTCGACCCCCGTCGTCGACGCCGAGCGCGGCTATGCTGCGGCTTCCTCCACAGGGCTCTCGCTCCGCACCTCCATGCGACTGCCCACGTCCCTTCATGTCTGGCGGCTGTTGCCGGCCTATGCGATCAACGGCGTCGAGGTCGCGCTTGGCATCGGCGCCATCCAGCTGATCGCGCTCGCGCTCGCCGGCCCGCACACCGCCGCGCTGGTCGTGAGCGGCGCCGTCTGCGCCAGTATCGCCGACCTTCCCAGCACGGTGGTGCGCAACGCGCGCCGCGTCGGCGCCGCAGCCGTGCTGAGCGCCGTCGCCGCACTCGTCGTCGATCTGCTCCGTGCGCATCCGCTGGCGCTCGGCGCGGCGGTGGCGGCGGTCGCGTTCATCGGCATGCTGACGCTCGCCTGGGGCGCGCGCGTCGGCACGGTGTCGTTCACGCCGATCCTGTCGATGGTCTTCGCCATGGCGGTTCCTCCCGGCGAGCATCCGCTGGCAGCGGCCGGCTGGAGCGCGTGCGGCAGCTTCGCCTTCCTCGCCTGGTCCACGCTCGCGGTCGCCGCGGTCCAGAAGCGCTATCGCACCCTGGCCCTCGTCGCCGTGCTGCGCAGCGCCACCGAGCTGTTTCGGTTGCGCGCCGGCGTGCTGGTCGCGGCGCCCGCCGAGGGCGCCACGGCTCCGCTCAAGGCCTGGATCAGCGCCGAGGCGACGCTCGCCGATCGGCTGCAGGCGGCGCGAGACCTATTCTTTGTCGCGACGCAAACGGCGCGCACGCGCCGCCACGTCGCGATCGTGCTGCGTGTTCTCGACTTGCGCGATGTCCTGCTCGCCAGCCGCCTCGATGCCGATCAGCTCGGCGGCGGCGACGTCGTCGGCCGGGCGATCCTCGATCGCGTCGCGGTGGCGCTGCGCGCGGTCGCGGCCGGACTGGCCGGCGCCGCCGATCATGTCCGCGACGGCACCGTGCCGGAGGAGAGGACGCCGTCGCCCGACGTCGATGCCGCGTTCGCCGACCTCGCGTGGGTCGGCGACGATGTGCGCGCCCGCCTCGTTCCCTCGCTCGTCAACCGCGTCCGCCGGATGCACGGCGACCTGGCCCGGATCCACCGGGCGCTGCGCGGCGAGGTCGAGCCGTTGCCATTGACGCAGGAGCAGCTGCACCGCTTTGTCACCCCCGACGGCTGGCCGCTGAGGGCCTTGCGCCCGCACTGGCGCCTCGAGTCGCTGGTGCTGCGCCATGCCGTTCGCATGGCGCTCGCGCTGGCGACGGCCTATTACCTGGCGCTCGCGCTGCCTTGGGGCTCGCACCCGTACTGGCTGGTGTTGAGCGTTGCCGTCGTCCTGCGCGGCAGCCTCGGGGAGACGCTCGCCCGGCGCAACGCGCGCGTCCTCGGCACCCTGCTCGGCTGCCTCGTCGTCGTCGCTCTTGCACGGCTGCCCTCGGCGTTGTCGCTGAACACCGTGTTCCTGGTCGCGCTGGGAACGGCCCATGCGTTCGTGGTCCCGCGCTACTGGCTCACCGCGACCGCGGCCAGCATCATGGCGCTTCTGCAATCGCACCTCGTCAACCCCGAAGCCGGATTCGCGATCATCGAGCGCGTCGCCGATACCTTCCTCGGTGCGCTCCTCGCCTGGTCGTTCAGCTACGTCCTGCCCTCGTGGGAGCGGCGCGGCGTCGCGGATCAGATCCGGCGCGTGCTGCGCGACCTGCGGGAGTACGCCTCGCACTCGCTGCGCGCCGAAACCGGTGATCCCGTGGAAGAGCGACTGGCGCGTCGCCAGGCCTACGACACGCTCGCCGCCTTGGCGGCCGCGCTGCAGCGCAGCGGCGTCGAGCCCCAGGGCGTGCGCCTGCCGGCGCGCCGGATCGCCGCGCTGATCGACCGCGGCGAGCGGCTGATGGCGCACCTGTCAATGGTGCGCGTGACGCTGGCCAGACTCGCCGACGATCCCGAGGCACCGCGGCGACAGATCGACGCTGCGCTCGCGGAAGCGGCCGCAATGATGGCCACGGAGCTCAACGGCAGCATCGCGAGCGCGCTGCCGGCTGCCGAGAGCGAGCTCGAGCGTCTCGCCTTGTTGCCGGAACGGCCGGCGGCGCATGACGTAATGCCCTGGCTGACGCGACGTCTCCGCCTCATGATCATCGAGGCGGCCCGCATTCGCGAGGCAGCCCTCGGCCTGACCCTCTGAGGCTCGCAGCCGGACCCCCGTTCATCGTCAGTCAGCTCGCGCCCCTTCGTACTCCGCAGCGCGCAGCCGGTACCCAGCGCCGCCCCCGTCCACGGACTCGGCGATCACTTTCTTCCCGGCCACTACCCGCGGAACAGACGGCACGAACGGCGTGATGCCCATCTCCTCGTGCAATTCTTCGTGGGACATCCAATGGCCTTGCGTGATCACGATCGCTACCTTCCGCAAATCGCCGATGTCGCGTGTCGGGTCGCCGTCGACAAGGATCAGATCGGCCATCTTGCCCACTGACACGCTTTCCGCGGTCCTGGCTCGACCGGGTGTGTTTCGCGGTATTGCGCGTGGCGATCTGCAGAGCCTGGGCCGGTGTCAAGCCCCGCCTGGACGTAAAGGGCGAGTTCCGACTGCAGCGTGAATCCCGGGATCTGGTCGGTGCCCGCCCCCAGGCGGGGCCGGGGCTCCCTTGCGTTCGAAATGCTCGTTCACCACGGCGCCATAGGTGGACCGGCCGGTGACGTGACACTCGCTGAAGCTGCCGTCCGGCACAAGCGGAAGCGATCGCTGAGATCGGGCCGGCGCCCGTTGTTTTTGTAGATGACTTCACCGTGTAGAAGCCGTCATCGCCGCGTTCGACGACGCGGCGGCCCCGCTCTTTCAGGTTGTCGTTCTCGTAGACATACACGACGACGTCCGCCGCCGTCGCCGGTGACACGGTGAAGCCGAGGACGCAAGCGATCCAGCAGACGAACACGAGCCTCGGCAGAAGACGCGTCGGGTCGCCTCGGTGTCTGCGTGTTCGATCTGCGATTGGCGTGCCATGCGAGTCTCCGGGAGAATTGACCGCCAGTTGGAATCCGGCGCGGGCGCACCGTCCATCCCCGCGCTCGTGCCTGCGGCCGCGCGAGCAGGATCTCCTCGGGCGCTTCCCCTCACCCGAGTCGCCGACTCTTGCTGAGCCGATATTCCATTCGCCGCAGGAGCCACGCGGTCGAGCCGGTCAGGACGAGATAGACCGCAGCGACGGCGAGGTAGACCTCGAGCGAGCGGTACGAGACGGCGATGATCTTCTGCCCTTCGTGCATCAGGTCGGGGATCGTCAGGAGCGAGACCAGCGCCGAGTTCTTGATCAGGGCGATGAACTCGTTGCCGAGCGGCGGGATCATGCGCAGCAGCGCCTGCGGCAGCACGACGTTTCGCATGACCTGGCGCGGCGTCATACCGAGCGATTGGGCGGCGAGCGTCTGCTCGCGATCGATCGACTGGATCGCGCCCCGCACGATCTCGGAAACGTACGCGCCGGAGTACAGCCCCAGGCCGAGCACCGCGCACACGAACGCCGGCAGCAGGATGCCGAACTGCGGCAGGCCGAAGAAGAGCAGGAAGAGCTGCACCAGCAACGGGGTGCCGCGGATCAGCAGCACGTAGCCGCTGCAAATCGCATAAAACGGCTGTCGCTTCGGATCGAGCCGGCCCAGGCCCGCCACCAGACCGAGCACGCAGCCGAGGGCGAGCGAGGCAGTAGTGACCTCGATCGTCGCGAGCGCCCCACGCAGCAGATCGGGCCAGCCGGCGCCGACCGGCGAGAAGTCAAGCTCCATCGACAATGACAGCCCGGATCACCCGCGCGCCTAGCGCCGCGTGCGCGTCAGCGGCCGGCTTCGAACCACTTCTGGACGAGCTTGTCGTAGGTGCCGTCGGCCCTGATCTTCTTCAGCGCGGCATTTACCGCCGCACGCAGCTCCGGGGCGTCCTTCCGGATGGCGATGCCGTAGTCCTCGGTCGTCAGCTGCTCGTCGAGCACGTGCAGGGCCGGCTTGGCTTGCGCGAAGATCTTCGCGGCCGGCTTGCCGGTGACGGCCGCATCGGCGCGGCCGATCTCGACAAGGTTGAACATCTCCTGGTTCTTCTCGACCTCGACGCGTTCAACCTTGGGGTAGTTGTCCTTCAGGTAGCCAACCGACTTGGTGCCGACCTGGACGGTCACCTTCTTGCCGTCGAGGTCCTTCAGCGTCTTGATCGGACCGGCCTTGGTGGTGAGCACGACGAGGCCGCCGGCGAAGTAAGGATCGCTGAAGTCGACCACCTTGCGGCGCTCGTCGGTGATGTAGATGGCCGACATCGCCAGATCGGCTCGCTTGGAGACGAGCGCCGGGATCAGGCCCTTGAAGTCGATGTCGATCCACTCGATCTTGCGGCCCATCGCCGCACAAAGGGCCTCGGTCAGCTCGATGTCGAAACCGGTGCGCTTCCCGTCCTTGCTGAATTCCATCGGCGGAAAGGTGGCGTCCGTGACGACGCGCAGGGCGTCCTGGGCGAATGCGGCCGCCGGCAGGACGGCGGAGAGGGAAGCGAGGAGGAGCAGTCGGCGGAGTTTCATTCGAGGGCCCCTTGGCAGTGCATGAAGCCGCCGATTCTGCGCGAGCCCGTGAACGACCGGCTCGCGCCGCCCGGTCATGGCGCTTGTCGGCCCGCATTGCAGGGGCTAAGCTCGGCGACGAGCGGATGTCACTGTGAGAGTCTCACTCGTCGCCCCATGGTTGTTGCTGGCTTTTTGCACGGTCGGGAATAGCGCGATGGCACTGGATGTCTCGGCGCTGTGGAACTATTCGGACGCCGGGCTCAGCGAGCAGCGCTTTCGCCAGGCCCTCGTCGGCGAGAGTGGAGACGACGCCATCGTCCTTCGGACTCAGCTCGCTCGGACCTACGGGTTGCGCAAGAACTTCGCAGAAGCTCGCCGCATCCTTGCCGAGATCCGGGACGCCATTCCAGATGCGTCTGCTGAGGCACAGGTGCGGTACTTTCTGGAAATGGGCCGTACCTACGCGTCGACCGCCCATCGGCCTGAAGAACAGACGCCGGAGTCGAAGGAGAACGCCCGCTCGCTGTACACCGAAGCCTTCGAACGAGCTCGAGGCGCTCGCCTGGACGGGCTGGCGATCGATGCCCTTCACATGATGTCCACCGTCGATACCGAGCCGAGTGGGCAGTTGAAGTGGGACCTCGAGGCACTCGCGTATATGGAGGCGTCCTCCCGGCCCGAGGCGAAGAAATGGGAAGGATCCCTGCGCAACAACGTCGGCTACGCGAATCACCTGCTTGGAAACTACGACGAGGCCCTCGCGCAGTATCGGCTCTCCCTGGCCGCTCACGAGCGCGCGAATCGACCCGCCAACGTGCGCATCGCGCACTGGATGATCGCCAGAACCCTGCGCGCCCAGGGAAGGCACCAGGAGGCCATCGACATTCAGCTCCGTCTGGAGCGAGAGTGGCGTGAGGCCGGCCAGCCAGACTCTTATGTGTACGAGGAGCTCGAGCAGCTTTACCGGGCGAACGGGAATGCGTTGCTGGCCGACGAATATGCGGTCAAGCTCGAGGCTTCGAAAGAATAGCGTTGACCCCGGGGCCCACCGCAAACGGGCTGCCTCGATCTGCGCCCGCCCCGAACGGCGTTCGTGGCGACCGTTTCGTTCACACTCGAGCATTCCCACCGCTCGTCCCCATTTGCGCGCTTCAGGCGCGAGGAGCCCGCGATTGAAGCCCGTTCACCCGAAACCGACGTCGGCACGTCGCAGCCGCGCCGCCCGGTCCCTCGCCCTCAAGGCCGCCGAGCTCGCGCAGGCGGTGCCTCAGGTCGTCGCCCATCGCGTCTCGCGCATGGCGTTGTCGGGGCCGACGCTGTCGCCGCGCGACCGCAAGGAGTTCGAGCGCATGTTCGCAGAGAAGAACGCGGCCTTCGGCGAGTCCTGGAACGCGATGGCCGCGCAGGCGGCGCTCGCGAACCAGGCGCTGGCGGCCTCGTTTTTCAAGACCTTTCTCGCCGCCGCGCGCGGCAGGAAGCCGTCGTTGCCGAGTGCGACGGCGCAGCTTCATCGCGCCGCGCTCGGCGTCCTGGCGAAGGGGTTCGCGCCGGTCCATCGCAAGGCCGTCGCCAACGCCAAGCGCCTCCGCCGCACGAAGCTTCGCTAGGAAGCGGGAGCCCACCGATGTCGCGCCGCACGCTCCACGTCGACGACGCGCTGTACCGCTATCTTCTCGATCGTTCGCTGCGCGAACACCCAGCCCAGCTTGCGCTGCGCGAGGCGACCGCGGCCCACCCGCATGCGGGCATGCAGATCTCGCCCGAGCAGGGGCAGTTCATGGCGCTGCTGGTCAAGCTCCTGAGCGCGCGACGCACGATCGAGATCGGCGTCTTCACCGGCTACAGCGCGCTCTCGGTCGCTCTCGCCCTGCCCGACGACGGCACGCTGCTCGCTTGCGACATCAGCGACGAGTACACGCGCGTCGGCCGCCCGTTCTGGGAACGCGCCGGTGTGGCGGGGAAGATCGACCTGCAGCTCGGGCCGGCGATCGCGACCCTCGACGCGCGGCTCGCCGCGGGCGAGGCGGGGCAGTACGACTTCGCCTTCATCGACGCCGACAAGCAGGGCTACGACGCCTACTACGAGCGCTGCCTGCGACTGCTGCGCGCCGGCGGGCTGATCGCGATCGACAACACGCTCTGGAGCGGCAAGGTGGCGCACCCGGCGGGCGACGCCGACACCGTCGCGCTGCAGGCGCTCAATGCCAAGCTGCACGACGATGCGCGCATCGACCTCTCGCTGCTGCCGATCGGCGATGGCCTGACGCTCGCCCGCAAGCGCTGACCGGATCGACGCCCTATCGGCGCCGCGGCGACGACGGCCAGGCGGTGGTTCCCGTGCTCGGGTCGAACAGTTGCTGGCGCAGGCGCCAGGCCGTGCAGCGGAATCGGCCGGTGTCGAACAGGCGGTCGAGGAGCGAGCCATCGCCGTGCTCGATCCTGCCTTCCGAGCACCGCATGACGCCGGTCTCGCGCGCCGCGGCGGCGAGCTCCGAAGGAATGCGGCCACCGTCGCTGAGCGCACTGGCCGCGCACACCATCAGCATCAGAAGCAGCGGCAGACCGACGAAGAAGCCAACGGCGCGCCAGAGGAGGTCGTCGCTACGGGATTTGATCTCGCGGGCGGGCATGGGGCAGCAGCGGGCGCCAGGGTAGGACGGAGGCCACGAGTGTTGACGATGTCGCCCGCTCGGCCCGCGCTCGCCTCGTCGCGGATGCGGCTTTGTTCGCGATGTGGCCGCGCCGAGGCGGGAGCCGCCGCGGATTTCGGCCGGCGCCTGCTCAACGAAGGCCGTTACTTCGGCCCCGGAATCACCCGGCGCCGCCGGTGCCGGCTCCGGCGCGTGCGGCTCGGAGTGCACCTCGCCTGCGCAGCCCTTCACGGTCATGATCTTCGCCGCCAGCGTCGTCCCGGCGAGCGAGCCAATCGCCTGCACCGTAACCTGTGGCGCCAGACATGACGCGTGGCCTTCCATGAACTTCGCGTGCGAGGGTGACCGTGTAGACGGCGGCGGCCACGGGCCGGTCTGCCTTCGTTTGCATGACGGTGATTGTGCCGACCGGGTTGACCGCCGTGATCACGCCGTTGACGGCATTGACGGTCTGGTTCGGATGCGCTTGGCGGTCGGCGTCGGACGCTGCGCCGAGCCCGTCCATGTCGCTGGCGAGGACGACCCACTGGGCGCCGGCGATGACGCTGCCGCGGAAGGCGAACGGCCACGCGACGCGCGGTTGCGGTGCGGCGACCGGCGGTCCCCAGCGCTTCTGACGTGCGGCCGGCCCGCGCGGACGGGCGGACTCAAGTTCGCGCCCGTTCGGCGCGCCTTCAGGTCAGCTCTTCAGCAGGTCGTTCTGCTCTTCGGCGACAAGCCGCTCGAGGATGCGGCGCGCCTCGAAGCCGCCCATGTCGATGTTCAGCCGCATCAGGTGTCGGCTCGGCTGCTCGGAGAGGCTGCGCTGCTGTGCCTCCAGGATGCCGACGTCCTCCCCGAAGATCGCCGCCTGGCCGTCGCGGATCGCCGCCGTGAGCGCCTGGTCCTCGACGTTGAAGTTGCGCGCCATGCCCCAGAAGTACCAGATCGAGGTGTCGGTCTCGGGGGTGATGAAGTCGACCACGACGCTCGACACCTTGCGCTCGGGCGGCGCGTCGTAGCCGCCGTGTCCGGCGTGGGCGACGCCGACTTCGATCATCACGTGGCTCGGCGGGCTGAATCGGCAGATCTGCCAGCGATCGACCGGCACCTCGTCGGCGAGATGGTTGCCGCGCAGCGCGGCGCGCCAGAACGGCGGCGCCGCGATGTTGCTCATGAAGCGGCTGGTGATCGCCGAATCGCCCTCGACTCGTGTGTCCGGCGCCGCGTCCTCGATCTCCGGCTGGCCGATGCTGGTCGCGTGCACGTAGGTCTCGTGCGTGAGGTCCATCAGGTTGTCGATCATGAGCCGGTAGTCGCACCTGACGTGATAGAGGCCGCCGCCGTACGCCCAGTTTGGGCTCCCGGCCCAGGGCAGTGGATGCAGGCGCGCCGGATCGGCGGCGCCCTTCTCGCCGGGCCAGACCCAGACGAATCCGTGGCGCTCGAGCGCCGGATACGAGCGGATCGTCGGTCGCACCCGCTGCCCGGGCATGCCGATGCAGCGGCCGTCGCCGCCCATGACCAGGCCGTGGTAGCCGCAGACGATGCGGCCATCCTCCCGGACGCGGCCGAGCGACAGCGGAGCGCCGCGGTGCGGGCAGAAGTCTTCGAGCGCCGAGACGGCGCCGCCCTCGCTGCGGAACAGCACCATGCGCTGACCGCAGATCGAACGGCCGAGCGGCGCGACGGCGATCTCGTCGACGGTGCAGGCGACGTACCAGGCGTTGCGAACGTACATGGTGACTCCATCGCCCCGCGCGACGAGACGTCTGCTGCTTATACCGCCGCGCCTCGACGCCGGTCGAGCGTGCCGGCGCGGGAGCGCGGCCGCTCAGCGGCTGGCGGTCGACTTCGCGCTCTTGACGGCGGAGTCGGTCGACTGCGCCATCTTCATGTGGTCCTCGAGCGTCGGCAGCGTCTTGGCGGCAAACGCCTTGATGTCGCTGTCCTTGCCGGAGGTCGACTCCTTGCGGAAATCGGCGACGTCTTCCTTGTGGTCCTTCACCATGCCGTCCATGTAGGCGCGGTCGAACTGGGCGCCCGAGAGCTTTTGCATCTTCGCCAGCTCGCTCTTGTGCTTGGCGTCGAGGTCGGTCGGCAGGGTGATGCCCTTGCTGCCGGCGAGCTGCGTCAGCTCGGCGTTGGCCTTGCTGTGGTCGTCGACCATGCGCGAGCCGAACTGCTTGACCTGGTCGCTCGACCCTTTTTGCTGCGCAAGCTTGCCGAGCTCGACCTCGGCCATGCCGCCCTCGGCAGCCTTCATGGTGAATCCCTTGTCGGGCGAAGCGACGGAGGCGCCGGCCTTCATGCCCGGGGTCGCGGCCGCCGTCGCGCCCTGCGCGACCGACCCTGCGGCGGCAGCGGCGAGGGCCAGGCCGACGCACGCGGAAAGGGCGGAAAGACGGGCGTTCTGATGGGGCGACATGCGCAGCTCCTATGAGGTGGATGCAGCGCCTGAGGCAAACGCTGTGCCGCTTGCGTCACCGGAAGGCGGCGCCGGCCGTGCGCGCGAGGCGCGGCCGGCGACGGCTCAGTCGTCCTGCGACGAACGCGTCAGCGCGATCAGCCCGGCCACAATGGCACCGGCCGCGGCGAGGCCGAGCGCCGCGCGCACGGGCTCGTCCTTGGCGTAGGCGGTGACGGCATCGAGCTGCGGCCTGATCTTGTCGACCATGGGGCCAGCCTGCTCGCGCACCTTCTTCCAGGCGTCGGCAGCGGCCTCCGAGACGCTGTCGGTGCTCGCGGCGGCACCCGCTGCGGCGCGCTTCTGGGTGCTCGAGAAGGCGTCGGAGACGCGCTTCTGCGCGCTCTCGAGCGCATCGGCGGCCATGCTCTGGGCGCTGTCGGCGAGATCGAGTGCCGCGTCGCGGATCGCCGCCATGGCCGACTTGCCCGCCGAGGCGGCCGATTCAGCGGGGGAGCGCGAGCCGACGCGCATCGCCAGCGCGATCAGACCCATAAGCGCCGCGCCGGTCGCGGCCGAAATCAGCAGCGCCTTGGTCGGCTCGTCGCGGGCGTAGGTCGAGACCGCGGTGATCTGAGGCTGGATGCGCTGGACGACCGCGTCGGCCTGGTCGCGCAGCTTCTGCACGGTGCTCTGGGTGTCGGTGCTGTCGCCTTCGGCGGCGGCGGGCCGGGCGGCAGTGGGAGTGGTGGTGGCCATGGCGTTCTCGCAGCAGGGTGGCGGGGGGAGGCAGAGTGTCCGTCGAATCGGTAACCTTATTTCAGCGGCCGCGTGCGGTGTGTGGGACAAGCCGGCGGCGGCCGGTAAGACATTGCCGACGGCCCGTCCGGGACTCTGAATATCATCGCCGTTTCGCCGCGACCCTCCGCGCTCCCGCCCACGCCGAATGTCGATCGTCCAGCTCGCGCTGAAGCGCCCGTACACGTTCATCGTGATGGCCATGCTGATCGTCCTGGCGACGCCGTTCGCGCTGCTCAACATGGCGACCGACATCTTCCCGGAAATCAACATCCCGGTGATCTCGATCGTCTGGAACTACAACGGCCTGCCGGCGCAGGAGATGGGCCAGCGCATCGCCGCTCAGAACGAACGCAGCCTGACGACGACGGTGAGCGACATCGAGCACATCGAGTCGACCTCACTCGCCGGCATCTCGATCATCAAGGTCATCTTCCAGCCGACCGCCAACATCCAGACCGCGATCGCCCAGGTCGTGGCGATCGAGCAGGCGCAGGTGCGCCAGCTGCCGCCCGGCATCACGCCGCCGCTCGTCATCAAGTACTCGGCGTCGAGCATCCCGGTCGTCCAGCTCGGCATGTCGAGCCCGACGCTGCCCGAGCAGGCGGTCTTCGACGCCGCGATCAACACGCTCAGGCCGCAGCTCATCACGATCCCGGGCGTGGCAATCCCGTTCCCGTACGGCGGCAAGAACCGGCTGATCTCGGTCGACCTCGACATCCAGGCACTGCAGGCCCGCGGCCTGGCGCCGGCCGACGTAGTCAACGCGGTCAACCTGCAGAACCTAATCCTGCCCTCGGGCACCGCCAAGTTCGGCGACACCGAGTACACGGTGCGAATGAACGGCTCGCCGGAAGCGATCGCGGGCCTCAACGACCTGCCGATAAAGACCTCGGCCGGCGGCACGACGACCTACCTGCGCGACGTGGCCAACGTGCGCGACGGCTTCTCGCCGCAGACCAACATCGTCCGCAAGGACGGCGCGCGCGGCGTCCTCCTCTCGGTGCTGAAGAACGGCGGTGCGTCGACCCTCGACATCGTCGCCAACCTGCGCACGATCCTGCCGCGCGTGCAGTCGATCCTGCCCGCCGACCTCAAGGTGGCACCGCTCTTCGACCAGTCGGTGTTCGTCAAGGCAGCGGTGCAGGGCGTCGTCGTCGAGGCGCTGATCGCCGCCGGCCTGACCTCGGTGATGGTGCTTCTCTTCCTCGGCAACTGGCGCTCGACGTTGATCATCGCGCTGACGATCCCGCTCTCGATCCTGGTCTCGATCCTGGTCCTGCAGATGCTCGGCGAGACGCTCAACCTGATGACGCTCGGCGGCATGGCGCTCTCGGTCGGCATCCTCGTCGACCAGGCGATCGTGACGATCGAGAACATCGAGCGGCACCTGCATCTCGGCCAGCCGCTCGAGGAGGCGATTGTCATCGGCGCGGGCGAGATCGGCGTGCCGGCGCTCGTCTCGACCCTGAGCATCTGCATCGTCTTCGTGCCGATGTTCTTCCTCTCCGGCGTCGCCCGCTTCCTGTTCGTTCCGCTCGCCGAGGCGGTGGTGATCGCGATGATCGCGTCGTACATCCTGTCGCGAACGCTGGTGCCGACGATGATGATGCTGCTGATGCGCGGCACGCACGGCGAGGGCAAGCCCGACGAATCGGCGCGGCCGAGTGCGCTGCTGCGCATCTACCGCGGCTTCGATCGCCAATTCGAGCGGGTGCGCGGCGCCTATACGGTCGCGCTCTCGGACCTGCTCGAGAAGCGCGGGGTCTTCGGCACCGCCTTCCTTGCCTTCTGCCTGCTCTCCTGCGGCCTCTACCCGTTCCTGGGCCGCGACTTCTTTCCGAGCGTCGATGCCGGTCAGATCCGCCTGCACCTGCGCGCGCCGACTGGCACGCGCATCGAGGAGACGGCGCGCCTGGCCGACGATGTCGAAGCGGCGATCCGCCAGCTGGTGCCCAAGGATCAGCTCGAGACGATTCTCGACAACCTCGGCGTTCCCAACAGCGGCATCAACCTGTCCTACAGCAATGCGGGAACGATCGGCACGCTCGACGGCGAGATCCAACTCTCGCTCAAGGAAGGCCACGGGCCGACCGACGAGTTCGTGACCCGCCTGCGCGCCGAGCTGCCCAAGCGCTTTCCCGGCATCGAGTTCTTCTTCCAGCCGGCCGACATCGTCACCCAGATCCTCAACTTCGGCCTGCCCGCGGCGATCGACGTGCAGTTCACGGGCAACGAGCTGACGGCGAACGCGGCGCTGGCCGCGGGCCTCGCCAAGCGCATCAAGCAGATCCCCGGCGCCGTCGATGCGCACGTGCACCAGCGCCTCGACGCGCCCGCGGTCAACCTGCAGATGGACCGCACGCGCCTGCAGCAGATGGGCCTGTCGGCGCAGAACGTCGGCCAGAACGTGCTGGTCTCGCTCTCGGGCAGCTCGCAGACCGCGCCGGCGTTCTGGCTCAATCCCGCCAACGGCGTCGTCTACTCGGTGGCCGTGCAGGCGCCGCAGTATCGGGTCGACTCGCTCGATGCGCTCCTCAACGTACCGGTCGCGGGCACCAGCGGCCCGGGCACGTCGACCGCCGCGGCGGCGCCCCAGCTGCTCGGCAACCTGGTCGAGGCAACGTCGGCGCGGCAGGCGGCGGTGGTCTCGCGTTACAACATCCTGCCGGCGATCGACGTCTACGTCAGCGTGCACGGCACCGATCTGGCCAGCGTCGCCGCGCGGGTGCAGACGCTCGTCGACGAGGTGCGGCCGAAGCTGCCGCGCGGCAGCCAGGTCGTGCTGCGCGGCCAGGTGCAGACGATGCAGGCGTCGTTCATCGGTCTCGGCGTCGGTCTGGCGATGGCGATCGTTCTCGTCTACCTGCTCATCGTCGTCAATTTCCAGTCGTGGATCGACGCCGTGATCATCGTCGCCGCGCTGCCCGCGGCGCTCGCCGGCATCGCCTGGATGCTCTTCATCAGCGGCACGACGCTCTCGGTGCCGGCGCTCACTGGCGCGATCATGACGATGGGCGTCGCGACCGCCAACAGCATCCTGCTCGTCTCGTTCGCGCGCCAGCGCCAGCAGGAGGGTGCGGCGCCCCGACTGGCTGTGCTCGAAGCCGGCGCGACCCGCATCCGGCCGGTGCTGATGACGGCGCTGGCGATGATCATCGGCATGATTCCGATGGCGCTGGGCATTGGCGAAGGCGCCGAGCAGAACGCTCCGCTCGGCCGCGCGGTCATCGGCGGCCTGCTGTTCGCGACCGTCTCGACGCTGCTCTTCGTGCCGGTCGTGTTCGCCGGCGTCCACGAGCGGCTCGGGCGCCGGCACGCCGCGCACGCGGCCGCGCGCGACGCCGCGCCGGAACCGATCCTGCGAGAAGCCTGACCGATGGCCGATCACCCCCCGTCGTTCCATGCCGGAGCGCCCCCGCCGGCCGCCGATCTGGCGCAGCGCGCGCCCCTCGCGCGCCGCACGAGGATCGCGGTCATCGTCGTCCTCGTGCTGCTCGTCGTCGGCGCCGGCCGGACGATCCTCGGCCGGCTGGCGAACGCCAAGGTGCTCGAATCGACCGCCGCCGAAGGCACCGTCTCGTACGTCAAGACGACGGTCGCGAAGACCAGCGAAGGCGGCCAGACGCTCGCCCTGCCGGGCTCGCTGCAGGGCTTCCGGCAGGCGCCGCTGGCGGCTCGCTCGGCGGGCTACGTCAAGCGCTGGAGCAAGGACATCGGCAGCCACGTCGCCAAGGGCGAGCTGCTCGCGGTCATCGAGTCGCCCGAGATCGACCAGCAGCTTTCACAGGCCGAGGCGGCGCGCCAGCAGACCGCGGCCAGCCTGGCGCTGGCCAGGAGCACGGTCGATCGCTGGGAGGCGCTGCGCAAGAAGGACGTCGTCTCGCAGCAGGAGCTCGACGAGCGGCGCAGCGGCGTTACCCAGGCGGTCGCCAACCTCGCCGCCGCCGACGCCAACGTGCAGCGGCTGCGCCAGCTGCAGGGCTTCACGCGGGTCACGGCGCCGTTCGACGGCGTCATCACGCGCAGGAACGTCGATGTCGGCGACCTGATCGATTCGAGCGGCAAGACGCTCTTCGTCCTGACCCAGATGGACCCACTGCGCGTCTACGTGAACGTGCCGCAGTCGTACGCCCAGCTGGTGCGGGCCGGGCAGAAGGTCGTGGTCACGCAGGCAGAGCTGCGCGGCCGGTCGTTCACCGGTGAAGTCGCGCGCACGGCGGCGTCGATCGATCCGGCGACGCGAACGATGCAGGTCGAGATCGCTCTGCCCAACAAGGACGGCACGCTGCTGCCCGGGGCCTACGTCCAGGTCGATCTGCTGCTCGCCGGCAACCGCACCCTCGTCGTGCCGAGCAACGTGCTGCTCTTTCGCGGCGAAGGCACGCGTGTCGCCGTCGTCGACGCGGCGGGTCGCGTGCACTTGAAGCCGGTTATGCTCGGCCGCAACCTTGGCGAATCGATCGAGGTGATCGACGGCATCGCCGCCGGTGAGCGCCTGGTCCTCAACCCTTCCGATTCGCTCGGCGAGGGCGAGACCGTCACGCTCGCGACCGACGACGGCGCGGCGAGCGGCACGCGCACCGGCCGGCCCGCTGCCGCCAAGGCGCTGCCGTGACGTGCCCGCAGCGTCGCGCCCGGGTCGCGGCGGCGGCGCTCGGCGTCGCGCTCGCGCTGGGGGGATGCTTCGCCGGACCCATCTACGTTCGTCCCGCGGTCGAGACGCCGACCGCCTGGAAGCTCGAAGCGCCGTGGCGCGAGGGCACGCCTGACGACGCCGCGCCGAAGGGCCCGTGGTGGCAGCGCTTCGGCGATGCGCGCCTCGACGCCTTGCAGGCGCAGGCGCTCGCGCAGAGCCCGACCCTCGCGCTCGCCGGCGCCCGCCTCGCGCAGGCACGCGCCGTGGTGGCGGCGACCAGCGCCGGCCTGCTGCCCAACGCGAGCCTCAACGGGCGCGGCGCGCGCCAGCGCATCTCGGCGAACCGGCCGCTCAGCAACTACGCATCGCCGAACTTCTCGACGGTGCAGAACGACGCCCTCGTCTCGCTCGCGGTGAGTTATGAATTCGACCTCGCCGGCCGCGTCCAGCGCACGATCGAAGGCGTTCGCGCCAGCGCCGAGCAGGCTGCCGCCGACTTCGAGAACACGCGCCTGCTGCTCGGCGCCGACCTCGCGACCGCGTACTTCAACCTGCGCGCGATCGACATCGAGCTCGACGTTCTGGTGCGCTCGCTCACGCTTCAGCGCCGCTCGTTCGAGTTCGTGCGCACGCGCCACGACCTCGGCGCCGCCTCCGGCCTCGACGTCGCCCAGCAACAATCGTTGCTCGACACCACGCTGACCCAGCTCGACGTGCTGCGCCGCCAGCGCGCCCCGTTCGAGCACGCGGTCGCGACACTCACCGGCACACCCGCGCCCACGTTATCGCTCGCCGCCGACATCCGCGAGCTGACGCCGCCGGCAGTGCCGCTGGGCGTGCCATCCGACGTGCTCGAGCGGCGTCCCGACGTCGCCTCCGCCGAGCGGGCGATGGCGGCGGCCAACGCGCAGATCGGCATCGCCCGGGCCGCCTACTACCCGAGCATCCTGCTCGCGCCGAGCGGCGGCTTCGAGAGCCGAACCTTGGTGAACCTGTTCGATGCGCCGAGCCTGCTGTGGTCGCTCGGGACGCAGATCGCGCAGCCTCTCTTTTCGGCGGGCCGGCTCGATGCCAACGTCGAATTCGCGCGCGCTAACTACGACGCGACCGTCGCCAGCTATCGGCGCGTCGTCCTCACAGCGATGCAGGAGGTCGAGGACGGCATCACCAGCCTGGCCGCGCTCGAGAGCGCCGATCGCCAGGCGCGCATCGCGGTCGATACGGCGCGGCTCGTGCTCGAGCTCGCGACGGCGCGCTACGAAGGCGGCGCCACCACCTACCTCGACGTGATCACGGCGCAGCAGTCCCTGCTCGCCGCCGAGCGGCTGGCTGCGCAGCTCTCGGGCCAGCGCCTTCTCACGTCGGTGTTCCTGATCAAGGCCCTTGGCGGCGATTGGGAGCGGCCGGCCCGCCTGGCCAACGGCTGAGGCTTGAACTGGGCGCCGCCCCGTCTGCCCCGATCAGACCGGCTGTGCCGTCGACGCAGCCTTGTCGTTGCCACCGCGGCGGCCGCAGCGACGCGCGAAGCCCGCGCGGACGCGCTCACGCTCTTCGTCGCTCATGCGGTGCCAGCCGTGGCCATGGCCGCGGCTCCCGCGCCAGCCACCGACGAGGAGGCGGGCGAGGACGAACAACCCGAGCGCCTGCCAGAAGCCGATAAGGTGGCCGCCGAATGCGGTCGGCGCGAGCCAGTTCCACAGGCTCATGACGACGAAGCCAACGGCGGCGAGCGCCAGCGCGGCGATGGCGGCGAACCTCAGGACCCTCATGGCGGGGCGCAGTCTCATGTCGTTTCCTCGGTGAAAGAAGGGTTCTCGCGGAGGCCCTGCAGGCGCTCGCGCAGATGCAGCACCGCATAGCGCTTGCGCGCCAGCAGCGTGTTGATGCCGACGCCGCTCTCTTCGGCGAGGCGCTTGAAGCTTCGTCCCTCGAGCTCGTGGGCGATGAAGACCTCGCGTTGCGCCGCAGGAAGTTCGGCCAGCGCTGCCTCGATGGCGGCGAGCGCTGCGCGCTGCGCGTAACGGTCCTCGGGGCCGGCGTCCGGCGACTGCAGCAGCTTATCGAGCGCCAGCGAGTCCTCGTCGCGCGCGCCGCCAGCCTCGTCGAGCGAGAGCGTGCGGGCGCGGCGGAAGCGGTCGACGATGCGATGACCGGCAACGCGAACGAGCCAGGCGCCCACGTGCTCGATCGGCGCCGCGATCCGGGTCGCCTCGATCAGCTCGGCGAACACCTCCTGGACGATGTCGTCGACCTCGAAGGCGTCGGCGATGCGCCGGCGCACGAAGCCGCGCAGCCGTCGCGACTCGCGGGCGAAGACAGCCGCGATGGCCCGGTCTTGGTCGGCCAAGGCGGGGCCGGCAGGTGGGGCGATGTCGATGAGCATGGTGGATAGACGGGCGAGCCGGCCGAATATTGTGGCGACCGCGATGAACGGTAGGCGTCCCTTGAACTCGCCGCCGGCGACCTCAGCTATCGATTGTTGCCCCGCCGGTCGGGGCCCGAGGAACCCCGATGCCTGCCCCCGCCACCGAATCGCTGCACACCCGCATCGAAACCGCCGTCGCCCTGGCGCGCCTGCTCGAAAGAGTCGAAGCCAGCCCCGCCGCCGCCGGTGCCGATCAATATCGGGCGCTCGTCGCTCGCGTCAAGCAATCGCTCGGCGCCGATCTGCCGGCACGCGCTCTCGAGGCGATCCTCGCCGCATGTCCGGCGAGCGCCGAGCTCTACGAGAACATGCACTACGAGCAGTCGGGCCTGTCGCGCTCGCCGCTCGACCGCTCGGTCTCGACCGAGATGCTCGCAGCTCAGGCGATCGAGCGCGCACGCCGAGGCGCCACCGCCTGACCTGCGGCGCCGGCCGGCGCGGCGCCTTCGGGCGCGGCGCCTTCGGGCGCCTCCGCGGCGACGGTCTCGGCGACGAGCCTGCGGAAGCGCACGACCGCCGCATCCATCGCCAGCGGCAGCATCGGTGCCGATGGATCGCGTGCGATCTCGCGCGCCTGCGCCGTGATCATGTCGCGGTCCTCCTCGAAGGCGCGGCAAAGCACGCGGTAGGCCGCCTCGGCAATCGAGTGGTCGCCTTCGCTGGTGTGTCGCCCCTGCTGGAAGAAGTAGTGCGTTGAGTGGCCGGACTCCGGCGTCACGGTCTGGCAGCTGTGGTGGCGCACGCCGCCGCAGTTGTTGCCGAACGCCGCGCCGGCCGGGCGGCCGCCCGAGTCCATGAGCAGCGTGCCGGGCAGGACGAAGTCGTAGATGAACCAGCGATCGAGGTTGGCCGTGATGCCGCGCGTCTCGCGGTAGTAGGGCGGCGACGGCACGTCGGGGATGTGGCGTGTGACGCGGATGCCGCGCGGCACGGCTTCGATCGTCGGCCGCGCGCGCGCGATCGCCGTCGAGCCGCCGAGCGTGTTCTCGTGAACGTAGGAGAGGTGCGAGAAGTCGAGCAGGTTGTCGCAGACCAGCTCCTGCGGCGTGTCGTAGTGCAGGTAGCCGGGGACGTAGTCCCAATCGGGCGAGTCGCACGAGAAGTTGTCGGGCAGTAAGGCGGTGTCCGCCTTCGCCGGGTCGCCCATCCAGACGAAGACCCACTTGTTCTTCAGCGCGATCGGATAGCGCTGCACGCGAGCCTTCTCCGGCACCGTGTCGGCGCCGGGGATCTCGATGCAGCGGCCGCTCGCGTCGAAGAGCAGCCCGTGATAGCCGCAGCGGACGCAGTCTCCTTCCTTTTTGCCCTTCGAGAGCGGCGCTAGGCGGTGGCAGCAGCGGTCGCGAAGGCCGACGATCTGGCCGGCGGCGGTGCGAAACAGAAGGATCGCCTCGTCGAGGACGGTGCGCGTGAAGAGCCCGTCGGCAGGGACCTCGTGATCCCAGGCGATCACGTACCAACAATTGCGGACGTACATGGCGCGGCCCCTTCGGCTCTAGAGCGATGCGTCGAGGATAGACGCCGCGAACGCGACACCCCCCCGGGACAGTCCCGACGACATAGCAGCTCGGGGCGCCGACGATGCGCGGATCCCCCCACCGGTGCCGCCATGAACCAGCCCCTTCCGCTTAATCGCCTGACCCGCCGCTTCGCCGTGGCGCTTGGGCTCGTCGCTGGCGCACCGCTGGCACTCGCCGAGATCCACATCGGCGTCATCCTCTCGACGACCGGACCCGCAGCATCGCTCGGCATACCCGAGGAGCAGGCCATCAAGCTTTGGCCGGGCGAGATCGCCGGCGAGAAGGTCCGCTTCACGGTCCTCAACGACGCCAGCGACACGACCACGGCGACCAAGAACGCGCAGCGTCTCATCAACGAGGACAAGGTCGATCTCATCATCGGTTCGTCGGTGACGCCGACTTCGCTCGCCGTCGTCGAGATCGCCGGCAACGCGCAGGTGCCGGTGATCTCGCTCGCCGGCGGCGGCGCGATCGTGCTGCCGCAGGACGGGCCGCGAAAGTGGGCGTTCAAGCTCTCGCCGACCGAGCCCATCTCGATCGGCCTCGTCCTCGACCACCTGCAGAAGAGCGGCAAGGGCAAGTCGGTCGCGACGATCGGCATCACGACGAGCTACGGCGAGGGCTTCCTCAAAGCGTTCGAGGCGGCGGCGACTCAACGCGGCTTCAAGATCGTCGCCACCGAGAAGTACAACCAGACCGACCCGAGTGTGACCGCGCAGGTGCTGAAGATCGTCGCCGCCAATCCCGACGCGGTCTACATCTTCGCCGCCGGCACGCCCGGCGCGCTGCCGCAGATCGAGCTCGCAAAACGCGGCTACAAGGCGCTCGTCTACCAGACGCAAGGCGTCGCCAACAACGACTTTCTGCGCGTCGGTGGCAAGTCGCTCGAGGGCGGCTACATGACGGTCGCGCCGGTGCTGGTCGCCGAGCAGCTGCCGGAGGCGAATCCGGCCAAGAAGGCGGCGCTCGATTTCGTCCAGCGCTTCGAGAAGGCACAAGGGCCGAACTCACGCTCGCTGTTCGCCGCGACCGCGTGGGATGCGCTCCTCATCGTCCAGAACGCGTCGCAGGACGCGCTGAAGAAGGGCAAGCCGGGGACGCCCGCGTTCCGCGCCGCGCTGCGCGACGCGATCGAGGGCGTGCACGACTTCGTGGGCTCGGAAGGCGTCTACACGATGAGCGCGAGCGACCACAACGGCGTCGACGCGCGCAGCCAGGTGATGGTGAGGATCGAGAACGGCGGCTGGAAGCTGCAGCCTTAGGCGTCAGGCCGGTCCGTCAAAGCTTGGGGATGTGCAGCGTCTTGCTGATCATCAGGGTCCCGGATAGCGCGAACAGCAGCACCAGCGGGTGGAGTTCGGCGCTCACCACGGTCCAGCTGCCGCCATAGAGGCCGGCGCCGATGCGGCCTTGCCAGATCGCCCACGCGAGCACGGCGGTGAGGATCACGCTGGTGGGGATCGGTGTGCCCTCGAAATAGCTCACCTTGCCGCTGTCGCCCGATAGCGACTCGGCCGTGACGTTGTAGCGCGCCAGGCGCGAGACGCCGCAGCACACGAAGTAGACCAGGATGACGGCGTCCCACGCGCCGGTCATTCCGCAGGCGAAGGCGAGCGCGGCCGGGGCGACGCCGAACGAGATCACGTCGGCGAGGGAGTCGAGCTCGCGGCCGAGCGCCGATGCGGTCTGGCGCCAGCGTGCTATGCGGCCGTCGAGGACGTCGAAGACCAGCGCCGCCGGCGCCAACGCCGCGGCGACGAATAGATCGACGGCGTCGCGGCTGCCGAGTGAGCGCATCGCCATCAGCACCGCGGCGACGCCGCAGGCGGCGTTGCCGAGGGTAAAGAAGTCGGCCAGATGAAAGCCGCGGATCATCGAGAAGTGCCTCCGCGGCGCGGTCGGGCTGGGTTGCATGCACGGTCCTCGGTCGGGGCGCGCCGGGAGCGCGCGTCGCCGCGAGTGTTCTTCATCGGCGCCGGCGCGTCTGCCGGCGTTTTCCCACAGCAGAACGCGCCGTCGGCGGGTCGCCTTCGGCGCGCCGATCGTCTCCACTGGGCTGTGCGCCGCCGCGCCGGCGCCATCCGCAGGAGACAGCGATGAGCACACCGTCCAAAAACCCTTCCACCGAGTCGCCGCAGGACCAGCGCGAGGCGCTCGCCGAGTCGGAGAAGAAGGCCAACGAGAATCAGTTCCGCGAAGAGAACAACGACGACAAGGTCGTCGAGATCCCGCCGGACAAGACCGACAAGCCGATCCGTGGCCTGGATCCGAAGTAGTTCTAGTCCTCTTCGGTCCAGGCGTAGCCGTCGCGGGCCACCAGCGCGCTCGCCGCCGCGGGGCCCCAAGTGCCAGCGGCGTAGGCGCGCGGCGGCACGGGGTCGTCTCGGCGCCAGGCATCGAGCACGGGCTCGACCCAGCGCCAAGCCTCCTCCTGCTCGTCGCTGCGAACGAACAGATTCAGCCGCCCGGCGATGACGTCCAGTAGGAGCCGCTCGTACGCGCCGACCCGGTTCTCGGCGAACGCCTTGTCGAAGTCTAGGTCGAGTGAGACCGGCGCGAGCGCCTCGGCCTGGCCAGCGCCCTTGGCGGCGAGCAGGTGCAGCTCAAGGCCGTCTTCAGGCTGCAGCTTGATGATGAGCTTGTTCGGCGGATTGCTGCCGGGAAAGAGCGTGTGCGGCGTGCGCCGAAAGTTGACGACGATCTGCGCGTCGCGCTCGGCGAGGCGCTTGCCTGTGCGCAGGTAGAACGGCACGCCGGCCCAGCGCCAGTTCTGCACTTCGGTGCGCAGGGCCACGAAGGTCTCGGTCGGGCTCGCTGGCGGCACCTTGTCTTCGTCGAGGAAGCCCGGCGCCGACTTCGAGTCGATGTTGCCGGCGCGGTACTGGCCGCGGACGACGTCGCGGCCGACGCTCTCGGCCGTGAAGGGCTTGAGTGAGCGCAGCACCTTCAGCTTCTCGTCGCGAATCGCGTCGGCGACCATCCGCGACGGCGGCTCCATCGCCACCATCGTGAGCAGCTGCAGCGCGTGGTTCTGGATCATGTCGCGCAGCGCGCCTGTGCGGCTGTAGAAGTCGCCGCGCGTGCCGACGCCGATCGACTCCGCGATCGTGATCTGCACGTTGGCGATGCACTCGCGCCGCCAGAGCGGCTCGAACAGCACGTTGCCGAAGCGAAGCGCCATCAGGTTCTGCACTGCGGGCTTGCCGAGGTAGTGGTCGATCCGGTATTCCTGCGCCTCGGTGAACACCGAGCGGACGACTCGATTGATCTGCTGCGCGCTCGCCAGGTCGTGGCCGAGCGGCTTCTCCAGCACGACGCGAACGTTCGGCCCGTTCAGGCCCGCCGCGCCGAGTTGCGCGCAGACGACCGGGAAGAGCTCGGGCCCGGTCGCCAGGTACATGACGACGACGTCGGCCGGCGCGGCGCGGCCGTGGGTCGACGCGAGCCAGTCCTGCAGCCGCGCGTAGTCGCTGCCTTGCGAGAGGTCAACGCGCAGGTGATGGAGGAGGGCGGCGAAGCGGTCGAACTCCTCGTCGCTCGGCCGCTTGGCGTCCTCGACGCCGTGGAAGCGCTCCTTCAGCCAGCCGCGGTAGGCGTCATCGGACATCTCCTGGCGCGAGATCGCGGCGATGCGGCCGCCGTCGGGCAGCTTGCCGTGGCGCCAGGCCTGGAACAGCGCCGGCATCAGCTTTCGCCACGTCAGGTCGCCGGTGCCGCCGAAGAGAACGAGGTCGAAAGCCATGCGGAGAGGATACGATGCCGCGCCGGCCCGACGGGTCGGTCGAGGTCGCGTCGACGGCCCAGCGGAGGGGCAGACATGAAGACGATCACGATGTGGGGCGCGCTGTTCATCGCCGGCCTCGCTGTCGCCGGCGCGGCCGAGGCGCAGACCGGGTCGGGCCAGGTCAACGTCATCTGCTCGGTGCAGGCCGACTGGTGCAACATGATCCAGACAGTGTTCGCGAAGTCGACCGGCATCAAGGTCAACATGTCGCTCAAGGGCTCGGGTGAGGCGCTCGCCCAGCTGATCGCCGAGAAGGCCAACCCGAAGACCGACGTCTGGTTCGGCGGCACCGGGGATCCGCACCTGCAGGCCGCCGAGAGCGACCTGACAATGGAGTACCGCTCGCCGACGCTCGCCCAGCTGCAGCCGTGGGCCCAGCAGCAGGCCAGGCAGTCGAATTACAGGACCGTCGGCATCTACTCCGGGCCGCTCGGCTTCGGCTACAACACCGAGATCCTCGCCAAGAAGAAGCTCGCCGTGCCGAGGAGCTGGGCCGACCTTCTCAGGCCCGAGTACAAGGGCGAGATCCAGGTCGCCAACCCGGCGTCGAGCGGCACTGCCTACACGATGGTGGCGACCCTGGTGCAGCTGATGGGCGAGGACAAGGCCTTCGAGTACATGAAGGGCGTGCACAAGAACATCGGCCAGTACACGCGCTCGGGCACGGGCCCGATCAAGGCCGTGGCACGAGGCGAGACGGCGGTCTCGATCAGCTTCGTCCACGACGGCCCGGGCGAGAAGCTCCAGGGATTTCCTGTGGAGACGGTGACGCCGTCGGAAGGCACCGGCGCCGAGATCGGCTCGATGAGCATCGTCAAGGGGGCCAGGAACCTCGAGGCCGCAAAGAAGTTCTACGAATGGGCGCTCACTCCGCAGGCTCAGCAGTTCGGTGCCGCGACCCGGCAGTACCAGCTGCCGTCGAACAAGGCGACGCCGGTCGACCCGCACGTTCCCGACTTCAGGAAGATCAAGCTGATCGACTACGACTACGCGAAGTACGGCGCGAGCGCCGAGCGGCGCCGCCTGATCTCGAAGTGGGAGAAGGAAGTCAACTCGCTGCCGCGCTAAACGCGCCGCGCCCACGTTCGCTTGCCCACCGGAGACCGGCATGAAGACATTCTCGATGTTGTGCGGCGTTGCCGTCGCGCTCGTCGCAGCGCCAGCACCGGCGCAGATCGCGGTGCAGCCCGCCGCCAGCCAGGAGGCGTTCCTCGCCAGCCCCGACGCGCGGCTCGCCTCCAACAAGCGCCTCGTCTATGATTTTTGGCGCGAGGTGTTCGAAGGCGCGCACATGGAATACGCCGACAAGTACCTGGCCGAGTCGTACATCCAGCACAACCCGAACGTGCCGACCGGGCGCGCCGCCTTCGTCGACTTCTTCAACAAGGTCCGAAAGCCCGCGCCCATCGAGACGCGCATCAAGGCGCCGCTGGTGGCGATCGTCGCGGAGGGCGACTACGTCGTGCTGAGCTTCGCGCGCGAAGGCACCGACCCCAAGGACGCGACCAAGAAGTTCAGCACCACCTGGTTCGACATGTTTCGGCTCGAGAACGGCAAGATCGCCGAGCACTGGGACCCAGCGCAGAAGCAATAGCCGCGCTCCAGCGTATCCGGCCACCACATGGCGCGCGACGATCGGGGGGTGGCGGCGTGTTTCGCCATCGCCGCTGCGTCGTTCACGCTCCTGCCGTGGTACCTCGTCGCCGACAAAAGCGTGGTCGAGGCCCTGACCGGCGTCTGGGGCGCGGCCGACAGCGCGAGCGGCGTTGTGCAGGCGGCGCGGCACGGCCGGCCGTGGCTCTGGACCGTGCCGATCGGTCTCGCCGTCGCGCTCGGCAGCAAGCGTGACGTCTCGCGACGGCGCGCCGGCGTGCTGCTCACGGGCGGCGCATCGCTCGCGCTCGCCGCCGTCCTCACCGGCGGCTTCGCGATCGGCACGACCGGCTGGTCGCTCGACGTCCTGGCGCGGGCTTTCAGGCCGCTGAGCGGCGGCCAGCCCGGCCTCGGGCTCGGCGGCGCGGTGACGCTGCTCGCGCTGCTGGTGCTGCTCGGTGCCGGACTGGCACGCCTCGGCTGGGTTCGCGGCGATGCCTTCACCGCGAGCGCGATCGTCGTCTGCAGCGCGCTGCTGGTGCTCTTCGTCGCCTGGCCGGTCGCGCGCGCGCTCGCGGGCGCCTTCGTCGACGAGAACGGGCAGCTCTCGCTCGCCGCGCTCACGTCCCGCATCGGCAACGAGCGCACTTGGGGGCTCTCATGCCTCGCCGGAGGCGTGCGCTGCGGGGTCGCCTGGAACACGCTGTTTCTGGCCTTGCTGACGGCGGCTGGGACGACGCTCCTCGGCACGCTGATCGCGCTCCTCGCCGAGCGCGGCCCGGCGCGACTGAAGCGGCCGCTCAACGCACTCGCGCTGCTGCCGATCATCACGCCGCCTTTCGTCGTCGGCCTCGGATTGATCCTGCTCTTCGGCCGCGCCGGTGTCGTCAACCAGGGCCTCGAATCGGTATTCGGCGTCACGCCGTCGCGCTGGTTCTATGGTCTCTTCGGCGTCTGGCTGGCGCAGCTCTTCGCGTTCACGCCGATCGCCTTCATGATCGTGCGCGGCGTCGTTGCCGGCATCGGATCGTCGCTTGAGGAGGCGGCGCAGACGCTGCGCGCCGATCGCCGCGCGGCCTTCCTGACCGTCACGTTGCCGCTGCTGAAGCCGGGCCTCGCCAACGCCTTTCTGATCGGCTTCATCGAAAGCATTGCCGACTTCGGCAACCCGATCGTCGTGGGCGGCCAGTTCTCGGTGCTCTCGACCGAGGTCTTCTTTGCGATCGTCGGCGCGCAATACGACCAGGGTCGGGCCGCCTCGCTGGCGCTGATCCTGAGCGCGTTCGCGCTGCTCGTCTTCTGGGCGCAGCGGCGCCTGCTCGGCGCGACCAGCTTCACCACCCTCACCGGCAAGGGCGACGGCGGCGCGCCGATGGCGCTGCCCGGGGGACTGCGGCGCGGCGCGGCGTGCGTCGTCGTGCCGTGGCTGGCGTTCACGGTCGTCGTCTACCTGTTCGCGTTCGCCGGAGGGTTCGTGCAGACCTGGGGCCGCGACTACACGCCGACGCTGCGCCATTTCGTCACCGCGTTCGACATCCAGCGCGGTAACCCCGACGTCGGCGCGGCGCTGGTCTTCGCCGGTACGGCGTGGAATTCGCTTTTCACGACGCTAAAGCTGGCAGCGATCGCCGCGCCGCTCTGCGCCGCACTGGGCCTGCTCATCTCCTGGCTGCTCGCGCGGACCTCGTTCCGCGGCAGCGATGCGTTCGAGTTCGGCGCATTGCTCGCATTTGCGATTCCGGGCACCGTTCTCGGCGTGAGCTACATCCTCGCCTTCAACGTGCCGCCGTTCGAGCTCACCGGCACCGGCCTCATCATCGTGCTGTGCTTCGTGTTCAGGAACCTCCCAGTCGGCGTCCGCGCCGGCAGTGCCGCCTTTCGCCAGATCGACCGCTCGCTCGACGAAGCGTCGACGATGCTGCGTGCCTCGACCGCGACGACGCTGCGCCGCGTCGTGCTGCCGCTGCTCAGGCCGGCGCTCGTCGCCGCGCTGGTCTACAGCTTCGTGCGCTCGATGACCACGGTCTCGGCGGTCATCTTCCTGGTCACTGCCGAGACCGAGCTGGCGACGACATACATCATCGGCCGCGTCGGCAACGGCGACTACGGCGTCGCGCTCGCCTACTGCACGGTGCTGATCGCGCTGATGTCGCTCGCCGTCGCGCTGATCCAGTGGGGCGTGGGCGAGCGCGCGATCGGTCGGCGCGAGCTCGTGCCGATTCCGGCATGACGACGCCATGACGTCCCCGGCCGCCATGGCCGCGACGCGCGACGACGACGGCGGCGGCGGCATCGAGCTGCGCGCGCTCTCCAAGCGCTACGGCAGCGACCCGGCCGCGCCGCTCGTCGTCGACGCGGTCAGCGTGCGTGTGCCGCGCGGCACGCTGACGACGCTGCTCGGCCCAAGCGGCTGCGGCAAGACGACGACGCTACGCATGATCGCGGGGCTCGAGGCGCCGACCAGCGGTCGCGTCTTCATCGCCGGCCGCGACGTCACCGACCTGCCGGCGTCCGAGCGAGACGTCAGCATGGTGTTCCAGAGCTACGCGCTCTTTCCGCACATGAGCGTGCTCGCCAACGTCGCCTACGGCCTCGACGTCGCCCGCGTGCCGCGCGCGCAGGCGCGCGAACGGGCCCTCGCCGCGATGGCGACGGTCGGCCTCGCCGACCTCGACAAGCGGCTGCCGAGCGAGCTCTCGGGCGGCCAGCAGCAACGCGTCGCGCTGGCCCGCGCGATCGTTATCGAGCCGGCGGTGCTGCTCTTCGACGAGCCGCTTTCCAACCTCGACGCCCGCCTGCGCCGGTCGATGCGCGAGGAGATTCGCGGCCTGCAGCAGCGCCTCGGCCTCACCGTCGCTTACGTCACGCACGACCAGGAGGAGGCGATGGCGGTCAGCGATCAGGTCGTTGTCATGAACGGCGGCCGCATCGCCCAGGCCGGCACGCCGCGCGAGCTGTACGAGCGGCCGCTCAGCGAGTTCGTGGCCGCCTTCATGGGTGAGGCCGAGCTATTCGACGCGACCGCGAGCGCCGACGGAAGGGTCCGCCTCGGCCCGCTCGCGCTTCGCGCTGCAGCCCCAAGGCAGCCCGGCGCGGTGCGCGTGGCGATCCGTCCCGAGGCGTGGCAGGTGCGCCCCGCCGGCATTGGTCCGCTCGCGGCAACGGTGGCCAAGACCACTTACCTGGGCAGCGTGCGCGAGACAACCTTCGATACTGAGCTCGGCGCCATCTTCGTCGCCTCGGCGTCGGAAGTCGGCCCGTTGCGGCCTGGCGACGCCGCCAGCCTCGATCTCGGACTACACGGGCACTCGGTTCTCGGCGATCCCCCCGCCTGACGCACGGCCGGAAAGAGCGCGGACGCGCGTCGCGCGCTCACATTTGGCGGAACAGATCTGCGGCTCACCGCAAGGCGTTCGCTGCGCCGCTTCAGATGCACCCCAACCGCGTCGCCCGGGCCGTGGGAGAAGCGGTCCACGTGCATCAGGTTGACGATGGCCGAGCGGTGCACCTGCACGAAGGCAGGCGGGGTCGAGCGCGTCGGCGAGCTCTCGAAGCGTGGTGCGGATCAGCGCCTCGCCGCCTTCCCAGGCGACCACGATGTACTTGGCGTCCGAGCGTAGGTATAGGACCTGCTCGATGCGGATCATGCGCACTGCGTTGCCGACGGAGGCTTGATCCTCTGCAGGTGCTGGCGCACCCCGCCGCGCTGCCGCAACTCGTGCGCTCCGCGATCCAGCAAGGCCGCGAACTCCGCTCGCTGCCCCTCGTCGGCGACGCGAAGTCGTGCCGGCACTCTCGCCTCTACGGCGTACTGATCGAACGCGGTCACGAACACGACCTCGGCGCGCCGGCCGATGAACGAGACGGCAGCGGTCCCAGCGGGCGCGGGGTCGGCGAGGAAAGCACTGCGGTTGTCATCGCGCGAGGCTAGCGCGCTGCCTTGCACGGTCAAGGTCGGCGCGCCGCGTCACCGGATGAAGCGCGGAAGCGGAGCATGAGCTGCGGAGGCGCCGCAGAAAATGTGCCCGGCCTCGAGGCGCCGGCGTGCGTCGCGGGAGGCGCCGAGCGGCTACGATCGTTGTCATGCCTTCCTCCCCCGCCGAGAAGGCCGCGCGCCTCCGTTCCCTCCATGCGGGGCCGCGCGCCTTCGTCATCGCCAACGTCTTCGACGCCGGCTCGGCGGCGCTGCTCGGCCAGCTCGGCTTCGCGGCGCTCGCGACGTCGAGCGGCGCCGCGGCAGGCGTGCTCGGTCGCAAGGACGGGCAGCTCTCGCGCGACGAAGCGCTTGCGCACGCCGGCGCTATCGCGGCCGCGACCGACCTGCCGGTGTCGGCTGACCTCGAGAACGGCTTCGGCGACTCGCCCGACGACGTTGCCGAGACAATCCGCCGCGCCGGCTCGACCGGCATCGCCGGCGCCTCGATCGAGGATCACACCGGCGATAAGGTGTCCCCGCTCTATCCGATCGAGTTCGCTACGGCGCGCATCGCCGCGGCCGTGCACGCGGCGAGGTCGCTGTCGTTCGCCCACTTCGCGGTGACCGCACGCGCCGAGAACTTCTTGCGTGGCCGCCCGGACCTCGACGATGTGATCGCCCGCCTGAAGGCCTACGAGGCGGCTGGCGCCGACGTGCTGTTCGCGCCGGCGCTGCCCGATCTCGACGCCGTCCGCGCCGTCTGCGGCGCGCTGACGAAGCCGGTGAACTTCATGGTCGGCATGAAGGGCAAGTCGTGGGACGTTGCCACGCTCGAAGCGGCCGGGGTGCGCCGCGTCAGCTTGGCGACCTCGCTCTGGCGCGCGGCGATGACGGGCGTTCGCGCCGCGGCCGAGGAAGTTCGGACGAGCGGTACCTTCGGCTACGTCGATCGGTTGTAGCGCGGCGCGCCCGGCTTCATCCGCATGGCCACGACTGGCTCCGCCGGCGAATCTCTGCCCGCCTGGACGCGCTGCGACCGGACGGCCGCTTGGGCGGCGCTCGCTGGCCATTTCGAGGCGCACGGCCGCGCCTTCGACGGGCGCGAGGCGTTCGCGCGCGGTCCGCAGCGTTTCGCCTCGATGTCGCTCGAGGCGCCTCCCCGAGGTCCTCGCGGACCTCTCCAAGAACCTGCTCGACGCCGCGACGCTGCGCATCCTCGCCGACTTGGCGCGCGAGTTCGGCGTCGAGGCGCAGCGCGACGCGATGCTCGCCGGCGCGCCGATCAACGTCACCGAGCGTGCGCCCTCCTGCACACCGCCGTGCGAGCGCCGCGCTGCAGCGCGCGGTTCGGCACCGAGGTGCATGGCGTGCTCAACGAGATGCTGGCGTTCGCGGAGTCGGTTAGCGCGCGCGCCGACGCACCGTCCCCCGGCGACACCGTGGACGCATCGACGGCCGGGCTCCTGCGCCGCTTGATCAATGCGACCGGCTGAACGCTGCGGCGTACGGACGTGCAAGGTGTCAAGATGGCAAACCGTCGCATCCGCGTGAGCTCGATGCCCCTTTCGCCCGTTGCGTGCGATTACCTGATCGAAGGGCCTGAGCGACGCGCCTTCTTCGCCGTCGTCACCGGTGCGCTCGCGGCGCCGTTCGTCGGTTCTGCAGCGGCGCAGGTGGCGACGAAGCGGGTCCGCATCGGCGTCCTCGTCGCGGCGGCGGCCTCGCCGCTGAACCCCGTCCTGGTCGCGGCGTTGCGCGATGCTGGGTGGATCGACGGAACCACCGCGACCTTCCAGTACCGATCGTCCGAGGGACAGAGCGATCGCCTGCCCCAGCTCGCGGCCGAATTGGTTGCGCTCAACGTCAATGTGATCGTCTGCACCGGCGGCGCCGCCGCGACGCTGGCAGCGAAGGCGGCCACGGCGACCATTCCCATCGTCTTCATCAACGCGGCCGACCCGCTCAAGTTCGGGCTGGTCGCGAGCCTCGCCCGCCCGGAGGCGAACGTCACAGGAATCGCCTTGCCGGCAATCGATTGGGGCAAGTGGTTGCAGATCGCCCATGAGGTCCTTCCCGCCATGGTGCGAATCGCCGTCGTCGGCAACTCGAGCAATCTCATTTACGAGGACTATGCCGCCCAGAACCGGGCCGCGGCGCAGCGCCTGGGCCTGCAGCTGCAGATGATCCCGCTCAGCCGGTCGGAGGAGTTCGGCGAAGCGTTCTCCGCGATGCGGCGCCAGCGCGCCGAGGTGTTGGTTTTCGGCCCCGACTCGCTCTTCATGCAGAACGCGAGAAAGCTCATCGAGCTTGCACGCCCGAGCGGATTGCCCGTGATCGGGCCCGACCGCAGCGCCGCGGAGATGGGGGCCATCGCGTCGTATGGCTTCGACGCGCGCCACTCGACTCGCCGCGGTGCTGAATACGTCGACCGCATCCTACGCGGCGCGACGCCGGCGCAGCTGCCTGTCGACCAGCCGACCCGCTTCGAGCTGGTCGTCAATATCGCCGCGGCGAAGTCGCTCGGCGTGACGTTGCCGCCGTCGCTGCTCGTTCAGGCCGACGAGGTGCTGCGGTGAATCGGGCGTGTGAACCGCCGGTGCGCGCGGTCGTGTCGCTACGCGTCGGGCCGAGCGCATGACGCGCCGCTGGAGGCTCTTTCCGAAATACGCGCTGCTGATCATCACGCTGGTCGGCGGCATGCTCGTCGCGAGCGGCGCGATCGGGATCTACTTCTCATGGCGCGAGACCGAGGCCCACCTTGTCGCTCTGCAGATCGAGAAGGCGCAGAACGCGGCCACCCGCATCGAGCAGTACATCCTCGACATCGAGCATCAGCTTAGCTGGACGGCCCTGCCCCGTGCCGACGGCGAGGGCAACGCGCTCGAGCAACGGCGCTTCGAGTACCTGAAGCTGCAGCGCCAGGTGCCGGCGATCACGGAGGTCGTCTGGATCGATCCCAGCGGCCGCGAGCAACTGCGCATCTCGCGCCTGGCGATGGACGCGATCGGCAGCGGCACCGATCTGTCACAGGAGCCCAAGTTCCGGATCCCGGCGGCACCCGGCGGAACCGTCTACTACGGCCCGGTGTATTTCCGCAAAGGCACCGAGCCGTACATGACGATCGCCCGGCCGGCCGGCAGCGGTGGCGGCGTCACCGCCGCCGAGGTGAACCTGAAGTTCGTCTGGGACGTGGTCTCGCGCATCAAGATCGGCAGCGCCGGCATCGCCTATGTCGTCGATGCCAACGGCGTGCTGATCGCCCACCCCGACATCAGCCTCGTCCTGAAAAAGTCCGATCTCAAGGACCTGCCGCAGGTCGGGGCGCGCGACCTGCCGGCCGCCGAGCCGTCGCCGCTTGGCCGCGACCTGCAGGGCCACGAGGTCTTCGCCGCGCACGCCGCGATCCCGACGCTGCACTGGACGGTGTTCGTTGAGTCGCCTCGCGCCGAGGCCTTCGCCCCGCTGTTCGCGACGCTGAAGCGAACGGCGCTGGTGCTTGTCGCGGCACTGCTGCTCTCGATCGCGGCGAGCTTCGTCCTCGCTCGTGCGCTGGTGCGGCCGCTGCGGGCTCTGCAGGAGGGCGCGGCGCAGATCGGCGCCGGTGATCTCGACCGCCACATCGAGGTCCGCACCGGCGACGAGCTCGAGGGGCTCGCCGAGCAGTTCAATCGCATGAGCGCACAACTGCGCGAGTCGTACGCGGGGCTGGAGCGCAAGGTCGAGCAGCGGACGGCCGAGCTGACCGAGGCGCTCGAGTACCAGACGGCGACGGCGGAGATCCTGCAGGTCATCAGCGGCTCGCCGGACGACGTGCAGCCGATTTTCGAGGCGGTCGCCGAGCGCTCCCGAATTCTCTGCCACGCGGAAGGCAGCCGCGTCTGGATCGTCGACGGCCCGAACCTGAAGGCCATGACCGCGTACACGCTCGACGACGGCCGCCACACGGGCCGGGGCGAGCTGCTGCCGGTGAAGAGCACCTCGGTCGTGGGCAGCGCCGTCGTCCAGGCGCGGACGGTTCACGTCGAGGACGTCGCCCCGCTCATCGTGGCGAGCTATCCCGACGCGCGCGAAACCCAGGCACGGCACGGCTTTCACACGGTCCTCGCGGTGCCGATGATTCGCGACGGCGAGGTCGTCGGCGTTATCGCGGTATTGCGCCGCGAGGTCATGAGCTTCTCGACTGCCGAGGTCCGCCTCATCGAGACCTTCGCTCACCAGGCGCTGATCGCGATCGAGAACGTGCGGCTGTTCAACGAGACCAAGGAAGCGCTGCAGCAGCAGACCGCGACCGCCGAGGTGCTGCGCGTGATCAGCGGCTCGATCGCCGACAGCGTGCCAGTGTTCGAGAAGATCCTGGAGAGCTGCGGCCACCTCTTCGCGAGCTCCGAGCAGGGCATCCTGCTGATCGGCGACGACGAGCGACTGCACTTGCGTGCGCACCGCGGCCAGGCCGGCGACCGCGTCGCGTCACTGTTTCCGTCGGCGGTCGGCGAAGGCTTCCGCGACGCGATTCTCGCCCGCAGCGTCCTCCACTATCGCGACGTGCTTGCCGACGCCGACGTGCCGAGCGGCATTCGCGGCGCCGCCGAGCACATCGACATCGGCAGCTACTCGCAGGTGTTCGCGCCCATGCTCTGGCAGGGGCGAGCCCTCGGTGCGCTGTACGTGACGCGCCAGCCGCCGACGGGCTTCACCGAGAAAGAGATCGGCCTGTTGCGCACCTTTGCCGACCAGGCCGTGATCGCGATCCAGAACGCACGCCTCTTCAACGAGACGCGCGAGGCGCTGCGCAAGGTCGAGCTGCGAACCGCCGAGCTGAGCGAGGCGCTCGACTACCAGACCGCGATCAGCGACGTGCTGCGCGTCATCAGCCAGTCGCCCACCGACGTCGCACCGGTCTTCGAGGCCATTCTCGACAGCGCGACGCGGCTGTTCGGCAGCCCGGTGTCTGCCGTCTTCAGGTACGACGGCCGGCTGGTGCACCTTGCCGCCACGCGCAACTGGCCCGCCGAAGCGGTCGCCGATGCGCGCCGCTTCTACCCGGGTGCGCCCGACCCGCTGATGATGAGCGGTCGCGTCATCCTGTCGGGGGAAGTTCAGATCGAAGCCGACGCGTTCAACGACCCCGGATACGACCGGCAGGCCGCGGGCGTTGGCCACTGGCGCCGGATGATCGGCGCTCCCCTGCTCAAGGACGGCCAGCCGATCGGCGCGATCGTCGTTGCCTGGCAGGAAGCCGGCGAGACGCCGCGCCGCCAGTCCGACCTGCTCAAGACCTTCGCCGACCAAGCCGTCATCGCGATCGAGAACGTTCGCCTGCTCAGCGAGACGACCGAGGCGCTCGAGCAGCAGACCGCGACCGCCGAGGTGCTGCAGGTGATCAGCAGCTCGGTCGCCGACACCCAGCCGGTCTTCGACAAGATCCTCGACAGTTGCGAGCGGCTGTTCGCGGCGAGCGGGCTCGGCATCTACCTCGTCGACGAGGCCGGAATGCTAAAAAGTGGCGCCTTCCGGCGCAAGGGCGGCGACGCGACGCGCGCCGCGGACGGGGCGGCGTCTCCACGTCCGGTCGAAGGCACGGCGACCGCCGTGGTGCTGTCGCAGCGACGGGTCCTGCACTATCCGGACGTTCTCGCCGCTCCTGACGCGCCTCCGGCATTGCGGCGAATGGCAGCGGCGATCGGCAACTTCTCGATCGCCATCGCTCCGATGCTGTGGAAAGGTCGAGGCGTCGGTACCATCCAGGCCACTCGCGACCCGCCGGCGCCGTTCTCCGACAAGGAGCTGGCCCTGCTGAAGACCTTCGCCGACCAGGCCGTGATTGCGATCGAGAACGCGCGCCTGTTCAACGAGATCGAGTCGAAGAGCCGCGAGCTCGAGCTCGCCAACAAGCACAAGTCGGAGTTCCTCGCCAACATGTCGCATGAGCTGCGCACGCCGCTCAACGCGATCATCGGCTTCTCCGAGGTCCTCTCGGAGAAGATGTTCGGCGATGTCAACGACAAGCAACTCGAGTACCTACTCGACATCCATTCCTCGGGCCACCACCTGCTCTCGCTCATCAACGACATCCTCGACCTGTCGAAGATCGAGGCCGGCCGGATGGAGCTCGATCTCGCCAGCACGAACCTGCCGATGCTGCTCGACAACTGCACGACGCTCGTGCGCGAACGCGCCAGCCGCCAGGGCTTGGTGCTCGCGCTCGACGTCGAAGCGGGCCTCGGCGACTGGGTCGCCGACGTGAGGAAGCTCAAGCAGGTGGTGATCAACCTGCTCTCGAACGCGGTCAAGTTCACGCCTGCGGGCGGCAGCGTCACGCTGCGGGCGCGGCGGCTGGAGCACGCGGTCGAGATCGCCGTCGTCGACACGGGGGTCGGCATCGCGGCCGACCAGCAGGCGCTCGTCTTCGAGGAGTTCCGCCAGGCCGGTGGAGACTACCTGCGCAAGTCCGAAGGCACCGGCCTAGGCCTGGCGCTCGCGAGGCGCTTCGTCGAGCTGCACGGAGGCACGATGCGCGTCGAGAGCGTGCCGGGACACGGCTCGACCTTCGCCTTCGTCTTGCCGGAGCGGGCGATCGAGGCCGTGTGAAGATGTCGGGCATGAACGCGGGAGCTGGGCGATGAAAACGATCCTGATCGTCGAGGACAACGAGAAGAACATGAAGCTCGTTCGCGACATCCTGCGCCACAACGGCCACTCGACGATCGAGGCGATCACCGGCGGCGAGGGCGTCCGCCTGGCCGTCGAGCGCCGCCCCGATCTGGTCCTGATGGACATCCAGCTGCCCGACATCGACGGCATCGAGGCGCTGCGCCGGATCCGCGCCGACCCGACGCTCGACGCGATCGCCGTGATCGCGGTCTCGGCGTCGGTGATGCCCGACGACAAGCAGAAGATCGTCGCCTCGGGCTTCGACGCCTTCGTCACCAAACCGATCAACCTGAAGCAGTTCCTCGAGACCGTGCAGCGCTTCCTGGCATCCGGGAGGACGCCTCGGTGAAGTCTGCGCTGAGCGTCGATCGGCCGCGATGGCGGCCATGCAGCGGGGGCTGCTCCTCGCCCTCGTCGTGGCCGGCGCCGCGGCCCCGCTCGTTGCGCGCGCGCAACCCCGCCCCGGGGTGGCCCGCATCGGCATCCTGTTCTTCGGTCCGCCGGCGCGGGATGGGCTCGACACCGGCATCGCCGGCTTGCAGAAGGGCTTGCGAGAGCTCGGCTACGTCGAGGGCAGGAACTTCATCCTGGAGCGACGCTATGCCGACGGGCGGCCGGAGCGGCTCGACACGCTGGCTGCGGAGCTAGTGCACATGAAGGTCGATATCATCCTGGCGGGCGGCCCGCCGCCGCGCGAGGCCGCGAGCCGGGCGACGCGAACCCTTCCGATCGTCACCGTGTCGGGCGCCGACCCGGTGCGCGAAGGCTGGGCGAAGAGCCTGGCGCGTCCGGGCGGCAACATCACCGGCATGACGGTGACCGACCCCGAGCTCGACCTCAAGCGCCTGGAGATCCTGAAGCAGGGGTTCCCGCACGTGATCCGCGTCGCGGTGCTCAACCATCCTGGGGAGTTGCTCGACGTCGCCGAGACCCTGCGCACCATGCACGAGGGGGCGCGCCATCTCGGGCTCGAGCTGCAGATCGTCGAGGTGCGCGGTGCCGACAGCATCGACGCTGCGTTCGCGGAGATGCGCCGGCGCCAGGCGCAGGCGGTCTACGTGATCGCGACCAATACCTTGCTCGAGAATCGGTCGCACATCGCGGCGCTGGCGGCCAGGGACCGGATGATTTCAGTCAGCGAGCCTTCATTGATGGCGCAGGCCGGATTCCTCTTCGTCTACGGCGCCGACCTGGAGGACCTGACGCAGCGCGCCGCCGCCCAGATCGACAAGATCCTGAAGGGCCTGCCGGCCGGTGACCTGCCGATCGAGCGTCCGACCAAGTTCCTGCTGACCGTCAATCCGAAGGCGGCCCGGGCGATCGGCCTGGCCATGCCGCTGGCGCTGCTGGCGCGTGCCGACGCCGTGATCCCATGAGCGCGGGGTGGCGATGAGCGCCAAGATCCTCGTCGTCGATGACGTTGCCCTCAACGTCAAGCTGCTCGCCGACCTACTCGCCGCGAAGGGCTACCGGACCTGCAGCGCGAGCTCGGGCGCCGAGGCGCTCGCCGTCCTCGCCGCCGAGCGGCCCGATCTCGTCCTGCTCGACGTGATGATGCCGGGCATGAGCGGCTACGACGTGTGCCGCGCGATCCGCGCCGACCCGACGCAGGCGATGCTGCCGGTCGTCCTCGTCACGGCGCTCGATCCGGCCGCCGAGCGCGCCAAGGGCCTTGACGCCGGCGCCGACGACTTCCTCAGCAAGCCCGTGAGCCAGGCCGAGCTACTCGCGCGGGTGCGCTCGCTGCTCAGGATCAAGTCGCTCTACGACGAGCTGCTGCAGCAGCGCGAGGCGCTGGCCGAGCTAAACCGCACCCTCGAGCAGCGCGTCGAAGGCGGCGTGCGGCAACTCGAGAAGCTGAGCCGGCTGAAGCGCTTCTTCTCGCCGCAGCTCGCCGAGCTGATCGTCGCCGGCGGCGCCGACGACCCGCTGAAGAGTCATCGGCGCGAGATCACTGTCGTGTTTCTCGACCTGCGTGGCTTCACCGCCTTCACTGAGACCGCCGACCCGGAGGACGTGATGGCCGTGCTCGGCGAGTACCACGCCGCGGTTGGCGCGCTCGTCCTCGCGCACGACGCCACGCTCGAGCGATTCACCGGTGACGGGATCATGGTCTTCTTCAACGACCCGGTGCCCGTTGCCGACCCCGCGCCGCGCGCGGCGCGGATGGCGCTGGCGATGCAGCGCGAGGTCGCCCGCCTCGCGGTCGGCTGGGCGCGGCGCGGCTACGAGCTGGCGATGGGCGTCGGCATCGCCCAGGGCTTTGCCACCATCGGCGGCATCGGGTTTCCGGGCCGCATCGACTACGGTGCGATCGGCACGGTCACGAACCTGGCGGCGCGACTGTGCGGCGAGGCGCGCGGCGGCGAAATCCTGGTGTCGCAACGCGTTCACGGCCTGCTCGACGGCGCGCCGCGCTGCGCGCCTGTCGGCGAGCTCGTGCTCAAGGGCTTTCACCGGCCGGTGCCGGCGTTCCGGGTCCTCGACGAGATCGCCTCCTAGGGCCGCAGTCGGCTCGCCGCTCGTCATCAATGTTGTCGACGCGGCGCATGCGCCGCTTTGCCAAGGGCACGCCCGAGCGTTCTAATCGATGTCGACATCAACGCTCGCCATGAGAAGACGCGAACTCCTTTTCCTTGCCGCGACGGGCACCGCCTTGCCGCGGCTCGCCGGCGCGCAGGCGTCGGCCGCGCCGGCGCGCAGCGCGCGCATCGGCTGGCTGACCGCGCAGCGGCCGCCGAGCTTGATCCCCTACGTGCAGGCGTTCCGCGACGCGCTCGCCGGCCATGGCTTCGTCGAGGGTCGCAACCTGACGATCGACTTCCGCTATGGCGATGACGACGCGAGGAAGGTCGCCGCACTCGCCGAAGAGCTGGTCCGCCTGCCGGTCGAGCTCATCGTCGTCCAGGGCGACGCGGTGCTGGAGATCCAGTCGATGAAGCTGCCGGTGCCGGTCGTCTACGCGTACAGCGCCGATCCCGTCGTCGCGGGGTTGGCGGAGAGCCTGGCGCAGCCGAACGCGAACATGACCGGCCTCACCTACATGGCCGTCGAGCTCAACGGCAAGCGGCTCGAATTGCTGCGCGAAATGGCGCCAGCGATCCGCCGTGTCGTGCTCCTCGCCAACCCGGTCTACCCGGGCGAGGTCGGCGAGCGTGCGAATTCCGAGGCGACGGCCAGGCGAATCGGCTTCGACGTCCGATTCGTCGGCGCGCGCACCGCCGACGAGCTGACGGCTGCGTTCGCGAAGATGTCCGGCGCTCGGACGCAGGCGATCTCGCTGCTCGCCGACAGTTTCACGGTGCAGAACCGCAGCGCCATCATGGCGTTCGCGATGGGCGAGCGCATTCCGGTCGTCTCGAGCTGGCCGGTCTTCGCCGAGGCGGGCGCGCTCTGCACCCACGGGCCTCGCCTGGTCGATTCGTACCGGCGCCTGGCGTACTACGCCGATCGCGTCCTGCGCGGGACGCGGCCCGCCGATCTGCCGATCGAGCAGCCGCAGACGATCGAGACCATCGTCAACTTGAAGACTGCCGACGCGCTCGGCATCAAGGTGCCGCAGTCGGTGCTCGTGCGCGCCGACCGCTTGATCAGCTGACCGGCGTTACCTCCGGCGTCGCACCTGCGGCGTCGGCGCTCAAGCCGCGCACCGCGCCGTAGGCGGCATCGACGCCCTGCTCGACGATGCGCACCTTCCACTCGTCGGTGTCGGTGTAGAAGGCGTCGCGCAGCTGCTGCTTGATGGCGCGCCGCTTCTCGTCGTCGGCCTCGGGATGGTTCTCAAGCCACTGGTCGGCGCGCAGCGCCAGCATGACCTCGGCCTGCGGCCGGGTCCCGTACTCGAGAGCGATGCCGGTGTAGGCGGCGTGCGCGCATTCCTCGTACGCGGCGAGCCACATCAGGCCGGTGAGCACCGCCGAGGTCGACGAGCCGTCGTAGATCGAGGTGACATCGCCCCACCACTCCTTCGCGCGCGCGTAAGCGGTGGCGTCGTCGCGGCCAGCGAAGATGCGCTCGCCGTGGCCGTTCGGGCCCAGGCCCGTGTGCAGGTCGATCCAAGCGAGCCGCTCGCAGCGCGCGCCGTGATGGCGCAGCACCTTGCGCAGCGTCTCGTGGCTCCACGTCGGCTCGGCGCCGCCGTAGAAGAGCCCCGCCGGGTGGCGGTACTGGCCGCCGGAGATCGTCTGCTGCAGCGCGCGCAGGCCGTGCTCGGCGACGAACGCCTCGAGGTCGGCGACCGTCGCCGCGTCGGCCGGCCAAGTCTCGGGAACGAGCCGCGCGGCGAGCTGGTCGTAGCGCTCGTTCTCGGGCGCGGGGGCGGCGAAGTCGCGGAAGTTGCGGTTCAGGTCGACGTTCTCGTGCGTCGTCCGCCGCCACCAGGAAAAGCCGTAGGGATTGAGGCCGTGGATGTAGAGCACGGCGACGCCGGCCTCGTGCGCGACCTGGTGCCAGGCGGGATCGCGGAGCAGCGCCACCTGCACGCCCGAGCCGCAGAAGCCTTCGACGCCGTGGCACGCGCTGCTGAGTACGAGGAGCGACTTCGCGTTCATCGACCCGTCGCGGGCGACGTCCATCGCGAGCATCTCGCCGTCGCGGCCGGGCAGCGGATGCACGTGCGTCTCCACGCCCAGGCCGCACGAGCGCGCCGCCGCGAAGAACTTGTCACGCGCTTCGGCGTAGCTCTGCGCAAAGTGGCGCGCCGCGCCAGTGCCTTCGCTCTCGTCGGAGCGGGCCGGCCGTGGCGCCGCGCGCCGCTCAGGGGGCGCGCCGGTGTCGCTCATCGGCTCAGCGCTGCGGCGCGGCGAGCCAGGCCTCGGCCAACCGCACCCACAACGATCCGCCGAGCGGGATCAGCTCGTCATTGAAGTCGTAGCTCGGGTTGTGCAGCATGCACGGACCCATGCCGTGGCCGCTCTGCCGGTGCGAGCCGTCGCCGTTGCCGATCAGGAAGTAGCAGCCGGGCTTCTCGAGTAGAAAGTAGCTGAAGTCCTCGGCGCCCATGGTCGGCTCGAACTCGATCACGTTCTCGGCGCCGACCATCTCGGTCATCACCCGACGCGCGAACGCCGTCTCGTCCGGATGATTGATCGTCGGCGGATAGTTGCGCTTGAAATGGAACTCGCACTCAGCGCCGAACGCGGCGCAGGTGTGTTCGGCGACTTCCTTCATGCGCTTCTCGATCAGGTCGAGCACCTCGAGCGTGAAGGTGCGCACCGTGCCCTGCATCTCGCAGCTGTCGGGGACGACGTTGGTCGCCTCGCCGGCATGGATCATGGTGACCGAGATCACGCCGGCATCGATCGGCCGCTTGTTGCGGCTGATAATGGTCTGGAACGCTCCCACCATCTGGCACGCCGCCGGCACCGGATCGATGCCGTTGTGCGGCATCGCAGCGTGCGACCCCTTGCCGCGGATCGTGATCCTGAACTCGTTGCTCGAGGCGAAGGCCGGCCCCGCCTTGAGCGCGAACTGGCCCGCCTTCAGGCCGGGCCAGTTGTGGGCGCCGAAGACGGCGTCCATCGGGAACTTCTCGAACAGGCCGTCTCGCATCATCTCGCGCGCGCCGCCGCCGCCTTCTTCGGCCGGCTGGAAGATCAAGTAGACGGTGCCGTCGAAATTGCGGTGCTTCGACAGGTGTTTGGCGGCGGCGAGCAGCATCGCTGTGTGGCCGTCGTGGCCGCATGCGTGCATCTTGCCGGGGTGCGTGCTCCTGTGCTCGAAGGTGTTGTGCTCGGTCATCGGCAGCGCGTCCATGTCGGCGCGCAGACCGATGGCGCGCTCGCTGGTGCCGTTCTTCAGGATCGCGACCACGCCGGTCGTGCCGAGGCCGCGGTGGATCGGGATCCCCCACGACGTGAGCTGCTCGCAGATGACGTCGGCAGTGCGCTTCTCGTCGAAGCACAGCTCGGGGTGGGCATGGATGTCGCGGCGGATCCGGGCGATCTGCGCCGCGTCGGCGAGGATGGATTCGATGACTTGCATGGCAGGCTCCTACGAAGGCAGTTTACCCGGGGCACCGTCCCGGTGGAGGCGCTATGCCATAGTTTGGAGATGAGCACTGCCGTGGTCAAAGCTGCGTGCCCGCACGACTGCCCGGACACCTGCGCGATGCTGGTCACCGTGGAGAACGGGCGGGCGATCAAGGTGCATGGCAACCCGGACCATCCGCCGACCCACGGCGCGCTCTGCGCCAAGGTCTCGCGCTACCCCGAGCGCACCTATCACCCGGAGCGCGTGCTGCGGCCGTTAAAGCGCGTCGGCCGGAAAGGTCTCGGTCGCTTCGTTCCCGTCGGCTGGGACGAGGCGCTCGACGACATCGCCGCCCGGCTGACCGCGATTGCCGGTCCCGATGGCGCCACCGCCCAGGCGATCGTTCCCTACAGCTACGCCGGCACGATGGGCCTGGTGCAGGGCGAGAGCATGGCGGCGCGCTTCTTCCACAAGCTCGGCGCGTCGCTGCTCGATCGCACCATCTGCTCCTCGGCCGGAGGCGAGGCGCTCGCGGCGACCTACGGCGCCAAGGTCGGCATGCACGTCGAGCATTACGCGGAGAGCCGGCTGATCGTCATCTGGGGCAGCAACTCGATCACCTCGAACCTGCACTTCTGGACTTACGCACTGCAGGCGAAGCGAGTCGGCGCCAAGCTCGTGTGCATCGACCCGCGCCGCACCGAGACCGCCGAGAAGTGCCACGAGCATTTGGCGCTGCTGCCGGGCAGCGACGGCGCGCTCGCGCTTGGCGTGATGCACGAGCTGATCGTCGAGGACTGGCTCGACCACGACTACATCGAGCGCCACGTCGAAGGCTGGCCGGCACTGCGCGAGCGCGCGCTCGACTGGCTGCCCGAGCGCGCCGCCGCTGTCTGCGGCCTCGACGCGGCCCAGGTGCGGTCGCTGGCGCGCGACTACGGCACGATCCGGCCGGGGGCGATCCGCCTCAACTACGGCATGCAGCGCGTCCGCGGCGGCGGCAACGCGACGCGCCTGATCGCGCTGCTGCCGTGCCTGGTCGGCGCCTGGCGCGACCGCGCCGGCGGGCTGCTGCTGTCGGCGTCGGGCTGGTTCGCGCCGGTGCGCAACGACGCCGCGCTGCAGCGGCGCGATCTCCTCGCCGGCCGGCGCCCGCGCACGATCAACATGAGCACGATCGGCGACGACCTGCTGCGAGAGGGTGGCGAGGCGTGTGCCGACGGCGCGCCCTTCGGCCCCAGGATCGAGGCGATCGTCGTCTACAACAGCAACCCGGTCGCGGTCGCGCCCGACTCGTCGCGGGTCGCGCGGGGCTTCGGTCGCGACGATCTCTTCACGGTCGTCCTCGAGCACTTCCTCACCGACACCGCCGACTACGCCGACTACGTGCTTCCGGCGACGACGCAGCTCGAGCACCTCGACGTCCACGCGAGCTACGGCCACACCTACGCGATGATCAACGAGCCGGCGATCGCGCCTGTCGGCGAGGCCCGGCCGAACACCCGGATCTTCCGCGAGCTCGCCGCGCGCATGGGCTTTCACGAGCCGTGCTTCGCCGACAGCGACGAGGCACTCGCACGGATGGCGTTCCGCTCCGCCGCCGACGGTGGCCCGTTCGTCGACTTCGACGCGCTGCGCGCGCAAGGTTGGGCGCGGCTGAAGATCGCCGAGGCGCCGTTCGCCGCAGGCGGCTTCCCGACGGCGAACGGCAAGGCCCGGGTCGACGTTCCCGGGCTCGGCGTCCCCGATCACGTTGCCAACTACGAATCGATTGCGAGCGCGCCCGAGCTCGCCAGGCGCTTCCCCCTGGCGATGATCTCGCCGCCGGCGCGCAACTTCCTAAACTCGAGCTTCGTCAACGTCGCGAGCCTGCGCGCGATCGAAGGCGAGCCGGTGCTCGAGATCTCGGCCATCGACGCGGCCGCGCGAGGCATCGACGATGGCCAGCGCGTGCGCATTTTCAACGACCGCGGCAGCATCGCTTGCAAGGCGTTGGTCGGCGCGCGGGCGCGGCCTGGGGTCGTCAACGGGCTGGGCGTGTGGTGGAAAAAGCTCGCCGGCGACGGCAAGAACGGCAACGAGCTGACGCACCAGCGCCTTACCGACATCGGCCGCGCGCCGAGCTTCTACGACTGCCTCGTCGAGGTCGAGGCCGACGTTGCGGCCGCGGCGTGAGACGGCGCGCCCGGACCATGGCCGCGGGCATCGGCGGGATCGCGGCGACGCTCGTCGCCGCCGGCGCGACGGTCTGCCTCGCCTCGGGCTGCGGCACGGTCGGCTACTATGCGCGTGCGGTCACCGGCCACCTCGAGCTGCTGCAGGCGGCGCGGCCCGTGCCGCGGTGGCTCGACGACCCCGCGACGAGCTCGGCGCTGAAAGAACGCCTCGCGCTGTCGCAACGCATCCGCGACTTCGCCGTCGCCGAGCTCGGCGAGCCCGACAACGCGAGTTACCGGCGCTACGCCGACCTGCTTCGCCCCGCGGCGGTCTGGAACGTCGTCGCCGCGCCCGAGCTCTCCCTCGTCCCGAAGACCTGGTGCTTCGCGATCGTCGGCTGCGTCGGCTACCGCGGCTACTACCAGCAGGCGGGCGCGGACGCGCTCGCCGCCGAGCTGCGCAACGACGGGCTCGACGTCGCGGTGTATCCGGTGCCCGCCTACTCGACCCTCGGCCGACTTCCGACCGGCGGATGGTTCGCCGATCCGCTGCTGAACACTTTTATCGGCTATCCGGAGGGCGAGCTGGCGCGGCTGGTCTTCCACGAGCTCGCGCACCAGGTCGCCTTCGCGCCCGGCGACACGCTCTTCAACGAATCGTTCGCAGGCGCGGTCGAGAAGATCGGCGCCGAGCGCTGGCTCGCCGAGCGAGGCACGGCGTCGGCGCGCGCGGAGTACGAGCTCGCGGAAACGCGCCGGGCCGATTTCCGCGCCCTGACGACGCGCTTCCGCGACGAGCTGGCTCGCCTCTACGCGAGCACAGCGAGCGACGCCGCCAAGCGCGAAGAAAAGGTGGCCGCGCTGGCGCGGCTGCGCGCCGACTATGCCGCGATGAAGGCGTCGCGCTGGGGCGGCTACGCCGGCTACGACGCCTGGTTCGCGCGCGCCAACAACGCCGCGTTCGGCGTGCTCGCGAGTTACACCGACCTGGTGCCCGCGTTCGAGCGTGTATTCGAGCGCGAGGGGCGCGATTTCTCACGCTTCTACGACGAGGTCAGGCGGATCGCCGCGCTCGCGCCGGCCGAGCGGCGCGCAGCGCTCGAGCGCTAAGCTCGTTCCTCTCACCACGGAGCCGACATGGCCGACATCCACATCCGGCGCGAACATCGCCTCGGCCTTGCCAAGGCGCGCAAGACTGCCTGGCAATGGGCCGAAGCGGCCGAGCACAAATTCGGGCTGGAGTGCACGGTGATCGAAGGCGAGACGAGCGACGTCGTCGAGTTCAAGCGCGCCGGCGTCGACGGGCGGCTCATGGTCGATGCGGACTCGTTTGACCTGACCGCCCGGCTTGGCCTCTTGCTCGGCGCCTTTCGCGGGCGCATCGAGGCCGAGATCGAGGAGAACGTCGACGCGCTGCTCGCCGGGGCGACTTCGACGAAGAAGAAGCCTGCGGGGAAGTCGTCGGCGAAGAAGCAGTAGCCCAGCGGCCGGCGACGAGATCCTTCGTCGATACGTACCGGATCCTTCGCTTTGGTCAGGATGACATTGCGTCGCTCAGTGCGGCAATGTCACTTCAGCGATTCGACGAGGTCGACGTAAGCCTGCTTCGCCTGGTCGCTCGACTCGCCGGCCAGGCTGTTCCAGGCGTCCCACTTGGCGCGACCAACCATGTCGCCGAAGCCCGGCCGCTTGCCGTCGGCGTCGCCGCTCGATGCCTGCTTGTAGAGCGCGTAGAGCTTGAGCAGCGTCGTGTTGTCGGGCTTTTCCGGGAGGCTCTTCGAATCGATGACGGCTTGCTCGAACTTCGCCTGGAGGTCGGCCATGGTCTCTCCTTCGTGAGGTCGTAGTGAAAGTCGCGATTGACTGCGCCGATGTTAGCCAGCATCTTGACGGCCCCTCGACGACGACGACGACGACGACGCCACGCCGCGAATGACGAAGATTCCGCCTTCCGCGCGCGAGCGCATGGCGCGCGTTGACACCGCGTGGCTGCGCATGGACAACGACGTCAACCTGATGATGATCGTCGGCGTCTGGCTGCTGACACCCGCGCTCGATTACGGGACGCTCTGCCGCCGCGTCGAGGACAAGCTCCTTCGCTACGCGCGCTTCCGCCAGGCCGTCCTCCGCGATGCGAGCGGCGCACACTGGTGCGACGACGATGGCTTCGACATCCATCGCCACGTCGTTCGCGACGCACTGTTGCTCAGGGACGGCCAGAGCGAACGCGCGGCGCTTCAGGAGCACGTCGGCGTGCTCGCGAGCACGCCGCTGGACCCGAAGCGGCCGCTCTGGCAATTCCATCTTGTCGAACACTACGAGGGCGGCAGCGCGCTAATCGCGCGCGTCCATCACTGCATCGGCGACGGCATCGCCCTGATCTCGGTGATGATGGCGATCACCGACGGCGGCCCCGCGCCGCCGCGGCGCGAACGCCGCGAGGAGATCGCCGAGGACGGCGACGACTGGCTCGTTGAGGCGGTGCTGAAGCCGCTCGGCGGGCTGTCGGCAAAGGCGGCGACGCTGGCCGAGGCGGCGATCACGCGCGCGCTCCAGGCGCTCGTCGATCCGCAGCAGGGGCTCGCCGGAACGATCGCCCATGCGCGCCTCGGCGCCAAGGTGATCAGCGACTTCGCCGCGATGGCGCTGATGGCCGACGATTCGCCGACCCGGCTCAAGGGCAAGCCGAGCGGCGACAAGCGCGTCGCCTGGGGCGAGCCGATCGCGCTCGCCGAAGTGAAGGCGATCGGCAAGGCGCTCGGCGGCTCGGTCAACGACGTGCTGCTCGCCTGCGTCGCCGGCGCGATCGGCGCGTGGCTGCGCGACAAGGGCGACGATCCCTCAGGCCAGGAGATTCGCGCCATGGTGCCGATCAACCTGCGCCCGCTCGCGCAGGCTGGGCAGCTCGGCAACCGTTTTGGCCTGGCGCCGCTCGTGCTGCCGATCGGCATCGACAATCCGGTCGGGCGCCTGCTGTCGGTGCGCGCTCGGATGAACGCGCTGAAGGCGAGCTACCAGCCGCTGCTCGCGTTCGCACTGCTCGCCGTCGCGGGCCAGATGGTGCAGCCGCTGCAGGACGCGATCCTCGGCCTGTTCGCGAAGAAGGCCACCGCCGTCATGACCAACGTGCCCGGCCCGGCGGAGCCGCTCACCTTCTGCGGCTCGACCTTGCGCCAGACGATGTTCTGGGTGCCCGCCTCGGGCGACATCGGCGTCGGCGTGAGCATCCTGTCGTACGGCGGCGGCGTGCAGTTCGGCCTCGTGACCGACGAGGCGCTTTGTGCCGATCCCCAGGCGATCATCGACCACTTCGAGCCCGAATTCGAGAAGCTGCTGTTGCTGGCGCTGATGCTGCCGTGGGGTGAGGTCGTGAGCCCGTGACGGCAACACCCCGCTTTCTCATCCGGCCCGCGCCACCCACTCGATCAGCAAGTCGAGCGCCGGCCTGCCCCTGGCCGCGTCCGGGCCGGAGACGATCATCGACACGGCGTAGACGCGGCCGCTCTTCGCGCGCACGTAGCCGGCCAGCGCGCGCGTGTCCGAGAGCGTTCCGGTCTTGAGGTAGGCGCGACCGGTCGCGGCACCGCTCTTCATCCGGTGCACCAGCGTGCCGTCGACGCCGGCGATCGGCAGCGAATCGACGAGCGTCTGCGAGCCGGCGCTGCGCCAGGCGTTGCGGAGCAAGTCGACGAGTGCGCTCGGCTTGCCGCGCTCGGCGCGCGACTGGCCCGAGCCGAGAACGACGGTGATGTCGCCGTCGTGAAGGCCCTGCGTGCGCAGCCAGCCGCGCATCCGCTCCTGCGCAGCCTTGAGCGCGCCGACGCTGAGGCCGCCCGCGGCAGCATCGCCGCCGGGCGCGAGCGAGAGCAGCACGCTGCGCGCGGCCTCGTTGTTGCTGGTCTTGTTCATCTCGCGCAAGACCTCGCCGACGGGCGTCAGCAGCTCGCTCGACCAGCGCGCCGCATGCGGCCGCGGCGCCGCCGACTCCCGCTCGACGACATGGCCGCGCAGCGCGCCGCCTGCCTCGGCCCAGAGTTCGGCGACCATCTTCGGCGCGCTCACCGGCAGCGCCGGCCCGGCGCCGAGCTGGGGCTCGAGGCGGCCCCGCGGCGGCGGCGCGACGTAGGCGATGTCGTCGCGGCTGCAGTCGGCGCGCCAGCGCCCGCGCACCCACAGCTGCAGCGGCGGGCCGGCGCCGACCTCGTCGGCCGTCTTCCAGCGCGCCCAGGCCGCGCAGCCGCCGCCCATGAGCACGTCGTTGACGATGACGACGTTGGCCGGCTTGGGCTTCACGGCGATCAGCGCGCGCTCGCCGCTGCCCGGCATCACAGAAACGAGGAGCTTGCCAAGGTTGTAGGTGCGAGCATCGATCGGCGCGTCGGGCGCGCGCTCCTCCTCGGTCGCGCGCGCCTGCTTGGGGTCGCGCTCGTGCAGGAGCGCGACGTCGTCGAGGACGATCTTGCCGGCGATCGTCTGCACTCCTTCCGCGCGCATCTGCGCGAACCAGCGCCGCAGCTCGTTGCCGGTGAGGCCAACGGGGCCGCCGACGATGACCAGATCGCCCGCGAGCCGGCCTCCGACCACCGGCCCCGTCGCGTAGGCCGTCGTGCGCCAGCGGTGCCCGGGGCCGAGCAGGTCGAGCGCCGCCAGCGAGGTGACAACCTTCATCGTCGACGCGAGCAGGACCGCCTGGTCGGCGTGATAGGCGAGCAGTGGCGCCGCGTCGGCTCCGTCGACCGCGCGGACGTCGAAGGCGAAGCTCTTCGCCGGCAGCCCCGAGCCGCGCAGGATCGCCGCCACCGCGGCAGGCAAGGCATCGCCGGCGGCGAGCGAATCGGCAGCGGCCAGAAGCAGCCCGAGCGAGAGGACGACGGCGCGGATCCGCCACTGGGCAAGACGACAATGCATGGGGTTCGACGTTGGCCGGCTGAGCCACGGTGCCGGGCGGTGCGCGGCCTTCCGGTGGCGGACGACTGCGTTCCGAGCAATCGGCGTGCGCGACCGGCGCGAGCCCCTCCCTTAGCTGGCCCTTAGGCGGGCGAGGCGGGTTCGATCCGCAACTGCACCGCCGCGCCTGGGGCGACCGCGGGCTTGCTCATCCGCGCCGCCGCAACGCCGCGGGTGCGCAGGTGGTCCTCGACCCGGCTCGCACGCTGCAGGCCGAGCGGGGCGCCGCCCGCCGCGGTGGCGACGGCGACGTCGCCCGGCGCCGCGACGAGATGCAGCTCGGCGAGCGGCACCCGCCTGAGGGTCTCGGCGACCTTGTCGAGCACGGCGACCAGCGCGGGTTTCAACGCGTCCTTGCCACGCTCGAAGCAGAACTGACGCGGAACCTCGACCATGACCGCGCCGTCGTTGCCCTGCGCGACGACCACCGGCGTGCCCTTGAACCACGACGAGAGCCACTGGCGCTCCACCGCGAGGCTCGAGACGATCGCGGTCCGCTGCGCCGACGCCGTGAGTGCGGGGGCGCTCGGCGGCGCCGGCGCCGCGGCGACCGGCGGGCCGCCGGCCGCTGGCACCGCGACCGGGACCGGAACCGCCGCGGGCGGGCCGGTGCCCGTGCAGCCGACGAGAACCAGGGCGGGGAGAAGGGAGAAGAACGCTCTCATGGTCGGGTTCGCTTCAGTCCTCGAGCTCAGCTTTGGCCATCTCGACGTCAAGCCGCTCGGTGGCATCGAGCGGCTCGCACGCTGCCGCATCCTCGTATAGTTGGGTGGCTTCTTTCATTCGCTTGTCGCCTTCGAGCATGACCAGGCCGTTCGCGTATTCGATCATGGCGATCGCCGACGTTGGGTTGAGCTTGAGCGCGGTCTTGTAGTGCAGCAGCCCGGCGTCCTTGCTCGCGCCCTGGGTGCGGCCCAGGAGCGAGCCGACCTTGTCGATGACCTCGGCGTGGAACGCGCCGAGCGCGATGTGCGCATCGGCATGCCTGGGCGAGAGCCGGATCGTCGTCTCGAGCGCGTTCTTCACCTTCGCGCCGAGCCCCTGCGCCAGTGCCTTGGCGATGCTGATGCCCTGGCTGTAGCGGCCGAGCGCGTAGGCCATGCAATACCAGGCGTTGGCTTCCTTCGGCTCCTCGCCGGCACGGGCCTCGGCACGCCCCGCGACCTCGAGCAGGAGGGCGAGCTTGGCCTTCTCACTGCCCTCGAGGTAGGTCGCGTAGATCGCCTGCGCCTTGTTCGCGACCGTCATCGCGCCGCTCGCGCCGGCCGCGTGCAGCTTGAGCCCCGCCTCGCTCGCCTTCTGGAACTCGCCGGCATGGAAGTGCTGCCAGGCGGCGAGCACATGGTCGTCCTTCGGCAGCGTCTCGGCGTCGCCGGCGTGCAGACGCGCCCACTTCTTCCTGAGCGTCGCCGCGTCGTAGCTGTACGCGTCGGCGTCGTGTTGAAAGGCGGTCCACTTGGCCATGTCAGTCTCCTCCTTCGGGGGTAGTCATGTAGCGATCGGCGAGCGCGCGCAGGTGTTCGCGCTGAGCGTCGTCGAGATAGGGCAGCAGCAGGCACAGCACGTGGAAGACGCCGCGCGAGAGGGCGGCGCTGGCGGTTTCAGGCTCGAGCGCCTTGCGCGGATCGCGCACGTATTCGAAGCTCAGCCAGTACGTCAGGACGACGACCATCGCCGTCGCCACCGGCTCGGCGTCGCGCGCCGCGATCGACAGGCCGCTGCCGGCGGCGATGCCATCGAGGACGGACAGGACAGCGCGGGTCTTTCGCTGCAGGACGAACTGGAAGTGGCTCTCGAGCTTGCGGTTGTTCGAGAGCAGGTCGTTGAGGTCGCGGTAGAGGAAGCGGTACGAGCCCATGAGCTCGAAGAGCATGTGGAAGAAGAGCCAGGCGTCCTCGACGTCAGTCACGCCGTCGGCGGCGCGCAACAGTTCGGTGAGGGCGGCGTCGTAGCGGTCGTAGAGCTTCGTGATCAGCTCTTCCTTGGCGGGGTAGTGGTAGTAAAGATTGCCGGGGCTGATGCCCAGCTCGGCCGAGATCAGCGTCGTCGAGACGTTCGGCTCGCCGAAGCGGTTGAAGAGCTCGAGCGTCGTGTCCAGGATCCGCTCGGCGGTGCGCCGCGGTTTCTTCGTTCGGGTGGCCATGATCAGCGCGCGTGGGGACAGGACACTAGCACCGGCGC
>JBBRFW010000004.1:0-99741 GCA_038241255.1 Burkholderiales bacterium | reverse complement strand
GCCGCCGCTCATGCCGGCGGCGAAGTTGCGGCCGGTCTTGCCGAGGACGACGACGGTGCCGGCGGTCATGTACTCGCAACCGTGGTCGCCGGTGCCTTCGACCACGGCGGTCGCGCCGGAGAGGCGCACCGCGAAGCGCTCGCCGGCGACGCCGCGAAGGAACGCCTCGCCGCTGGTCGCGCCGTAGAGAACGGTGTTGCCCACGATGATGTTCTCGGTCGCCGCGCCGCGGAAGTCGATGCTCGGCCGGATCGCCAGGCGCCCGCCGCTCATGCCCTTGCCGGTGTAGTCGTTGGCGTCACCGATCAGGTAGATCGTGATCCCCTGCGCCAGGAACGCGCCGAAGCTCTGCCCGCCCGTGCCTTCCATTTGGATGAAGATGGTGTTGTCGGGCAGGCCTTGCGGATGACGTCGGATCAATTCGCCCGAGAGCATGGCGCCGACGGTGCGGTTGACGTTTCTCACCTGCTCCAAGAGTTGGACCTTCTCGCCGCGCTCGAGCGCGGGGGCGCACTTTTCGATCAGGCGGACGTCGAGCGCCTTGGCCAGACCATGGTCCTGCGCCTCGACGTGACGTCGTGCCACGTCGGCCGGCGCGGTCGGCGCCTGCAGCAGGCGGCTGAAGTCGAGCCCGCGCGCCTTCCAGTGCGCAATGCCCTTCTTCGTGTCGAGCAGGTCGACGCGGCCGATCAGCTCGTCGAAGGAGCGCATCCCGAGCCGGGCCATGATCGCGCGCGCCTCCTCGGCGACGAAGAAGAAGAAGTTGACGACGTGCTCGGGCCGGCCCTGGAAACGAGCGCGCAGCACCGGATCCTGCGTCGCGACGCCGACCGGGCACGTGTTGAGGTGGCACTTCCTCATCATGATGCAGCCCTCGGCGACCAGCGGTGCGGTCGCGAAGCCGAACTCGTCGGCACCGAGCAGCGCGCCGATGACGACGTCGCGGCCGGTCTTCATCTGGCCGTCGGCCTGGACGCGGATGCGGCCGCGCAGCCGGTTCAGCACCAGAGTCTGCTGCGCTTCAGCGAGGCCGAGCTCCCACGGCGTGCCGGCGTGCTTGATCGAACTCCACGGCGAAGCGCCGGTGCCGCCGTCGTGGCCGGCGATCACCACATGGTCGGCCTTCGCCTTGGCGACGCCGGCGGCAATCGTGCCGACGCCGACTTCGGAAACGAGCTTGACGCTGATGCTCGCCTTCTGGTTGGCGTTCTTGAGGTCGTGGATCAGCTGCGCCAGATCCTCGATCGAGTAGATGTCGTGGTGCGGCGGCGGCGAGATGAGGCCGACGCCGGGGACCGAAAAGCGAAGCTTGCCGATGTAGTCACTGACCTTGCCGCCCGGCAACTGGCCGCCTTCACCGGGTTTGGCGCCCTGGGCCATCTTGATCTGCAGCTGGTCGGCCGACACCAGGTATTCGGTCGTCACGCCGAATCGGCCCGAAGCGACTTGCTTGATCTTCGAGCGCAGCGAGTCGCCCGCCTTGAGCGGATAGTCGGCAATGATGTCGCCCTTGCCGATGATGTCGCTGAAGTGCGTGCCTTCAGCGATCGTCTCGCCGCGCAGCTCGGCGCGATAGCGCGCAGGGTCCTCGCCGCCCTCGCCGGTGTTCGACTTGCCGCCGATCCGGTTCATCGCCACCGCGAGCGTCGCGTGCGCCTCGGTCGAGATCGAGCCGAGCGACATCGCTCCGGTCGCGAAGCGCTTGACGATCTCGACGGCGGGCTCGACTTCTTCGAGCGGAATCGAACGAGCCGGATCGACCACGAACTCGAACAGGCCGCGCAGCGTCATGTGGCGCTGCGACTGGTCGTTGATCAGCTTGGCGTATTCCTGGTAGGTCTCGTAACGGTTCGCGCGCACGCCGTGCTGCAGTTTGGCGATGGCGTCCGGCGTCCACATGTGCTCTTCGCCACGCACGCGCCAGGCGTATTCGCCGCCTGCATCGAGCATGCCGTCGAGGACCGGGTCACCGCTGAAGGCGGCGCAGTGCATGCGGATCGCCTCTTCGGCAACGCCGAAGAGGTCGATGCCGCCGACCTGGCTGGCGGTGCCGCGGAAGTACTTCTCGACCAGCGCCTTCTCGAGGCCGACGGCCTCAAACAGCTGCGCGCCGCAGTACGACATGTAGGTCGAAACGCCCATCTTCGACATGATCTTCGAGAGACCCTTGCCGATCGCCTTGATGTAGTTGTAGATCGCCTTGTCGGTGCCGAGATCGCTCGGCAGCTCCGAGCGCAGCGCCGCCAGCGTCTCGAGCGCGAGGTAGGGATGGACGGCCTCGGCGCCGTAGCCGGCGAGGACCGCGAAGTGGTGCACCTCGCGTGCCGAGCCGGTCTCGACGACCAGGCCCGCCGTCGTGCGCAGGCCCTCTCGGACGAGGTGCTGGTGCACCGCCGAGAGCGCGAGCGCCGCCGGCAGCGCGACCTGATCGCGGCCCATGCGCCGGTCGGTGATGACGAGGATGTTGTGGCCGCTGCGGATGGCATCGACGCTCTCGGCGCACATCGAGGCGAGCTTGGCCTCGACGCCCTCGGCGCCCCATGCGAGCGGATACGTGATGTCGATCTCGTAGCTCTTGAACTTGGCGCCGGTGTGCTTCTCGATCGAACGCACGCGCGCCATGTCGTCGGCGTCGAGGATCGGCTGCGCCACCTCGAGCCGCATCGGCGGATTGACGGCGTTGATGTCGAGCAGGTCGGGCTTGGGGCCGATGAACGAGACCAGCGACATCACGATCGACTCGCGGATCGGATCGATCGGCGGGTTCGTCACCTGCGCGAACAGCTGCTTGAAGTAGTTGTACAGCGGCTTGTTCTTGTCGGAGAGGACGGCCAGCGGCGAGTCGTTGCCCATCGAGCCGATGCCTTCCTCACCTGCCTGCGCCATCGGGCTCATCAGGAACTTGATGTCTTCCTGGGTGTAGCCGAAGGCCTGCTGGCGATCAAGCAGCTTCTCCGAAAAATCGCCGGGCGCCACGCCCTGCGGCAGGTCCTCGAGCTTGATGCGAACGCTGTCGACCCATTGCCGGTAGGGCTTGGCCGACGCGAACTGGTTCTTCAGCTCCTCGTCGTCGACGATGCGGCCTTGCTCGAAATCGATCAGGAACATCTTGCCCGGCTGCAGGCGCCACTTCTTGACGATGCGATTCTCGGCGATCGGCAGCACGCCGGACTCGGATGCCATCACCACGAGCCCGTCGTCGGTGACGATGTAGCGCGCCGGGCGCAGCCCGTTGCGGTCGAGCGTGGCACCGATCTGGCGGCCGTCGGTGAAGACCATCGCCGCAGGGCCGTCCCACGGCTCCATCATCGCCGCGTGGTACTCGTAGAAGGCGCGCCGGCGCGGGTCCATCTCGGTGTGCTGTTCCCACGCCTCGGGGATCATCATCATCACCGCGTGGGCGAGCGAGTAGCCGCTCATCGTCAGCAGCTCGAGGGCGTTGTCGAACGTGGCCGTGTCGCTCTGCCCTTCGAACGTGATCGGATACAGCTTCTTCAGGTCGGCGCCGAGCACGGGCGACTTCATCACGCCTTCGCGCGCCCGCATCCAGTGGAAGTTGCCCTTGACGGTGTTGATCTCGCCGTTGTGCGCGACCAACCGGTAGGGATGCGCGAGCGGCCACTCGGGAAAGGTGTTGGTCGAGAAGCGCTGGTGAACGAGCGCCAGAGCCGAGGCGAGCCGCGGATCGGCCAGGTCCTTGTAGTACTTGCCGACCTGGTTGGCGAGCAGCAACCCCTTGTAGATGATCGTGCGGCAGCTCATGCTCGCCACGTAATACTCGCGGCTGTGCGTGAGCTTCAGCGCTTGGATCGCGCTCGACGCCGTCTTGCGGATGACGTAGAGCTTCCTCTCGAGCGCGTCCGGGACGATGACGTCGGGACCGCGGCCGATGAAGATCTGCCGGATGATCGGTTCCTTGGCGCGCACCGCCGGCGACATCGGCATCTCCGCGTCGACCGGCACGTCGCGCCAGCCGAGAACGACCTGGCCCTCCGCCTTGACGGCACGCTCGACCTCCTGCGTGCACGCCAGGCGCGAAGCGTGCTCCTTGGGCAGGAACACCATGCCGACGCCGTACTCGCCCGGCGCGGGCAGCTCGATGCCCTGCGTGGCCATGTCGGCGCGGTAGAAGTCGTCGGGAATCTGGATCAGGAGGCCGGCACCGTCGCCCATCAAGGGGTCGGCGCCGACCGCGCCGCGGTGGTTCAGGTTCTCGAGGATCTTCAGACCCTGCGTGACGATCGCATGCGACTTGCGGCCGGCGATGTGGGCGACAAAGCCGACGCCGCAGGCGTCGTGCTCATGGGCCGGCGAATAAAGACCGGCCGCCGTCGCCCGATCCACTTCATTTCGGGGCGTCACCGACCCGGTCTCGATTTCGTCCACGGCCTGCCCCGACTCATGCCACCCAGGACGAAGAATACCGCAGCGCAGCAATCCGGCCGCGGGCTCCTGCGGTTCAGTAGGTCCGGCCGGAGACGCGAGCGCCGCGGTTGATCGGCATGAACTGGACCTCGACCATGATCTGGCTCTTGACCGGCGTTCCGGCCGCCAGGCCGGGCGAGAAACGCGCCTTCGCGAAAGCGTCGAGCGCCGCCTGCTCGAAGACGCCGCGCGGCTCGGCGCGAACGACGGCGACATCGTCGACGTGGCCAGTGTCGCTGATGAGCAGGCGAAGCACGACCGTGCCTTCGCGCAGGTGCACGGGATCGGGATATTCGGGCTCGATCTCGTCGAGCGGCCGCGGCCCGGGATCGAGGCGAACGCCAAGCGCGTAGTCGGGGGCGGCGGCGAGCGGGACCGAGGCGTCCTGCGGGTCGCTGACACTGGCAGTCTCGGAAGGACGGCCATCGTCGGGTCGCGCCGCTGTCGCTGCCGCGGGAGCCGGGCTCGGTTTCGGCGCTGAGCGCACTTCGTTGACGGCAAAGAGCTTTCGCTCGCTGGGCGCTTGTCTTGCGGAGAAAAGGGGCACTGGCGCGACGGGCGCGGGCGTCGTCGGGATCGGCTCGGCCACGGCCGCCCCCGGCTGCGCTGCCGCCGGAGGGCGCACCACGCGGACCGCCATCACCGGCGACGGCGGCGGCGCGACGTAGCTGCTCGCCATCGCAACAGGGCGGAACGCGAGCAGGACGAGATGCAGCGTCACTGCAGCGATCGCCGCGATCGCTAGACGGGGCCGGTGCCGCGCACTCGCCGCAGCCTCCGCGATAAAAGCGTTGGCGGGACGCGCCAGCATCCCGCTCATCCCGCCGACCGCCACGTCGCTACTGGGCGATCTCTCGCCAGCTGATCCGCTTGCCGCTCACGAGCGGCTCGGGCGGATGGATGCCCACGTTGGTGCTCGAGGCATTGCTCTGCCGGAACAGGCCCGTGTAGGTCGGGTTCTGCTGACCAGGCAAGAGCGGCAACTGCAGCACGTTGAAGCCGACGTTGAGCGAATCGGACAGGTACTGCGAGGTGATCGCCCCCGGGATTGGCGTCGCCGTGCGGAAGTCGACCTGGTTGAACCAGCTGTGGCCGCCGACGCTGCAGGGGACGAGATCCGGAACGTTGCTCGCAAAGACCAGCGCACCGAGCACCAGCTTCAATTCGACGTTGACGCGTTCGCCGGCTTCGGCGAGGTCGAGTACCCAACCGGCGTTGCGCGCACAGGCGCCGGGCGTGCCAGAGCAAGCGACCGTCCGGACCGCAGCGGCTCCCAGTCCCGTTTGGGTGATCGCCATCGGCCGCAGCGAGTCTCGCAGCGGATCCGGGTAGATCGGACCGGCACCCCCGGCGAGGGTGTCACGGATGCCGTAGACCGACTGCTTCTGCGTGTCGGTGACATCGGTCGCGCCGAGCAGGCGGCCCGTACCGAACAATACGAAGGGCTTGCCGTCGAGCTCGGCGAGCTCCGGGCGCACCGTGATCGGCTCGGTGTTGCTCGACAGATCCTTGGCGGTGCCCAAGAGCGTCGCCGACGGCGGCGCGAAGTCAAAGCGCCACATGTTGCCCAGGACGTCGCCGCCGTAGGCGCGCAGGGTAGTGTTGTCGACGACGACGTTGTCGACGAAGTTGTTGATCTGGGCCAGGCCGCTCGGCGAACCGGCGCTTCCCGCGGTGGTCGCGATCTTTTGCTTCAGCTCGCCGGTGAGCGCGTCCAACACGTAGAGATAGCCGAGGCCGTCGCCGGCGACGCCGTTCGCGTTGTTGTAGCCCGAAGCGACCATGACGACCCACTGGCCGGCGAGCTTGGTGATGATCGGCTTGCCGAACGTCAGGCCGAGATTGCAGTCGGCGAAGATGCCAGCAGGCATCGCCGACGGCGCCGGCGCCGGGCAGCTGCCCGCGACCTGCTTGAACTCCCAGAGCGGCGTCGGCGCTGCGCCGGGAGTCGTCACGTCGAGGGCGTAGTAGCCCTTGCCGCCGGCGTTGAGCCCGCCGACGAGAATGGTCCGCCAATTCGAGCCGTCCCAGACGTCCCCGGCGACCGGAGTGCCATCGACGTAGAACTGGTGGCCGTCGCGCTTGTAGTTCTCGTCGGCGAGCTTGTAGAGATTGGGCAAGACCGCGCTCGGGATGACCGCCCACGCTTCCTGACCGTGGTTGGCAACGGTCAAGTCGACGGTCGCGTAGAAGGCGTGCAGCATGCCGTCGTTGGCGCCGACGTAGATCATCGGAGTCCGCGGCGTCCCCTTGAACGCCGCGTAGTTGTGCTCCTGGTAGCTGGCGAATGGCTGGCCGATGTAGACCGGCTGCGAGTCGACGATATCGCCGAGGATGCCCTCGCCGACGACGCCTTCACCGCGAGTGCGGAAGAACTTCGTCGTCGAGCCGATCTGGAAGCCTTCGTCGGATCGCTGGCCGCGAATGAAATTCACAAGCCGTCCGGGAACCTGGACAGCGGTCTTCTGCGCAGCAGTCATGAAGGCCCACTGGCTCAGTTGCGAAAGACTTCCCAGTCCGAAGAACGCCTCTTCGGCGGCGTCGAGACCGTCGGCCGTTGCCGTCGGAACGCCCGCCACGCAAAGGTTCGTGCTCGAGGCGAAGTTCGCCAGCGTGTTGCCGCCGTGGATGAGGTAGATGCGGCGGTCGTCGCAGGCGGCGAGTTGGTGCGGGCCCAGAAGATCGACCGCCTTCCAGACGGCCGGGCCCGGGATCCCCGTCGCCACGTCGATCAGGCGCGCCTCGAGATCGCCTTGCCACACGCCTGACTTGTAGCTCGTCGAGTAGGCGAAATTGTTGCCCGTCGTCGGCTGCAGCGTCGAGACGCTGTCGGCGGTGCCCGAAGCGACCTTGTCGTCGATCTTCGCAAGCGCGTCGGCCAGCCCCTCGACCACCGTCGTCGGATCCTTGGCGCTAAAGAACCGGCCGCGCCCGTTCACTGCCGCGTGCCAGAAATCATCGATCGACTTCGGATTGTTGTAGTTGTCCGGATTCGTGTAGTCGAGCATCGGATCGGGCCAGATCGGCCAGTTCAGCGGGCCGGTCCGGATCTGGGCGAAATCTCCGGTTGCGGCGGTCTTGTAGTCGGCCCGGTAGTTGAGCGTGCCGGAGACGCCGAGGCCGACGACAAACGTCGTCATGTGCTGGTGCGACGCCTTGTCGTCTTCCGGGCCGGTTCCCGCTGGCGGGACACCGCCGTTCAACGGGTCGTTGGTCATGAGCGGACGAAGGTCCGTCTTGTAGTAATACTGCGCCACGTCGGCCAGCGAGTTTTGCGAGCCGCCGGTCGTAGCCGTCACGGTGTCGCACGGGTAGGCCGGGCCGGCGGCACACGTCGTCGGCGGCGACGGCGCCGGCGGGACCGGCTGCGCGGTGAAGGTCTGGGGCGTCGGATAGCAGACGCCGTCGACATTGGCCGGCGCCGTCGTGCTCGTCGTCGATGTCCCGGCACCGACCGGGACGGCGCCGCTGTAGGCCGTCGTCGTCACCGTGGTCGTCGTCTTAACCTGATAGAGATGACCGGAGCCAGACGCCGCCGTACATTGCGTGACCAGGCCGGTGCCAGCGTCGGTGCTGTCGACGCACCCCGAATCGGCGACGAGGACGTCGATCGGACGCAGGTTGCAGCGAACCGATTCGCCCGGCGTTCCGGTCGGCCCGGCCGTGCAGGCGCCGGCGTAGTCGGCCATCGCCGATGTGATCGTCGGGTGACAGGCCGTGGTGGTGTCGAATGGCGATACAGCGTCGACGGCACCGGAGGCGCAGGTCGCCGCCGGCGTGCCGAGGGTCGGCGTCGTCGTGCAGATGGTGTCGGGACCGGTGCCGCTTTGGGGAATGCTCACCGGGCATGAAGCCGTTGCCACGAAGACATCGCCGCTGTCGACCTTCGAGCACGTCGTCGAGATCTGGCTGCCGTCGACGACCGTGCCCACGGTGCAGGGTGCGACCGGCTTGTTGGCGTAGTTCGTCGCCGGCGGATACGTGCAAACGGTCGTCACCAGGCTGCCGTCGATGCCGGGCGAGCACGTCGCCACCGGCGTCGGCGTCGCATACGTGCCGGCGGGGCTGTTGTAGCAAGTCAGGATCTGCGTCGCCGACACGTACGTCTGGCTCGAGTTCGGCGGCGCCGGGCACGACGCCGGGGCGATCGCCAAGGCCGCCGTCGTGACCGACCCCGCGCAGCTCACCCTGACATAGGCAGGGCCGGTCGGCGCTTGAGCGGTACAGGTCGCAACCTGGGTCGGCCCTGCATTGTTCGGCCCCGCAGGCTTAACGCAGGTGACCTTGTCGATGCCGTCGTCGGGCAGCGGGCCGAGGATGCAGGACGCCACCGGCGTGTCGGTGAGCGAATTGCCACAAGTGGTGACGATGTACGGCGGAACCGTCGGGTCGGTCGGCGTGCACGCCGCCACGCCGGTCGGCGGCGACACTCCTCGCTTGTCGCAGTGGGTGACGGTGAAATCGGGACCGCCAGCGTAGGTGACGCCAAGGGGGCACGTCAACGGCGGCACCGGCGTCTGCGCCATGGTGATGACCGTGGTGCAAGTGGTGTGCACGTACAGGGGTGCAGTTCCCGGGTCGTTCGTGCAGAACCTCGGATCGGCGTACACAGTGTCGTTGTTCGGGCCCGCGGGCTTGCTGCAAACGCGGGTGATCCAGGTACCGGTGTCGGTCGAGGTGCCAACCGTTCCGCACAGTGCGGCGGTTGTGAAGACGGTCTGGTTCGTCGCAGCGGGGAATGTGCAGTGGGTCTCGTAGTAGTCGGGCGCGCCCGTGCTCGAGCCCTCGACGCACGTGGCGACGCCGGTGGGCGCCGGATACGGTCCTGCGGCGCTCTTCGGGCAGGTCGTCGTGACGACGCCCACCGTGCCCGCGGTGCAGCCGGCGCTTGGGCTGGCGACGTCGGTGGGAGGATCGGGCGTGCAGGTGACCTTGAGGTAAGGAGGCGTCAGGCCGTCCTTGGCGACGCAGCTTGCGACGTAGGTCGGCACGGTGTCGATCGGCTTCGTGCACGTGGTCGTCACGAACGAGCCATCGGTGACCGGCGGCCCGACCGTGCACGGTAGCGACGGCGTCGAAGCGAAATTGTTCGGCCCGGGAGGCTGCGAGCAGGTCGTGGTGATCCAGGACGGGGAGGTGCCGGGCGTATCGGCGCCGCAGGACGCGACCGGCGTCGAGGTGTTGTTGGCGGCCGGCCGCGTGCACGTGTAGATGAAAAACGAGGCATCCTGAGTCGGCGGCCCGACGACGCAGGTGCCGTTGAATGCCGTGGGCGTGCCCAGGGTGAGATCGCACGTCGTTTCGACCCAGCTGTTGCCGCTGCTGGCCGCGGTGAAGCCGGGGGCGCAATTGGCGACCGGGCCGTACGGCAACGCGGAGGGGCCGTCAGTGCAGGTCGTCTTCAGGTAGCCCGGCGGCGGGCCGACGGTCAGCCCCGGCGTCGTGCAGGTGCTCGGGTCAACGAGCCGACTGGTCAGGACTTCTCGCGTCTCGCAGCGAACCCCGGGGCCAGGAGTGCAGTCGCCGCTGAGGGCGACGCCGATCTCGTCGTCGCCGAGCTTCTCGATCGTTTGGTACTCGTGCTTGAAGACCTGCTTTCGGCCGAGCTTGTACTGGTCGACCTCCATCAGGTACTGGGTCGTCGCCTGCACCGACTGCGACTTAGAGGTCTGCCACTGCTCGTCCTTCTCCAGGGTCTGGGTCTGGACCTTGCGGGTCTGGAAGGTCTGCGCCAGAACCTGGCTCGTCTGCAGTTGGTACTGCTCGGTCACCTTCGTGGTCTGCTCCTGCGACTTGACGTGCTGGTACTTCTCCTCAATGAAGTGCTCCTTGCGCAGGGCATACTGCTCCGTCGTCTGGATGTCGTAAGTGCTCGTGTACGTCGTCTGCACCGTCGAGGCGATCGCCTGACTCTTCGCCTCGTAGTACTGGATCGTGCGTTTCGTCGTGCGGGTCGTGTCCTTGGTCTGCATCGACACTTCGCGCTGGGTCTGGAACGTCGAGCGGTACCTGCCCGCCAGGCTACAGACGTTGTCGGTATAGGCGTTGGTCTTGTTGGTGACGACGTGGATCGAGTCCGTGTTGCCGTCCCAGAAAGGGCGCGGCGAATACGGATCGCCGATGTCGCCGTCCTGCTGGTCGACCTTGGTCACGCCGTCGAGCTTAAGGCCGCCGCCGTAGAGACCCGGCCCCTTCGATTCCGTCTGGCCGTTCCAGTAGCCATCGGTGGTCATGATCGTGAAGTTCTGCTGGCACGAGTACTGGACGGGATCGGCCGCGCCGGTCGCCGGCATGTTGGTGTTGATGCTGTCTTCCATGCCGCCGTAGTAGCGTCCGACTCGGGCAAGACCTTCGCGCGAAGGCGAAGCGCCGCCGGGCTTCTGCGCGAAGAGCCTGGCGAACCACTTGTCCTTCTGCGCCCCGGCGCCGGCGTTGAAATCGGCGATCGGCAGGTAACGCGGCCAGTTCGGCGCCACGCCGGCAATCCCGGGCGCGCCCGGCGACGCCTTCGGCTGCACGGTGATGAAACCGATCCGCTTGGTGTCGTTGAGGGGCGCGAAAGCAAGGCTGGCCGCGCTCTTGATCAGGGCGATCCGGGTCCGGTAGAAGGAGTACCAGATCGCGAAATTCTGCTGTTCGGCGGCCGGCCGCGAAGTAACGAGGACCTTGGTCCACGTGCCGCCCCCGGTGGCCGGGAAGACGCCGGCGGTGGAGGGCAGGGACGTGTCGTTGTCGGTACAGGGCGCGGCCGCGAAGGTCAGCGTCTGAGCACCGCTGTAGTCGAAATAGTAGGCGGCTTGCGGCGGGTCCGGAAAGGGTGATGGGACCTCCAGCGTCGCCGCGTCGTAGGAGACGAACTGCGTGTTCAGGTCCTCGACGCTCAGATCGGGCACGGCGTAGAAGTCGCCGAAACCGGCATAGCGCGCCGCGGAAAAGGACGGGACCGGAAAGAGCGTGCCGTCATAGCGCTTCGGCAGGAGATAAATCTGCGCCGGGTTGTAGTACAGCTGATTGCATTGCGACGACTTGTAGCCGACGCTCGTCGGGCCCGTCGCCGTCTCGACCTCATCGGGCATGTGGGAGCGGCCCATCGAGCCCGACGCATCCATGAGCAGCATCACGTTCGGCTTCACCAGCGCCGCCGTCGTCGAGATGATCGGCGTGCTCGAGATGTCCGTTTGCGCGCCGTGGCTGACCGCCGCAACCGACAACGCCAGGACCAGGGCCGCGCTGCGCGCGCCGAGTCGGCGAGCTGCTAAGAAGGGATCGACGTGCTTCATGATGGCTTCTCGTTCTTGGGCGTCAGTCGTCGCTCACTGAAACAGCACCTGCGTGTAGCTGACTGTGTTTCGCGGCCCGTCGACCCGTGTCGTGACACGGTAGAACGGGCTGGGGGAGGCGCCTGGCAAGATCGACGGATAACCGCCGCCGCCATGCGATTGGCCGCCATTGACGACCGGGAAATCGGAGCACTTCTGGGCCGGATCGATGGCGCTCAGGTTCGGCGTCTCGCACAGGCGCTGGATGATGATCCGGGCCGTGTTGCCGGTCTGTGCCTGATCATCGGCCAGCGCGAACGATTGCGTGGCCCAGAGGAAAGCAGTGGGGTCGACACTTGCGCCCCAGCTCGAGAGGTAGCCGTTCGCGACGGAGTCCGACGCGGTGATCGCCGAATTGGCGATCACCCATTGCCTCGCGAACTCCGTGCCGCGGTCGGCGACCGACGTGGCGTTTTCCTTGAAGGCGATGTTTCCCGCGATCGACGTGCCGGCACCCATCTGGCGCAGCAGCGCCAGGCCGGCCAGCGTCATGATGATCAGGACGATGAGGGCGACGAACAGCACCACACCCTGCTGTTGGCGTGAACGTTTCATCCGAAGTTCCCCCAGAGCATGTTGCGCAACGGGATGACACGCTCGTAGACGCGGTAGCGGTAGTAGCGCCAGTTGTTCGGGTCCGCGGTGGCGTCGTCGAACGAGTCGGCCGAGCCGTCAACGTTCCTCATGAGGAAGGTGCGTGCGGGGTCGCCGAAGTAATACGGGTTCGCTGCTGTCGGCGTGACGGCGCGCACGCCGCTGGCGGCGGGATCGCGGTTGCGCTCGTACTGGCGGCTGCGCACCAGCACGGCGACGCGGATGGCAAACAGGGTGCGCCAGTCGGCGGGAGCGACCGTCGTCCACTCGGCCGCGTCGACGATGCCGTTGCCGTTGGTGTCGACGCCGTACTCCGCCTTCAGGTTGATCACGCCCTCGGCGATCTGCATCGACGTCGGGCCCGCGCCGCCGCCCCCGACATCGATCTGGTCGGTGCGGGTCAGGAGCCGGTTGCCCTGGATGCTCCAGACGTCGAGCCGCGGTCGGGGGCCGAGGTTGTACATCGTTCCCGAAGTGAAGGCCGGCGCCGAGCCGGCGCTATTGAAGCGCGACGCGACGGCGGGCGCCGAGGCCGCATAGAAGGTCACGAAAGGCGTCGTCGTGTGGCCGACGGTATAGCCGTCGGGGTCGGTATCGTCGGTGATCTGGACCAGCTGACACGCTGCCGACGCCGCGGAAGCGCTCGGGTTGACCGCGACGACGGCGAGATCGCCCTTCTTGAAGCCGGAGCGTCGGCGCAGCTTGTTGGTCGTCGCGGTCGCGTCGGTGAACGCGCCCTCTTCCACGTAGAACGACGAATCGCCGTAGAGGATGTTGATCTGGTCGGGTGCGCCCGCGGCGCTGGCCGCGATGTCGACCGCGCGCAGGCCGAAGTTGAAGGCGCGCGCCGGCGTCGTGTCGTTGGCCGCGACCAGGCATCCCATGACCGGCGAGACGGCCCGGCCAAAGCCGTGGCCGGCCTGCTTCACGTCGCGCTCGATGCTGAACAGCGCCAGGGTGCCGGCAACTTGGGCGTCGCCACCGGAGCTCGTCGTCTGCGTGTGCTTGGTCCAGACCGCGACGGCCTGGAAGATCGCAACAATGCCGATCAGCCCGATCGCCACGCCGACTAGGATCTCGACCAGCGACAGACCCAGCGAGCGACGGCGCGAAGAGGCAGAAGTGCGGGCGTGCATGGCGCGGCTTCAGTTGACGTAGGTGACGAGCGTGTGACGCCGCCAGGCGCTGTCGCTACCCGTTTTCCAGCACAGGGTGATGACGACGCGGTTGAAGGTGCCGGCGCCGTCGATGAAGATCTGCTGGTTTGCGGCGGTCGCGCCCGGCATGCCCAGAACCGCCGTGCCGTTGGCGGCGCGATTGAGCAAGGGAAACACAGTGGGCGCGCTCACGACGTCGAGCGCGGCCCCGTCGAACGCACAGGGCGCCGGCACCGTCGTCGGTGCCGGGTTGGGCTGGTGCGCGAAGGCGGCGAGCGATGCCGCCTTGGTGACCTCGCTGGTGCGGTTGACGCCGAGCGCGATCTGGCCAGCGATGGCATCGGCCAGGCTGCTGGCCTCCGTGCGGTACTGCGCGTCGGACTGCGAAGATACCGCGGTACCGCCCATCGCGACCAGGCCAAGGATGCCGAGCGCGAAGATCAGGATCGCCACCATCGCTTCGATTAGGAAGAAGCCGCCTTGCACCGATGCGGTGGCTTTTTGGGTATCAGCATGCACGGCTGTCTCCCGCGGCAGCCGACGCGGCCGGGTCGCAGGAGGCGACCTGGCCGCCCGCGGAGACCGTAATGCGCCGGCAGCGGATCACTCCGCAAGCACCGGCTGACGGGTTGGAGATGTCGATCTGAAAGGGGGCGGTTGCTGCGGCGCCGAAGCCATTGAACTGGACCGCGGACGCCGAGCCGACCACCTGAATCGCTGCCGAAGCGGCACTGCCCTCGCCCTCGGCGCCCGCTTTGGCCTCGACCAAGCTGTAGCCGGCCCCTGACGCGGCGCGCACGATCCAGTTCTTGCCGTTGCTGGTGGGCAATGCGTTGTTAGCCGGATCGGAGGCCGCGATGGATGAATCGGTCAGAACGAATTCAGTATTGACGTTGCGGCGGATCGCTTCGGTACGGGCCGTCTGAATGCCATTGAAGTAGCTTGCCGCCGCGCTTGCCAGCTTCGAGTTCTGCAGGTAAGTGCCCAGGGCTGGTGCGCCAAGCCCCAGCAACACCGCGAGAATCGTGATACCGACTAACAGCTCGATGATCGTGAGGCCGCGGTAGCGCTTGGCACTCAGCACGATCCGTCCTTCTTCAGCACCCAGCAATCGGCCTTGCTTGGCCAAGTGGAGGGCGCACTCATGACGGTCGCGCGAGTGTTGGACTGGTCGATCGTGTACTGAAAGCCGTCGAGGCTGGTGCCCGCGAGGCCAGTCGCCGTGATCGTGTAAGCCGTCGCTGTGCGCGTGGGGCAGGCGTAGGCAAAGTTCTTGGCATCGGGGAGCGGTGCGACTGACGAACCCGACGCGCCGCACGACCCGACGTAAGTACGGTTGTCCTGAAAGTACTGCTCCATCTTGACGCGCATACCGGACAAGGTCGAAATTGCTTCGGTGATTCGGCCCCGACGTACGTATTCCGAATACGAAGGAAGTGCGATTGCGGCCAGGATCGAGACGATCGCGACAGCGATCATCAGTTCGATCAAGGTGAATCCACGTGAGCGGGTCATGGCAATCCTCTGGCAGGCGACGCAGTGTAGGAAGGCCTTGCTGTGCCCGGCGCCCTCAGCCGACGAACGGGGGAGATCGGAAGGCGAACGGCGCCTCCCCGGGTCGGGCACCGCACAATCTCACAGCCTCTCGTGCCGCCGGCTCAACCACGGAACTGTGCGATGGTGGCGGCAACCACCGACGGCTCGACGGTCCGCAGAACTGCCCGTCCAGGCCCCTCGAGAACCACGAAGCGCAGCGCCCCCGCCGCCGCCTTCTTGTCAAGGCGCATGCAATCGAGATAGGTTTGAGTGCCAAGTTCGGGCGGGCGAAGGGGCAAGCCGGCGGCGCCGGCGAGGTCCGCGATTCGCTGCGCGTGCGAAGGCTCGAGCAGGCCGAGACGAACCGACAGGTCGGCCGCCATCACCATCCCACAGCCCACCGCTTCGCCGTGCAGCCACGTTCCGTGGCCAGTGCCAGTTTCGATGGCATGCGCAAACGTGTGGCCGAAGTTCAGGATGGCGCGGCGCCCTGCCTCGCGTTCGTCAGCGGCGACGACCAACGCTTTGATCTGGCATGACCGTGTCACCGCGTGCACGAGCGCCGGCTTGTCACGATTAAGCAGCGAAGGCAGCGCAGATTCGATCCAGGTCAGGAACGCATCGTCGGCAACGACGCCGTACTTGATGACCTCAGCCAGGCCGGCGACGAACTCGCGCTGCGGCAACGTGTCGAGGACGTCGATGTCGGCGACGACGGCAAGCGGCTGGTGGAACGCGCCGATAAGATTTTTGCCGGACGGATGGTTGATTCCCGTCTTGCCGCCCACCGATGAATCGACCTGCGCGAGCAGCGTTGTCGGCACTTGCACATACGCCAAGCCCCGCATGTAGCACGCCGCCGCAAATCCAGCCAGATCGCCGATGACGCCACCGCCGAGTGCGAACACGGTGGTCGTCCGGTCAGCTTGCGAATGCACGAGACCGTCAAATATCTTTTGCAGCGTCTCAGTCGTCTTGAAGGCTTCTCCGTCCGAGACCAGAATCAGGTCCACTTTGGAATACGCGTCTCCCAGGGCGGCGGCAAGACGCTCCGCGTAAAGAGCGCCGACAGTGTCGTTGCTGACGATCGCGGCCCCGCTTCCGCGCGGCAGGTTCTTGTAGCTGGCGGTCGAGCCGAGCAGACCTGACCCGATCTCAATCGAGTAGCTTCGCTCCGCCAGCTGCACCTTGACAATGGTTGCCGGGGTCATTGTGGCTTGGGCACCGTTCCGAGGCGTTGCACGACTTCCTCCACCAGGCGACGAAAGGACAGGCCGTCGGTTTCGATCACCGTGGCCGCCGTTTCACGGTAGTGGCGCTCGCGTTCGTTGCACAGGGCACGCAGCCGCGCTTCGGGATCAGCGACCTGTAGCAGCGGGCGCCGGCGGTCGCGATGCAAACGCTTCGAGAGAAGCTCAGGACTCGCGCTCAGGTACACGCAGCGGGTATGCGTGCGCAGGAGCTCGCGATTGACGCCGCGAAGCACGATCCCGCCGCCCGTCGCCAGCAGCGACGGGCCCTCGGAGACCAACGAAGCGAGGACCTCCGCTTCCAAATCCCTGAAGGATTCCTCACCGTTGTGCTCGAAGAACGCTGCTATCGAACATCCAGCGCGGCCCTCGATCGCCGCGTCGCAATCGACAAATGGCAGACCGAGGCGCCGGGCCACCGCCTTGCCGATGGTCGACTTACCGGCGCCGGGCATGCCGATTAGTGAAACGACGTCGGGATGAGAAACAGGGACTTGCAGAGCTAGCCGATGGGCGACGCGATGCCGGAGTGAGCGCCTTCAGCGCGCCGCCGTCCGATCGGTGACGATCTTTGGCGTCAGGAAGATCAACAGCTCGGTCTTCGACGAGGTGATGTTCCTGGTCTTGAACAGGTTGCCGAGGTAGGGCACGTCGCCCAGAAAGGGAACCTTGGTGACGTCCTCGCGATCGTTCTGCTCGAAGATGCCGCCGATCACGACCGTGCCGCCGTTCTCGACCAGCACCTGAGTTTTCACGTGCTTGGTGTTGATCGCAAAGCCAGCCGTCGTTGCCCGGCCGACGCTGTCCTTGGTGATGTCCACATCGAGGATCACGTTGCCCTCAGGGGTCACCTGGGGCGTCACCTCGAGCTTGAGGTTGGCCTTTCGGAACTGAAGCGACGTCGCTCCGCTGGAGGTGGCGACCTGGTACGGCAGCTCTTCGCCTTGCTCGATCAACGCCTTCTGCTGGTCGGCCGTGATCACGCGCGGGCTCGACACCACCTTGCCCTTGCCGTCGGCCTCGAGTGCGGAAATCTCCAGATTGAGGAAGCGGTTCGCCGACGCGCCGAACAGGGACAAGGCGAAGGTCGCCGGGTTGAAGCCGTTCTCGCCACCCGCCGGCAGATTGACGAAATTCGTGTCGCCGAACGTCACTCCCGCCGAGCCGTTTTGTCCCGTCGTCGAACCGATGGCATTCAGGTTGCCGCCGACCGCGACCCGACCGTTGCCGCCGACGTCGAAGCCGGGCGGCTTGCGCATGTCGTTGAAGCCGAGTCGGACGCCCAGCGACCGGCCGAAGCTGTCGTCGGCGATGACGATGCGCGACTCGATAAGCACCTGGCGAACCGCGATGTCGATCTTGGCGATGAGCGCCTGGACCTCCTCGAGCTTCGACGGGATATCGCTCACGAAAAGCTGGTTGGTGCGGGTTTCGAAGACGACGCTGCCGCGGGTCGAGAGGATGCGGGACGCGGTTCCGGAGGTGCCGCCCGTGCTTTGCCCCGTCAGCCCGTTGGCGATGTCCTGCGCCTTCGCGTAGTTCAGCTGGAACGACTGCGTGCGCAGCGGCTCGAGCGCGGCGATCTGCTGCTTCGCCTCGAGCTCGATCTTCTCCTTCGCGTTCAGTTCGTCCTTGGGCGCGATCAGGATCACATTGCCCGACTTGCGCAGGCCCAAGTTCTTCGCCTGCATGATGATGTCGAGCGCCTGGTCCCAGGGAACATCCTTCAGTCGCAGCGTGACATTGCCGGTGACGGTGTCGCTGGTGACGACGTTGAAGTTGGTGAAGTCGGCGATGACCTGCAACAGCGCCCTCACCTCGATGTTCTGGAAGTTCAGCGAGAGCTTCTCGCCGGCGTAGCCCGCGCCTTGGACGAGCTTGTTCGGGTCGACCTTCTGGGCCCGCACCTCGAGCACGAACTGGTTGTCACTCTGGTAGGCGCTGTGCTCCCAGGTACCGCGCGGCTCGACCACCATTCGCACGCGGTCGCCTTGCTGCGTCGTCGTAATGCTCTGCACCGGGGTGCCGAAGTCGGTGACGTCGAGGCGGCGGCGCAGGTTGTCGGGCAGGCTCGAGCGCAGGAATTCGACGACCAGGCTCTGGCCCTGTTGCCGGATGTCGACGCCCACCTGGTTGTTCGGCAGCTCGACGACGACGCGGCCCGCGCCGTCGGAACCGCGCCGGAAATCGATGTCGCGCAGCGAGAGCTGGCTGCGATTGAGGCTCTCCGCGAAGCGCGTCGTCTGGCCGCTCGAGCTTGCCAGGGTCGCCGGCGCATTGTTCTCGAGCGAGACGATCAGCACCTTGCCGTCGATCTGGGCGTGATATCCGGCCGGCGCCTTGAGGTTCAGCACGAGGCGCGTGCGCTCGCCGGATTGGGCGATGCTGACCGAACGAAGGTTGCCCTGGTTGATCTCGATGCTCGACTTGCCGAGGCCGTTGGTGACGCCCGGCAGGTCGAGCGCGACCCGCGGCGGCGCCTGCACCGTGAAGCCGGCCGGCACGGCCGTCAGCGCTTCCGTCAGCTCGATGCGGATGACCTCGGAACCCGCCTGTTGCGAGCTGTTGATGGACTGGATGGCGTTCTGCGCGAACGCAGGGTAGGCCGCCCCTGCCGTCAAGACGAGAGCCAAAATTCGCGAGCGCCAGCTGGACATCGGTTTCTCCCAAATGCTTGTCATCGCGCCTTCTCCTGAAGCTGGAGGGCGCTGTTGCGCTCGATCCATTCGCCGGCCGCGTCTTGCACGATTTCGCGGTAGGCCACGTCGGTTTCGGAGATCTTGATGATCTTCCCGTAGTTTTGGCCGAGGTAGTCGCCTGGCTTGACCTGGTACAGAAGGTTGTCGACCTTCAGCAGCGCGTAGGGCCGGCCAGCACGCGTCACGCTTCCGACCATCGCCATGCTGTCCACTGGGTAAGCCTCGAGCGGTTCCTTGCGACGGTTGATCTCGGCCGCCAGCAAGGAATTCGGCTGCCGCGCCTCCTGCTTGAGGGCGACCGTCAGCTTTTGTGTGCTGAACGGCTCGACTGCGCCGAGCGCCGCGTAAGGCTGCGGATTGAATTTCTTGGGCGCGGAGAGCGGCTCGACGTTCGGTTTGACCTCGCGCTTTTGCTGCTCCATCCACTGCTGCAGCTCGTCCTGGTCGCCGGCGCACGCCGCCAGCAGGGCGCCGCAGACGACGAGGAGTGCCGCGCATCGGCCACGTGCCGACTCGGCGCTGATCATGGTTTGGCTCCCGGCTTCGCCTTCGCGGCGGCCGCTTTCCTGACTTCCTCGATCTCCATGGGGTCGAGGTACCGATAGGTGCGCGCGATGGCTTCCATCGTCAGCACACCGGAAAGATCCTTGCCGGTCGTCAAGTTCATATTGTGCAAGGTCACGATGCGGGACAGATTGGCGATGTCCGCGGCGAACGAGCCGATGTCGTGATAGCGGCCCGTCACCTTGATCGAGATCGGCAACTCGGCGTAGTAATCCTTGACCACCACCTGACCGGGCCGGAACAGCTCGAACTGCAGGCCGCGGCCCAGCCCGGCCTGGTTGATGTCCGAGAGGAGCGCGTCCATTTCCGCCTTGCCCGGCAGCTGCTTCTCGAGCTGGGTAACGTACTCCTCCACCTGCAGCTTCTGCTTGCGCAGTTCGCCGAGATTGACGGCCTGGGCGAGCTTGTTGCGGTAATCGGCCTTGAGCGTCGGTTCCTTGTTGTGTTCCGCGTCGAGCTCGTCGTGCACCGACGACAAGAGCAGGAACCAGCCGGCGACGACCATGGCGAACGCCACGGCGACGAAGGTCATCGCCTTCGGCAGCAGCGGCCACTGGCCGGGCTCGTTCGGATTCAGCCCGCGGAACTGCGAGGCCGCGCCTTCGAAGACCGAGTTCAGGTCGACGTTGGCGGTCTTGCTCTTGGTTGCCATGGCGGGTCAGGTCTTCTTGGACACGGCGGCGGACGCGGGGACGCCAGCTGCCGCGGGAATGGCGGCGGCAGGTTGCGACGCGGCGGCGGGGGCGTCCTGCGGCCGCTTGACGCTGAGACGGATGCCGAAATCGAACAACCGCTTCTGTTCCTTGTTGGCGCCCTGAACCGTCGCGGCCTTGCTCTCGATGAGCTCCGGCTTAACCAGCCATTCGGACGTGTACGCCGTGTTGCGAAGGAGCTCCGACACGCGCTCCTGCGTCTGTGCGATGCCAGAGACGCTGAGCGTCTGGCCATCCTGCTTGACCGACGTGATGTAGATCCCCTCGGGAACCTGCTTGACGAGTTCGTTCAGCACATGCACCGGCACGTTGCGATCGATTTGCAGGTCTTCGACAGCCTTCTGGCGCGCCTTGAGGGAGGCGATCTCCGCCTTCAGGCTGGCGATGTCCTTGATCTGCAGGTCGAGTTTGGCGATCTCCGTCTGCAGGAAGGCGTTGCGATGCTGCTGGCCGGCGATGAGCTGCTCGACGACGAGGTACCACATGCCGACGACCGCCACACCCGCGATGGCCGCGACGGCGAGGCCCGCGTAGAAGGCGATTTTCTTGCGCCGACGCCGCTCTTCGCGGTGCGGCAGCAGGTTGATCATGATCACTGGGCAAACCTCCGCATCGCCAGGCCGCAGGCGGTGAGGTACGACGACGCTTCGCGACGCAGCTTCGCTTCGCGCACTGCCGAGCCGAGCTTCATGTTCTCGAACGGATTGACGACCATCGAGGCGAAGCCGGTCAGCTCGGTGACGCGATCCTTCAAACCAGGCAACGTCGCGGTGCCGCCCGCGAGCATCACGTAATGCACCTTGTGGTGCGGCGTGCTCGTGAAGAAGTACTGCAGCGCCCGACCGATTTCCTGCGACAGGCTGTCGACGAACGGCGCCAGCAGCGAGGTCTCGTAGTCGTCGGGCAAGTCGGCCGCGAGCTTCTTCTGCTCGGCTTCCTCGTACGAAAAGCCGTACTGGCGCGAGATGAGCTGCGTGAGCTGGGAGCCGCCGAATGCCTGGTCGCGGTCGTAGAGCATCTCATCGTCGCGCAAAACCTTGAGACTCGTGGTGTCGGCGCCGATCTCGAACAGGGCGACCAGCGCGTCGCGGCCTTCGTTGGGCAGGCTCGACACGACGCGGCTCATCGCCAGCCGCGAGGCGTGCGATTCGATGTCGAGCACCGCGGGCTTGAGCCCGGCGGCCTCGGCGAGGCCCTGGCGATCCTGCACGCGGTCCTTGCGGGAGGCAGCGATCAGCACCTCGACGTCGCCGATCGAGGTCGGGCTCGGCCCGATGACGCAGAAGTCGAGGCTCACCTCGTCGAGCGAGAACGGGATGTACTGGTTGGCTTCGGTCTCGACCTGGATCTCGAGCTCTTCCTCGCGCAGACCCGCGGGCAACATGATCTTCTTGGTGATCACAGCCGATTGCGGCATCGCCATCACGACCTGACGCGTCTTGGTGCCGCTCTTGGTGACCAGGCGCTTGACCGCTTCCGCGACTTCGTCGAATTTTTCGATCTGCCCGTCGGAGATCCAGCCCTTTTCGAAACTTTCGGAGCCGAAGCGCTCCAATACGTACTCGCCGCTGCCGGTCTGGCCGAGCTCGACGAGCTTGACGCTGGACGAGCTGATGTCGAGGCCGATCATTGGTGGGTGCTTGCGACCTAACAGCGTGTCGAGAAAGCTCACGGTGCCCCTTTTCCAGCGTCGAGAAATGAACGCGCCGGAGTGTTAATAAGTTACTTCGATGCTAGCAGTAAAGCCTTTGATTCCCAAGGCAAAACCCGGAGCGACCGCCCCGTGCGCGTTGCAAATCTCACACGTAAAGGCTTGGCAAGATGCGTCATCTTGCAACGCGATTCGAACTGTCCATTGCGTCACTGATCGAGCGTCCGGAACGTGCCCCGCGCTCGGGTTTCTATAATGCGACGGCCCTTACTGGACGCGTGTGACAGATTCCGAATCCCAGGCAGAACGCGAGCCCCGATCGCGGCCGTCAGCGCGGCGAGAAGCAGGCTCGTCATGGCCACGGGTCATCGTTCGGATCGTCCTCACGCTGCTCGGCCTCGCGGCATCGGCCGTCGTCGCGGGGGTGCTGATCGCGGCCATCGCCCTCGCCGTCTCCTACCCCAACCTCCCGGAGATCGACAGCCTCACCGACTATCGACCGAAGCTGCCGATGCGCGTCTTCTCAGCCGACGGCGTGCTGCTCGGCGAGTTCGGCGAGGAGCGGCGCAGCTTCGTGCCGATCGCGCAGATTCCGAAAGTCATGCAGGACGCCGTGCTCGCCGTCGAGGACGCGCGCTTCTACAAGCACAGCGGCGTCGACTACGTGGGCGCACTGCGCGCCGGTCTCGCTAACTTCGGCGAGGGCCACAGCGCGCAGGGCGCATCGACCATCACGATGCAGGTCGCGCGCAATTTCTATCTGTCGACCGAGAAAACATTTACTCGCAAGATCTACGAGATGTTGCTGTCGCTGAAGATCGAAAGCCTCCTCAGCAAGGAACAGATTCTCGAGATCTACATGAACCATATCGCCCTCGGGCAGCGGGCGTACGGATTCGCGTCGGCCAGCGAAATCTATTTCGGCAAGCCGCTGAAGGACATCACCATCGCCGAGGCAGCGATGCTTGCCGGCCTGCCCAAGGCCCCCTCGGCCAACAACCCGATCGTCAACCCGGACCGGGCGACGAGGCGGCAGCGATATGTCATCGATCGCATGCTCGAGAACGGCTTCATCACGGCGGCCGAGCGCGACACCGCCATGAAGCAAGTGCTGAAGTACCGCGCGCCGTCCGAAGTCGCGGTGCATGCCGAGTACGTCGCCGAGCAAGCGCGGCAGATGATCTTCAACCAGTACGGCGCAGAGGCTTACACGCGCGGCCTGAACGTCTACCTGACGCTCAACTCGGCGGAGCAGACGCTCGCTTACCACGCCCTGCGCAAGGGCATCATGGAGTACGAGAAGCGCCAGGTCTATCGGGGCCCGGAAGACTACGTCGACCTGCCCGCCGACCGCGCCGAGCTCGACTCCCGCATCGCCGAGGCGCTGCAGGACTTTCCCGACAACGACGAGCTTCGCGCGGCGGTGGTCACCGAGGCCTCGGCGAAGAAGGTGGTGGCCATGCTTCAAAACGGCGAATCGGCCACGGTCATCGGCGATGGCTTGAAGCCGGCGGCGTCCGCGCTCTCGCCGAAAGCGAACCCGAAGACGCAAGTCCGCCCGGGGGCCGTGGTTCGACTCATCCGCGGCACCAAGGGCGAGTGGTCGATCACCCAGCTGCCCGAGGTCGAGGGCGCGTTCGTCGCCATGGATCCGCGCACGGGCACCGTCCGCGCCATGGTCGGCGGCTTCGACTATTCCAAAAGCAAGTTCAATCACGTTACGCAGGCGTGGCGCCAGCCCGGATCGAGCTTCAAGCCGTTCATCTACTCGGCGGCGCTGGAGAAGGGGTTCACGCCGGCGACCGTGATCAATGACGCCCCGCTCTTCTTCGACGCCGGAACCACCGGCAGCCAGCCCTGGGAGCCGAAGAACTACGACGGCACCTACGACGGGCCGATGACGATGCGACGCGGGCTGGCCAAATCGAAGAACATGATCTCGATCCGCATCCTGAAGTCGATCGGGCCGGCGTACGCCCAGCAGTGGATCAGGCGGTTCGGCTTCGACGCCGACAAGCATCCTGCCTACCTGCCGATGGCACTCGGTGCCGGCGCCGTAACGCCGCTGCAGATGGCCTCCGCGTACAGCGTGTTCGCCAACGGCGGCTATCGCATCAACCCCCTGTTGATCAGCCGGATCACCGACGCCAAGGGTCATGTCATCAACGAGGCGCACGTGCCGGCGCTGGACGAGTCGGCGCGCACCATCGACGCCCGGAACGCGTTCATCATGACGAGCCTGCTCCAGGAGGTCACCCGCTCGGGCACGGCGGCGAAGGCGCAGGCGACGCTGAAGCGGCCCGATGTCTACGGCAAGACCGGCACCACCAACGATTCGCACGACGCGTGGTTTGCCGGCTGGCAGAAGAACATCGTCGCCGTGGTCTGGATGGGCTACGACGATCCGAGGAAGCTCGGCGACCGCGAGACTGGTGGCGGCCTCTCCTTGCCGATATGGATCGACTACATGAGCACGATGCTGAAAGGCGTCGCGGTGCAGGAGCCGAGCCCCCCCGAGGGCGTCGTCAACCTGGGCGGCGAGTGGTACTACGAGGAGTACGCTCGCGGCGCCGGGGTGAGCAGCGTCGGCCTCGAGGACAAGGCGGCACCGACGCCGCCGAGTGAAGAGGAGCGCAACGGCATCCTCGATTTGTTCCGGCGCTGAGACCGCTAACCAGGTCCGAATCGCAGCGTCCGGCCGGCCTGCTCGCTCGCACACGCCGACAGCACATCGAAGAACTCGCGGCCGTCACGGCCGTCGATCCAGCGCCCACCGAGCGACCGGAAGTGAAAGCCACCGGAGCGTGCCGCCAGCCAGAGCTCCTGCAACGGCGGCTGCGTGTTGACGACGATCCGGCTGCCGTCGGGGAATGCGAGCTCGAGCAGGCCGCCGGTTCGGCTGGTGTCGATGTCGATCACGTCTTCCTGCAGAAATCGATCGGCGGCCGCTTCCACCGCGGCGAGCACGTCGCGCGTGCGCGCTTCGTAGTCGGCCCCCGACAAAGGGTCTGCTTGGGCGGCGGGAACGGTGCTCACGGTCGATAAAATCCCCGGATGACAGGACGCTTTGGCAGTGTAGTGGCGACGGCCGCACCCGCGCTTGCGCTCGTGGCCTTGGCCGCACTTGCCGCATGCGGACAAAAGGGCGCACTCGTCCCCGCCAAGCCGGAGCCCTCCGCCCTACCGTCACGCGCCGCGTCGCTGGGCACCGCAATTTCCTCCGGTGCCACGGCGGCATCAGGACCGGCATCGGCGTCGCCGCCGCCGCGCTGATGAACCTTCCGGGCGCTCCGGAGATCGCCCTGAGCGGCGGCCGACTCATGGTCGAAGGCCTCGAGGCCGCCGAGCTGGCGCGGCGCTTCGGCACGCCGCTCTATGTCTACTCGAGCGCGCTCATGGCGCGTTCGCTCGACTCGTACCAGCGCGCTCTCGCCGGCCGCGAACATCTCGTCTGCTACGCCGTCAAGGCCAACTCGACGCTGGCGGTTCTGCAGTGGTTCGCGCGCCGCGGCTGCGGCTTCGACATCGTGTCGGGTGGCGAGCTCGAGCGGGTGCTCGCCGCGGGCGGCGCTCCGTCCCGGATCGTCTTTTCGGGGGTCGGCAAGACGCGCGCCGAGATGCGCCGCGCGCTCGACGTCGGCGTGCTCTGCTTCAACGTCGAAAGCCTCGGCGAGCTCGAGCTGCTGAGCGAAGCGGCGAGCGCCCGCGGCGCGCGCGCACGCGTCAGCCTGCGCGTCAACCCCGACGTCGATCCGAAGACGCACCCATACATCTCGACCGGGCTGCGCGGCAGCAAGTTCGGCATCGCGCACGGCGATGCGCCCGCCGCGTTCGCGCGCGCGGCGCGGCTGCCCGGGATCGATATCGTCGGCATCGATTGCCACATCGGCTCGCAGATCGTCGATGCGGGCCCGTACGTCGACGCCGTCGATCGCCTGCTGGATCTCGTCGAGCGCGTCGAAGGCGAAGGGATTCCTCTCGCGCACGTCGATCTCGGCGGCGGCCTCGGCATCACCTATCGCGACGAGGCTCCGCCCGATGCCGGCATGTTGATCGCGAGCCTGCTCGAGCGCATCGACGCGCGCGGCCACAGCAGCCGCAGGATCCTTCTCGAGCCCGGGCGATCGCTGGTGGGCAACGCCGGCATTCTCGTCGCCGAAGTGCTGTACCTGAAGCGCGGCGGCGAGCGCAACTTCTGCATCGTCGACGCGGCGATGAACGACCTGATGCGCCCGGCGATGTACGAGGCCTGGATGCGCATCGTCGAGTGCGAGCCCGCGGGCCGGGAACCGGAAACGTGGGACGTGGTTGGGCCGATCTGCGAATCGGGCGATTGGCTCGGACGCGAACGCCGCCTCGCGGTCGCCCCCGGCGATTTCCTCGCCGTCCTCTCAGCGGGCGCGTATGCGATGAGCATGGCCAGCAACTACAACACACGTCCGCGCGCCGCCGAGGTGCTCGTCACCGGTGTCGATGCCCGGCTCATCCGGGAGCGCGAATCCGTGAGCGACCTGATGCGCGGCGAGCGCCTCGTCGACGACGAGCGACCCGAGCCGACCTAACGATCAGATTCGCCGCTCCTCGACCGCGTGGCAGGCGACGCGTGCGCCGTCGATCGGCAGCAGCCGGGGCCGCTCGACACGGCAGCGTTCATTGGCGTGCGGACAGCGCGGATGAAAGGTGCAGCCCGAAGGAGGGTTGAGGGGATTGGGCACCTCGCCCTGCACCGGCGTGCGCGAGCGGCCGCTCATGTGAATGTCGGGAATGGCATCGAGGAGCATGCGCGTGTAAGGATGGCGCGGACGCGCGAAGAGCGACGCCTTGTCGGCGATCTCGACGAGCCGGCCGAGGTACATCACGCCGACCTCGTCGCTGACATGGCGGACCACGGCGAGGTTGTGCGAGATGAAGAGGTAGGTCAGGCCGTGGCGCGCCTGCAGGTCCTTCATGATGTTGAGGACCTGCGCCTGAACGGAAACGTCGAGGGCGGAGGTCGGCTCGTCGCAAACGAGGAACTCCGGCTGGGTCGCGAGGGCCCGCGCGATCGAGATGCGCTGCCGTTGGCCGCCCGAGAACTGGTGCGGGAACTTCTCGGCATCGACCGGGGCGAGGCCGACCGACGCAAGCAGCTCGCCGACGCGCTCCGCGACGCGCTTGCCGGCGTCTCGTCCCCCGCCCGAGCCGACGGCGAGGCCGTGCTCGCGGAGCGGCTCGGCGACGATGTCGCGCACTTTCCAGCGCGGGTTGAGGCTCGCATACGGATCCTGGAAGATCATCTGCATACGGCGGCGGATCGACGCCGGGCGCGCGCCGGCCGCGCTCGCGACGACGCCGTCGAAGACGACGCGGCCGCGCGTGGGACGGTAGAGACCAACGAGCAGGCGCGCGACGGTGCTCTTGCCGCATCCCGACTCCCCGACCAGTGCCAGCGTGCGGCCGCGCGCGATCGTGAAGCCGACGTCGTCGACGGCGTGGACGAACTGGCGCGGCTTGCGCTCGGCGACGCGGTTGAGCCAGGGCAGCGAGACGTCGAAGGTCTTGGCAAGCCCTTCGACCTCGACCAGCGCGACGCTCAAGCGGCCGCCTGCATCTGCGGCGCGTGCAACCAGCAGGCGGCGCGCGTGGCGCCGGCGGCCATGAGCTCCGGCCGCTCGACGAAGCACGGCGCGAAGGCGCGCAGGCAGCGCGGGTTGAACGCGCAGCCGGGTGGAATGGCGTTCAGCCGCGGCATGGCACCGTCGATCTGAAGCAGCCGCTCGCGCTCTTCATCCATCGCCGGGATCGCGCCCATCAGGCCGACCGTGTACGGATGCGCTGGAGAATGGATGACCGCGCCGACAGGGCCCATCTCGACGATCCTGCCGGCGTACATCACGGCGACGCGATCACAGGTTTCGGCGATCACGCCCATGTCGTGGGTCACGAGCATGACCGCGGCGCCATGGTCCTTGCACAGCCGCTTGAGCAAGGAAATGATCTGCGCCTGGATCGAGACGTCGAGGGCGGTGGTCGGCTCGTCGGCGACGATCAGTTTGGGCTCGCCGGCCAGGGCCAGGGCGATGACGACACGCTGGCGCATGCCGCCCGAGAACTGGTGCGGGTACTGGTCGAGACGCTCCTCCGCAGCAGGAATGCCCGTTTCCTCGAGCAGTTGAATGGCACGCCGCCTCGCGTCGGCCGTGCTCGACAACAGGTGCGTCTGGATCGTCTCGATCAGCTGCTGACCCACCGTGTAGAGCGGGTCCAGCGAGGTAAGCGGATCCTGGAAGATGGCGCCGATCGAGCGGCCGCGCACCTTGCGCATCTGCTCGTAGGGCAGGTTGTCGATGCGCCGGCCTTCGAAGCGCACCTCGCCGCCGCTGATCCGCCCCGGTGGGTCAAGCAGGCCGATGATCGCCGCCCCGGTGAGCGACTTGCCGGCGCCGGATTCGCCGACGACGCCCAGAATCTCACCGGGCGCGATCGAGAAGCTGACGCCGTCGAGCGCCACCAGCCGACCGCGCCGCCCCGCAAACTCGACGCGCAGGTTGTCGACCTCGAGCAGCGGCGCCGACATCCGCGACTAGCTCACCGCGGGAGGCGTGCACCCGCCGACCGGCTCTTCGTAATCGACCCGGACGTCGAAGTCTGAGCCGAGCCTATTCGGCCGGACGGCGACGAGGTAGTAGCGCGTGCACGGGCGAACGACGAGCGAGATCTCGCGCTCGAGGCCAGGGACGAGCGCGCCACCGGGCGGACCCTGGACGGTGATCTTGCGGAGCCCCGGGTCAACGAGGACCGGGCGGAAGACCGTGTCCTTGCCATCGACGCGCAGGATCGACACGTCGTAAGTGTCGATCGGCGCACGGAAATACCGTTTACCGACGAGCTGGGAGTAGTGGTAGTCAGTGCTTGCACACGCAGCGAGCGCTGCCGTAGCAGCGACCGCCATGCCAACTCGACGCCACGACGATGGATTGGAATGCATGATCGGCTCCTTGGATGGTGCGCCTGCCAGTAGTACGGTCAGCGCAGGCGGGGGTTCAACGCATCGCGCAGCCAGTCACCGAACAGGTTGATGCTGAGCGCGATCAGCACCAGTGTCGCACCCGGGAAGATCACCAGCCACCAGGCGCCGCTGAAGAGCTGCTTGTTGCCCTCGTTAATGAAGGTGCCCAGAGAGGGCGAGGTCGGCGAGACGCCAACGCCGAGGAACGAGAGGGTCGCCTCCGCCAGGATGGCGACGGCAACCTGGATCGTCGACAGCACGAGCACCGGCCCCATCACGTTGGGCAGGACGTGGCGCAGCATGATCCGCACGGGGGGCACACCGATGACCCGCGCCGCTTGGATGTATTCCTTGTTGCGCTCGACCATCGTCGAGCCGCGCACCGCGCGTGCGTACTGAACCCAGCCCGGGAGCGCGATCGCGACGATGACGACGCCAAAGGCGAGCGAGTCGTTCGCGTTCGGAAAGAGGGCATGGCCGACGCCGGCGAAAAGCAGCGCGATCAGGATCGACGGGAACGACAGCATGACGTCGCAGATGCGCATGATGAGCGCGTCGATCCGCCCGCCTACATAGCCCGAGAGCAGGCCGAGGCCAACCCCGACGACAAGCGAGAGCAGCACCGAAGCGCCGCCGACGAAGAGCGAGATTCGGGCCCCGAACATCAGCGCGGACAGCACGTCGCGGCCCTGCTCGTCGGTGCCCAGCAGGTACTTCGTCGTGCCGCCCGCCATCCAAGCGGGTGGCAGCATCGAGTCGCTCAGCTCGAGGGTGGCGAGGTCGAAGGGGTTGTGCGGCGCGATCGCGTTGGCGAACACTGCAGCGATGACGCAGAACAGCGCGACGACCGCAGCGCTGATCGCCATCGGCGAGCTGCGGAAGGAATGCCAAAAGTCGCCGTCGAGGAAGCGCGCCCAGCGACTCGGCGCCCGGTCGACCACCAATGCCTCTGGCAGCCCTTCGCGCCGCGGCGGCGCGACAGTCCCCGGGGCGGCGGAGATCGACGCCGTGGCGCCTACTTGGACTTCACCGTCATCCACTTGAAGTACATGTAGTTATTCGGCAGCTGCGTGAGCTCGACCTTTTTGCTCGACGCCCAGGCGAGCGCCTGCTGATGCAGCGGAATGTGGCCGACATCATCCTGGTGGATCTTGAACGCCTCACGGATCATCTCGTTGCGTTTCTTCTGGTCGGTCTCGGACTGGATCTTCAGGACCAGCTCGTCGAGCTTGGCATTGCTGTAGGCGCCAAGGTTGAACTGGCCTTGTCCCTTTTCGTTCGGCGTCGCCATGATCGAGGAAAGGGTATCGTGCGAGTCGACCGTGCTCGGCGTCCAGCCGAGCAGGTAGAAGCTCGTGTCGCGGCGCAGGATCTTGGGGAAATAGCTGACCTTCGTCTCCGCCATCAGGTTGACCTTGACACCGACGCGCGCAAGGTTGGCAGCGACGGCCTGGCAGATCGCCGCGTCGTTGACGTAGCGATCGTTCGGACAGTTCATGCCGACCTCGAAGCCGTTCGGATAGCCGGCCTCGGCGAGCAGCTTTTTCGCCGCCTCGACGTCGTACGGCAGGCGCTTGTTCATGTCGGCCTGGAAGCCGCGAACCGCCGCGCCAACCATGAGGCCGGTGGGCAGGGCTGCGCCTCGCATGACGCGCGACTTGATCGTCTCTTCGTCGATGGCCTGGTAAAAGGCACGGCGCACGCGGACATCCTTGAACGGGTTCTTGCCCTTGACGTTGCTGAATTGCAGCTCGTCGCGCTTCTGATCCATACCCAGGAAGATGGTGCGCAGCTCGGGGCCCTGGAGCACGTCGATGCCGGCCGCCTTCACCCGCTCGACGTCCTGCAGCGGCACCGGCTCCATCACGTCGGTCTCCCCGGACAGCAACGCCGCCACGCGCGTGGCGTCGTTGCCGATCGGCGTGAAGACGACCTCGTCGACGTTGCCTTCCGACTTGCCCCACCAGTTGAAATTCTTGACCAGCACCGTGCGCACCGAAGGCTGGCGCTCCTTCAGACGATACGGCCCCGTGCCGTTGGCCTTGAAGCTGGCGGTGTTCTCGATTCCTTTGCGGCGATCGACCGGGCGCTCGGCCTTGTTGTCCTCGCACCATTTCTTGCTCATCATCGCCAGTGTCGTGAGCGTGTCGGGCAGGATCGGATAGGGCGCCGTCGTCTCGATCTCGACGGCGAGGTCACTGACCTTGCGCACTTCCTTGATCGGATTCGTGTAGCCCTTCATGTCGGAGCCCTCGCCGGCGGCACGCTTGAACGTGAACACCACGTCGTCGGCGGTGAACGGCGTGCCGTCGTGGAATTTCACGTTCGGTCGCAGGTCGAAGCGCCAGACGGTCGGGCTCTGCTGCGTCCACTTGGTCGCTAGGGCCGGCGTGAGATTCATCTTCTTGTCGCGCTCGACGAGCGACTCGTAGACATTGCCGGTGAAGCTCAGCTGCAGGCTCTCGTTGAGTGAATGCGGATCCATCGACTGCACGTCGCCCTGATCGGCGACGCGAAGGGTCACGGCCTGCGAGAGCGGCGCCGCGAGCGCGAGGGCGGCGGCCAGCAGGGGAACGATTCTTTTCATGTGACTTTCCTTGTGAGAAATCAGTGTGCGCCGGCCGACCGCTCGACGCGCAGCCGCGGGTCGACGGCGAAATAGAGCAGGTCGACGACGAGATTGATGATGACGAAGATGAGGGCGATCAGGCACAGGTAGGCGGCCATGACCGGAATGTCGGCGAACTGCACGGCCTGGATGAAGAGCAGTCCCATCCCCGGCCACTGGAATACGGTTTCCGTGATGATCGCGAAGGCGATCAGGCCACCGATCTGCAGGCCGGTGATCGTCATGACCGGAACGAGCGTGTTCTTCAGCGCGTGGCGAAAGTAGACGGCCCGGTCGGGAAGCCCGCGCGCACGCGCGAACTTGATGTAGTCGGCGCGCAGCACCTCGAGCATCTCCGAACGCACCAGCCTCATGATGAGCGTGAGCTGGAAGATCGCCAGCGTGATCGCGGGCAGCACGAGGTGGCGCCAGCCGTCGACGCTCGTCATCCCCGTCGTCCACGGGCCGAAAGCGACCACCTCGCCGCGGCCGAAGCTCGGCAACCACTTGAGGGTGACGGCGAAAAAAAGGATCAGGAGGATGCCGATCAGGAAGGTCGGCAGCGAGACGCCGATCAACGAGATCGTCATCATCGCCTGCGAGACGAAGGTGCCGCGCTTCAAGGCCGAATAGACGCCCATCGGAATGCCGAACGCCAGGGCGATGACCGCGGCGAGCATCGTCAGCTCGAGCGTCGCCGGCAGACGCTCGACGATCAGCGACGACACCTTTCGTCCCTGACGCAGGCTCAGGCCGAATTCACCGCGTACGGCGTTGCCCACGAAGCGGGCGAACTGGACTGGGAAGGGACTGTCCAGGCCGAGATCGGATCGCAACTGTCGCCGCTGTTCCGGTGTCGCGTCCTGGCCGAGGAGGTTGGTGACAGGATCGCCAACGTACTGGAACAGCATGAAGGCGATGAACGCCACCGTCAGCATGACCAGAACCGCTTGAACGAGCCGGCGAAGAACGAAAGCGAACATGACCCGAGCCAAACCCTCATGAACCGGCACGGCCCGACGGGTACGGTGACCGGCGATGCCAGCGTCGCAGCGGCGGGCTCGCAACCCTCCGCGGCGCCGTCCGTGCGCATCGCAATGAGAGCAAACCGCACGCCAGCCGTCAAAAGGGATTGCCCGCATCGCCGCTGCGAGTGCCCATGAAAAAGGCCGCCCGAAGGCGGCCTTTCAATCTGATCGGGAAGCCCGCTCGCGCGAGCGCCGGATCAGAAGAAGTGACGAACGCCGAGCTCGAAGCCCTTCGACTTGCCACCGAGCGTGGGATTCCCAGGGCTCGAGGTGCCACTCGCAATGGAAGCGGCGGAGAGATTTCCGTTGGAGAGGTCGGAGATCGTCCCGTACATCGCCGTCCGCTTGGACAGGTTGTACTGGTAGGTTGCCTTGATCTGAGAAATCGTGTTCGTCGTGGGCACCGCCGGAATGCTGTTGCGGAACTTGCTCCGGTCGTAGCCGACGTGGATTTCGCCCTGGCCCATCGCCACCACGGCACTGATCGAGCCGCGCGTCTCGCGACGGTTGTCGGCGGTGTCACGATCGATATAGCCCAGCAGCTTCAGGAAGCCGAAGTCGTAGGAGCCGCCCAGGTTGTAGGTCTTCTGGTTATTGCCGAGCACCGGGAAGGTCACGTTGCGCTGCTGTCCTACGGCAAAGGCCAGATCGAAGGGACCGGCGGCAAAGCCGATGCGACCACCGATGTAGCGTCCGTTGTTGCTGGTCTGGCCGGCTTGGCCCGGCTCGGCCGCGGCGACCATTGCCTGACCGTAGAAGCCGCCGATGTTGGCCGGCAGGAAGTAGCCGATCGAGTTGTCGGCGCGAACGAAGGTCGACGTCGCCATCTGCAGCACGTGGGTCGAATCGCCCAGGCCGTTGGTGCCGAACGCGTCGAAGATCGTGTCGTTCCAGAACGTCGGCGTGTAGTCGCGGCCAAGGCGAAGCTCGCCGGCGTTGCTGTACAGGCTGACGGTCGAACGACGCGTCCAGAACTTGCCCGAGCCGGCCGCCGATTGGCCGGCACCGATGTCGCCGGAATCCGCGCCGACACTGGAGAGCAGCAGGAAGCCGGCCTTCAGGCCGCCGCCGAGATCCTCGATGCCACGGAAGCCCAACTGACTGCTGTTGATGCCGTCACGGCCCAGGCTGAGACGCTTAGTTTGGCCGTCGTTCTTGACGTACTTGCCACTGAGGTCCACGGTACCGTAGAGGGTGACCGACGATTGAGCCGACGCGACGCCCGCATAAGCGCCCAATACAGCGAGAGCGAGCAGAGATTTTTTCATTGCAACTATCTCCTAGGTTGAAAGAGGTCCCGATCACCGAAAACCCGCGCTGGAGCAGATCAGGCACAACCCCCTTGTCGGGAAGTTGGATGTATTGCACCAGAGCGATCCAGGGCTGGAAAGCCTTGACGAACAAAAAAAGGCCTTATGTTGTCTTGGCACAACGAGGAATTCGCCGCTTGTATTGGGCGTGGGCGGCTATTCTGACGGTCACATGAACCCGATCAGACTCTCCTCATTGGACCGCGTGCTCGCAGTTGCTGACCATGCCTTGCGGGCGCTGGCGACGACTCCCCAGTCAGCGCGCCCGAAGCCCGCCGCCCCGCGTCTTGCGGTCCCGCTGAATGACGCCGAGCGGCGCCTGGCGGGTGCCCTGATGCGCGTCAATCACGTCGGTGAAGTCTGCGCACAGGCGCTCTACCGGGCGCAGGCGCTCGCCACGGCCGATCCTGCGCTGCGACAGCAGTTCGAGCAAGCCGCCGACGAGGAGACCGATCACCTCGCGTGGACTGCCGAGCGGCTCGACGAGCTCGGCGCTCGCCCGAGCCTCCTCAACCCGCTCTGGTTCGCTGGCGCATTCGGCATCGGCCTGCTCGCCTCGCGCGCGGGCGACGCGCAGAGCCTGGGGTTCCTGGTCGAGACCGAGCGTCAGGTCGAGCGTCATCTCGACGTCCACCTTGAGAGGCTCCCCGCAGACGATCTGGCGTCGCGGGCGATCGTCTCCCAGATGAAGGCCGACGAAGCGGCGCATGCGATGGCCGCCGAGCAGGCGGGTGCGACGCGCCTGCCGGCGCCGATACGCTGGGCGATGCGCGCCGCTGCGAAGGTGATGACGACGACGGCTCACTATGTCTGATCCCCGCCGCAGGCGACGAGCTCGTAGCTGGTCGTCACCGCAGCAGTCTTGGCGAGCATGACGGTGGCCGAGCAGTAGCGGTCGTGCGAGAGCGCGATGGCGCGCTCGACCGCCGCCGCCTTCAGGTCGATGCCGCCGACCAGGAAATGAAGGTGGATCTTGGTGAACACCTTGGGATCTTCGGGTGCGCGCTCCGAGGTCACCTTGACGCGACAACTCCGAATCGGGTGCCGACCGCGCTTGAGAATCAGGACAACGTCGTAGGCCGCGCACGCGCCGCTGCCGGCGAGCACCGTTTCCATCGGTCGCGGCGCGAGATTGCGGCCGCCGCCGTCGGCCGCGCCGTCCATCGTCAGCAGGTGGCCGCTGCCGGTCTCGGCGCTGAACGCCATCCCGTTCGCGGCCAGCCAATCGATCGTGCATTCCATTCTTCCGCTCCGATATTGCAGTGCAGCAAAAAACACCCTACACTGGATTTCAGTCGATGCCGCTTGGCGCGCCGAACGCCGACGCGAAGCGGATCGAGCCGATTGTCTCCTCCACCTCCTTCATTGGTGGATTCAGCCCAAGGCGGCAACGCCTTGGGCTTTTTTTCTGGGGATCGATCCGGTCGTCCGCTGCTCGGCGACAGGACGCTCGCGCGTATGATGCGCTGCCGCAATCGTCTGCCGCCGGAGACCACAAGAGGCATGGCGACAAACGCCCGAACCAGCACGCGGAACCGCACGATCGAGCTCGCGGGCTACCTGCAGAAGATCCTCACGGCGCGCGTCTACGACGTCGCGATCGAGTCCGCGCTCGACGCTGCGCCCGCCCTCTCGGCGCGGCTCGACAATCTCGTCTACTTCAAGCGCGAGGACACCCAGCCGGTCTTCAGTTTCAAGCTGCGGGGCGCCTACAACAAGATGGCTCACCTGTTGCCGGTGGCGCTGGCGCGCGGTGTGATCTGCGCCTCGGCGGGAAATCATGCCCAGGGCGTCGCGCTCGCCGCGCGCCGCCTCGGCTGCCACGCGCTCGTCGTGATGCCGACGACGACGCCGACGCTCAAGGTCGACGCCGTCCGCGCACTCGGTGCCGAGGTCGTGCTCTTCGGCGACAGCTATTCCGATGCGCACGCCAAAGCCGCAACGCTGGAAACCGAGCGCGGCCTCACGTTCGTTCATCCGTTCGACGATCCCGACGTGATCGCGGGCCAGGGGACCGTCGCGATGGAGATCCTGCGCCAGCATCAGGGTCCGATCGACGCGATCTTCGTCGCCGTGGGCGGTGGCGGCCTGATCTCGGGCATCGCCGCCTTTGTCAAGGCGGTGCGACCCGAGATCCGGATCGTCGGCGTCCAGATGAACGATTCCGACGCCATGCTGCGCTCGATCGAGGCCGGCGAGCGCGTCGAGCTCGCCGACGTCGGGCTCTTCTCCGACGGCACCGCCGTGAAGCGGGTCGGCGCGGAGACCTTTCGCCTCGCCCGCGAGCTCGTCGACGAGTGGGTCGTCGTCGACACCGACGCCGCGTGCGCGGCGATCAAGGACGTGTTCGAGGACACGCGAAGCATCCTCGAGCCGGCCGGCGCGCTCGGCGTCGCCGCCATCAAGCAGTACGTCCACACTCACGGGACGCGCGGCGAGACCTACGTCGCAATCACCTGCGGCGCGAACATGAACTTCGATCGGCTGCGTTTCATCGCCGAGCGCGCCGAGGTGGGCGAGGAGCGGGAGGCGCTGTTCGCCGTGACCATCCCCGAGCAGCGCGGCAGCTTTCGCCGCTTTTGCGAACTGATCGGACCGCGCGCGGTCACAGAGTTCAACTACCGGATCTCGGAAGCGTCGGTCGCCCACATCCTGGTCGGCATCGCGACGATCGACCGCGCCGAATCGGCGCTGCTCGCGCGAGAGTTCGAGAGCCACGGCTTCGCCGCCGTCGACCTCACCGGCGACGAGCTCGCCAAGGAGCACGTGCGCCACATGGTCGGCGGCCGCAGCCCGCTCGCGCGCGACGAGCGCCTCTATCGCTTCGTGTTCCCGGAACGGCCGGGGGCGCTGATGCGCTTCCTGTCGAGCATGCCGGTGAGCTGGAACATCAGCCTGTTCCACTACCGCAACCAGGGTGCCGACTACGGTCGGATCCTGGTCGGCATCCAGGTGCCGCCCGCCGACGAGGAGCGCTTTCGCGACTTCCTCGCGACGCTCGCCTACCCGTGCGCCGACGAAACCGCGAACCCGGCTTACCGGCTCTTCCTCGCCTGAGCGATTCGAACGCTACCGGGTATTAACGCCGCCCGGCATCGGCATGCCGGGTACCGGCAGCGGCAACCCGCCAGGAGCCGACGGGTCGGCCTGCAGGATCGGCGCTTGCGGCGGGCCGAGCGCTGGCGCCCCGCCCGGTAGGGCGCTCGGCACGGGCGCGCCTTGCACGGCCATTGTCTGCGCGGCGCTCTGCCCGCGCGCCGTCGTCGCAGCGGGCACAGGGGCCACCATGCCGACCGGCGGCAGGACGCCCGAGTTCGGGGCCGCCAGAGCGGGAAGCTCGAGAAGGACGCTGCGCGCGCCTCGTACCGGACCGATCGCCGCCGTGCGGAGGCCGACCGACTGCAGGACGAGATCGCTGTCGACGCGGGCACCGACCGCATAAGCCTTGGCCGGCTTGCCGTCGACGGCGATGAGCGCCAGGCCGTGACCGGGTTCGGCCTGGGCCGCGCTCGAGCGCGGCGCCATCACGCCGACGAGCTTGAAGCGAGACGGCGCCTCCGGCGCGCCCTGGGCGACGACGCTCGCTCGCTGCGGCGCGCCGAACAGACGCGAGAGGTCGCCGCGCACCGCCACCGAACTGCCGACGGCCACCGCATAGGGCGGCACCGGCGCCGGGCTGGCGGCCAGGCGCAGGGCCCAGAACACCGCGGTGGCGGCGACGAGCGACCAGATCACGAACGCTGACAGTCGGGCGAACATGCGGCGATTATCATGGAACGCTTTGCGCCTCCGGGCGTCGGAGCGGTAGAACCGCACGGGACGATGTCGATGCCTTCTCGCCACTGCCGCCGAATCCTCAGCCGCGGCTTCACGCTGATCGAGCTGATGGTGGTGCTCGTCATCATCGGTGTCCTCGCCGCGCTGATCGTTCCCAACATGCTCGACCGCGCCGACGACGCGCGCGTCACCGCAGCACGCACCGATGTCAACAACCTGATGCAGGCGCTCAAGCTTTACAAGCTCGACAACCTGCGTTACCCGAGCGGTGAGCAGGGACTGCAGGCACTGGTCGCCAAGCCGACGGTCGGTCCGATTCCGCCCAACTGGCGGCCGTACCTCGACAAGCTGCCGAGCGACCCCTGGAAGCATCCGTACCAGTTCGCCAACCCGGGGCTGAAAGGCGAGATCGACGTCTACAGCTTCGGCGCCGATGGCGCGGCCGGGGGCGAAGGCAAGAATGCCGACATCGGCTCCTGGGAGTAGGGCCGCGCCCTCCTCGCAGGAGGGGGACAGGGCTGCTCCCGCCCCGCTTCGCTCGCCTCCCTCCGAGAGGGAGGGGCCGACCCCGCCGGGGCGGTCCGGTTCAGTGCCGATCGGGCCGTTGCGTGGTCGCGGATTCACCTTGATCGAGCTGATGGTGGTGGTCGCCATCATCGCCATCGCCACCGGCGTCGCCAGCCTCGCCTTGCGCGACCCCGCGGCATCGAAGCTTGAGCATGAGGCGACACGCCTGGCCTCGCTCCTGGAATCCGCACGCGCCGAGGCGCGCGCGTCGGGGCTATCGGCCCGCTGGGAGCCGCTCACAGAGCAGGCCGACGGCAGCGGCTTTCGCTTTGTCGGCCTCGCCACCAGTCCGGCGCTGCCGACGCGATGGCTCGACGCGAGCACTTCGGCGCAGGTGATCGGCGCGCGGGCGATCGTCCTCGGCCCGGAGCCGCTGATCGGCGAGCAACGAATCCTGCTGCGTCTCGACGACCAGCGCCTGACGCTCACGACCGACGGCATCGGCCCCTTCGTCGTCAGCGACAACGCCGGCGCTGCGCGGTGAAGTCTCGCTGCCGCGGTTTCACTCTGATCGAGGTGATGGTCGCGCTGGCGATCGTCGCCATCACGCTCGGCGCCGGCATCAAGGCCGCGGGCTCGCTGACCTTCAACACCGCGCGCCTGGCCGAGGTGACGGCAGCGCAGTGGTGCGCCGACAACCGCCTCACCGGAATCAAGCTCTCGCACCTGTTCCCCGACATCGGCGACGGCGACTTCAGCTGCGACCAGCTCGGCCGCACCTATGCCGGCAAGCAGATCGTTCGGCCGACGCCGAACCCGAACTTCCGCCGCGTCGATGCGCGCATGCTCGACGCCGACGGCCGGCAGATCCTCCTCCTCTCGACCATCGTCGGGAGGCAATGATGGCGCGCCTCGACAGCGTTGGCGGCTTCACCTTGATCGAGGTGCTCGTCGCCATGGTCATCATGGCGATCATGTCGCTCATGGCCTGGCAAGGCGTCGACGGCATCGTGCGCACGCGCGACGCGAACCAGGTCCGCCTCGAGCAGGTCCTCCGCCTCGAGACGGTCATCGCCCAGTGGGAGCAAGATCTCGCATCGATCCAGGAAACCCCGGTGGTGCCGACCATCAGCTGCGACGGCCAGAGCGTTCGCATCGTGCGCCGTGCCGAAGGCGGCCTCCAGGTCGTCGCCTGGTCGCTGCGGCCGGGCGCGCGAGGCGCGGTGTGGCAACGCTGGGCGGGACCCGCGGTGACGACGACGCGCAACCTCCAGGACAGCTGGTTTCGCACGCAGCAGTTCCAGGGCAACGAGACCGGGCAGTTGCGCGCCCTCACCGGCCTCGAGGAATGGCACGTCTACTTCTTCCAGGGCACTGCCTGGGCCAACTGCCAATCCACGGGCGACGTCGCCGCGTTCACGCCCGTCGCGGCCACGGCCCCCGCATCGGCGACGGCGCCGGCCACGGTCCTGCCGCTCGGCATCCGCGTCGTCCTCGGCTTCGCGCCGGGCAGCGGCCTGGCCGGCAGCCTCGTTCGCGACACGCTGATTACCCCGTGACGCGTATCACGCCCCCCGACCGACGGCGCGGCCAACGCGGCGCTGCCCTGCTCACCGCGATGATCATCGTCGCGCTGGTCGCGACGCTCGCCGGCTCGATGGTCTGGCAGCAGTGGCGGGCGATCCAGGTCGAGGCGGCCGAGCGGGCGCGAACGCAGTCGGCCTGGATCCTTGCCGGCGCGCTCGACTGGGCCCGCCTCATCCTGCGCGAGGACGCCAAGAACGGCAGCGTCGACCACCTGGGCGAGCCCTGGGCCGTCCCGCTCGCGGAGGCGCGCCTGTCGACGTTTCTCGCCGCCGACAAGGACAACACCGAGGATGCGCCGGACGCCTTCCTGTCCGGCGTGATCACCGACGCGACGGCGCGCTACAACCTCACCAACGTGCTGAGCCCCGGCGGCAACGGCTACGATCCCGTCGAGATGGCGGTCTTGCAGCGGCTTTGCGAAACCGTCGGCGTCTCGGTCGACGTGGCGACGCGGATCGCGACCGGGCTGCATGACGCCGCGCCCCCGGTTCCCGCGCAACAGGGCGCCAGCGGCGCCGCGACCGCCCCCCTTCCCATCGTCCAAGATCCGCCGCTCATGCCGCGCTCGGTGGCCCAACTCGCCTGGCTCGGCGTCGATCCGGAAGCGCTGCGGACGCTCGAGCCTTACGTCACGATCCTGCCCGAGAAGGCTTACGTCAATGCCAACACGGCGCCGCGCGAGGTGCTCGTCGCTGCGATCGCGGGCCTCGACCTCGCCACGGCCGAGCGGATCGTCCAGTCGCGCCAGCGGGTCCCGCTCAAGTCGACTGCCGACATCGGCGCGCTCGCTCCCGGGCTCGCTCCCGATGCCCTCGCGCGACTCGCGGTGGGTTCGAATTTCTTCGAGGTGCGCGGGCGTCTGCGCCTCGGCGACGTCGTGCTCGAGCAGCGATCGCTGGTTCGGCGGCACGGTCTCGACGTGCGGGTCCTCCAGCGCGAACGCGTCTCCGCCCGAGACGCCGCGGGGTCCTAAAGGTTTGCAATTCGAGAACCAGTGCAGCCATTTCGCTGCAAGATCTCCTGCTAAGTCCTTGATTGCCAAGGGCTCGCTTCCTCCACGTCCCTAAAATCGGGCCGCCCTCGCCTAACCGATGTCCACCCTCGTCATCCAGTTGCCCGAACGTCGACGCCTGCGCGCCGGTGCCGCCGAAGAGCCGGGCGCCAGCGCGTCGCGCCGTCGCGAGTACGCCTACGTGACCAGCGACGACGGCATCGATGTCGACGCCCAGGGTCATGCGGCCGCGGCGCTGCTGCCGACCCGACCGGTCATCATCGCCGTGGTTCAGGAAGCCGACGTCAGCTGGCATCGCATCACCCTGCCCAAGGCGCCCGCCGCGCGCTTGCGCCCGGCGCTCGTCGGCGTTCTCGAAGAGGCCCTCCTCGAGGACGCTGAGACGGTTCACCTCGCCGTGGCGCCGCTCCCCGCTGCCGGCCAGCCGACTTGGGTCGCCGCCGTCGACAAGGCATGGCTGCAGGACGAGCTCGCCGCTTTGCAGAAAGCCGGCGTGTTCGTCGACCGCGTCGTGCCGATGGCCTGGCCCGATGACCCCCCGGCGGGTCACTTCCACGCACCGTCTTCCGGCGTCGGCAGCGTAGAGGGCGCGGTCATCACTTGGGCAAGCGTCGAAGGCGTGGCCACGGTTCGCCTCGAGGGCGGCCTGGCACGCGCCCTGGTGCCGCAGCCGGCACCGCCGGCGACGCGCTGGACGGCGGCGCCGATGGCGGCGGCCGCAGCCGAGCGCTGGCTCGGCGCGCCCGTCAACGTCATGCCTATTGAGCAGCGGCTGCTCCAGGCCGGGCGCAGCCTCTGGAACCTGCGCCAGTTCGACCTCGCGCGCCGCACCCGGGGCGCACGCGCCATCGGCGACTGGGCGCGCCAGGCGATGAGCCCGGCCTGGCGACCGGTGCGCATCGGCCTGGCCCTGCTCGTGCTGGCGCAGATCGTCGGAATCAACGTCTGGGCCTGGTATCAGAAGAGCGCCGTCGAATCGCGGCGCGCTGCCATCCAGGAGCTCGTCAAGAAGACCTTCCCACGCGTCGCCGACGGCGACGTCCAGCGCGACCCGGCCGCCGTCATGCTGCGCGAGACGCAGGCGCTGCGCACGCTCGCCGGCAAGGCCGGCGACAGCGACCTCGAGCCGATGCTGCAGGCCGCCGCCGCGGCGTGGCCGGGCGAACGCCCACCGGTCGAGACGGTTCGCTACGAGGCCGGCAAGCTGACCCTGGCGGCGAATGGCTGGAGCGACGCGCAGATCGAGCAGTTCCGCTCGGTGCTGCGGCCGGCCGGCGTTCGCGTCGACACCAACGAAGGCCGGCTCGTCCTGACCCGCACCCGAAGCGGAGGCGCCGCATGAGCACCGACAGCGCGGCGTCCCTTCCGCCCGCCGCGGCGGCAGCGCGCCAGCAGGCCGGCCAGTTTTGGCGTGCGCGGGCGCCGCGCGAGCGTCAGCTGATCGCCGCCGGAGCGCTCGCGCTCGCCATCCTCGTCGTCTGGATGATCGCGGTCCAGCCGGCGCTCAGGACGTTGCACGAGACCCCCGCCGAGCTCGATCGCCTCGACTTGCAATGGCAGCAGATGCAGCTCGCTGCGCTCGAGAGCGCGACGCTGCGCTCGGCCTCGCCGGTGCCGCCGGCGCAGGCGACCGAGGCCGTTCGCGCGGCGACGGAACGGCTCGGCGGAAAGGGCAAGATCGCCCTACAGGGCGACCGCGCCGTGCTGACCTTCTCCGGCGTCGCCTTCGAAGCCCTGCGCAACTGGCTCGTCGAAGTGCGCAGCGCGGCGCGCGCGCGCCCGGTCGAAGCCCAGTTGCTGAAGGGAGCATCCGGCTACAGCGGCTCGATCTCGATCACCCTGGCGGGCACGCCGTGATCCGCAAGAAACGCAACCGCCAGCTGTGGTCGCCGACCGTCGCCTCGACGGGGTGGAGCGAATCGACGCTGGCCGAGCAGGCGTGGGTTGACGCGCGCGGTGCGGCGGTGCGTTGGGCAGTCGCCGGCGCCATCGTCGGCGCGCTCGCCGGCGTCGTGCTGTTCGCGCCAGCGTCCTGGCTGGCGAGCGCGATCGCCTCGGCCACGGGAGGTCGGCTCGTTCTCGCCGACACCCGCGGCACGGTTTGGTCGGGCAGCGCCGTCGCGGTCCTCGCCGGCGGCCCGGACAGCCGCGACGCGAGCGTGCTGCCCGGCCGGCTCGAATGGACGCTGGCGCCGCGCTGGTACGGCGTCGACCTCGCCGCGCGGCAAGAGTGCTGCATCAACGGCACCGCGACGATCCAGATCCGGCCCGGCCTCGGGCGAGTGCGGGCGACGCTCGTGCCTCGCACCGACTGGGTCGGCCAGTGGCCGAGCGCCTGGCTTGGTGGCCTCGGTACGCCGTGGAACACCCTTCAGCTCGGTGGCAGCTTTCGCCTGCTCTCGCCCGGCGTGACGATCGAGTCCGTCGAAGGGCGTTGGCGCCTCGAAGGCCGGGTCGACCTCGCCCTCGAGGGCGTATCGTCGCGGCTGACAACGCTCGACACGCTCGGCAGCTACAAGATCTCGCTGACCGGCGGCGGCGGAACCAACGGTGCGACGCTGCTGTCCGTCACCACCCAGGACGGCCCCCTGCAGCTCAACGGCAGCGGCACCTGGGGTCCCGGCGGCGTCAAGTTCCGCGGCGAGGCGCGAGCCGCGACGGTCGACGAGGCGGCGCTGTCGAACCTTCTCAACATCATCGGCCGGCGCGATGGCGCGCGGTCGATCATTTCGATCGGATGAGAATGACCGAACCCTGCGCCTCGCGCACGACCTGGCGCCGCAAGCTCGGCGCCACGGCCATGGCAACCGCGCTGCTCGCCGGCTCCATGCCGATGCGCGACGCTTTCGCGCAGACCGCCGGGGCGGCGCGGTTTCGCGGCGAGCCGGTGACCCTCAACTTCGTCAACGCAGAGATTGAGGGCGTCGCCCGCGCGATGTCGGCGATCCTGCGCCAGCAGTTCGTCGTCGATCCGCGCGTTCGCGGCACGATCACGCTTTACAGCGAAGAGCCGCTGACGCCGCGCGACGCCTACTTCAACTTCCTTGCCGCTTTGCGCGGGCTCGGCTTCACGGTGGTCGAGGTCAACGGCCTGTACAAGATCGTTCCCGAGGCCGACGCCAAGCTGCAAACCGGCACGGTCGCGATCGGCGCAGCGGGTCGCCGGGGCGACCAGATCTTGACCCAGATCTTTCGCCTCAACCACGAGAACGCCAACAACCTGGTGCCGGTGCTGAGGCCGCTGATCAGCCCGAACAACACGATCAACGCCAATCCCGGCAACAACACGCTCGTCATTACCGACTACGCCGACAACCTGCAGCGGATCGGCAAAATAATCGCGGCGATGGACGTGCCGGCGAGCGGCGACGTCGAGGTGATCCCGCTGCGCTACGCGGTCGCGTCCGACATCGCGCCGCTGATCCAGCGGCTGACCGACGCGCCGCAGGGTGCCGTTGCCCTGGGCGCCGGCGGCGCCGCGACGCTTACCCCGCCGCAGGTCCTGATCGACGCGCGCAGCAATTCGCTGATCGTGCGCAGCCCGAACCCAGCGCGCATGTCGAGCATCCGCGCGCTGGTGGCCAAGCTCGACCTGGCCCCGCAGGGACAGGCCGCAACGGGCAACATCTGGGTCGTCCATTTGAAAAACGCCGACTCCACCAAGCTGGCCACCGTCCTGCGCGCTGCCTTCGGTGCCGCGGCAGGAGGCAGCGGCAACGCCGGCGGCGGCAGCACGACGTCGACGTCGCCGCTCGGCGTGAACCCGGCCGGCACCGCCGGCACGGCAAGCACCGGCGCGACGACCGCGGCGACGGCGCCGATCACGCCTTCGGCGGGCCCGTCGACCGGCGGCTTCATCCAGGCCGATCCGGCAACCAATTCGCTCATCATCACCGCCCCCGAGCCGCTCTACCGGCAGGTGCGGGCGATGATCGACCAGCTCGACGGCCGGCGCGCGCAGGTTTACATCGAAAGCATGATCGTCGAGGTGTCGGGCACCAACGAGGCCGACTTCGGCTTCCAGTGGCAGGGCCTGATCGGCGGCCGGGGCAACAAGAACACGATTCTCGGCGGCACCAATTTCTCGACGAGCGCCGGCAACGTCAGCACCAACAACATCCTGCCGCTGACGACTGCCGTAGCACAGGGTGCTGCCGCTGCCGGAGCCGCCGCGGCGACCCTGTCGAGCGGCTTCAACATTGGCCTGATCCGCAACTACGGCGGCATCTACGGGCTCTCTTCGATCGCGCAATTCCTGCAGTCGCAGGCGAATACCAACATCACGTCGACGCCGAACCTGGTGACGCTCGACAACGAAGAGGCCAAGATCATCGTTGGCAGCAACGTGCCGTTCGTGACCGGCCAGTTCACGCAGACCGGCACCGCCGCGGTGAACCCGTTCCAGACGATCGAGCGCAAGGACGTCGGCATCACGCTGCGCATCCGGCCGCAGATCGGCGAGGACGGGACGATCCGCATGGCGATCTTCCAGGAATCGTCGAGCGTGATCGCGCAGGCGACCGGCACCGCCAACGCCGGGCCGACCACCAACAAGCGCTCGATCGAATCCAACGTGGTGGTCGAGGACGGCCAGATCCTCGTGCTCGGCGGCCTGATCGAGGACCGCTACACCGACGACACCTCGAAGGTGCCGCTCCTCGGGGACATCCCGTACCTCGGCGCGCTATTCCGCAGCCAGAGCCGCTCGAAGACGCGCACCAACCTGATGGTCTTCCTGCGTCCGACCGTCATGCGCGACGCCGAGACCACCGATCGCGTCTCCATCGATCGCTACGAGCAGATCCGCTCGTTTCAGAAGGACATGCAGCCGACGCCGAACATCCTCATACCGGTCGGCGAGTCGCCGGTGGTGCCGCCGATCCGCCGCATCGACCGGACCGACACGCCGATCTCGCCGGTGCAGACTTCGCCCGGCACCGAGCCCGGCGTGCTGCGCAAACCAGCGCCGGCGGCGAGCGATCCGCCCGCACCTCTGCCGCCGCTGATCATCGTGCCGGCGCCCGTCATCGCGCCGGTGCCGTCCGTGCCCGCGTCCGCGCCGCGCTAGGTTCCCGCATGGGCAACCGCCATCCGCTGCCGTACGCCTTCGCGAAAGCGCACACCGTCCTCCTCGAGGACGACGGCGCCGCCTTGTCCTCTGGGCACCCGAGACCGTCGGCCTGCCGGCGCTCTCGGAGGTGCTCCGCCTGTTCGACGTCGATTCGTTCGAGAGCGAGCCCGCGAGCACGCTGGTCGGCCGCATCGCTGCCGCCTATGCCGGTGGCGAGTCGAGCGCCGCCGTCGTGATCGGCGAGGTGGAGAGCGCCGTGGACCTGTCACGAATGATGCAGGAGCTGCCGGCGATCGAGGACCTGCTCGAGGCCAGCAACGACGCGCCGATCATCCGCATGCTCAACGCGCTGCTGACGCAGGCGGCGAAGGACGGCGCGAGCGACATCCACATCGAGCCCTACGAGCGCTCGAGCTCGGTGCGCTTTCGCGTCGACGGCACGCTGCGCGAGGTTGTACAGCCGAATCGCGCCCTGCACGCGGCGCTGATCTCGCGCCTGAAGATCATGGCCGAGCTCGACATCGCCGAGCGCCGTCTGCCGCAGGACGGCCGCATCTCGCTGCGCATCGGCGGCCGCGCCGTCGACGTCCGCGTCTCGACGCTGCCGTCGGCGCACGGCGAGCGCGCCGTGCTGCGCCTGCTCGACAAGGCCGAATCGAAGTTCACGCTCGAGGGTCTCGGCATGAGCGGCGAGACGCTGAGGAAGTTCGACGATCTGATCAAGCAGCCGCACGGCATCATCCTCGTCACCGGCCCGACCGGCTCGGGCAAGACGACGACGCTCTACGCCTCGCTCGGCCGCGTCGACACCGCCGGCACCAATATCCTCACCGTCGAGGACCCGGTCGAGTACGAGCTCGCCGGCATCGGCCAGACGCAGGTCAACTCCAAGATCGACCACACCTTCGCCAAGGCGCAGCGCGCAATCCTGCGCCAGGACCCGGACGTGATCATGATCGGCGAGATCCGCGACTACGAGACGGCGCAGATCGCGATCCAGGCCTCGCTCACCGGCCACCTGGTGCTGGCCACCGTCCACACCAACGACGCGCCGAGCACGGTGACGCGGATGATCGACATGGGCGTCGAGCCGTTCCTGCTCTCGTCGAGCCTGATCGGCGTGCTGGCGCAGCGGCTGGTGCGCAAGCTCTGTTTGGCCTGTCGCAAGGTCGACGCACGAGGCCACTGGCATCCGGTCGGCTGCCCGGCGTGCGCGATGACCGGCTACAAGGGCCGCACCGGGGTCTACGAGCTGATGGACGTCGACGACGAGATCCGCGCCCTCATCCACGGCCGTGCCGCCGAGGCGAAGATCGCATCCGCCGCGCACTTGGCGGGGCTGACCTCGATGCGCGAGGACGGCGAGCGCCTCGTCGGCGAAGGGATCACGTCGATCGAGGAAGTCGTTCGCGTAACGCGCGAGTAGGGCGTCAGCGACATGCCTGCCTATCGCTTCGAGGCGCTCGACGCCGCCGGCAAGTCGCAGAGCGGACTGGTCGACGCCGACAACTCGCGAGCCGCCCGGTCGCAGCTGCGCGCGCAGGCGCTCGTGCCGCTGGCGGTGACGCAGGTCGTCTCCGCGGGCACCTCGCCGGCCGGCTTTAGCTTCACCCGCAAGGTGTTCAACGCCACGGCGCTCGCGGTCTGGACGCGGCAGCTCGCCGGCCTGGTCGGCTCGGGATTGCCGCTCGAGCGAGCGCTGACCGCGCTCGCCGACGAGGCCGAGGACACGCGCCAGCGCGAGCTCGTCGCCCACCTGCGCAGCGAGGTCAATGCCGGCGCGCCGTTCGCGCGCGCGCTGGGCAGCGCGCCACGCGAGTTCGACGACGTCTACCGCGGCGTCGTCGCCGCCGGCGAGCAGAGCGGCGCGCTTGGCGGCGTGCTCGAGCGGCTCGCCGACGACCTCGAGGCGCGACAGGAGCTCAAAGGGCGCCTGATCGGCGCGACGCTCTACCCGGCGATCGTCTCGGTGATCGCGGTCGTGATCGTCGTCTTCCTCGTCACCTACGTCGTGCCGCAGGTGGCGACGGTGTTCACGAGCTCGAAGCGATCGCTGCCGCTGCTGACGATCGGCATGATGGCGTTCAGCGATTTCCTGCGCGGCTATGGCTGGCTGGTTCTTCTTCTGCTCATCGGCGGCGGTACGGCGCTCGTCTTCGCGCTGCGCAACGAGCCCTTCCGGGAGCGCTTCGACGCCGGCTTTCTCGGCTTGCCGCTGATCGGCAGGCTCGCCCGCGGCTACAACGCGGCGCGCTTCGCCGGCACGCTGGCGATGCTCGCCGGCTCCGGCGTGCCGATCCTGAAGGCGCTGCAGGCCGCGGCCGAAACGCTCTCGAACCGCGCCATGCGCGCCGATGCGATGGACGCGCTGGTGCAGGTGCGCGAAGGCGCGCCGCTCGCCTCGGCACTCGCGGGCAAGAAGCGCTTTCCCGGCATCCTGGCGATGTTCGCGCGCCTCGGCGAGCAGACCGGCCAATTGCCCCAGATGCTTGACCGCGCGGCCAGGCAGCTCGCCGGCGAGGTGCAGCGGCGCGCGCTGCAGATGGCGACGATCCTCGAGCCGCTGCTCATCGTCGGCATGGGTGGAGTGGTCATGCTTATCGTTCTCGCGGTGCTTCTTCCGATCATTCAGTTGAACAGCTTCGTCAAGTAACGCGGGCTCTCGCAATGGACTTCGAGGGAGTCCGCCCCGCCCTCTCGGAGGGAGGGGAGCGAAACGGGGAGGGAGCAATCCAGTCCGGAGACCGTGACGCGCTAGTCGCCTCGTATCATCGCCCCATGGCCGCCTCCCTCGCCGGTCAACTCGTCGTGGCGATCTCGTCCAGGGCTCTCTTCGACTTCGAAGAGGAGAACGAACATTTCGAAACCAACGACGACCGCGCCTATATGCAGCTCCAGCTCGAGCGCATCGACAGCGCGGCCAAACCAGGCGTCGCGTTCTCGCTGGTGCAAAAGCTCCTCGCCTTCAACGAGCCGACCGCGCAGCGCGTCGAGGTCGTCATCCTCTCGCGCAACGATCCAGTCTCGGGAATGCGCGTGTTCCGCTCGGCGCAGGCCTACGGCATGCCGATCCAGCGCGGCGTATTCACGCGCGGCGGCACGCCGTGGCGCTACCTGAAGCCGCTCGCCGCCAACCTGTTCCTGTCGGCGAACGAAGCCGACGTCCGCTCGGCGCTCGAGGTCGGCGTGCCGGCAGCGCGCGTATACCCGCACTCTGCACGCGCTTCCGACGCGCACCCGCAGGAAGTGCGCATCGCCTTCGACGGCGACGCCGTGCTGTTCTCGGACGAAGCCGAGCGCGTGTTCCAGGAAAGCGGCCTCGACGCATTCCAGGCGCACGAGCGGGCGCAGGCGGAGACGCCGCTCGCTGCCGGCCCATTCAAGCCGCTCCTGCAGGCCCTGCAGCGGCTGCAGCACGAGCGCGTCCACGGCATGCGCGTCCGCACCGCGCTCGTCACCGCACGCAGCGCCCCGGCGCACGAGCGCGCGATCCGCACCCTGATGGAGTGGAATGTCGAGATCGACGAGGCCATGTTTCTGGGCGGGCTGCAGAAGGGCGAGTTCCTGCGCGAGTTCGAGCCCGACTTCTTCTTCGACGACCAGACTGGGCACATCGAGAACGCCTCGGTCCACGTGCCTTCGGGGCATGTCGCCTCCGGCGTGAGCAACCCGCCGCGCGGCTGACGGCGGCCACGCACGGCGCGCAGTCCTTCGAGGCCGGTGAACTTCCGCCGCCGTACTGCGCGGTGGCGCGATTCTCCACGCCTGGTCGCGCGTGCCCCTGACGAATCGACGTCGCTGCCAAATGCGCTTGACCAAACAATTGTTTGTCTTTCTAATGACTCATGCGCGCAACTGCCGTCGACCCCGCCGCATCCCGGCGCCCTCGCCCGGCCGTGCCGGCCAGGCGTGCGTCGAGCCGGCTGCCGCGCCTGCTCGACGAGGCCGCGCGAGCATTCGCGCAACGCGGCTTCGCGGCCGCGACCGTGCGCGACATCGTCGAGCCGGTCGGCATGCTGCCGGGCTCGCTCTACTGCCATTTCGAGACCAAGGAAGCGCTGCTCACCGCCGTCTACAAGGAAGGCATCGGGCGGATCGGAGCCGCCGTCGACGCTGCCATCGCCCCGCTCGACGACCCGTGGCAGCGGCTCGAGGCCGGCTGCGTCGCCCATCTCGTCTCGCTGCTCGACCAGACCGACTACTCGCAGGTCGTCATCCGCGTTCGGCCGAGTGACGCGCCCGCCGCCGAGGCCGAGCTGATCGCCCTGCGCGATTCGTACGAGAAGCGCTTCGCGCGCCTTGTCACGGCGCTGCCGCTGGCGAGTCCGACCGACCGCACGATGCTGCGTCTGATGCTGGTCGGCGCCCTCAACTGGAGCCAGACGTGGTATCGCGCCGGCCGCGGCGCGACGCCCGAGAAGATCGCGCGCCGCTTCGTCGGCCTGCTGAAGGCGAGCGTCGCCGCCAAGGAGACCGCATGACCGACGCCGAGAATTTCCGTCCACGCGTGCTGGTCACCAAGATCGGCCTCGACGGTCACGACCGCGGCAGCCGCATCGTCGCCGCGGCCTGCCGCGATGCCGGAATGGAGGTGATCTACACGCCGCCGTGGCAAAGCATTCCCGCGGTGGTGAAGCTGGCGATGGAAGAAGACGTCGACGTCGTCGGCATCTCGTCGCTCGCGACTGACCACCTGATCGTCCCCAAGCTGATGACGGCGCTGCGCGAGGCCGGCCTGGCCAATGTGCGCGTCATCGTCGGCGGCATCGTCCCCGACAACGAGGAGAAGCGGCTTCTCGAGGCCGGCGTGCGCGAAGTGTTTCACCCCGGCAGCACGATGGACGACATCACCACCCGCATCCACGAGTACGCGCGCGAGGCGCGGCGCGCCGGAGCCAGCGCCGACGCGGAGAACTCGACATGAACAAGCCGATCGAACCGCATCTCCTCGCCGATACGACGCCGTCTCAACAGCGCTGGCAGCGTGAATTCAGGGAAGGCGTCGGCGACGACTGCGCGATCGCCAACGTCTCCGGCATCCCGATCCAGCCGCTCTACACCGGCGCCGATCGCGCCGCGGCCGGCGGCGACGGGGCGCTCGGCTACCCCGGCCAGCCTGACTACACGCGGGGCATCTACGCCTCCATGCACCGCGGCCGCACCTGGACGCAGCGCCAGCTCGTCGGCCTCGGCACGCCGGCCGACTACAACGAACGCCTGCGCGGCCTGCTGGCGCGCGGCGCGAGCGCGGTCTCGCTGATCCCGTGCAATTCGGTCTACCGCGGCTTCGACATGGACTCGGTCGAGCCCGAGCTGCTCGGCACCTGCGGCGCGGTCGTCAACAACGCCGACCACATGGACCGCTGTCTCGAGGGGGTCGACCTCGGCGAGATCTCGTGCGCGCTCAACGACCCGTCGCCGTTTACGCTGCTCGCGTTCATGCTCGTGGCCGCCGAGCGGCGCGGCACGGACTGGAAGCGCGTCACCGGCACCTCGAACCAGAGCGACTACCTCTCGCACTACGTCGCCAACCACATGTTTTACCGGCTCTCGCTGCCGGGCGCCCGGCGCGTGTTGATGGATCACATCGCGTTCTGCCGACAGTTCGTGCCCCGCTGGAACCCGATGTCGGTGGTCGGCCAGCACATGCAGCAGGCCGGCGCGACGCCTGCCGAGGCGATGGCGTTCACGCTCTCGAGCGCGGTGCAGAACGCCGAGGACTGCATCGCCCGCGGCATGGACCCCGACGAGTTCCTGCCGCGCTTCACCTTCTTCTTCGACATCTCGCTGAGCTTCTTCGAGGAGATCGCCAAGTTCCGCGCCGGCCGGCGCATTTGGGCCCGGATTGCACGCGAGCGCCTCGGCGCCAAGGACGAAAAGTCGTGGCGGTTCAAGTTCCACGCCCAGACCTCGGGCGTCGACCTGACGCGCCAGCAGCCGCTTAACAACATCGCGCGCGTGACCGCGCAGGCGATGGCCGGCATCTTCGGCGGCCTGCAGTCGCTTCACACCGACGCCTACGACGAAGCCTACGCGACCCCCAGCGAGGCCGGCGCCCGCATCGCGGTCGCGACGCAGAACATCCTGCGCGAGGAAGCGCACCTCACCGACGTGATCGACCCGCTCGGCGGCTCGTTCTACGTCGAATCGCTTACCGATGCGATCGAAGAGAAGATCGTCGCCATCATGAAGACCGTGGACGAGGCCGGCGGCATGTACGAGGCCGTCGAGACCGGACTGGTGCAACGCATGATCGGCGCCTCGGCGATGCGCTTCCAGCGCCGCGTCGAGTCGGGCGAACAGGTGATCGTCGGCGTCAACAAGTACCAGGCCGACGACGACGCGGCGAACCGGCCTCCCGTCGAGCGGCCCGATGTGGCGGCGATGCGGCGCCACCTCGACGACTTCCAAGCGTCGAAGGCGGCTCGCTCGGGCGCGGTGGTCGCCAAGGCGCTCGACGACCTCACGCGGGCGGCCGACAGCGAGAGCGGCAACGTTTTCGGCGCCGTCGTCGACGGCGCGCGTGCCGGCCTGACGAACGAGGAGATCTGCACGCGCCTGCGCCGCGACCTCGGATTCGGCCAGCCCCTCGTGATCGTGTGACGGTGGGGCGAGACCGTGCCGCGGCGCTCGTCCAGCGGGCGCTCGCCGGCGACCGGCGCGCGCTCGCGCGCCTGCTCACGCTCATCGACGACGGCAGCTTCGGCACGCGCGACGCCGTGGCGATGCTCGCCCAGCGCGCGGGCCGGGCCTGGGTCGTCGGCGTCACCGGCGTGCCGGGCAGCGGCAAGTCGACGCTGGTCGACGCGCTCCTGGGCGCGTGGCTCGCCGAAGGCCGCACGATCGCGGTGATCGCGATCGACCCGTCGAGCCCGATCAGCGGCGGCGCGGTCCTCGGTGATCGCATCCGCATGGGCGCGAACGCGGCGCACGCGAACGTCTTCATCCGCTCGTTCTCCGCGCGCGGCGAGCTCGGTGGGCTCGCGCGCGCGGCGCGCGCCGCGGTGGACGCCTTCGACGCCTGCGGTTTCGACCGGGTCATCGTCGAGACCGTCGGCACCGGCCAGTCGGAGACGGCGATCGTGGCCCTCGCCGACACGCGGGTGGTCGTCTGCCCGCCCGGCCTCGGCGACGACGTGCAGGCGATCAAGGCCGGCACGCTCGAGATCGCCGACGTGCTCGCCGTCAGCAAGGGCGACCTGCCGCTGGCGGAGCGGACGGCGCGCGAGATGCGAGAGATGCTGACGCTTCGGCGCCGCGCCGCGACAGCCTGGGCACCGCGCGTCGTCGTCGTCAGCGCGGTCGCGCGTACCGGCATCGAGGCGCTGCTTGAGTCGCTCGACGCGCATCGCGAGGCGGGCGGCGTCGGCCGACGAGAAGGCGTGGCCGCAGGTGCCGTGGCGGGTTTGGCCCCCGTCGAAAGATCGACACGTGCCGCGTCTAAAGGTGCAGTAGCGAAGCCGCTGGACGACGATGGCTGGCGCGAACGCATCGCCGGCCTCGTCGCCGAGGACGGGCTTTGCGCTACGCTGGGCATCGCCTTTCGCGCCGGCGGCCCCGGCCGCGCCGAGGTCGTCATGACGGTCGACGCGCGCCACCTCAACTTCAATGGCGGCGCCCATGGCGGCGCGATCTTCGCGCTCGCCGACTCGGCCTTCGGGCTCGCCTCGAACTCGCACGGCCCGGTCGCGGCCGGTATCGACGCGCACATCACCTTCCAAGCCGCGGTCGCCGCGGGCGACACGCTCGTGGCACGCGCGGTCGAGGTGCAGCGCAGCCGCCGCATCGGCGTCTACCGTATCGACGTCGTCCGCGAGGACGCGGGCGGCGGCCAGACCGCGATCTCCAGCTTCACGGGCACGGTCTACATCAAGGGCTGAAGCGGCGTCCGCGGGCCGCATGCGCCCGAGCCGGACAGGGATACACCCGAGGGTAATGACCCGTAGTTTGTCGTCGGAACGACAACAGGGCGTCAAATTTTTCCTACAGTCCTCGCACCCTTCCGGCCCCGCGCGCGACCTTCCCGCGTACCCCTTCACACCGTGCAGACGACCTTCCCGCGACTCCTGCTCGACCACGCCGCGGCGCGCCCCAACAAGCCGGCGCTGCGCGAGAAGGAGTTCGGAATCTGGCAGACGTTGAGCTGGCGCGCCCTCGCCGAGCTGGTGGAGTCGCTCGCCGGCGGCCTGGCCGAGGCGGGCCTCAGACGCGGCCAGCACCTGGTCGTGATCGGCGAGAACCGGCCGCGTCTCTACGCCTCGATGCTGGCGGCGCAGTCGCTCGGCGCGATCCCGGTGCCGCTCTACCAGGACGCGGCCGCCACGGAGTTCGCCTTCCCGATCGCCAATGCCGACGTCGCCTTCGCCGTGGTGGAAGACCAGGAGCAGGTCGACAAGCTGATCGAGGTGCGCCGCCAGTGCCCGCAGCTTGCCCGCATCTGGTTCGACGATCCGCGCGGCCTGCGCCACTACAGCGAGCCTGGCCTCGACTCGCTCGACGCCCTCGTCGCCGCCGGCCGCACGTACGCGACGGCGCACGCGGGCTTCCTCGAGCGCGAGATCGCCGGGGCCACGCCCGACGACGTGGCTGCGATGTTCTTCACCTCGGGCACGACCGGCAACCCGAAGGGCGTCGTCCACACTCACGACACGCTGATCGATCGCGCCCGCGCCGGCGCGCGCTTCGACAAGCTGACCGACCACGACGAGGTGCTCGCGTACTTGCCGCCGGCGTGGATCGGCCAGAACATCTTCTCGTACGCGCAATGGCTCGTCTGCGGCTACGTCGTCAACTGCCCCGAATCGGCGAGCACGGTGATGCTCGACCTGAAGGAGATCGGCCCGACCTACTACTTCGCGCCGCCACGCGTCTTCGAGGGCCTGCTCACGAGCGTGATGATCCGCATGGAGGACGCGTCGCGGCCGAAGCGGTGGCTGTTCGATCGGTTCATGGCGCTGGCGCGTCGAGTCGGCCCAGCGCGCATGGACGGCCGGGCGCTCTCTCTCCCCGACCGTCTCGGCTGGGCGCTCGGAAACCTGCTCGTCTACGCGCCGCTGCGCAACACCCTGGGCCTATCGCGTGTGCGCATCGCCTACACGGCGGGCGAGGCGATCGGCCCGGACCTGTTCACGTTCTACCGCTCGCTCGGCATCAACCTGAAGCAGCTGTACGGCTCGACCGAGACCGCGGTCTTCGTCTGCCTGCAGCCCGACCACGAGGCGCGCGCGGACACGGTCGGAGTGCCGATCGAAGGCGTCGAGATCAAGGTGTCGGAGTCGGGCGAGGTGCTCGTTCGCTCGCCCGGGCTGCTCAAGGGCTACTACAAGGACCCCGCCGCCACCGCCGAGGTGCTCGGTGCCGACGGCTGGTACCGCACCGGAGACGCCGGCTTCATCGACGCCGCCGGCCACCTGAAGATCATCGATCGCGCCAAGGACGTCGGCCGGATCACCGGCGGCGCCAACGACGGTGCACTGTTCGCGCCCAAGTACGTCGAGAACAAGCTCAAGTTCTTTCCGTACATCAAGGAGGCGGTGGCGTTCGGCGACAAGCGCGACAAGGTCTGCGCCTTCGTCAACATCGACATCGAGGCGGTCGGCAACTGGGCCGAGAAGCGCAACCTCCCGTACGGCAGCTACGCCGATCTGGCGCAAAAGCCGGCGGTGCTGATCCTCGTGCGCGAGTGCGTCGAGAAAGTCAATGCCGACCTCGCCGCCGACGAGCGCCTCGCCGGTAGCCAGATCAGCCGCTTTCTCGTTCTGCACAAGGAGCTCGACGCTGACGACGGCGAGCTGACACGAACCAGGAAGGTCCGGCGCGGCTTCATCGCCGAGCGCTACCAACTGCTCGTCGACGCGCTCTACGGCGGCAAGAGCGAGCAGTTCGTCGAGACGGCGGTGAAGTTCGAGGACGGACGCACCGGCAAGGTCGCGGCGACGCTCGAGATCGTCGACGTGCCGACCTTCGCGGCCGTCTGCCGGGCCGCGTGATGACGGCGCGGCCGGCCGGCGATGTCATCCTCGATGTCCGCAATATCAGCCTGCGCTTCGGCGGCGTCAAAGCGCTCACCGACGTCACCTTCGACGTCCGCGAGCACGAGATCCGCGCCATCATCGGCCCCAACGGCGCGGGCAAGAGTTCGATGCTCAACTGCATCAACGGCGTCTACCAGCCGCAGGAGGGCTCGATCAGCCTGCGCGGCCGCACGTTCAGCAAGATGAACTCGCGCCAGGTCGCCGAGATGGGCGTCGCGCGCACGTTCCAGAACCTCGCGCTCTTCAAGGGCATGAGCGTGCTCGACAACATCATGACCGGGCGCAACATGAAGATGCAGACCAACCTCTTCCAGCAGGCGCTGCACTGGGGTGCGGCCGAGCGCGAGGAGACGGCGCACCGGCGCGTGGTCGAAGGGATCATCGATTTCCTCGAGATCCAGGCCTACCGCAAGACGCCGGTCGGTAAGATGCCGTACGGCCTGCAGAAGCGCGTCGACCTCGGCCGGGCACTGGCGATGGAGCCCGAGGTGCTGCTCCTCGACGAGCCGATGGCCGGGATGAACGTCGAGGAGAAGCAGGACATGAGCCGCTTCATCCTCGACGTCAACGACGAGTTTGGCACGACGATCGTCCTGATCGAGCACGACATGGGCGTGGTGATGGACATCTCCGACCGCGTCGTCGTCCTCGACTACGGAAAGAAGATCGGCGACGGCAGCCCCGACGAGGTGCGCAACAACGCCGACGTCATCAGCGCCTATCTCGGCACCGTCCACTGAGCAGGCACATGGGCTCCTTCCTCGAAACCCTGTTCGGCGGCCTGATGGTCGGCATGCTTTATTCGCTGATCGCCCTCGGCTTCGTGCTGATCTACAAGGCCTCGGGCGTCTTCAACTTCGCGCAGGGCGCGATGGTGCTGTTCGCGGCGCTGGCAATGGCGCGCTTCGCCGAATGGATCCCGAAGCTGACCGGGCTCAACAACAAGCTCATCGACAACGCGATCGCGTTCGTGCTCGCGACGCTGGTGATGGTCGTGCTCGCCTGGCTCATCCAGAAGCTGGTCCTCGGCAAGCTCGTCAACCAAGAAGGCATCACGCTGTTGATGGCCACCCTCGGCATCACCTACTTTCTCGAAGGTGCCGGCCAGGCGCTGTTCGGCAACGACATCTACAAGATCGACATCGGCATGCCGAAGGACCCGGTGTTCATCTTCGAGAACACCTTCCCCGGAGGCCTCCTGATCAACAAGGAAGATCTCTACGCCGCGGTGATCGCGGCGGCGCTGGTAGCCTTGCTCGCGCTCTTTTTTCAGAAGACCGCGACCGGCCGGGCCTTGCGCGCCGTCGCCGACGATCACCAGGCGGCGCAGTCGATCGGCATCTCGCTCGACCGCATCTGGGTCATCGTTTGGTCGGTGGCCGGCATCGTCGCGCTCGTCGCCGGCGTGATCTGGGGCTCCAAGCTCGGCGTCCAGTTCTCGCTCTCGCTGGTCGCGCTGAAGGCGCTGCCTGTCGTGATCCTCGGCGGGCTGACGTCGATCCCGGGCGCGATCATCGGCGGGCTGATCATCGGCGTCGGCGAGAAGCTCTCCGAGATCTACCTCGGCCCGCACTTCGGCGGCGGCATCGAGATCTGGTTCGCCTACGTGCTGGCGCTCGCCTTCCTCCTCGTCCGGCCCCAGGGGCTGTTCGGCGAGAAGATCATCGATCGCGTCTGAACATGCTGTATCGCGAGAACGGCCAGTTCAAGACGAGCTATCGGACCGACCAGCAGATCTTTCCGATCCTGCAGGACCGCATCGCGATCGGGCTGCTCCTGGTGGTCGCCTTCGTCGGCGTTCCTCTCGTTGCCGACGAGTACATGTTCCGCGCCGTCCTGATCCCGTTCCTGATCCTCGCGCTCGCCGCACTCGGCCTCAACATCCTGGTCGGCTACTGCGGCCAGATCTCCCTCGGCACCGGTGCCTTCATGGCCGTCGGCGCCTATGCGGCGTACAACTTCATGGTGCGCATCGATGGCATGCCGCTGCTGGTCGCGCTCCTCCTCGGCGGGCTGACGTCAACCGTCGTCGGCGTGCTGTTCGGCATCCCGTCGCTGCGCATCAAGGGCCTCTACCTCGCTGTCGCGACGCTGGCGGCGCAGTTCTTTCTCGACTGGGCGTTCCTGCGCGTTCCTTTCTTCACCAACAACTCGAGTTCGGGGTCGGTGAGCGTCGCGAGCCTGTCGATCGCCGGCATCGCGATCGAATCGCCGGTGCGCAAGTATTTGTTCTGTCTCGCGATCGTCTGCGTGTTCGCGCTGCTCGCCAAGAATCTGGTGCGCGGCCACCTCGGCCGCGAATGGATGGCGATCCGCGACATGGACGTCGCTGCCGCGGTGATCGGCATCCGGCCGGTGTACGCCAAGCTGACCGCTTTCGCGGTGAGCTCGTTCATCGTCGGCGTCGCCGGCGCGCTTTGGGGCTTCGTGTACCTCGGCTCGTGGGAGCCGGCGGCGTTCTCGATCGACCGCTCGTTCCAACTCCTGTTCATGGTGATCATCGGCGGCCTGGGCTCGATCATGGGCAGCTTCTTCGGCGCGGCGTTCATCGTCCTCCTGCCGCTCTTTCTCAGCCAGGTACCGCAGCTGCTCGGCATCCCGGTCACGGTCACGGTCGCGTCGCACCTCGAGTTCATGATCTTCGGCTCGCTGATCGTCTTCTTCCTCGTCGTCGAGCCACACGGACTGGCGCGCCTGTGGTCGACCGGCAAGGAAAAGCTCCGCCTATGGCCCTTCCCGCATTGACCCTGACCTGACAAGTCCCGATTGAAAACGACGCTCTTTCGCGTTGAATGGCGCCGGGGTCTCGACCGTCGAGACGCGGCACCATCTACCTGTGGAGATAACCATGATCCTGAAGACTGTCAAAGGACTCCTGCTCACGGGCGCGCTCGCCGCGGGCGGGCTCGCCGCATCCCCGGCGGCACTGGCCCAGGCCAAGGAGCAGTTTTTCCCGCTGCTCGTCTACCGCACCGGCGCCTATGCGCCGAACGGCACGCCGTGGGCCAACGGCAAGCAGGACTACCTGAAAATGGTCAATGCGCGCGACGGCGGCGTCAACGGCGTCAAGCTGACGTTCGAGGAATGCGAGACCGGCTACGCAACCGATCGCGGCGTCGAATGCTACGAGCGGCTGAAGAGTCGCCCCGGCGTGGCCTTGTTCGAGCCGCAATCGACCGGTATCACCTTCGCGCTCACCGACAAGGCGCCGAACGACAAGATCCCGCTGCTCACCGTGGGCTACGGCCTCTCGGCGGCTCAGGACGGCTTCTCTTTCGCCTGGAACTTCCCGATCATGGGCAGCTACTGGACCGGAGCCGACATCCTCGTCCAGTACCTGATCAAGAAGGAAGGCAGCCTCAAGGGCAAGAAGATCGCGCTCGTCTATCACGACTCGCCTTTCGGCAAGGAGCCCATCCCGCTGCTGCAGGAGCGTGCGAAGCTGAACGGCTTCGAGCTACAGCTCATTCCTGTGGCCGCGCCCGGTGCCGAGCAGAAGGCCGCGTGGCTCCAGGTGCGCCAGAGCCGACCCGACTTCGTGTTCCTCTGGGGCTGGGGCATCATGAACTCGACCGCCCTGAAGGAAGCGCAGGCCACGGGCTACCCGCGCGAGAAGATGTACGGCGTGTGGTGGGCCGGCGCCGAGCCCGACGTGAAGGACGTGGGCGAAGGCGCCAAGGGCTACAACGCGCTGGCGCTGAACCCGTCAGGGCAGACGCCGAAGGTGATCCAGGACATCCTCAAGTACGTCCACGACAAAGGCCAGGGCACCGGCCCGCGCGACGAAGTCGGCTCGGTCTTGTACACGCGCGGCGTGCTGATCCAGATGCTCGGCGTCGAGGCCGTGCGGCGCGCCCAGGAGCGTTTCGGCAAGGGCAAGGTCATGACCGCCGAGCAGGTGCGCTGGGGCCTCGAGAACCTTGCCCTGGACCAGAAGCGGCTCGACGGGCTCGGCTTCGCCGGGGTGCTGCGGCCGATCTCCACCTCCTGCGCCGACCACATGGGATCGACCTGGGCGCGCATCCAGACCTGGGACGGTTCGAAATGGTCGATGACCTCGGACTTCATGCAGTCCGACGACCAGATCATCAAGCCGATGGTCAAGACCGCCGCAGACAAGTACCTCTCCGAAAAGAAGATTGCCCGTCGCACGGCCGCGGATTGCCAGACGTGAGCCGCGGTGCGGCTCATGTCTTCACCTGACAGGATTGCTCCCTCCCTGCTTCGCGCCCTCCTTCCGAGAGGGAGGGGCGGGCCCCGAGGGGGGCCCATTTTCAAAGCGTCGCGTGCGGCGCTTTGAAAAGTCGATGCGACCATGACCACTTCCACCGCTCCTCTTCTCAATGTCAATGGCATCGAGGTCATCTACAACCATGTCATCCTGGTGTTGAAGGGCGTGTCGCTGCGCGTGCCCGAGGGCAAGATCGTCGCGCTGATGGGCGGCAACGGGGCGGGCAAGACGACGACCCTGCGCGCGGTGAGCAACCTCCTCCATGGCGAGCGCGGCGCCGTGACGAAGGGCTCGATCGAGCTGCGCGGCGAGCGTATCGAGAACCTCAGCACGTCCGCGATGGTGGAGCGCGGCGTGATCCAGGTGATGGAAGGGCGGCGCTGCTTCGCGCACCTGACGATCGAGGAGAACCTGCTCAGCGGCGCCTACACGCGGCGCGACGGCGCCACGGCCATCGCCGCGACGCTCGACAAGGTCTATGCCTATTTCCCGCGCCTGAAGGAGCGCCGCGCGTCGCAGGCGGCATACACGTCGGGCGGCGAGCAGCAGATGTGCGCGCTCGGGCGCGCCTTGATGGCCTCGCCGAAGATGGTGCTGCTCGACGAGCCGTCGATGGGGCTGGCGCCGCAGGTCGTCGAGGAGGTGTTCGAGATCGTCCGCGACCTCAACGTCAAGGAGAACGTGACCTTCCTCCTCGCGGAGCAGAACACGAGCATGGCGCTGCGCTACGCGGACTACGGCTACATCCTCGAGAGCGGCCGCATCGTCATGGACGGTGCCGCGGCGATGCTGCGCGAGAACGAGGATGTGCGCGAGTTCTACCTCGGCACGGGCGGCGCCGGGACGGGCAGCGAGCGCAAGAGCTACCGCGCCGTCAAGAGCTACAAGCGCCGCAAGCGCTGGCTCGCCTAGGAAGGGAACCCGTCATGGCCCGTGCCGACCCCGAAGCCCTGCGCGTGTTGCAGCCCCTGCTGCGCCAGCTGCGCGAGATCAAGGGCGTGAAAGAAACGCAGCCCGGCACGTTCTACGCGCGCCGTGACGCCTTCATCCACTTCCACTTCGAAGGCGGGGTGCTCTACGCCGACCTGAAAAGGCCCGGCGGCTCGGGCTTCGACCGCTTCCCGCTCGCGACGCCGGCGGAGCAGCGAAAGCTCGTCGACGAAGCCAAGCTGCGCGCGCGCAAGCTCGATGACGAATAGCTGACGCGAGATCGCCGATGACCGCAGCCGCTGCTCATGCCGACGCGCATTTCGACGCGCTCGAGACGCGCTCGGCTGACGAGCGCGAGGCGGCGCTGAGGCGCGCCCTGCCAGCCCAGATCGCCAATGCCTCGGCCAACGCGCCGGCGCTCGCCATCTGGCTGCGCGGCGTCGATGCTCAGGCAGTGACGTCGCGCGCTGCGCTCGCGGCCCTGCCCGTCCTGCGCAAGTCCGACCTGCTCGCGCAGCAGAACGCCGCCGACGCGCCGGATTCGTTCGGCGGCTTCGCGACCGTGGGCTGGGGTGCGTCCCGTGCGAACGCGGTCCGCGCCCTGCGCGTCTTCGTATCGCCCGGGCCGATCCGCGAGCCGGAGACCGCGCGCACCGACTACTGGCGCATGGCGCGAGCCCTGTTCGCGGCGGGCTTTCGCGCCGGCGACCTGGTGCACAACAGCTTCAGCTATCACTTCACTCCGGCCGGCTCGATGATGGAAAGCGGCGCGCATACGATCGGCTGCACCGTGTTTCCCGCCGGCACCGGCCAGACTGAGCTGCAGCTGCAAGCGATGGCGACGCTCGCGCCGGCGGCGTACGCCGGCACGCCGAGCTTTCTTCGCCTCCTGCTTGAGAAGGCCGACGAGACCGGTGTCGCCTTGCCGTCGCTGACCAAGGCCGCGCTGAGCGCCGAGGCCGTACCGCTGGCGCTGCGCGAGTGGCTGGCGGCGCGCGGCATCGCGGCGTATCAGACCTACGGGACCGCCGACCTCGGCCTCGTGGCTTACGAAACCTCGGCCCGCGAAGGGCTTGTCGTCGACGAGGGCGTCGTCGTCGAGATCGTCCGTCCCGGCACGGGCGATCCGGTCGCCGAAGGCGAGGTCGGCGAGATCGTCGTCACCACGCTCAATCCCGACTACCCGCTGATCCGCTACGCGACCGGCGATCTCTCGGCACTGCTGCCCGGAGCGTGCCCTACCGGCCGCACCAACCTGCGCATCCGCGGCTGGCTCGGCCGCGCCGACCAGTCGACCAAGGTGCGAGGGACGTTCGTCCACCCCTCGCACGTCGCCGAGATCGTGCGTCGTCATCCGCAGATCGGCCGCGCCCGCCTGGTCGTCGAAGGCGCGATGGCCGAAGACCGCATGACCTTGCGCGCCGAGACAAGCGCCGCGATCGACGGTCTGGGCGAGCAGGTCGCGCAGACGATCCGCGACGTCACCCGCCTGCGTGGCGAGGTCGTATTCGTCGCTCCCGGCAACCTGCCGAACGACGGCAAGGTCATCGACGACCAGCGCCCGTCGGGCTGACTCGGCCACGCCGAACGAGACGGCGTCGCGTGCTCAGGCGCGCAGGGTGATTGGGATCGTCACCGGCCCGTCGTTGACCAGGCTGACGCGCATGTCGGCGCCGAACTTGCCGCTGGCCACGTCGCCATGCAGCCGCCGCGCCGTGGCCAGGGCGCGCTCGTAGAGGCGGCGACCGAGCTCCGCACCGGCAGCGCCTGAAAATCCCGGGCGATGGCCGCGCGACGTGTCCGCGGCGAGAGTGAACTGGCTGACAACGAGCAGGCCGCCGCCGACGTCCGCGAGGTCGAGGTTCATCTTGCCCGCGTCGTCGGCGAAGATGCGCAGGCCGAGCACCTTGACGATCATCCGGTCGGCGACGGCCTCGCTGTCCTCGGGCTCGGCGCACAGGAACAGCAGCGCGCCGCGGCAGATCGCACCGACAGCGCGCTCGTCGACGGTGACGCGTGCCTCGGCGACGCGCTGCACAAGAGCGATCACCGCGCCGCCTGGACCGCGTTGAAGTGCGGCTCCACGTTCGAGGGCAGGAGCTGGATCGAGGCCCGCAGACCCGCGACCTCGCTCATCAGCGCCTGCTCGACCTCGCCGCGCAAGGCAGCGGCACGGCCGAGCGTCCAGGTCGCCGGCACGTGCATGTGCACGTCGAGGAAGCGGCGGCTGCCCGCCCGTCGCGTCACCATGTCGTCGAAGCGAACCGAGCTTTCCGCGAACCGGGCCAGGGTGCGATCGATGTTGGCCTGGACCTCGGGCTCCACCGCCTTGTCCATCAGACCGTCGACCGAGCCCCAGACGACGCGCGCTCCCTCGCGGATGATATTGGCAGCGACCCCGATGGCGACGACCGGATCGAGCCAGAGCCAGCCGGTGACTTCGACCAGGACGATGCCGACAATGACGCCGGCCGAAGTCCAGACGTCGGCGTAGAGATGGCGCGCGTCGGCTTCTAGCGCGACCGAGCGGTGCTGCCTCGACGCGGCCATCATCTTCCAGGCGAGCAGGCCGTTGAGCAGCGAGCTCGCGACCGTCAGCCCGACCCCGATGCCCACGCCCTCGAGCGGCTGCAGGTCCGCGAAGCGGCGCACCGCCGCCCAGACGATGGCGATCGCCGCCGCAGCGATCATCAATCCCTCGAAGGCACTCGAGAAGTACTCCGCCTTGGTATGGCCGAAGGGATGGTCCTCGTCGGCCGGCCGGGCGGCGATCGTCACCATCGCCAGCGCGAACAGCGCCGATGCGACATTGACGAGCGATTCCATGGCGTCCGAGAGGAGGCCGACCGAGCCGGTGACCCACCAAGCCGCGGTCTTCATCACGATCGCCGCCACCGCCGTGACGACGGACAAACGAAGCAGCGTGGTGACCTGCACCGGCCTCTCCTATCGCAAGGTCACGCGGGCGAACTTTCGCTTGCCGACCTGGACGACGAAGGTTCCCGCAGGCAGCTTCAGGGCGCGATCGGAGACGATGCCCCCGTCGATCCGCACGCCGCCGCCTTCGAGTAGGCGCATCGCTTCGCTTGTCGAAGGCGCGAGCCCCGCCTGCTTGAGGACGGCGCCGATGCCGAGTGGTGCGCCCTCGAAGTCGATTTCGGGGATGGTGTCGGGGATACCGCCACGGGCGCGCAGGGCGAAGTCGACCGCGCCGGCTTCGGCGCCGGAAGCGCCGTGGAAGCGGGCCGTGATCTCCTTGGCGAGTTCGACCTTGGCATCGCGAGGATTCCGGCCACGAGCCACTTCGGCGCGCAAAGCAACGACTTCGTTCGCCGACCGCCAACTCAGAAGATCGAAGTACTTCCACATCAGATCGTCGCTGATCGACATCAGTTTGGCGAACATATCGTTGGGCGGGTCGGCGATCGCGATGTAATTGCCCTTCGACTTAGACATCTTCTCGACACCGTCGAGGCCCTCGAGAAGCGGCATGGTCATGATGCACTGCGGTTCCTGCCCGTACTCCGCCTGCAAGGCGCGTCCGACCAGAAGATTGAATTTCTGATCGGTCCCGCCGAGCTCGAGATCCGAACGAAGGGCCACCGAGTCGTAGCCCTGCATCAACGGATACAGGAACTCGTGGACGCTGATCGGCGTCCCTGCCTTGAAGCGCTTGCTGAAATCGTCGCGCTCCATCATTCGGGCGACGGTGTAACGGGCGGCGAGCTCGATCAGCCCGCGTGCGCCCAACGGGTCGCTCCATTCGGAGTTGTAGCGGATCTCAGTTCGCGCCGGGTCCAGCACCAGGCTGGCCTGCGCGTAGTAAGTGCACGCGTTCTCCTCGATCTGCTCACGCGTGAGCGGCGGCCGGGTGGTATTGCGGCCCGAGGGGTCGCCGATCATCGAGGTGAAGTCGCCAATTAGGAAGATGACCGTGTGGCCCAGGTCCTGCAGCTGGCGCAGCTTGTTCAGGACCACGGTGTGGCCGAGGTGAATGTCGGGTGCGGTCGGGTCCAGACCGAGCTTGGCGCGCAGCGGCTGCCCCGTCGCTTCGGAGCGAGCCAGCTTGGCCAGCCATTCGGCCTCGGGAATGAGCTCGCTGGAATGCGCCCGCGACTTCTCGAAGGCGGACCGGACCGATTCTGTGACCGGGTATTTCTGAGGCGCCGCCGGCGCCGGAAAAGAGGCAGACATCACTGGCTGTTACGGGGAAAGGGGCTCCGACGGCCGGTATACTGGGGCGGCGTCCTATGGGGCGGCGGGAAAATTCCCGGCTAGAGCGGTCGAGCGCCACGATTCTAGTGGTGCCCTGGTCACGACGATCAACCGAGGTGCAGACCGCAAGGCGGCACCGACCGAACTGAGCGCCGAGCTCCGCAGAAATTGAAATCGCTGACATCCGTTGATGTCGCCTGGGACTACGTCTCGGCGCACGTCGCTAGCTTCGCTTCCCGCTATCCCCGCACCCTGACGGCGTCGGTCTCCCTCGGCCTGGCCGGATTCGGCGCGACGGCCTTCGGCATCGCCCCGCAGGTGCCCGATGCGGCCGAGTTGCCGCAGCGGACCATCGTCGAAAGCCTGGCGCCGGTCGACCTGCGCGGCCAGCTCGACGCCCTCGCCGAGCACGATCTGGACCTGTATCGCAGCGACGTCACCCGCGTCAGCGACACCGCCGACTCCCTTCTGGCGCGCCTGGGCGTTGCCGACGCAGGCGCCGCAGCGTTCCTGCGCAGCGACGCGGTCGCGCGACGGCTTCTCGACGGCCGCGCCGGCAAGCGCCTTCAGGTTCGGGTCGACACCCGCGGCCACCTGGAAGAGCTGGTCGCGCGCTACGCCGCCCCGGGCGCGGACAAGGTGCCGACCGAGTTCACCCGGCTGCGAATCCAGCGCATCGCGGACCGGCTGGTTGCCGATACCGCCACGCTGCCGCTCACCGCGCAGATGCTTATGGCCGGCGGTACGATCCGCTCCTCGCTCTTCACCGCCACCGACGAAGCCGGCATCCCTGACAGCGTCGCGACCCAACTGGCGGAGGTCTTCGCCAACGACATCGACTTCCGTCACGAGCTCAAGCGCGGCGCGAGCTTCTCCGTGGTCTACGAGTCGCTCACGGCCGAAGGCGAGCCGATCACCTGGGGCCCCGTCAGCGGCCGCGTCCTCGCCGCCGAGTTCGTCAACAAGGGCCAGACCTTCTCGGCCATGTGGTTTCGCGACGGCGACGGCAAGGGCGGCTATTTCGGCCTCGACGGCCAGAGCAAGCAGCGTTCGTTTCTCGCCAGCCCGCTCGAATTCTCGCGCGTGACGTCGGGGTTCGCGATGCGCATGCATCCGATCCTCAACACCTGGAAGCAGCACAACGGCGTCGACTACGGGGCGCCGATCGGCACGCCGGTGCGCACTGTGGGCGAGGGCGTCGTCGAGTTCGCCGGCTGGCAGAACGGCTACGGCAACGTGATCCAGGTTCGCCACGGCAACGAGCGCCTGACGGTGTACGCTCATTTGAGCCGCATCGAAGTCACCAAGGGACAGCGCGTCGACCAGGGCGCAATCATCGGCGCCGTCGGCCAGACCGGCTGGGCGACTGGCCCGCACCTGCACTTCGAGGTCAAGATTGACGGCCAGCAGCAGGATCCTCTGCTCGTCGCTCAGAATTCCGAGGCTGCCATCGTCCCGCCTGCGGCGCGCGCACGCTTCGGCCAGCTGGCGCAGAGCGCGCGGGCCCAGTTGAGCGTCGCCGAGACGCTGCCGCGCACGCCGCTCCTGGGCGAGTAGTCGCGGCCTCGCCGCTGCCTTGGACGGTCTCTTTATCGGGCTGATGTCGGGCACGTCGCTCGATGGCATCGACGGCGTCATCGTCGACTTCACAGACACCGGCGGCGGGGTCGACATCCGGGTCGTGGCGCATGCAAAGCGTGCCTTCACCCCGGCCCTGCGGGCGATGTTCGCGGCGCTGAATACGTCGGCCGACGACGAGATCCATCGCGCCGCCCTCGCCGCCAACGCGCTCACCCGCGACGGCGCTGCGCTGGTCGCCTCGCTCTGTGCCAGCGCTTCGCTCGCCCCGGAGCGGATCGTCGCGGTCGGATGCCACGGCCAGACGGTGCGGCATCGCCCCGGCGAGTTCGACGGCACCGGGTATACCGTGCAAGTCAACGCGCCGGCGCTGCTCGCCGAGCTCACCGGCATCGACGTTGTCGCCGATTTCCGCAGCCGTGACGTCGCCGCCGGCGGCCAGGGGGCGCCGCTTGTGCCGGCATTCCATCGCGCCGCCTTCGCGCGAGCTGACGCGACCGTCGCCGTGCTGAATCTCGGCGGCATCGCCAACCTCAGCGTGCTCGGCCCCCGCGGCACGACCCACGGCTTCGACTGCGGGCCGGCGAACACGCTGCTCGACCTTTGGAGCGAGCGTTCATCGGGCCGACCGTTCGACGTCGACGGCGCCATGGCGGCGCGCGGAAAGGTCGACCCGCGCCTTCTCGATGCGCTGCAAGGCGAGCCTTTCTTCGCGCTTGCGCCGCCCAAGAGCACCGGGCTCGACCTGTTCAACGCCGGCTGGCTCGACGCGCGACTCGACGCCAGCGACGCGCGGGCGCGGCTCGGTTCGGAAGACATCCAGGCCACGCTCGCCCAACTCACCACGCAAGTGGTCGCCGACGCTTGCCGGCGCTTTGCTGCCGAAGCGGTCGAGCTGATCGTGTGCGGGGGCGGCGTCTTCAACGCCGACCTGATGCGCCGCCTGGGTCGATCGCTGGCGCCCGTTCCGGTCGTCGCGAGCAGCGCCCGCGGTCTGCCTGCCGATCAGGTCGAAGCAGCGGCGTTCGCGTGGCTGGCACGCGCCTTTGTTAGTCGCGCGGCTGGAAACGTCGCCACCGTGACGGGTGCGACCGGCCAGCGCGTCCTGGGCGCGCTCTATCCGGCACGCTGAAGCCTGTCGCCAGCGAAAAAGCCGCCCAGTGGCGGCTTTCTTCGGGAAGCGAACGGAGTCAGGCGGAAAAGCTCGATCCGCAACCGCAGGTCGTCGTCGCGTTCGGGTTCTTGATCACGAACTGCGCGCCCTGCAGGTCGTCCTTGTAGTCGATCTCGGCGCCGGCGAGGTACTGCAGGCTCATCGCATCGATGAGCAGCGTGACGCCGTTTTTGGCCATCGCGGTGTCGTCGTCATTGACGATCTCGTCGAAGGTGAAGCCGTACTGGAAGCCCGAGCACCCGCCACCCTGCACGAACACGCGCAGCTTCAGGTCCGGGTTGCCCTCTTCGTCGACGAGCTCCTTGACCTTGTTGGCGGCGCTGTCGGTGAAGACGAGCGGCGGCGGCGGCGCGTCGTCTTCCGGCGAGCTGACGATGTTTTCGGCGACTGCGCTCATGAACGCTCCTGGTAAAGGCGAGAACTGCGATTATCGGCGAACCACCGAATCGGTGGGCGCGGCGGGGACAAGTGAAAGATGCGGCTCGTGATCGAAACGACAAGGCCGCCCGCAGGCGGCCTTTCGGATCAGCGAGTCGGTCGATCAGCGCTTGCTGAACTGCTTCCTGCGCCGGGCGCCGTGAAGGCCGACCTTCTTGCGCTCGACCTCGCGGGCGTCGCGGGTGACGAAGCCGGCGCGGCTCAGATCGCCCTTGAGCGCCAGGTCGTAGTCCATCAACGCGCGCGTAATGCCGTGGCGAATGGCGCCGGCCTGGCCGGTCTCGCCGCCGCCGTGGACGTTGACCTTGACGTCGAAGGCGGCGTCGTTGGCGGTCAGCACGAGGGGCTGCCGCACGACCATGATCGAGGTCTGGCGGCCGAAATATTCCTCGACCGGCTTGCCGTTGACAAGGATCTGGCCGCTGCCCTTCTTCATGAAGACGCGTGCGACCGACGATTTGCGACGGCCGGTGCCGTAGTTCCAGTTTCCGATCATCGCGGCGGGTCCTGAAGAATGTCGAGTTTCTTGGGTTGCTGCGCGGTGTGCGGGTGCTTGTCGCCCGCATATACCTTCAGCTTCTTGATCATCGCGTAGCCGAGCGGGCCCTTGGGCAGCATGCCCTTGACGGCCTTCTCGAGCGCACGGCCGGGGTGGCGAGCCTGCATGTCCTTGAACTTGAGTCCGCGGATGCCGCCCGGATATCCGGAGTGCCGGTAGTAGATCTTGTCCTCGGCCTTGTTGCCGGTGACGCGGATCTTGTCGGCGTTAACGATGACGATACAATCGCCGGTATCGACGTGAGGCGTGTAGATGGCTTTGTGCTTGCCGCGCAGGCGGAGGGCGACTTCACTGGCCACCCTGCCCAAGACCTTGTCGGTCGCGTCGATCACAAACCACTCATGCGTCACTTCGGCGGCTTTGGCGCTGAAGGTTCTCATGGGTTCCGAAGGTTGATTCAAGCCTCACCCGGCGCCGGTGCCCGGCCCCGCTTCTAATGGCGGTCTCGCGCGCGGTCGCTTCTGCCCGGCCTGTTGAGGCCGGCTTCGCCGAGGCAGATGGCGAAAAGCCTTCAAGTATAGCCCGTCTCGTACCCGACTAGGAGAGCCGCGCTCACACCGCCGGTGGGCGCTCCCTAGCCGAAGTCTCTACACTGCGGGTTAACCCTCGGTTCACCATGCGACTCTTGCCTGACCTTCTCCTCCCCGACGCGCCGGCGACGGCGCCTCCGCCGCGAGAGGCGCACAGCTCCCCGGCCCCCACCCACGAACCGGCGCGCCCCGGTCGCGCCTGGGTGCCGATCCGCTCGCTGGGGCCGCGCCACCGCGAACGCATCGCCGCTCACCTGACGTGCCTCGACGAGCGCTCGCGCTACCTGCGTTTCGGCTACATCGCCAACGACGCGCAAATCGGGCGCTACGTCGACACCCTCGACTTTGACCACGATGAGGTGTTCGGGATCTTCAATCGCCGGCTCGAACTGATCGCTTTGGCGCACCTGGCGCACCGCGACGCCGATTCACAGCGAGGGCGCCTGGCGGCGTCCGAGTTCGGCGTGTCGGTGCTGCCCAAGGCGCGCCGCCGCGGCTTCGGCCGGCGCCTGTTCGAGCACGCCATGCTGCACGCGCGCAACCGCGGCGTGCAGACGATGTTCATCCACGCCCTGAGCGAGAACACGGCGATGCTCAAGCTAGCGCGCGCTGCGGGCGCGACGATCGAGCGCGACGGATCCGAATCCGAAGCCTGGCTGAAACTGCCGCCCGACTCGTTCGCCTCGCACCTCGACCAGCTCGTGGTCGATCGGGTGGCCGAGCTCGACTACCGGATGAAGCAGCAGGCGCGCCGGCGTGAGATCGCGGAACCGCGCGACGACGGCCAGGCCCCGCCGGGCGCCGGGGCCTAGCCGCTCGTCCGTTTGGCGGCCGCAGTCGAAAGAGGGATGGCCGCGGCGGCGCAGTCGCCGCTAACATCCAAGACTTCGCCCGGCGAAGACTTCGCCCGGCGCATACCGGGAATACCGGCGCTCTGAATTGGACGGCTCGTGATGGAAAGGCTTCCGTGGATCGCAGCGGTGCTAGCGCTCTCGCTGCTCGCGGTCGTCGTCATCGTCGGCGTCTGGATCCTACGTCGCCCGCGTCGCGTCCCGCCCTTGCCCACTGAATGGTCGCTCTCGGCGCGCCCGGTGTTCTCGACTGACGAGCGACGCGTCTACAAGCTGCTGCGCGAAGCCCTGCCGCACCACGTCGTTCTCTCCAAGCTGCCGCTGGTCCGCTTCTCGCAGCCGAGCGATCCGAGCGAGGTTCGCTTCTGGTACGACCTGCTGGGCGCCATCAACGTCACGTTCGCGGTCTGCAGCGCCAACGGTCGCGTCCTGGCCGCAATCGACCTCGACACCGACCGCGGCAACTCGCGGCGCATCCTGCAGATCAAGCAATCGGTGCTCGGTGCCTGCCGCATCCGTTACCTGCGCTGCCCGGTCGACAACCTGCCGACGGCCGCGGAGCTGCAGCTGCTCGTACCGAGCAGCACGGCGGCCACCGCCCGCGGCCCGCAGCCCGGCATCGTGCCGCCTCGCGATCTCGACGAAGCACGCGACTCGCTCGCCAGCACCGTGGCGACCCGGCGCGCCCAACGCAGCGCGCTCTGGCAGGACTCGTCGGTGTTCCAGGATTCGTTCTTCGCACCCGACAGCCGGCTCGACAGCCTGGGCAACAGCGAGTTCGCCTCGCTGGCGTTCGCGAACCCGCGAACGCCGCCGGGGCGCGCCGCCAACGGTCACGATCCGGCACTCGCCACGCCCCGCAACGGGGCCGCCCCGAGGCCCGAGGGCCGCGGCGAGAGCGATGAGCCCGCCGGCGTGGTCATCGACGCGCCTTTGCCCTTGTCGTCGCGCTCCCATCACTAGCCGCCGCGCCGGCGTCCGCCGGCGCACAGCGATGGTTGCTGATCCCTTCGAAGCCGCTGCCCCGGCGCCGTACACCGACCTCAGCCCGGGCGGCGTGCTCGACGCGCTCGATGCCGTCGGGCTGTGCGGCGACGGGCGGCTGATCCAGCTGAACTCTTACGAGAACCGCGTGTTCCAGGTTTTCCTCGAAGGGGGCCGGGTCGTCGTCGCCAAGTTCTATCGGCCGGGCCGGTGGAGCGATGCCCAGATCCTCGAGGAGCACGCCTTCGCGTCCGAGCTCGTGGAAGGCGAGATTCCCGTTGCGGCGCCGATCGCGCTGTCGCTGGATCCTCGCTCGTCCCACGCCACCGCGGTGGCGAGCGCGGGCGACACGCTGGCTCGCCTGACGACCGATGCCGGCGCGGTCTATCGCTTCGGCGTCACCGATCGGCTCCCCGGCCGCGCGCCCGAGCTTGAGGATCCCGAGGTCCGGCGCTGGCTCGGCCGCTACATCGGCCGGCTGCATGCGATCGGCGCGATCGCGCCCTTCACCCGGCGGGTGGTCCTCGACGTCGCCAGCTACGGCAACGCCAGTCGAGACTTCCTGCTCGAGGGCCGCCTGGTTTCCGACGACGTCGCCGAACGCTGGCGGGTTCTCGCCGACCGGGCGCTCGCGGCCTGCGGCGACGCCTTCGCCGCGACCTCCGCCCGGCAGCTCCGCCTGCACGGCGATTGCCACCCCGGCAATGTGCTCTGGAACGACGCCGGCCCGCACTTCGTCGATCTCGACGACGCCGTCACCGGCCCGGCCGTGCAGGACCTCTGGATGCTGCTCTCGGGCGACCGGGCGGCGATGACGCGCCAGCTGCTCGATGTCCTTGAGGGCTACGAAGCGTTCATGGACTTTGATTGGCGCGAGCTTCGCCTCCTCGAGCCGCTTCGAACGCTGCGCATGCTGCACCACAGCGCCTGGATCGCGAGGCGCTGGAGCGATCCGACCTTTCCGATCAACTTCCCCTGGTTCGCGAGCCCGGCCTATTGGGCCGACCAGTGCACGCGCCTGTCGGAACAGCTGGACGCGATGGCCGAGCCGCCGCTCGGCAGCGCCGGCTGAGCGGCAGGGCGCCGATCAGGCGAGTAGCAGCGCGTTGACGCGCCTGACATACGCCGACGGGTCGTCGAGCTGCCCGCCTTCGGCAAGGAGCGCCTGGTCGAACAGCACGCCGGCGAGATCGTCGAAGCGCTCGCTCGATTCGAGCCGCTTGACGAGCGGATGCTCGGCGTTGACCTCGAGGATCGGCTGCGACGCCGGCGTCCCCTGCCCGGCCTGCTTGAGCAGGCGCGCCAGGTGGCCGCTCATGTCGCCTTCCTCGACCACCAGGCAGGCCGGCGAGTCGACCAGGCGGGTCGTCACTCGAACGTCCTTGGCGCGATCCTTGAGCGAGACCTTGAGGCGGTCGAGGGTCGGCTTGAACGCAGTCGCGGCTTCCTCGGCGTGCTTCTTCTCGGCTTCGTCGGCGAGCTTGCCCAGATCGACCGAGCCCTTGGCGACGCTTTGCAGCGAATGGCCGTCGAAGTCGTACAGGTGGGAGAGCAGCCACTCGTCGACGCGGTCGGTCAGGAGGAGCACTTCAATGCCCTTCTTCTTGAAGATCTCGAGCTGCGGGCTGTTCCGGGCGGTGGCGAGGGTGTCGGCGGTGACGTAGTAGATCGCTTCCTGGCCCTCCTTCATGCGCCTCACGTAATCGGGCAGCGCGACGTTCTGCAAGTTGCCCTCGTCGTGCGTCGATGCGAAGCGGTAGAGCTTGGTAAGCCGCTCGCGATTGGCGTGATCCTCGCCGATGCCTTCCTTCAGCACCACGCCGAAGTCCTTCCAGAACGCGGCGTATTTGTCCTTCTCCGCGGCGTCCTCGCTTTCGGCCAGGCCCTCGAGCATTGACAGCACGCGCTTGGTCGAGCCCTCGCGAATCGCCTTGACATCGCGGCTCTCTTGCAGCAGCTCGCGCGAGACGTTGAGCGGCAGGTCGCTGGAGTCGATCACGCCCTTGACGAAGCGCAGGTAGACCGGCATCAGCGCCTCTGCGTCGTCCATGATGAAGACGCGCTTCACGTACAGCTTGACGCCGCCGCGCTTGTCGCGGTTCCAAAGGTCGAACGGCGCCTTCGCCGGGATGTAGAGCAGCTGGGTGTACTCGCTGCGACCCTCGACGCGGTTGTGCGTGTAGGCGAGCGGCGCTTCGGTGTCGTAGCTGATCTGCTTGTAGAACTCCTCGTATTGCTCCTTCGTGATTTCGCTCTTCGGTCGCGACCAGAGCGCCGAGGCCTTGTTGACCGGCGCCCACTCTTCCTTCGCGACCTGCTTCTTGGCCTCCTCGTCCCACTCCTCCTTCTGCATCAGGATCGGCAGCGAGATGTGGTCCGAGTACTTCGAGATGATCGAACGCAGCTTCCACGACGATAGGAACTCCTCCTCGCCTTCGCGCAGGTGCAGGATGACGCTCGTGCCGCGCTCGGCCCGGGTGATCGTCTCGACCTCGAAGTCGCCCGCGCCCTCCGACGTCCAGCGCACTCCCTGCTCGGCCGGCAGCCCGGCGCGGCGCGACTCGACGGTGATCCGGTCGGCGACGATGAAGCCTGAATAGAAGCCGACGCCGAACTGGCCGATCAGCTGCGCATCCTTCTTCTGGTCGCCCTCAAGCGCCGACATGAACTCGCGCGTGCCGCTCTTGGCGATCGTGCCGAGGTTGGCGACGGCCTCCTCGGCCGTCAGGCCGACGCCGTTGTCGGCGATGCTGATCGTACGCGCGTCCTTGTCGAAGGCGACCCGCACCTCGAGGCTCGTCTGCCCTCCGTAGAGCTCGGGCTTGTCGATCGCCTCGAAGCGGAGCTTGTCGCACGCGTCCGACGCGTTCGAGATGAGCTCGCGCAGGAAGATCTCCTTGTTCGAGTAGAGAGAATGCGTAACGAGGTGCAGGATCTGCTTGACCTCGGCTTGGAAGGAAAGTGTTTGCTTGTCCATCGACGGTTCCGTCAGTTTTAAATAGCTCTGGCAGCGAGGGCACGCTGCAGCGCGTCGGCAGATGGCGGCGCGGCCCGCCCTTTCAAGCCCCGCTTCTAGAATCCGCCGAGATCTGGGAGACAGCATGAAGGAGTGGCGGCGGCGAGATGCGATCGCGTGGGCGATGGCCCCGGCCGCCTTCGGCGCCCGCGCGCCGCTCAGCTCCGCCCCGTGAGGACGGTGCGGGCGGTCCGTTACGTGACGCCGCTGCGCGAGGGCGGCTCGCTGCCGGCCATCGTCGAGGCCGACGACGACGGTCTCTATGTCCTCAAGTTCCGCGGCGCAGGGCAAGGGCCGCGCGCGCTCGTCGCCGAACTGGTCGCGGGCGAGATCGCGCGCGCGGCCGGCCTGCCGGCGCCGGAGATCGTGTTCGCCACGCTGGACGCCGATCTTGCGCGGACCGAGCCCGATCCCGAGATCCAGGACCTGATCCGCGCCAGCGCGGCGCTCGTCGACGGCAGCCAGGGCCTCAACCTCGCCCTCGACTACCTGCCGGGCTCGATCGCCTTCGATCCGCTCGCGTGGCAACCCGACGCTACGCTCGCTTCGCGCGTCGTCTGGTTCGACGCCTTCGTGACCAACCTCGACCGCACGCCGCGCAACACCAACATGCTCGTCTGGCACGACAAGCTCTGGCTGATCGACCACGGCGCCGCACTCTACTTCCACCATTCCTCCCCCGACTACGCAGCCCGCGCCGCGAGCCCGTTCCCGGCGATCAAGGACCACGTTCTGCTCCCGTTCGCGAGCGAGCTCTCTGCCGCCGACGCGGCGATGACGGCCGTGCTCACGCGCGAACGCATCGCCGCGATCACCGCGCTGATCCCAGACGACTGGCTCGACAACGATCCGTTCTTCGCGAGCAAGGAGGCGCATCGCGCCGCCTACGCCGACTACTTCGCGCGGCGCCTAGAGGCGCCGCGCGCGTTCGCAGAGGAGGCGGCCCGTGCCAGATCCCTGCACGTATGACTACGCGATCGTTCGCGTCGTGCCGCGTGTCGAGCGCGGCGAGTTCGTCAACGTCGGTGCGATCGTCTCGTCGGACGCCGAGGGCTACCTCGCGGCCCGCTTCGCGGTCGACGACGCGCGCCTGCGCGCGCTCGACCCGCACATCGACCTGAACGCCGTGCGCACCGCGCTCGCGGCGATCGCCGCCGTGTGCACGGGCGGAAAGCCTGCGGGCGCGATCGGCCGGCTTTCCCTGCGCGAGCGCTTCCACTGGCTAGTCGCGCCGCGCAGTACGATGATCCAGACTTCGCCCGTCCACACGGGCCGCTGCGACGTCCTCGCCGAGGCGCTCGATCATCTGCTCGAGCGTATGGTGCGGCCGTCGCCTCATTCCTCGCCGCCGCCATGAACGCTCCAGCGCCCGCATCCGCCATGCCCGCCGGCGACCTGCCGTTCCGCCCCATCGCCGAGCTCGTGCGCGAGCACGCGCGCATCGCGCCGCGCCAGCCGGCGCTCGTCGACGCGGCGATCACGCTCGACTACGGCGCCCTCGACGCGCTGATGGACCGCGTCGCCGCCGCGCTGCAGCGCAGCGGCGTCGGGGCCGGCGATGCGATCGCGATCTGCGCCCTCAATTCGGCGCGCTACGCGGCGGTCTTCCTCGGGGCCCTGCGCACCGCCGTCGTCGTCGCGCCGCTTGCGCCATCGGTGACGCCGGCGAGCTTTCGATCGATGCTCGCCGACGCCGGCGCGCGCCTCGTCTTCGTGGATGCCAGCGCCGACGAGGTGCTCGGGGGGGCGATCGACCTGCCGGCCCGAATCTCCCTCGATGGCAAGGCGCAGGGCACGGACTTCGAGGCCTGGCTCGCGTCGGCGCCCGGCGTGCCGCGGCCGGTCGAGATCGGCCCCGAGTTGGCGTTCAACATCATCTATTCGTCGGGGACGACGGGCACCCCTAAGGGGATCGTCCAGCCGCACGGCATGCGATGGACGCACGTCATGCGCGGTGGCCGCTTCGGCTACGGGCGCGACACCGTGACCCTGCTGGCTACCCCGCTCTACTCGAACACGACGCTGGTCGTCTTCTTCCCGACCATCGCCTTCGGCGGTACGGTCGTGCTGATGGACAAGTTCGACGTCGACCGCTATCTCGCGCTCGCCGAGCGCCACCGCGTCACCCACACGATGCTCGTGCCCGTGCAGTACCAGCGGCTGATGGCGAGCCCGCTCTTCGCCGAACACGACCTGTCGGCCTTCCGCATGAAGTTCTGCACCAGCGCGCCCTTCGCGGCGGCGCTCAAGGCCGACGTCGTCGCCCGCTGGCCGGGCGGACTGATCGAGTTCTACGGCATGACAGAGGGAGGCGGGACCTGTGTGCTCGCCGCGCACGAGCACCCGACCAAGCTGCACACGGTCGGCCAACCCGCCGAAGGCCACGACATCCGTCTCATCGACGAGGCGGGCCGCGAGCTGCCACACGGCGCGACGGGCGAGGTCGTCGGCCACTCGGCCGGCATGATGGCCGGCTACCACGGGCAGCCCGCCAAGACCGCCGAGGCCGAGTGGTTCGACGGTGCAGGCAAGCGCTTCATCCGCACCGGCGACGTCGGTCGCTTCGACGACGATGGCTTTCTGACGCTTGTCGATCGGCGCAAGGACATGATCATCAGCGGCGGCTTTAATCTCTACCCGAGCGACCTCGAGGCGGTGCTGCGCGAGCATCCGAATGTGGCGGAAGCGGCCGTCGCGGGCGTCCCGTCCGAGCGATGGGGCGAGACGCCGGCGGCGTGGGTCGTGCCGCGCGAGGGCGCCGCCGTCGACGCCGAGGCGCTGCGCGCGTGGGCCAACGAGCGCCTTGGCAAGACCCAGCGCATCGCCTTCCTCGACGTCATCGACGGGCTGCCGCGCAGCGCCATCGGCAAGGTGCTCAAGCGCGAGTTGCGCGACCGCTTCGTCGCGGACCATTCCTCTTCCTCTGGGGCACCGCATGGCTGACGATTCCCACCCTGCCACCTCGCTCGGCGCGAGCGGCCTCAAGGTCGCGAAGCTCTGGCTCGGCACGATGATGTTCGGCGACCAGACCGATGAAGCGGAGGCCGGCCGCATCGTCGCCTACGCGCGCGACGCCGGCATCAATGGAATCGACACCGCCGACGCCTACGCCGGTGGCGAATCCGAGCGGATCACCGGCCGCCTCATCGCCGCGGACCGCGAGCGCTGGGTGCTGGCGACCAAGCTGGCCAATCCCACCGGGCCCGGGCCCAACGACCGCGGCCTGTCGCGCCGGCACATGATCCGCGCGCTCGACGCCAGCCTGCAGAGACTCGGCACGGACTGGGTCGACATCCTCTACCTGCACCGCGAGGACGCGACGACGCCGCTGGAGGAGACTGTCGCGGCGATGGGCCACCTGCTGTCGACCGGCAAGGTCCATTACTTCGGCGTCTCGAACTTCCGCGCCTGGCGCGTTGCGCGCCTAGCCGAAATGTGCCGCGCCGCCGGGGTTCCCGTGCCGGTCGTCTGCCAGCCGCCGTACAACGCGATGACCCGGGCGATCGAGATCGAGCTGCTGCCTTGCTGCGCGCACTACGGCATCGGCGTCGTCGCCTACAGCCCGCTTGCGCGCGGCGTCCTGACCGGAAAGTACGCGCCGGGCGCAGCGCCGCCCGAGGGCTCGCGCGCGGCGCGCAAGGACACGCGCATCCTGCAGACCGAGTTTCGCGAGGAGTCCCTGGCGCTGGCCGCGCGCGTCGTCGAGCACGCCCGCTCGCGCGGCCGCACGCCGCTGCAGTTCGCGCTCGGCTGGGTCTGGAACAACGACCTCGTGCACGGCGTGATCGGCGGGCCGAAGACGCTCGCGCAGTGGCAGGAGTACGTGCAGGCGATGGACGCGCAGTTCGACGGTGCGGACGAAGCGCTGATCGATTCGCTCGTCGCGCCCGGACATGCGTCGACGCCGGGCTACACCGATCCCCAGTATCCGGTGACGGGCCGTCGGCCGCGACCACGCTGAGCTCGCCGCGCGGCGCCGCCGTCAGTCGTTGACGGCGTGCGGCTGGCGTTTCTCATACCAGTGCGTGATGCGGGCGCCGTCCCAGTGCAGCGCAAGGTGCGCGGCCGCCCTCGCATGGCGCAGCGCGCGGGGCCGAAAGATGCCGACGCATTCGCCACCGGCGTGGCGAACGCTCGGGTAGCGGATTCCCCAGCTCTGCAGCGCGCGCAGGCGCCGGCCGAGATCCTGCGGCGGGCCGTAGTCGTCGGGCGCGAGGAAGGCAGCGAAGCGGTTCCTATCGCTCGCGCTGCCGTCGGGGTCGAGGAGATCGTGCAACTCGGCCTCGACGCTCGCGGTGACGAGCCGCATGTCGATGTCGATCGCCGGCTCGTTCGTCCGGCGCAGGAACCCGCCGCGATGGTGGCTCACCTCGGCGATCGCGGTCTCGAGCGAATGCGCGGCGTAGTAGACGCCGTAGCTGCCGTCGGAAAAGCGCGAGCCCTCCTTGTTGAGGTGCGTGAAGGCCGCCATCACCGGCGTGGCCCCGGGGCCGGTCACTCGCTCTTCGCGCGGCACCAGCGAGAGCTCGCCGAGCTCGTCGCGGAGCCGCGGATTGCCGAGCGCCTCGATGGCGTAGACGACGTCGAGATCGGCGGGATCGGCGATCGCGTCGTAGAGGCCGACGGTCGGATAGCGCGACGGAATCAACCGGTACGAGGGCCGCCACGAGACGCGCCGCACCGGCACCTCCGACGCGTCGATCACGCCTTGCCGCCGCGCTGCGCGTCGAGGTACTCGCGCACCACATAAAGATCGGCAACCTGGCCGCCGAGCATCCGGTCGAGCGCCGAGCGGCCACCGAAGAGCGGCGCGCTGTTGGCCTTGCGAACCCACTCGTCGGCGCGCCGTGTCGCCGGAAACAGGATTTGCAGCGAGGAGTAGATGCCGAACAAGTGCGACAGCCGCTCGAGCAGATGGCGATCGAGGGCGGCAACCTTGCCCTGCTTCCACTGATAGAGCGTTGCCCGGGCGACGCCGAGCAGCGTCGTCTGCTCGGCGACCGAGAGCTGCCAGGCCTCGGCAAGGCGAAAGAAGGTGCGCAGCGCGGCCGCCGCCGCGCGCGCCGACGTCAGGTCGACGGCAGCAACATCGGGCTTGAGAAGGGCGCTCATCGGATTTCAGCGACCCCGGCGAGAGGTGCGTGCGGAATCTAGTTCATTCGCGGACAAAAAGCAATATATTGTCCACCGATGGACAGGGGCGCGGCGATCGCGACCCTTCAGCGTGCGTGAGTCACGCCGCCGTCGACGACCAGCGTCGAGCCGACGACGTAGTCGCCGGCGCGCGAGGCGAGGTAGATCGCCGCGCCCGCCATGTCGTCGTCGACGCCGATGCGTCCGATCGGGATGCGCGCCTTGACCGCGTCGGCCCGGTCGCGCGCATCGCGGTTCATCTCGGACGCGAATGCCCCCGGGGCGATGGCGCTGACGACGATGTTCTCCTTCGCCAGACGCAACGCCATCCGTCGCGTGAGCTGGATCAGCCCGGCCTTGCTGGCGGCATAGGAGTACGTCTCCTGGGGGTTGACCGAGATGCCGTCGATCGAGGCGATGTTGATCACCTTCGCCGGCCGCTCCGACGTCGCCGCCTTGCGCAGCGGCCCGGCGAGCGCCTGGGTGAGGAAGAACGGGGTCTTCAGGTTCAGGTCGACGACCTTGTCCCAGCCCTTTTCCGGGAAGGTGTCGAAATCCTCGCCCCACGCGGCACCCGCGTTGTTGACGAGGATGTCGAGCGCCATCTCGTGCTGTGCGTAAGCGGCGACGAGGGCCTGCACTCCCTGCGCATCGGAGACGTCGGCCGGCAGCGAGACGCAGCGGCCGAGCGACGAGAGCTCGCGCGCCGTCGCGTCGCACGCTTCCGCCTTGCGCGAAGAGATGTAGACCACACGAGCGCCGGCCTTCAGGAAGCCGGCCGCAATCATGCGGCCGATGCCGCGCGAGCCGCCGGTGACAAGGGCGCTGCGCCCGGCGAGGGAGAAGAGATCGTTCATGGCACGCTCCTGGTGGCTGGCGAGGACACCCATCGCGGCGACGGGCGCTGCCAGCCTACACCGGCGGCCAGCACTGGGCACGGCCGTTGCTGCAAAGCTGGAGCATCCGCACCCCGCGGATTCGCCGGCACGCCCGGACACGACCGGAAAACGCAACCCTTGGAACAGAAATGGCCGCAGACGCTGTGGATCGTCCGGCATGGCCAGAGCGCGGGTAACGTCGCCCGTGAGGCCGCCGAGCTCGGCGGGTTGGTCACGATCGAAATCGCCCATCGCGACGTCGACGTGCCGCTCTCTCCGCTCGGCGAGCGACAGGCGGAGGCGCTCGGCGACTGGTTCGCCGCGTTGCCGCGCGACGCTCGTCCCGAGATCGTCTTGAGCTCGCCTTACGTCCGCGCCCGCCAGACGGCGGACCGCGTTCTCGTGGCCTTGCACGGGCGGTCGAGGCCCCGCTCATTGAACGACGAAACGATCGCCTGCATGAGCGACGAGCGGCTGCGCGAGAAGGAATTCGGCATCCTCGATCGGCTGACGCCGCTCGGCATCCGCGCCAAGTACCCGGATCTCGCCGAGCAGCGCCTGCACGTCGGCAAGTTCTACTTCCGCCCGCCGGGGGGCGAAAGCTGGTGCGACGTGATCCTGCGCCTGCGCAGCTTCCTCGACATGCTGATGCGCGAGCACCGCGGCGATCGTGTCCTCGTCGTCGCCCACCAGGTGATCGTCAACTGCCTGCGCTACCTGCTGGAGCGCCTCGACGAGGACCAGATTCTCGCCATCGATCGTCTCGGCGATGTTCCCAACTGCGGCATCACCTCGTACGCCTTCGAACCGCGAGCCGGACGGCGCGGCAAGCTCATGCTGCAGCTTGAGAACTTCGTCTCGCCGCTGCGCGAGGTCGGCGCACCCGTGACCGCCGAGCCCGACCGGCCGGCGGCGCCGAAATCGTGATGACCACGATCGCGCCTACCGAGATCGACGCGCACCTTCTGCGCTCGTGGCCGCTGCCGCGACCCGACGCCCGGGCCGATAAGGAAGAGCGCGGCGCGACCCTGGTCGTCGCCGGCAGCGCCGAAATGCCCGGCGCCGCGAGCATGGCCGCGACCGCCGCCTTGCGTGCCGGCGCCGGCAAGGTCGCGGTGGCGACCCCGGCCAGCGTGGCCGTCGGGCTCGCCCTCTGGCTGCCCGAAGTGCGCGTGATCGCCCTGCCGCAAAGCGATGCCGGCGGGCCTGCCGGCGACGCCATAGCTAAGGTCGAGCCGCTGCTCCGCAAGGTGGACGCAGTGCTGGTCGGACCCGGCATGCTCGACGCCGCCGCGACACGAACGTTCGCGCGCCGCCTCCTGAAGCGAGCAACGCGTGCCGCCGTCGTCCTCGATGCACTCGCCATGGATGTCGTGCTCGACCTGCGGCGCTTCGAGATCACGCCGCTGTTGACGCCGCACCCCGGCGAGCTGGCGCATCTCACCGGCGTCACCAAGGAGGAGGTGAGCGCCGATCCGGAGCGCCACGCGCGCGAGGCGGCGTTGCGCTGGGACGCGGTGGTCGCACTCAAGGGCGCGACGACCTACATCGCCACGCCCGAAGGCGACTGCTGGCGCCACGTCAGCAGCGATGCCGGCCTCGGCACCTCGGGCTCGGGCGACGTCCTCGCGGGCATCATCGTCGGCCTGGCGGCGCGTGGCGCGCCGCTCGCCCAGGCGGCTGTCTGGGGCGTGGCGCTGCACGCGCGCGCCGGCCGCGTCCTCGGCGAGCGGATGGGGTCGATCGGCTATCTCGCACGCGAGTTGCCGGGCGAAATCCCGAGCCTGCTGGAAGCATTCGCCCGCTGACCCGGAGACCAGCATGAGAAGCGCACTCAAACCCTATCTCGGCAAGCGGGACTTCAGCGTCACGAGCGAGCCGCAGGGCGGCAAGGCCTCCGCCGGCGCGCTGACCTTCGTCATCCAGAAGCACGCCGCGACGCGGCTCCACTACGACTTCCGCCTCGAGCTCGACGGCACGCTGAAGAGCTGGGCGGTGCCCAAGGGACCGAGCCTCGACCCGGCCGACAAGCGCATGGCGGTCCGCGTCGAAGATCACCCGATCGACTACGGGCGCTTCGAAGGCACGATCCCCAAGGGCCAATATGGCGCGGGCGAGGTGATCGTGTGGGACAACGGCACCTGGGAGCCGCTGGGCGATCCGCAGGCAGGCTACCGCGCGGGCAAGTTGAAGTTCCGCCTCTCGGGCAAGAAGCTGCACGGCGGCTGGACTCTCGTGCGCATGCGCGGCCGCGCCGGCGAGCGCCAAGAGCCGTGGCTCCTCATCAAAGAAAAGGACGACGCAGCGCTGCCGAGCGTCGAGTACAGCGTCGTCGATGCCGAACCGGCGAGCGTGCTGTCGGACCGGACGATCGCCGACCGCACGACGGCGGCGCCAAAGGAGGCGGCGCGCGACGACTCGGCGCAGCGCAGCGCAGCGAAAGTAGCAGCGCCGACGAAGGCTGCAGCGAAGAAGGCGGTCGCGTCGGCGAAGACCGCCACGACCACGAACGCGGCGGTCAGGAAGACGACTCGCCCCGCGCCATTGGCCAGCGCCGACGCCGCGCCCGTCTCGCTGCCCACCGGCGCGATCAGGGCGAAGCTGCCCGACACTTTCAGTCCCCAACTCGCGACCCTCGTCAGCGAAGTGCCGAGCGACGCCGGCTGGATCTACGAGATCAAGTTCGACGGCTATCGATTGCTGGCGCGAGTCGAGGGCGACGACGTGCGCCTCTTCACTCGGCGCGGCAATGACTGGTCGGATCGGATGCCGGGTCTGGTCGCTGCGGTTCGTGCGCTCGGCATCGGCTCGGGCTGGATCGATGGCGAAATCGTCGTCAGCGGCACCCACGGCGCGCCCGACTTTAATGCCCTGCAGAACGCCTTCGATTCAACCCGCATCGACGACATCCAGTACTTCGTGTTCGACCTGCCGTACTACGGGAGCCACGACCTGCGCAGCGTGGCGCTGATCGAGCGGCGTGCCGTGCTGGCGGCGGCACTGGACCGCGCGGCGCCTCAGGAGCGCGTCCGCTTCAGCCAGGACTTCGACTCGAGCCCGAAGGAGCTGCTGCAGAACGCCTGTCGCATGCGCCTGGAGGGAATGATCGGAAAGCGCGCCGACGCGCCCTACGTCTCGCGGCGCAGCCCCACCTGGATCAAGCTCAAGTGCACGCAGCGGCAGGAGTTCGTTGTCGGCGGCTGGACCGATCCGCAGGGCTCGCGCACCGGCATCGGCTCGCTTCTGCTCGGCATCTACGACGAGGGAGGGCACCTGCGCTTTGCCGGCGGAGTCGGCAGCGGCTTCGATCAGAAGACGCTCGCCGCCGTCCGCCAGGCGCTTGAGGCGCTCGCGGCGGAAAAGACGCCCTTCTTCGAGAAGCCGCGCGACGTTCGCGGCCACTGGGTCAAGCCGGTGCTCGTCGCCGAGGTGTCGTTCGGCGAATGGACGCCCGACAGTCGCATCCGGCACTCGGTTTTCCATGGCCTGCGCGACGACAAGGACGCGAGCGCCATCAGTCGCGAGCAGCAGGTGGCGCCGGGCGCTGTCGTTGATGCAAGTGGCGATGCCGCGACGCCCGCGGCCGCGGCCGCGGCGAGGAAATCTGCGCGCGCGCCGGTCGTGTCGGGACGCAGCGCCAAGGGCGCGGGCGATGCGACCGTCGAAGGCATCCGCATCTCGCATCCTGATCGCGTGATCGACACCTCGACCGGCATCACCAAGCTCGAGGTCGTGAACTACTACCTCGACACCTCGCGACTGATCCTGCCGCACCTTGTCGAGCGGCCGGTCTCGCTGGTGCGCGCTCCGGCCGGTCTCGCCGGCCATCTTGTCTTCCAACGCCACGCCGGCAGCCTGCGGATCCCCGAGCTGCGCGAGCTCGATCGCGCGTTTTCGCCCGATCACGAACCAATGGTGGAGGTCGACACGTTCACCGCGCTGATCGGCGCCGCGCAGGCCAACGTGATCGAGTTCCACACCTGGAACGCGACGACGCGCGACCCGGACCACCCGGACCGTATGGTGTTCGATCTCGATCCCGGCGAAGGCGTCGCCTGGTCGAAGATGCAGCAAGGCGCCGAGCTCATCCGCTCGCTGCTCGAGCAGCTCGGCCTCAGCAGCTTTCTCAAGACGAGCGGCGGCAAGGGACTCCACGTGGTCGTGCCGATCGCGCCGAAGGAAGACTGGGACACCGTCAAGGAGCTTGCCAAGCGCATCGTCGAGCACATGGCCGGGACGATTCCCGATCGCTTCGTCGCCAAGAGCGGGCCCAAGAACCGGGTCGGCAAGGTCTTCGTCGACTACCTGCGAAACGGCTTCGGTGCGACCACGGCGTGCGCTTGGTCGGCCCGGGCTCGGCCCGGGCTCGGCGTCTCGGTCACCTGCGAATGGGACGAGCTCGGCGCGATCACCGGCGGCGACCACTGGACGATCCGCAACGTGCGCGAGCGCATCGAGGAGCGCGGCGACGCCTGGCGCGAATACGCCAAGACGCGCCAGACGATCGCCAAGGCGATGAAGGCGATCGGCGTCGAGCGCGCCGCGGTTTGAGCGGTGCCCTTCAGATCGCGCCGACGCTTCCCGTGACGGCAACACGATGCCGGTGATGTAGCCGGCACACGCGGCCGAGGCCAGGAAAACGTAGGCCGGCGAGAGGTCCTTCGGCTGCGCCGGCCACTTCAGGGCGGTGTCGGCGCCGAACTGCGCGACCTTATCGGCGTGCGGGGTTGAGCGGCTTCCACACCGGACCCGGCGCGACCGCGGTCACAATTCCAGCGATGAGCGACCCGGTCCACCTCGTCGACACGACGATGTTCTGGAGTCCCACCGGCGGCGGCGTTCGCCGGTACCTGCAGACCAAGCACGTGTGGCTGGCCGGCCAGCCCGGTTGGCGCCATTCGATCGCCGTGCCGCGCATCGCCGGCGCCGCCGCAGGAGATGCGACCTTGCCTTCGCTGCCGCTCCCCGGCAGCGGCGGCTACCGGCTGCCGCTGCGTCGCGCCGCGATCGCTCGCGTGCTCTGCGATCTCTGCCCCGACCTGATCGAAGCGGGCGACCCGTACCGCGTCGCCTGGGGCGCGCGCGACGCGGCCCAGTCACTCGGCATTCCGCTGGCGGCATATTGCCATTCGAATATCGCCGCGCTGGCGCGCCTCGCCCTCGGATCGCCGCTCGGCGCCGTCGGCGCAAGGGCCGCCGCGCGCTACGCGCGCCGCGTCTACGCCGGCTTCGATCTCGTCCTCGCGCCGAGCCGGAGCATGGCCGCGCACCTCGTTGAATGGGGCGTGGCGCGAGTCGCCTGCCAGCCGCTCGGCGTCGACGGCGACTTGTTCCGACCACAAGCGCGCGACCGCGCCTGGCGTCGCCTTCACGGCTGGTCGGACGACACGCGGCTGCTCGTCTACGCCGGCCGCTTCGCGCCCGAGAAGCACCTCGCGGTCCTCGCCGACGCCGTCAGCCGCCTCGGCGCGCCGTACGTGCTGCTCGCCGTCGGCGCCGGGCCGGCGCCGCCACCGAAAGGAGAGCGCGTCGTCGTCCATCCCTTCGTCGCTTCGTCGCGCGCGCTCGCGACCGTGCTCGCAAGCGCCGACGCCTTCGTCCACGCCGGCGACCAAGAGACCTTCGGCCTGTCGGTGCTCGAGGCGATGGCGTGCGGCACGCCGGCCGTCGTGCGCGACGCCGAAGGGCTCGGCGAGCTCGCCGGCGAAGGCGCAGCCCTGGCCGTGGCGAGCGGCACCGGCGCCGCCTTCGCGGCGGCGATTGCTGCGCTCTTCGAGGGCGACGTCGAGGAGCGCTCGCGCGCTGCCCGCCACCGGGCGGAGGCGAGCGATTGGCGCAGCGTGCTGCCCTGCCTGATCGGCCACTACGAACGGCTGCTCGGCGACCCGCGTTCGGCCCCCGCCCCCGCCTGCCGGGCGCGCGGCGCGGAGGCCTTGTCGCGATGAGCCGCGCGCGCGAAAGGACGCTGTGCATCGTTCTGCACGACGCCGCGCCCTCGACGCGCGCCGCCTGCCTGCGCACGTTGGCGGCGGTGCGCGAAGTCGCCGGCGACGTGCCGGTAACGATCCTCGCCGTGCCGCGCTATCACGGCGAGACGCCGAGCGCCGAGTTCGAGGCCTGGCTCGGCGAGCGCGCGCGCCGCGGCGACGAACTCGCCCTGCACGGCTGCACGCACCGCGACGACGGCACCCCGCGGGGCTGGCTCGACCGCCTGCGGCGCAGCCGCTACACGCGCGGCGAGGGCGAGTTCTGGTCGCTCTCGCGCGCCGAGGCGCTCGCCCGCATCGACGTCGGCCTCGAATGGTTCGCCAGGAACGGCTGGCCGCTGTCGGGCTTCGTCGCGCCGGCGTGGCTGCTCGGGCCCGGCGCGCGCGAAGCGCTGATCGAGCGGCCCTTCGACTACACGGCTACCCTGCGCGACCTCGTCCATCTGCCCGCACAGATCCCCACGACGAGCCAGAGCGTCGTCTACAGCACCTCGAGCGCGTGGCGGCGCGCGAGCTCTCTGGGCTGGAATGCGCTGGTCGACGTGATCGAGCGCGGCAACCCGCTGCTGCGCCTGGAGCTCCATCCGCGCGACGCGGACTTCGCCGCCGTAAAGCGCTCGTGGCAGGCGATCCTCGCGCGCGCGCTGCGCAGCAGAAAGGCAGCGACCGTCGCCGAATTCATGCGTCGTTCGCGGCCCGCCGACGCGGGCACGGTCCGGAAGACGACGACTAGAGCAGATTGAAGCTGATCGCCGCGATGACGCCGCCGATCAGCCCGCCGACGACCACGTCGCTGGCGTAATGCAGGCCGAGGACGATCCGCGAAACGGCAACCAGCATCGTGAAGGGCCAGACAAAAAGCGCCAGCCTCGGGTAGTACACCGTCAGGATGAGGCTGAATGCCACCGAGTGGAGGGTGTGGCCGCTCGGGAAGCTAAATTCGTCGAGCGAGCGCGCACAGGCGCGGATGCCGGGGCAGCTGCGGTAGGGCCGCGGCCGCGCGATCCAGCGCTTGATGATCTTGTAGACCAAGAGGTCGACCGTGCCGACCGCGAGCATCCGCACCGACACCGAAGGTCCGACCGCACCGCCGGCCCAAGGCAGGCAGGCGATCACCGCGTACCAGATCCAACCGTCGCCGACGCGACTGACGGCGTCGAGCAGGCGCACCACCCAAAGCCGAGCCGCGGCGCGGTGCATCCAGAGCGCGAAGCTCCTTTCGCGTGCGATCCAGAGCAGCTGTTGCTCAGGCCACGACGGCGATGCGTGCGGAGGGCGCTTCGGATGCATGAACGGTGTCTTCCAGACGGGCTTCGAAGCGCGCGAGCACCTCGGGCCAGCTCGCGCGACGGGCGCCAGCGCGCGCGGCTGCGCGCATCGAATCGGTGACCGCCGAGGGCGCGGCGAGTGCCGTCACGGCGGCGATGAATGCAGCGTCGTCGCCGGGCGCGACCAGGCGACCGCTGAGGCCGTCATCGACGTGCTCGGCCGCCGCTGCAGCCGCGAACGAGACCACCGGCAGACCGGAAGCGAGCGCTTCCATGACGACGTTGCCGAAGGTGTCGGACAGGCTCGGGAACAGGAAAACGTCGGCGGAGGCATAGTGCGCGGCCAGCTCGGCGCCGCGCTGCACGCCGGCGAAATGCGCCGCCGGGTGAGCGGCCTGGAGCCGCGACCGAGCCGGCCCGTCGCCGACGACGACGAGGCGCGTGTCCGGATGGACGGCGCGTGCGAGCTCGAACGCGCGCACGCCGAGCTCGACCTTCTTCTCGGGGGCGACGCGGCCCACCATGAGCAGCACCGGCGCCGTTCCCGCGCCCCACTCGCGGCGCAGCGTATCGCGGCGCGCGGCGGGCGAGAACTGCTCGGCATCGACGCCGCGCCCGACGGTGGTCAGGTTGTGGAAGCCCGCCGCCGCGAGCTCCCGCGCGGTCGAGCGCGTCGGCACGAAGGTGCGCCGGGTGAGGTTGTGGAAGCGCCGCAGGAGGCCGAGCAGGGGGGTCGCGAACGCACCCACGCCGTAGTGGTGGCTGTACAGGTGGAAGTTGGTGCGAAAGTCCGACGTCGTCGGAATGTCGAGGGCACGCGCCGCAGCCAGCGCCGCCCACGCGAGCGGACCCGGGGTCGCCAAGTGGACGAGCTCGGGCCGGGTACGCTCGAAACGGCGCAGAAGTGGCGCGACCCGCGAGACGCCGAAGCGCAACTCGCGGTAGACCGGAATCGCAACCCCGGCGGTGCGCAGCTCGTCGCCCGCGTCGAGGGGCGTCTCGCCGGGCTGGCGCGGGCGGATCAGCTCGACGATGTGACCGCGGCCGCGCAGGAAGCGAACGGTTCGCTCGACCGTGAGCGAGACGCCGTTCAGCTCGGGCGGATACGTCTCGCTGACATAGGCGATCCGCAGGGGTCGGGGAACGGCGTCCATCGACGTATTTTGGCAAGCGCTATGCCGGTTCACAGTAGGACCGGGCCGCGTCGTCGCCGGATCCTCACTGCCCGACATGACAGGAGCAAGGCAACGCGAGAACTTGGGCACCCACCTAGTCGCCTTCCAGATAGAGGCAGACCAGCCTCAGGCTGCGCGTTCGCTTGCAGACGGCGCGCAGCGCCAGCAGCATCGGCACGGCCAGGAAGGCGCCGGCGATGCCCCATAGCCAACCCCAGACCATCACCGAAAGGAAGACGAACACCGGCCGCAGGCTGAGGCGATGGCCCATGATCATCGGGCTCAGGAAGTTCGCCTCGATACCGTGCAGGACCAAGAACGCCGCCGGCGGGCCCAGCATCGCGGCGCCCGTGCCGAAGGCGACGCTGCCGGCGAGCAGCAGGAGCAAAGTGATCATGAGCGGCCCGAGATAGGGGATGAAGGCGAGCACCGCGGTCGTCGTTCCCCAGAGCACCGGGTTCGGCAGGCCCATGACCCAGAGCGCGAGCCCGGTGGCGACGCCGAGCGCGACGTTGACGAGGCTCATGGTCCTGATGAACAGGCCGATGTCGCGCTGCGCCTGGCGCACGCCGGCGAGGATGAGGGCGCGCGCGCGCGCCCGCCGCACCGCGGCGACCGTTCGCATCACCAGCCAGCGCTCCGACGCGAGCATGAAGTAGAGCAGGATCACCGTCGCCGACGCGGAGAGCGCGAACGAGATCGTCTCGCCGATCGCCAGGCGGGTGAAGATCCAGCCCTCGCTCGCGAGCCGCTCGCCGAGGGGATCGACCGGCACCGCCGGCGGCGGTCGCGCCAGGGACGCCGGCGGGACATAGGGGAAGAGCGCGTCGCGCCAGCCTTGCAGCGCCTCGATGAGCTCGTGGACGATGAGCGGCGCGCGCGACCACCAGGCCGCGGCCGGCGCGGCGACCAGCATCAGCAGGACTGCGGCGACGCCGAGCACGGCGGCGATCACCAGCCCGGCGCCGACGTACTCGTGCACGCCCCGTCGCTGCAGCGCCCGCACCGGGCCGGCGAGGACGAACGTGAAGACAATCGCAATCGCCACCGGCAGGAGCAGCGGCCTCGCGTGTTCGAGCAGGAAGACGGTCGCGACGAAGAGCAGACCGCGGCCGAGCCAGGTCGTGGCGCCGGCGCGCGCGGTCGGTTCGATCCCAAGAGGTGGCATGGCGCGGGAATCATGGCATGGCCGTTGCCGCGTCGGCGCGGCGCGACGATAGAGTCCATCGACCATGGCCAAAAGACGATCCCCGACTGGACCCGCGCCAGTGCCCCCGGCCCCGCCGGGTGCGCCGGAGACGCCAGCGTCGATGCCGACGCCGATCGAGCCCATGCTGGCCAAGGCCGTCGACGCGTTGCCGCCCGAGGGCGACTACCTGTTCGAGCCCAAGTGGGACGGCTTTCGCGCGATCGTTTTCCGCGCCGCTGCCGGCGAAGTTGCGATCCAGAGCCGGGACCTTCGCCCGCTCGACCGCTACTTCCCCGAGCTGCGCAACGCCCTCGTCGCGCTGCTCCCCGACGGCGCGATCGTCGACGGCGAGATCGTCGTGGTCGGCGCCGGCGGCCTCGACTTCGACGCGCTGCAGCAGCGGCTGCACCCGGCGGCGTCGCGCGTCGCCAAGCTGTCGGTCGCGACGCCGGCTTCGTTCGTCGCTTTCGACCTGCTCGCCGCCGGCGGCAGGCGCCTGATGGACGAGACGCAGGCCGCGCGACGCGCCGTGCTCGAGGAGCTGCTCGCCGGGGCGCGGCCGCCGCTCTACCTGACGCCGATGACGCACGACCGCGCCGTCGCGGCGGCGTGGCTGCGAGAGTTTGAGGGCGCCGGCCTCGACGGCGTCGTCGCCAAGCCGCTCGACGCGCCGTACCAGCCCGGCAAACGGGCGATGCTGAAAATCAAGCACGTGCGCACCGCCGACTGCGTCGTCGCCGGATTTCGCTGGCACAAGAGCAGCGAAGCGGGCGGGCCCGAGGCGATCGGCTCGCTTCTGCTCGGCCTCCACGACGACGCCGGCGTGCTACACCACGTCGGCGTGGCGTCGTCATTCACGATGAGCCTGCGTCGCGACCTGGCCGCCCTGCTCGCGCCGTTGCGGGGCAACGCGCTGGTCGGCCACCCGTGGCATGACTGGGCCGGGCCGGACGCGGCGACGAAGACGCTCGCCGACGGCGAGACGCCGCAGCGCATGCCGGGTGCGACCAGTCGCTGGAGCGCCGGCAAGAACCTGGCCTGGCAGCCGCTGCGCCTCGAGCGCGTCTGCGAGGTCAAATACGACCACCTCCAGGGAGGCCGCTTTCGGCATGCGACGACCTTCGTCCGCTGGCGCCTCGACAAGCCTCCCGAAGCGTGCCGATACGATCAGCTCGAGGTGGTCGCGCCGTTCGCGCTGAAGAAGATCTTCGCGGTTTGACGGCGTGCCGGGCGCGCGCCGCGAGTTCCGCGAGCTCGCGCGGCCGACTCGGCGGCGACGAGGCTCAGACCGCCGGCGGCGCGGCGAGGCTCGCCGCCGCCTGGGGCTGAGGCGTGCCGCTCTCGGCGCGCATCCGGTCGAAGAGGCCATACCAGTCGATCCGCCGTGTTGCCACCATCAGCGCGGCGAGGACCGCGAACAGCATCATCGAGCCAAGCAGGAGCGCGGTCTGCTCCAGCTGCAGTAGCGCGTAGAGAGCGCCGTAGAGCAAGGCGATGGCCGCGCCGAAGGCAGCGCCAGCCCGGCTGCCGCGCAGGACGAACGAGCCATAGAAGGTGAGCAGCGCCGTGCACGCGCCCGCCGCGGCGAGGTAGGCGACACCGAAAGAAGCGTGCTCGGAGAGGCTCACCAGGAGCAGGAAGAACACCGCCAGCGCCGAGCCGACGAGCAGGTACTGGATCGGGTGGACGCGCAGGCGCCGCATCACTTCGACGCCGCCGACGCCGACGAAAGTCAGGGCGATGAAGAGCAGGCCGTACTTGGTCGCGCGGTCGCTCAACACGTACGGGCTCACTGGGTCCATGAAGGCGACGCCGAAGGTCTCGACGCAGGGGCGGGCCGCGTCGCGCGTCGACACCTCGTCGGGGATGCCGTCGTACAGGCGGCAGGCCGGCGCACCGGCGCCGGCCGCCTGCGGCGCCGTCGTGGCCAATGCGTTGAGTTGCCAGCGGGCGGTGAAGCCGGTGTCGCCGACCTGCCGCTCGACCGGCAGGAAGCGGCCGGCGAACGAAGGGTGCGGCCAGTCGGACGCCAGGGTGACGCGCGTGCTGCCGCCGACCGGCGCGAACGCGAGCTCGCCCGTGCCGACGAGCTCGAGGCCGACCTCCGCGCTCAGCGGCCGCCGCGCGCCGGCGAACGACTCGGCGACGTCGGCGTGAAAGCCGCGCGGATGGGCGGCGTGTCCGGTGCCGGCGAGCACCGGCGCCGTGGCGCCGTCGATCCGCATCACGGCGCTGCGCACGCCGCGCGAATCGCCGAGCGCGACGAACATCACCGGCGCATCGCAGTGCAGGCGCGAACCCGGGTGTTCGGCCTGCGGCGCGAGCGTGGCGCCATCGTTCCAGGCGGCGACCAGGCGCGCCTTTAGGACATAGCCGTTGACCTTGAAGATGCCCCGGTAGCGCGGCTCGATGGCAACGTCACCGTTGACGTCGAGGGTCGCTGGCGTCGCGCTCAGCTGGAAGTCGCGCCGCTCGGTGACGGTCTTCCTGTCCTTGCCCTCGCCCTGCGTCGCCTCCCAGGCTTCGCTGCAATCGCGCTCGATCACCGGGCCGACCAGCGTCTGGGCGGCGGCGAGGCTTGCGGCGACGCTGCGCTCCGCTTCGCGCAGGCGCCCTTCGCGCTCGGCGACGACGCCGCTCACGGTCTGGAGCGCGACGGTGAGCGCGACGACGACGCCGACGAGCGCGATCGACTTGCCGAGGAGAGGAAAACGGCGGAGAGCCATGGTGTGCCTTTTTTGACGGGTTGTGCCGCAACGTGCGGCCTGCCCGGCAGGATCGGCGCCGCGAGAGAAGAAAATGCGAAGGCGACGGCGCCGGACGGCCCCGCCCGTGAAGCGACGATGAAAAGCCGCTGTCGCGGCACCCGGAAGCGATCGCAGGAACTGGCCCTGGCTCTCCCCCTTCATCGGCGCGTCCGCAAGCCGGGCCGCCCTTACCCTTTGGCTTGCAACCACCTCTTCAGCCTCCCATGACGTTCCTCGGCATCGAACTGCGCAGACCCTCGTTCAACGAGATCACGGCCGCGACCGTCATGGCCGTCGGCCTCTGGGTCGCCGTCATCGGCATCGCGCAGGTGACCGGCCATGCGCTGCAGGGGCGCGACGCCGGCGCCGTGCTCGTCGTCGCGGTCTGGGGCTGCATCGGCGTGAGGCTGGGCTTCGGCGTCGGCAAGGGCGGGCGGCACCTCGCGGCGCATGTCGGCGTCAGCGCGATGCTGCTGGGGCTCTATCAGGGCGCGCTCGTCCTCGCGAGCTGAACCTCATGCGCCATCGCGCCCCCCGCGGAGCCCGATCGCCGGATGTAGGAGTCGGCTGACGCCGGGTCAGGCTGCCCACTCATGGGCTCCAAGCGCGCCACCGAATAGGCTACGCACGTTTCGCAGCGGCAGCTCTTCGCAGCCGCTGCGAAGCGTCAGCGCCGGCCGGCACATGCCACTCCCATGGGATGCGCGGGTCGTCTTCAACGGCTTGGTACAGGGGAAGAGCATGAACTTCATCATTTGGCTTGTCGTGGGCGGCCTCATCGGTTGGGTCGCGAGCATGATCATGAAAACGGACGGGCAGCAGGGCATCATCCTGAACGTCGTCGTTGGCATCATCGGTGCCATGCTGGGCGGATGGCTCTTGGCGCCGATGTTCGGCACCGGCACCATCAACCAGAACGACTTCAGCATCGCCGGCCTGGGGGTCTCGCTCCTCGGTGCGATCATCCTACTGGCGATCGTCAATCTGGTCCGTCGCGGCAGCCCGCGCTGAACGGTCGCCGGCGGCGGGCTCCGCCCGGCCGCCGGCCCGTCGGCTGAGTTCGGCGTGACAATGTCGGCCTCGTCGCGTCTCGCGCCGCAGGAAGACGATCATGTCGAAGATCTTGGTCCTGAACGGGCCGAACCTAAACTTGCTCGGGGCGCGCGAGCCGGCGGTGTACGGAAACGCGACGCTCGCCGATGTCGAGAAGGCCTGCCGCGACGCCGCCCGTCAGCACGGGCTCGTCATCGACTTTCGCCAGAGCAATCACGAAGGCGTGCTGATCGATTGGCTGCACGAAGCCGGTGCCGGGGCCGCCGGCAGCATCGCTGGGGTCGTGCTGAATGCCGGCGCCTATACCCACACCTCAGTCGCGCTGCATGACGCCATCAAGGCGATCTTCCCGCCGGTGATCGAGGTGCACCTGTCGAACGTGCACGCGCGCGAGCCGTTTCGCCATCGCTCTTACCTGTCGCCGGCATGCGCCGGCATCGTCGTCGGCTTCGGCGTGCACGGTTATGCGATGGCGATCGACGGCCTGGCACGAGCCGCCGCGGAGCGATGATCGACAAGGAGGTCGCGACACTCGCCGACGCCGTCGCCGACGTCGCCGACGGCGCGACGGTGATGATCGGCGGCTTCGGCACCGCGGGCCTGCCCAACGAGCTCGTCGCCGCCCTTCTCGGCCAAGGCGCGAAGGACCTCACGATCGTCAACAACAACGCCGGCAACGGCGACACTGGCCTGGCCGCGCTGATCGGCGCGCGACGGGTCAGAAAGATCGTCTGCTCGTTTCCGCGCCAGGCGGACAGCCACCATTTCGACCGCGCCTACCGTGCCGGCGAGATCGAGCTCGAACTGGTGCCGCAGGGCAACCTCGCCGAGCGCATCCGCGCCGCCGGCGCCGGCATCGGCGGCTTCTTCACGCCGACGGGCTATGGCACCGACCTCGCTGTCGGCAAGGAAAGCCGAGAGATCGGAGGCCGCATGTACGTGCTCGAAGCGCCCCTGCACGCCGACTATGCCTTCATCAAGGCCGAGCGCGGCGATCGCTGGGGCAACCTCACCTACCGGATGACGGCGCGCAACTTCGGCCCCGTCATGGCGATGGCGGCGAAGACGACGATCGCCACTGTGCACGAGATGGTGCCGCTCGGCAGCCTCGATCCAGAGGCGGTCGTGACGCCTGGGATCTTCGTGCAGCGGGTCGTCCGAATCGATCGCGTCGCCACGAGCGCGGGCGGGTTCAGGCAGCAGGCATGACCATGAGCGAACTCAAGTGGAGTCGCGCCCAGATGGCGGCACGCGTCGCCCGCGACATCCCCGACGGGGCGGTAGTCAACCTCGGCATCGGCTTGCCGACGCTGGTCGCCAACCACCTCCCGGCCGGGCGCGAGGTCGTCCTGCACAGCGAGAACGGCGTCATCGGCATGGGCCCGGCGCCGCCGGAGGGCGCCGAGGACTTCGACCTCATCAACGCCGGCAAGCAGCCGGTTACGTTGCTTCCGGGCGGCTCGTTCTTCCACCACGCCGACAGCTTCGCGATGATGCGCGGCGGCCACCTCGACGTCTGCGTCCTGGGCGCGTTCCAGGTCTCGGCCACCGGCGACCTCGCCAACTGGCACACCGGCGCGGCAGACGCGATTCCCGCCGTCGGCGGCGCCATGGATCTCGCGATCGGCGCCAAGAAGACCTGCGTCATGATGGAGCACACGACCAAGACCGGCGAGATGAAGATCGTCGAGCGCTGCACCTATCCGCTCACCGGCATCGGCTGCGTCGCCCGCATCTACACCGACCTCGCGGTGATCGACGTCACTCCCGGCGGGCTGGTGGTGGCGGAGATCGTCGGGGGAATGACCTTGGCCGACTTGCAGGCACGGACCGGCGCGCCGATCGCGCGCGCCGCAGGAGCGCGATCATGAGTTCTATCCAGGCTTTCATCTGTGACGCGGCGCGCACGCCGATCGGCCGCTACGGTGGCGCTTTGTCGTCGGTGCGCGCCGACGACCTCGGCGCGATCCCGATCAAGGCGCTGATGGCGAGGAACGCCAGGGTCGACTGGGCCGCGGTGAGTGACGTGCTCTACGGCTGCGCCAACCAGGCCGGCGAGGACAACCGCAACGTCGCCCGCATGTCGGCCCTGCTCGCAGGGCTGCCGCAGTCGGTTCCCGGCGCGACGGTCAATCGCCTCTGCGGCTCGGGCATGGACGCGGTCGGCTCGGCCGCGCGTGCGATCCGGGCCGGCGAGGCCGAACTGATGATCGCCGGCGGCGTCGAGAGCATGAGCCGGGCGCCGTTCGTGATGCCCAAGGCCGAGACCGCCTTTGCGCGCAGCAATGCGGTCTACGACACGACCATCGGCTGGCGCTTCGTCAACAAGCTGATGAAGGAGATGTACGGCGTCGACTCGATGCCCGAGACGGCGGAAAACGTCGCCACCGACTTCAAGATCGAGCGCGAGGCGCAGGACCGGATGGCGCTCGCCTCGCAGCAGAAGGCGGTGACGGCGCAGAAGGCCGGCTTCTTCGACGGGGAAATCGTGCCGGTGACGATCGCCCAGAAGAAAGGCGAGCCGATCGTCGTCGCCAGGGACGAGCATCCGCGCGACACCAGCCTCGAGGCGCTAGCCAAGCTCAAGGGCGTCGTCCGCGCGGACGGCACAGTCACGGCGGGCAACGCCTCGGGGGTCAACGACGGCGCATGCGCGCTGGTCCTCGCCGGCGAGCGCGCCGCTGCACGCCACGGCCTCGTGCCGCGCGCGCGCGTCGTCGGCATGGCGACCGCGGGGGTGGCGCCGCGCATCATGGGCATGGGCCCGGCGCCGGCGACGCGAAGGGTGCTCGAGCTCGCCGGCTTGGCGCTGGCGAAGATCGATGTCATCGAGCTCAACGAGGCGTTCGCGGCCCAAGGGCTGGCGGTCCTGCGCGACCTCGGCCTCGCCGACGACGATGCGCGCGTCAACCCGAACGGCGGTGCGATCGCGCTCGGCCATCCGCTCGGCGCGAGCGGCGCGCGGCTGGTCGCGACCGCCGTCAACCAGTTGCATCGAAGCGGCGGCCGCTTCGCGCTCTGTACGATGTGCATCGGCGTCGGCCAGGGCATCGCGGTCATCCTCGAACGCGTCTGATGGCGCCCGCCGCTGGCCGAGCCGGGGCTTCTCGCCGGCGCGTCGGAGCATGCCTCGTCCGCTTCGGCGTGATCGCCGACTGACGCAGCACGGGGCCTGCGCGATCCTTCGTCCTCTCGGGCCGCTCTTCGGCCCCGGGACTCACCTCGGAGCGAATCCATGTCCCAAAGCAGCATCCTCGGCGGCGATCGCGCGCCTCAGCAAGCCCGTGGCCGAGACGCCGAGATGCTCGGCCCGAGCGACACCTCCGACAGCGGCAGCGACATCCAGGGCGCGACGCGCCTGAAGACCGACACCGAAGAGGGCCAGATGGGCGGCGCGACGCCGGTCGACATCAACAGCGACAGCGACGCCATGGGCACCGGGGAGCGCGCCGAGGCGGTTCCCGAGGGCGCCCGGGACGGCGCCGACATCGCCCCCGACCGTATCGCTCGCTCGAAGGACGCGCTCGACTCGGCCGAATCGATCACCGGCAACGACGACACGGTGGAAGGCCTCGCCGACGAAGACGACGGCGCCGACAGCGAAGACCACGAGGCCGACCGCTGACGGCCGGCCGGCGCCGCGGTCACCATTCGCCGGTCACGTCGCCGGCGGGTGCTCGGCGAGTTGCGCGCGCAAGCGCGCCACGTCCGCCGAGAGCCGGCCGGCGATCAGGGCCACGATCTGGAAGCCGAAGCCTGGGTGCTGGTAGTAGAGCTGGCGCACGGTGCTCTGGTCGATGCTGAGGAGCACGCAGTCCTCGCCGCAACAGGCCGTGAGCGTGCGCTTCCTGTCCGGCGAGAAGAAGGCGATCTCGCCGAAGATCTCCCCCGGCGTCGCGCTGCCGTTGTTCTCGGGGAAATCGACCCGGCCCTCAATAAGGATGTAGAGGTGCTCGGCGGGGTCGCCGCGCCGAAAAAGGGTGTCCCCGGCCTTCCTGCGGCTCGACTTCATGTAGGGCCGCAGCCAGATGGCGGAGCGGTCGGCGTCGTTGGTCGCTGCGTGGACGCGGCGCGAGAGGAGGCTCATCTCGCGCAGCCGCACGCAGTTGATCGGCAGCAGCACGCCGTGCATCAGCGCCATCACGATCGAGGGATGAAGTACGCCGTAGACCAGGAAACCGCAGTTGCTGAGGACGGCGAGCCAGCGCAGCGGCACCATCGTCTTGACAAACGAGCTGCAGACCTGCAGCCCGGCGGCCACGGCGGCGGCGAACAGCGCGCCGAGCTCGCTCGGTGACGAGAGCGCACTCGTCACGTACGCGCTCGCCTGCGCGGCAATCTGCTGTGTGGTCACGGAACACCCTTCTCGACGTCGATGCGTCAGGGCGCCATTCTGCGGCGGCGCGCGGTTCGCGCCATGCGACGTCGACGGTCGCGATGGAAGGTCGCGGGCGCCCGCCTCAGGCGCCGACGAAGCCGGCGCGCAGCGCCTTGGCGACCGCGTGCGCGCGCGATTGCGCCTGCAGCTTGGCGATGATCTGGGCGACGTGGAACTTCGCCGTGTGTGCGGAGATGCCCAGTGCGCCGCCGATCTCGCGATTGCCCAGGCCGTTGCTCATCGCCGCCAGCACCTGGCGCTCGCGCGGCGTGAGCGCGTCGAAGGCGGGCGGCGCGCTGCGCCGCTCGCCGACGCGCTCGAAGCGCAAGGCCTCGGCGGCGAACACGGGTGAGGTCGCCACCAGGCCGGCGAGCGCGGCCCGTGCCGCAACGGCGACCTGGGCCGGCGACGCGCCGCGGGGAAGCACGGCGCAGCCGTCGATGAGCCACTCGCCGATGCGCTCGTCGGCATCGCCGGCGAGCATGACAACGTGCGGCCCGGCCGCGGTCACGACGGCGACGTCGAGCTCGCCGTCGTCGTCACCGGCGTCGACGACGACGACCTCGGCGCCGACGCAGCCCGCATCGACGAGCTCGGCGAGCGTCGCCGCGCTCATCACGACCTCGCAGTCGCCAAGCGCAGCGAGGCCTTTCGCCAGGCCGGCGCGAACCAGGGGCGAGGGCGATGCGAGGGCGATCCGGGTCACGGCCATGCGCTCCCTCAGCAGCAGCGCCGCTCGCCCTGCCACTCGCCAACGCTCGCCTGCAGCGCCAGCGGCGAGCCGCCGCGCAGTACCGCGAGGGCGACAGTCTTGCCGACATGCGCGGCGAGCGCCTGGCGAAGCTCGCGCAGGTTCGCGGCGGCGCCTTCCGCGGCGCGAACGATGATGTCGCCGATGAGCAGGCCCGCGCGCTCGGCCGGGCCACCCGCGGCGAGCGAGGTGACGAGGAGGCCGTTCTTCTCCCCCGCGGCGGCGCTCGCACCTTCGGGTAGCGGCACCGTCAGGGCGCCGATCCCGAGCCAGGGCCGGGCGACCCGGCCGTTGGCGAGCAAGGCGTCGACGACGCGCGCGACCGTCGACGACGGCACGACCATCCCGTAGCTGCGCGAAAGCGCCGCTGTGGCGATGCCGATCACAGCGCCGGCGGCGTCGACGACAGGCGCGCCGGAGAGGCCGTCGTACACGCCGCCGTCGAGGCGGACGAGGCAATCGATCGAGCCGCCGAGCCACGTCTGCCATGCGCCCCCGACGCGGTTGACCAGGCCCGAGCTGGCCAGCGTGGCGCCGTCTTCGCCGCGACCGACGACGATGACGAGGTGGCCGGCCCGCACAGTCGAAGCGTCGCCTGGCGAGACCGTGGGCAGGTCGTCGGCGAGTCGAAAGAGCGCGAGGTCGGTAGCGGAATCGATGCCGACCAGCGTGGCCGGCAGGCTGCGCGCGCTCGCGTCGACGAGCGCGAGCGCCGCCGGCGTGCGCCGGAAGACGTGCGCCGCGGTGACGACGAGCCCGGGGCGCCAGACGCACCCCGAGGCGATCGCGCCGCGTCGGCCGAGGACGGCCACCGTGGCGGCGCCGGTCCGGTCGACGAGGCCGGCG
>JBBRFW010000003.1:0-103122 GCA_038241255.1 Burkholderiales bacterium | reverse complement strand
CCGCCGTTAGGCACATCCCGGAACCGCACGCGTATCGGTAGCGTGGGGTCGATTCCTGACCCTGGCGGCGGCGGTGGCGTAATGCCGTTGCCGGGATAGAAGGGCGTCCCTGGGTCGACCGTGAGGTTTCCGAAGGGGACCTAGATGACCAAGACGAGGCTTTGCATCGCAATGCTTTTTGCATTCGGAGGAGGAACCACGGCGACCCACACCATCGCGCAGCAGACGCTGGAACGTGTCGAGATCACGGGCTCGGCGATCAAGCGCGTCGACGCCGAAACCGCGGTTCCGGTCACCGTCCTGCGCGTGGAGGACCTAAAGAAGGAAGGAGTCACGACAGTCGAGCAAGTCGTACAACGACTCTCCGGCATGCAGCAGCAGCAGGCAACGGCTCAGGTTGTTGGCCTGGGTACGGGGGGCGCCTCGTTCGCGGACTTGCGAGGTCTCGGTGCCAACAAGACGCTGGTTTTGCTGAACGGCCGCCGCGTTGCTAACAACGCTTTCGACAGTTCTGCCCCAGACCTCAACAGCATCCCCTTTGCCGCTATCGAGCGTGTAGAGGTTCTCAGAGACGGAGCGTCATCGCTTTACGGCACAGACGCCATCGGGGGAGTAATCAACTTCATTACGCGGAAGGACTTCAGGGGAGCCACATTCACGGTCGGTGGCGACGTTCCGCAAAAGAGCGGTGGCAAGACACAACTGGGCAACGTCGGAGTCGGCTTTGGTGACTCGGGCACCGATCGTTTCAACGTCCTTGCGTTCCTTGACTACAACCATCAGGAGCCCATCTCGGGCACCGATCGGGATTTCAATGTGCGCAACCTGCGGCCGTCGCCCACGCCATTTCCAGGAAACTACTTTCAGACCGGAAACAGCTACAACCCGCTCGGGCCTGCGTGCGCTAACGGGCCGACAAATCGTGGCTCGAGCGCTGCCGCTGTTGAATCGGGCCCAGCTCGAAGTAGACGATGTGATCCAGACCCAGATGGCCGAAATCACGAAGAAGCTGACAGAGCTGTCCCGCAGTGTTTGACTACCGCACAAAGGGCAAAGTGCGATGACGCGGCTATGTCTGGTGCTCACAGCGACCAAGGAGTTGATCCCGCCATACCGGCGAGAGCTCGGGAGCCGAATGTTCAAGTGCTACTTCGTGCAGAACTTGCCCTCGGCCAATGCCATCCTCGCGCAATGGCACTTCGACGCGATCGTCTTGCACGCGAACGGCTTCGGCGAGCTCTTGGCGGAGATCCTCGACGGGTTGAGCCAGCAATCCGCGGCGCCGGTCCTCTTGGTCTTGGACAGCGCGGACGAGGGCCAGCAGATCGAAGCGCTGGAGTGCGGCGCAGCAGAGATTGCCGTCGAACCGGTGTCGGGCCGGCTGCTTTGCGCGAAGCTGACAAGGCTGATCGAGATCTCACAGCCCCGCCAGGGAGCTAAGCCCAAGCTCATACAGTTCGGGCCCCTTCGGCTGGATCCTCGGCGTGCCATGGCGACGGTCAATGGCAATCGCCTTCCGCTGACCCCCGGAGAGTTTGAGCTTCTCGTGCTGCTCGCCTCCCGCGCGGAAGAGTTCGTTGACCGCGATACGATCGCGCGAACACTGGCGGGCAGCTCCGACCTCGAATCGCGGCGCAGCGCCGACATGCACGTCTGCAGGATTCGACGCAAGCTTCGCGAGGCTGGCGCCCGACGCGTCCTTCTCGAGACTGTCTATGGGCGTGGCTACATGCTTCAGCTAGAAGCGTTAGAGGATGCGAGCATGGCAGCGGTGCCAGCAGCGCCTGAATGGACCGTGTAGCGCGACAAAAACACGGCCATACGTTCGCTCCGTCTCCCCTCTGGTACATCGTAGGTGGCTCTGGGGTGCCGCTGGTTTTTCGCGCCAATCATTCCCGGAAGACTCGTGGCGGCGAACACCTGTGGCCGGCTATCCTGCTCGGTCACGTCGCTCTGTCTCTACGAACGCGCCCGGATCGGTTGACAAGCCCCCTCCGGATGTTGTGGACCAGTCTTCCGCCCGCATCGCCGAGTCGATGATCCGCAGCAGCACCTCCGGGCTAGCGGGTTCGGTCACATGGTGGTCGAAGCCCGCGGCCAGTGAGCGTTCATGATCTTTGGCGCTGCCGTACCCAGTGAGCGCGACCATGGCAGGTCTTCGTCGGCTGGCGTTCTCTCATCCGGATGGCAACCTCGTAGCCGTCCACCCCCGGCAGCCCGATGTCACACAGAACGACATGCGGATTGAACTGGTCGAACAGGTCGAGGCCCGTCTGACCATCGAGCGCGATCTGTACTACGTGAGCCACGCCGACCTGGTCACGACCTTCATGCCGCAGGCGATCGCGGCGGTGCCCGAGCCTGGGACCTATGCGCTCATGCTGGCGGGCTTGGCCGGTATCGGCTGGCTCGTGCGCCAGCGCCGGGACTAACGGTTCAGGCGCGAGCCCGAAGTCGCCTTCAGTCCGTGGAATGGTTGCGGTAGAGCTCGGACATCCATCTGCAAAAATCTCGAAGCGATTGTCGACGCCGAGAGTCGTTCACCAGACGCTGTTGCCGCTGGCCGCACCGTGTTCAGCGTAGCCTTGCGTGTCCACTGCCGCGACATTCTCCTGGCTACGGTCGCCGGCATGCAAACGCGAGACAGAAAGCGAGCGTCGCTCGCACTTTTTCGCTCTGTTGACTCGGTGGAGTCAAACTTGCAGCGCGCTTCAAGGAAGACCTTGACTTGACGAACATGAGCCTCAGCACGTCCGAGAGCAACGCCTCCTCCGGACGGCTCGGGCTCAAACGACATATCGAGGCGACGCAGAGATCGCGCCGCTGGCAGTCGGGCTACTGGCGCCCGTGCAGGCGCGGGTCCTGTTGATCGAAGACAAGGTCGACGCTCGCGAAATACTCGCTGCATTGCTGCGTCAGTCGGGTCACCGCGTAAACGAAGAACTGGTTCGACCCCGTGAAGCCGGCGACGAAGTCGAGCGTCGTCGGTGACCCAGAGCGTGTGGAACGAGGCCCGGTTCAGGGCTGATGTCGGCGCCGAAAGTGATTCCCTCGATCTTGACGGGCACGAGCTGGCTCGTGATTCCGATACCGGTTGAAGTGGGCTTTGCGAGTGTCGAGGACAGGGCGGGAACCCCGCCACGACACCGGCCGGGAGCGCGAGGCGAGGTCAGCGGCGAACGTGCGGTGTAAGGCACGTCCAAAGGGCAGAGGCTGGAAGCCTGCGGGACGTTCGTTCACCGGCGCGACGCAACCGTCAGGGCAATACGTCGTCCCCGTTGTCGCGCGGTCCGTGGGCGCCGGTTATGGGCGGCCCGGCTTCGCGAGCCAATTCCATCGCAGCCTGCATGTGCTCCTTGCCGACCTGCTGAAGCGCAGGACTCAGGCTCTGCTGCAGCCGCATCCCTGCCGCAAGTTCGCTGTCGATGAAGCTCCCGCGAGGCACGTCGTTCTCCTCCGCGCGCACCATGCGACGGCGCATCGACTCGACAAGGCTCATGAGGTACGAACCCCCTCCGGGGAGAGGGACCCTCTTTCTTCAGCGCGATGCACGAAGACCGCATCTTGACCGTCCAGCTGAGCAATGGCGTCGTCCCAGGCGCTCCACTTGCTTTCGAAGACCTCCGGCACTGGAATCGAGCTTTGATCGTGGAGGGGCGCGTCTCGGCCAATCGATTTGGAAAGTGGCTGCATGTCAACCCCGCAGTCGCTGAGCGAGTGGCATCGTCGGCGCGAGATGCCGCGGCGTCGGTGCGCTGCCCCACATAGGCGACAGGAAACCGAATGTCGGCGCGGAGGCCGTTTCGCTGTCCACGACCAGCTGGTCGTTTCAGGGTTCATCGCGAATCGGAGTGCGCAGCGTGCCGATCCTTTCGATCTCTACCTCTCAGACGTCACCCGCCTTCATCCAGACCGACACGAGCGATCTCCGTCCCGAGAGAACGCGTCACGAAAAGCCAGAGAGATGACGTCATCGAAAGCTCCTGATGCCTGTCAGTGCCTGGCAACACCACAGGCACCACGCAGGCCGGCGGTGATGAAGCGCACGAGCAGGGGGCCGGCCGCATGGCCGTCGCCGGGACGGTTCTCGCCGAACGAGAGTCGCTCGATGCGGGTGTCGTTGACGTGCAGGAGCAAAGCACCGAGGGCGAACTGATAGCACCACGCCACCGTCCCGCGACTCGCACCCGGGAGCGCCTTGTCGAGCGCGTCGATGAAAGCGTGCGCGAGCGGATCGAACAGATCCCGGATAACGGCCTCGTCCTCTTCAAGCTGGGCGCCCATGCCCCGGGCCATCAGGCGCAGGAAGTTGCGCCCATCGGGACTCGAGGCAACCGCCAGGACGGGCAGAACGAAGGCCTTGACGATTTCTTCGAGGAGCCTACCGGAGGGCACCTGCTCCAGAGCCTTGGCCAGCGCACTGAGCCGCGCCTCGATGTAGCCCGCCCGCTCCCTGTAGATCTGCTGATAGAGCTCTGCTTTCGGCCCGAAGTAGTAGCCGACCAGCGCGAGCGGAACGCCGGCTTCCTCGGCGATGTTCCTGACCGAAACGCCGTGAAATCCCTCGTCGCGAACAGGCGCTCGGCGGCGAGAAGGATGTTGTGCCGTCGGTTGGGCGCGAGCTCGGCGGCGCTGGGCGCGCCGGAGCGCTTGCGGGTGCGGGTCGCCGGTGGTGCTGCCCGAGGCGAGAGCTTCGTCACGGGGATGGGAGGGTTTTGTACGGTTGTACAGTTTTTGTTGAACGTTTGTACAAAATCAATCTAGTACTTTCCCTTAGCGCGTTCGAGACTGACAACGGCCCCCGCGACCGGCGGCAATCCATCCGATGCGGTAGATTTCCGCGCCAAGACGTTGTGGACCGGATCGAGGCGCGGTTCTGACGCTATCTTCCGAGGTGTAACCAGGTAGCCGCTGCCCGCATGACGGTCGGAGCGGGGCGCGGCCTTCGACAGACGCCCGGGTGCTCTGCAGGACCGGGCTTGGGGGAGCTGTATGCAAGGCGTGAGCGAATTGGCGGCCGCCGCCAATATTTCAACGTATCGCCCTTTCGAAGAGGAAGTGCTTCAGCTGAGAGCCTTCCGCGCCGCAAGCGAGACGCGATCGCTGCAGATGCTTGCGGCCATGGCCGCGTTTCGCGACGGCGACTTCTCCGTCCGGATGCCGGCCGACTGGATTGGAACCGAAGGCCGGATCGCGGATGCCTTCAACCACGCGCTCGCGCAGGACGACCGCATCTCGCGCGAGGCCAGCCGGCTGAGCACCAGCGTCGGCAAGGAAGGTCGCCTCAAGCAACGCATGTCTCTTCCGGGCGCGATGGGAAGCTGGGCCAGCACGGTCGACTCGCTCAACACCTTGATCGACGACCTGGTGCGCCCGACCACAGAGATCGCTCGGACGATCGGCGCCGTTGCGAAGGGAGACCTTGGCCAGTCGATGGAACTCGAGGTCGACGGCCGCGCCCTGAAAGGCGAATTCCTGCGCTCGGCCAAGCTCGTCAACTCAATGATCGAGCAGCTCTCGGTCTTCACGTCGGAGGTCACGCGGGTGGCGCGCGAGGTCGGCACCGAAGGCAAGCTCGGCGGTCAGGCGAAGGTGAGGGGCGTCTCGGGGGTGTGGAAGGAACTCACCGAATCGGTCAACCAGATGGCGGGCAACCTGACGGCGCAGGTGCGCAACATCGCCGACGTGACGATTGCGGTCGCCAACGGCGACCTCTCCAAGAAGATCACCGTCGACGTCCGCGGCGAGATCCTGCAGCTCAAGGAAGCGACCAACACGATGGTCGAGCAGCTGCGCTCGTTCGCTTCGGAGGTGACGCGCGTCGCCCGTGAGGTCGGCACCGACGGGCGCCTTGGCGGCCAAGCGGTCGTGCCCGGAGTGGCGGGCACGTGGAAAGACCTGACCGACTCGGTCAACGCCATGGCGACCAATCTGACTGCGCAAGTGCGCAACATCGCCACGGTGACGACCGCGGTGGCCCGGGGCGACCTGTCGCGCAAGATCACGGTCGACGTGAAGGGCGAGATCCTCGAGCTGAAGGAGACCATCAACACGATGGTCGATCAGCTCAACGGCTTCTCGTCGGAAGTGACTCGGGTTGCGCGCGAGGTCGGCACTGAAGGCAAGCTCGGAGGACAGGCGCAGGTGCCGGGCGTCGCAGGAACGTGGAAGGACCTCACCGACTCGGTCAACTCGATGGCGTCGAACCTGACCGGCCAGGTCCGCAACATCGCCGACGTCGCGACCGCGATCGCCAAGGGCGACCTGTCATCGAAAATCACGGTCGAGGTCAAGGGCGAGATCCTGGCGCTGAAGAACACCATGAACACCATGGTCGATCAGCTGAATGGCTTCGCCTCCGAGGTGACGCGGGTTGCGCGCGAGGTCGGCACTGAAGGCAAGCTCGGCGGCCAGGCGCAGGTTCCGGGCGTCGCCGGCACGTGGAAGGACCTGACCGACAACGTCAACTTCATGGCCTCGAACCTGACGGGCCAAGTGCGCAATATCGCCGAGGTGACCACCGCGGTCGCCAACGGCGATCTCTCTAAGAAGATCACGGTCGACGTCAAGGGCGAGATCTTGGAGTTGAAAGACACGATCAACACCATGGTCGACCAGCTCAACGGCTTCGCCTCCGAAGTCACACGCGTCGCCCGCGAGGTCGGCACCGAGGGCAAGCTCGGCGGCCAGGCCGAGGTGCGCGGCGTCGCCGGCACGTGGAAAGACCTCACCGACTCGGTCAACGCGATGGCGACCAACCTCACCGGCCAGGTGCGCAACATCGCGGACGTGACGACGGCAGTCGCCAACGGCGACCTCTCCAAGAAGATCACAGTCGACGTGCGTGGCGAGATCCTCGAGCTGAAGAACACGATCAACACGATGGTCGACCAGCTGAACGCGTTCGCTGGCGAAGTGAGCCGCGTCGCCCGCGAGGTCGGCACCGAGGGCGCGCTCGGTGGCCAGGCGCAGGTGCCCGGGGTCGCCGGCACGTGGAAGGACCTGACCGCCAACGTCACCTCGATGGCGCAGAACCTCACCGGCCAAGTGCGCAACATCGCCGACGTCGCGACGGCGGTCGCCAACGGCGACCTCTCGCGCAAGATCACGGTCGACGTCAAGGGCGAGATCCTCGAGCTGAAGAACACCCTCAACACGATGGTCGACCAGCTCAATGCCTTCGCCTCGGAGGTGTCGCGCGTCGCCCGCGAGGTCGGCACCGAGGGCAAGCTGGGCGGCCAGGCGCAGGTGCGCGGCGTCGCCGGCACCTGGAAGGACCTGACGGACAACGTCAACTCGATGGCCAACAACCTGACCGGCCAGGTGCGCAACATCGCCGATGTGACGACCGCGGTCGCCCGTGGCGACCTCTCGCGCAAGATCACGGTCGAGGTCAAGGGCGAGATCCTCGAGCTGAAGAACACCATCAACGTGATGGTCGATCAGCTCAACGGCTTCGCCTCCGAGGTGACCCGCGTCGCCCGCGAAGTCGGCACCGAGGGCAAGCTCGGCGGCCAGGCGCAGGTTCCGGGCGTCGCCGGCACGTGGAAGGACCTGACCGACAGCGTCAACTTCATGGCCTCCAACCTGACCGGCCAGGTCCGCAACATCGCCGAGGTGACGACCGCGGTCGCGCGAGGCGACCTGTCGAAGAAGATCACCGCCGACGTTCGCGGCGAGATCCTCGAGGTCAAGAACACCATCAACACGATGGTCGACCAGCTCAACGCCTTCGCCGGCGAGGTCAGCCGCGTCGCGCGCGAGGTGGGAACCGAAGGAAAGCTCGGCGGCCAGGCCGAGGTCGAGGGCGTCGCCGGAACGTGGAAGGACCTGACCGACAACGTCAACTTCATGGCGGCGAATCTGACCGGTCAGGTGCGCAACATCGCCGAGGTGACGATCGCCGTCGCCAACGGAGACCTCTCCAAGAAGATCACCGCCGACGTCCGCGGCGAAATCCTGGAGGTCAAGGAGACCATCAACACGATGGTCGACCAGCTGCGCTCCTTCGCTGCCGAAGTGAGCCGCGTGGCGCGCGAGGTCGGCACGGATGGCAAGCTCGGCGGGCAGGCGCAGGTGCCCGGCGTAGCGGGCACGTGGAAGGACCTGACCGACAACGTCAACTCGATGGCGTCGAACCTCACCGGCCAGGTCCGCAACATCGCCGACGTCGCCACGGCGATCGCTCGCGGCGACCTCAGCCGGAAGATCACAGTCGACGTAAAGGGCGAGATCCTGCAGCTTAAGGAGACCATGAACACCATGGTCGACCAGCTCTCGGCGTTCGCTTCCGAAGTGACGCGCGTCGCGCGCGAGGTCGGCACCGAAGGCAAGCTCGGGGGGCAGGCGGCGGTGCCGGGTGTCGCCGGCACTTGGAAGGATCTGACCGACAACGTCAACTCGATGGCGTCGAACCTCACGGGCCAGGTCCGCAACATCGCCGAGGTGACCATTGCCGTCGCCAACGGAGACCTCTCCAAGAAGATCACCGTCGACGTCCGTGGCGAGATCCTGCAGCTCAAGGAAACCATCAACACGATGGTCGAGCAGCTCCGCTCGTTCGCATCCGAGGTGACCCGGGTCGCCCGCGAAGTGGGCACCGAAGGCCGCCTCGGCGGTCAGGCCGCCGTCCCCGGCGTGGCCGGCACTTGGAAGGACCTCACCGACACCGTCAACGGCCTCGCCAACAACCTCACGACGCAGGTGCGCAACATCGCCGAGGTGACGACCGCGGTGGCGCGCGGCGACCTGAATCGCAAGATCACGGTCGACGTGAAGGGCGAGATCCTCGAGCTGAAGAACACCATCAACACGATGGTCGACCAGCTCAACGCTTTCGCCGGCGAGGTGACGCGAGTCGCGCGCGAGGTCGGCACCGAAGGCAAGCTCGGCGGCCAGGCGCAGGTGAGCGGCGTCGCCGGCACCTGGAAGGACCTGACCGACAACGTCAACTTCATGGCGTCGAACCTGACCGAGCAGGTGCGCGGCATCGTCAAGGTGGTGACGGCGGTCGCGACGGGCAACCTGACGCAGCGGCTGACCGTTCAGGCCAAGGGCGAGGTCGCGGCGCTCGCCGACACCATCAACGGCATGACCGACACGCACGCGACCTTCGCCGATCAGGTGACCAACGTCGCCCGCGAGGTCGGTGTCGACGGACGGCTCGGCGGGCAGGCGAACGTGCCGGGTGCGGCCGGCACGTGGAAGGATCTGACCGGCAACGTCAACCTCCTGGCCGCGAACCTGACGACGCAGGTGCGCGCCATCGCCGAGGTCGCCACGGCGGTGACCAAGGGCGACCTGACGCGCTCGATCCAGGTCGAGACGCGTGGCGAGGTGGCCGAGCTGAAGGACAACATCAATACGATGATCTCCAACCTGCGCGAGACGACGGAGAGCAATCGCGAGCAGGACTGGCTGAAGACGAACCTGGCCCGTTTCACGGGCATGCTGCAAGGGCAGCGCGAGCTGAACACCGTCGGCCAGCTGCTGTTGACCGTGACGAGCTCGTTGACGGTGATCCGATCCTGTTGATCGTCGAGGATGACCCGCACTACGCGCGGATCCTGCTCGGCCTCGGGCGCGACATCGGCTTCAAGGGGATCGTCGCGAACAAGGGCGCCCACGCGCTGGCGCTGGCGAGGCAGTTCCGCCCTGCGGCGATCTCGCTCGACATCTTCCTGCCCGACATGCTCGGCTGGACGGTGCTGAACCAGCTCAAGCTCGACCCCTCGACGCGCCATATTCCGGTCCAGATCGTCACGCTCGAAGAGGAGCGACAGCACGGCCTGTCCCACGGCGCTTTCACCTACCTGGTGAAGGAGCCGACCACCGACAACCTCGAGTCGGCGCTGCAGCGGATTCGCGACTTTACGGCCTCGCACACGAAGCGATTGCTGATCGTCGAGGACAACGAGATCGAGCGCGCATCGGTCGTCGAGCTACTCGATCACGAGGACATCGAGACGATCGCGGTGGCCAGCGGGAAGGCGGCTCTCGATGCGATGCTCGACCAGCGGTTCGATTGTGTCGTGCTCGACCTGCGCCTGCCGGACATGAACGGATTTGAGCTCCTCGACAGGATGCGCCGTGAACCCGGTATCTCGGACGTGCCTGTCGTCGTCTTCACCGGCAAGGACCTGAGCGACGATGAAGTGGCGCGCCTGAAGCACATGGCCAAGAGCATCGTCCTGAAAGATGTGCAATCGCCGGAGCGGCTGCTCGACGAGACGGCGCTCTTCCTGCACCGCGTGGTCACCGATCTGCCGCCTGCCAAGCAGCAGATGCTCGAGCGCCTGCACGGAGGCAAGGAAGTGCTGCGGGGCCGTAAGGTGCTCGTCGTCGACGACGACGCCCGCAACATCTTCGCCCTCACGTCAGTGCTGGAGAACCATGACATGGAAGTCATGAGCGCGACCACTGGACGCCACGCGATCGAACTGATCGACGAGACGCCGGATCTCAGCATTGTTCTGATGGACATCATGATGCCCGACATGGACGGATACGCGACGATGCGCGAGATTCGCAAGTCGCCCAGATTCCGGACACTGCCGATCCTGGCGTTGACCGCGAAGGCCATGAAGGGCGACCGAGAAAAGTGCCTGGACGCCGGAGCCAGCGACTACATCGCCAAGCCGGTGAACACCGATCAGCTGCTCTCGCTGATGCGCGTCTGGTTGTTCAGGTGAGGCGGAAGGACCTTTCATGAGCAGGCCGCAGAGCCAACGCACTCAAGGGGCAGGGCTGCCTGATGCCGAGCGCACCACGCAGCCCGGGCCGCTGCTGTCCACGGTGACAGACGCGCCCATCAACGTCCTGATCGTCGACGACGAGCCGCGGAACCTCGTCGTCCTCGAGACGGTGCTGGATCTGCCGGGGTACAGGCTCGTCCGCGCGGAGTCCGCGGATCAAGCGCTTCTTGCGCTCGTGGGCGAGGAGTTCGCGCTGCTGATCCTCGACATCCACATGCCCAGCATGACCGGGTTCGAGCTCGCAACGATCATCAAAGGTCGCAAGAAGACATCGCTCGTGCCCATCATCTTTCTGACGGCGCACTACAACGAAGATCAGCATGTCCTGGAAGGCTATGGCGCCGGGGCCGTGGACTACATGCACAAGCCCGTCAACGCCGCCGTGCTCCGTTCCAAGGTCGCGGTGTTCGCGGACCTCTATCGCAAGAACCGCGAGATCGCCATCTCGAACCGTGCCCTGCTCGCGGAGGTCACCGAGCGCCGGCGAGCGGAGCTGGCCCTGCAGGAGCTCAACGACAACCTCGACCGACTGGTAACCGACCGCACGCAGGAACTGCGCCAACTCGAGGCGGAGCTTCGCACGGCCGACCGCCGCAAGGACGAATTCATCGCCACGCTCGCCCACGAGCTACGCAATCCGCTCGCCCCGGTACGAAACGCCATCCAGATTCTGAAGCGGCAGGGCCAGGAAGGGCCGTCGTCACAAGGACTTCGCGACATCATTGCGCGACAGGTCGGGGTGATGGCGAGACTGATCGACGACCTGATGGACGTCAGCCGGATCAACCAGGGCAGGATCGAGCTGAAGCTCGAGAAGGTCGAGCTCGCGCGGGTGCTCGACTTGGCGATCGAGGCGAGCCGTCCGCATATCGACGAGGGTGGTCATTCTCTGACTCTGGGCCCCGTGGACCCCGAGCTCGCTCTGATGGGAGACGTCACCCGACTGGCGCAGGTTTTCGTCAACCTCCTCACCAACGCAGCAAAATACACCGAGCGTGGTGGTTCGATCGACTTGACGGCGAAGCGGCTCGGGAGCCACGTCGAAGTCGCGGTGAGGGACAACGGTATCGGAATTCCTCCCGAGCATCTTCGCAACGTGTTCGTCCTCTTCGCACAGGTCGAGGGCGGCGTGTCACGCTCGCGCGGTGGCCTCGGGATCGGGCTCTCGTTGGTCAAGCATCTCGTGGAAATGCACGGCGGAACGGTGGAGGCGTCCAGTCCCGGACCCGGCCACGGAAGCACGTTCGTCGTCTCGCTTCCGCTGCAATTGACTGCAGCGGAGAGGCTCGATGCGCACCCTGCGAGGCCGGTCGACGGAGTGACCCCTGCAAGAGCCTGCGCCTTGAGGGTGCTCGTGGTTGACGACCACCAGGACAGCGCCCAGACCCTGGCCGGGCTCCTGTCTTTGCTGGGCCATGACGTGCGAATCGCCCACGACGGCGAGACGGCGCTGTTCGAAGCCGGAGCGTTCCGGCCCGAAGCAGTCGTCCTCGATATCGGCTTGCCAGACGTCGACGGCTATGAAGTTTGTCGCCGTCTCCGAGAGCAGATGTGGGCGAAGGACGTCACCGTCATCGCGCTCAGCGGATGGGGCGATCACGAAGCGAAGCGCAAAGGCAGGGCGGCCGGGTTCGACGGGCACTTGGTGAAGCCGGTGGAGGAGGAAGCCTTGATATCGGCGCTTGCCGAAGCCGCCATGAAACCCGCGGCAGCGTCGAAGACCCGCTCTCATTGATGCGCAAGTAGCGCGGCAGCCAAGAGGGCTCGATCGAAGCATCCGTGACGGCGCCGAGCCCGACCTCGGAGGGATAGAGGATCGACTGCTCCGCGTCGGGGTCGCGGCCGGCCTGGTCGGCGAGCTCGAAGCCATCGATACCGTCGAGCGACCAGCAGTGCGATTGCACCACGGCGACCAGCTCCTCGGCGGTTTCCGACAACGTGACGTAGAGGCCGCGCTCGCCGCGCGAGGCGCCTTCGATCAGGAACGATGCGGCGTTCATGGAAGCTCGCGACCGCTCAGCGAAACAGTGATGACGCGCCAGAGACCGTGATGTGCCAAGCGACGGCGATGGAACATGGGCCCTCCTTTTTCTTGGTCACCGGGAATCTAGGACGCCCGCCCGGGGCGACGCGTAGGACAAGGCCGCCGGGTCCGCTGCGGCGGTTTTCTCATTCGCGCCGCCGGCCCCGGCTACGCCGCGTTCGGGCAGGATGCGGGTCTCGTCCACGCCGACGCACGCCATGCGATTGCCCGTCCTGCCTTTCGCGCTCCTCGTCTGTCTGTGCTCGGGCGTCGCGGCGCAGGAGATCGCGGTGCGCGTCGAGCGTCACGGCGAGTCCGTCGTCGTCGACGTCGAGGCGCACATGCCGTGCGCGCTGGGCGACGCCTGGGCCGTCTTCACCGACTACGACAACATGGCGGCGTTCATCAGCAACCTGACCGCGAGCAAGGTACTGGCGCGCACCGACCACACGCTCGAGGTGATGCAGTCGGGGCGCACCCAGGTCGGCTTCCTGAGTTTCGGCTTCGAGGCGGTTCGCGTCGTCGAGCTGCTACCCATGCGCGAGATCCGCTCGATCCTGGTCAGCGGCGACTTCAAGGCCTATGCCTCGACCACCTCGCTGACGCCGACGAGCGGCGGCACGCAGATTCGCCACCATGGCGAATACGTGCCCAAGAAATGGCTGCCCCCGTTGATCGGCCCCGCGGTCATCGAGCACGAAACCAGGAAACAGTATCTGGAGTTCGCCGCCGAGATCGAGCGGCGCAGTGGAGTGACGCGGCGCTGACGCCTGCCGAACGCCGTTCGAACGGTTGCGTTACACGCAATCGCTTGCAACATCGCGCCGTCCGCGCCAGCTCGCGCCGTTACGATCGCCGCATCATGGATGTGCCGTTACGACGCCAAATCGTCGCCGCGCTCGCGGCCAGCCTGACCGCGTGCGGTGGCGGCGCCGACCAGACCAGCCTGTCGGGCAACAAGGTCGTCGATTCCTCGAATTCGCCGCAGACCACGCCGCCCACGCCGCCTCCGCCTCCGCCTCCGCCGCCGCCCCCGCCGCCACCGCCGGCCGGCCCCGGCGATCCCATCGTCACCTCGTATTCCGCGGCGGCTTCGGGCGTCGCTCCGGCGCTAGAGGGCGGCAGCATCGCCCAGGCCGGCGACAGCGCGCTCTGGTTCAGCGGCGGCTTCGTTCCCAATCAGATCGGCCGCATGACGAGCGCAGGCGCCGTCAGCTATCCGGTGACGCGCGCTGCCGGCTTGGTCGCGTTTAACCCGGGGCCGCTGGCGCGCGGGCCAGACGGCAATATCTGGTTCTGCGATCCGCTCGCGGGCATCGAGATCGCCGGCACGGTCGGCACGGTCGACATCGCGACCAAGGTGGCGAGCGAATACTCCACGCCGCTGATGAAGACAACGATCCAGATCAGCAAGCGCACCACGCAGGATCAGTCGTGCGACACCGGCACCGCCGTCTGCACTCCCGTCGCGACGGGCACCTGCGTCGCGGTGCCGCCGCGTCCCGGCGTGCCCGCGTCGGGCCCGATTCCCGCGGTGCCGCCGTTCGCCGGCAGCACGTGCCGCACCGTGACCACCGGTCCGACGCTCGTGCCGGCCTGCACGCCGCTCGCGCCGACGCTGGCTACCAGCTACACAACGACCACCTGCCCGACGACCACGGTGGGCCCGACGAGCGTGGCCATGTGCGCCCTGGAGGCGCCGGTGGCTGGGAATTCCTTCGTTCGCACCGTCTGCACTGGCATCACGCCGGGCTCGCAGGCCTACAAGATCACTTCCGGGCCCGACGGCAACCTCTGGTTCACCGAATACAATGGAACGCACATCGGCAGGTTCGATGTCGTCACCAAACTGGCCACCGAGTTCGGTCCCCTGCAGGGGCCGGCGACGTCGATCGCGGCCGGCCCCGACGGCAACCTCTGGTTCGCCGAGCGAGGCGGCGACGGATCGAGCTCGACGTTGGGCCGCATCACGACGGCCGGCGTGATTTCCGAATACAAGATGACGCCGGTTCCCGGCTCGGTGGTCGCGCTTACCGCCGGCGCCGACGGCCACGTCTGGTTCGTCAAGGACGGCTTCGGCGGCCCGGCCGTCGGCCGCGTCGACACCGCCACGGGCGCCGTCACGAGTTTCATGAGTGGGCTGAACGGCGCCTTCACGCTGTTCGGCGGCATCGCCCTCGGCGGCGACGGCAACGTCTGGTTCACCAGCTACTACGACGGCCTGATCGGCCGCGTCACGCCGGCGGGAACGATCAGCGAGTTCCGCGGCGTCGCGCCGAACGCGCAACTCAACGCCATCGCCGCCGGGCCGCAGATCGCCGGGTCGAATACGCTCTGGGTCACCGACCCGACCAACAAGAGCATCGCCAAGCTGACCTTGCGCTAGCCCCGGCCGCGCGGTCGCCGCCGGCCGAGATGCGCTCAAAAATCTCGCTTCATGTAGAGCCCGAGCGAGCCCTTGCGCAAGCGCATCGTCAGGCGATCGTCACCGCCGAGACGCAGGCCAAGGCCCTGGTTGACGAAGACGCGCGACTGCGCCGGCTTCCATTCGATGCCGACCTTGCTGACGTAGGGCAGCGCGGCAGCCGACCCGAGCGCGCGCTCGGTGAGGCTGCTCGCCGACAACGGTCCTGCCGAGACGCGGCGCAGGCCGAGCGACAGCGCAGGCAGCGTTACTCCGGGCGCCGCGGCGCTGTTGGTGCGCGCGTTGGCGGGATGCGTTGCATCGAAGCGCAGGCCGAGATCGATCGCGCCGCGCGTGAGCGACCAGCGATAACCGCGTTCGGTGGCGGCACCGCTCAGAGACCAACGGGCGCCGGCGGCCGGCAACTCGGGGACGGCAGCCGCGTCCTGCGACTGCGCGGCCTCCAGCCAAGCGCACATTCCTAATAGGCCGGCTGCCCAACGAACGAGTATGTGGCGGCGCATTTGAGGTGTCGAGTCGCGATGATGCCGGCGTGGCAACTGCGACCCTATCCGAGTTCGCATCACGCGACCATCGGCGCCGGACGCGGCTCAGGGTGAGGGAAGTTCCGCGGCGCTGGTAGGAGCGGGCCGACGCGTCGCTCGGGCAGCCCAATCCGCGACCTGAGGAGAGCGGCGCGCGGAAAGCCGAGAATCGGCGCATGCTTTTCGCCCCGGCCGCGGGCGCCACGCGTTCAATGGATCGACCGCCCTCACCGTTGTTCAGGCAAGCCGCCGTCGAGGCGGCCTCAGGGACGCAGATCGGCGCCGCCCTGGCGACGCATTGGCGCGGCGTCGCCGCGTTCACGGTCGTCGCCTTGGCGCTGCTCGCAGCTCTGATCGCCTTCGTCTCGATCGTCGAATACTCGCCGGTCCATCGCGTCGCCGCCTTCGTCGACGCGCGCGGCGGGCTGATCCGCCTGAAGGCGCCGCTCGATGGCCGCGTGACGCGGCTGGCGGTCAACGACGGCGCCGTCGTCGCCAAGGGCGACCTGCTCGCCGTCATCGCCAGCGAGCGCCTGCGCGAGGAAGGCGGCGGCGAGCGGACGGCGGTGCGCCAGTCTCTCGAGGCCGAGAAGGCGACCATCGATCGCGAGATCGAGGCCGCCCGCAACGAGGCGGCCATCAGCCGGCTCATGCTCGAGCGCCGCCTGCATGGCCTGCGCGAGGAGCGCGAAACCTTGCGCGCCGACATCCGCGCCGGCGAGCGGCTCCTCGCCAGCCTGGCCGCGCAGAGCGATCACGTCGCCTCGGCGGCGGCCGAGGGCTACCTGCCGCGCCAGCAGGCCGCGCAGAAGCGCGACGAAGTGACGGCGCAGGAGAGCCGCGTCGCCAGCGCGCGCGGCGCGGCGGCGCGCGTCGAGCGCGACATCGAGACGACCGAGGCCGAGCGACGCCTCGTCGACGCGCGCCTCGCCGGCGTGATCGAGAACCGGCAGCGCTCGAGCGGCGAGCTCAACCGCCTGCGTGTGCAGAGCGACATGGACGCCGAGCAGGTAGTGCGCGCACCGCAGGACGGCCGGATCTCCTATGCCTCGCTGGCGCAAGGGCAGTCGGTCGAGGCCGGCCAGCCGCTCTTCACGATCGCCCCGAAGGACGATCCGCTGATCGTCAAGCTGCTCGTCGCGCCCGCGGCCGTCGCCTCGGTTCGCCCCGGCGTCGAGTTCAAACTGGCATTCCGCGCCTACCCGCAGGAGCGCTTCGGCCTGTTCGCGGCGAAGGTGGAGAGCGTCAACGAGATTCCATCGCTGCCCGGCGAGGTGCAGCAGGCGGCGGGCGCGAGCGAGCCGATGTTCGTCGCCATTGCGTCGGTCCCGGGCGAGCTGCGCGGCACGCACGGCGAAGCGTTGCCGCTCAAGCCGGGGATGCTCGCCGACGCGCTCGTGCCGATCGAGCGACGCACCGTGCTCGCCTGGCTGCTCGACCCGATCCTGCGCGGCCTCAACGACAGCGTCGGCCGCGTCGCGCGCACCGCGCCGGCCGACGCACGACGTTGATGCTCGACTTCGCGCTCTTCGGCAGGCGCCAGGTGCCGTTCGTCGCCGCGAGCGAACTCAACGAGTGCGGCCTCGCCTGCGTTGCCGCTATCAGCGGCTACTTCGACGGCGAGGCCGGCCTGGCCGAGATTCGCCAGATGGCGCTGTCGAGTGGCCGCGGCGACACGCTGCTCGAGCTGCGCAACCTGGCCGAGCGCATCGGCCTCAGCGCGCGCGGCGTCAAGGTCGGCGTCGACGCGCTCGCGCAGCTGGCGCTGCCCGCGATCCTGCACTGGGAAATGAACCACTTCGTCGTCCTCGAGCGGGTCACGCGCGCTGGCATCGTGATCATGGACCCGGCCGCCGGCCGCCACGTCGTGCCGTGGCCGGCGATCGACGCCTCGTTCACGGGCGTCGCCCTGGAGACTCGGATGTCGCCGGAATGGCGCAAGGCGCGTGGCCGCAAGCACAAGGCGTCGCTGCTCGATTTCCTCGCGCCGCTCTCGCAGTGGCGCCACGACATCGCTCTCGTCGTCGCACTCTCGATCCTGATGGAAATGCTGGTCCTGCTGGCGCCGCTGCAGATGCAACTGTCGGTCGACAGCGCGCTGCAAGGTTCGGACGGGAGACTAGTCTGGGTGCTGGCGATCGGCTTCACGCTCGTGGTGCTGCTGCAGGGGGCGATCTCGGTCGTGCGCGCCTGGACGATCGCCGTCTTTGGCGCGCGCGTCGGCTTCGAGCTGAAGGACCGGTTCGTGCGCGCCCTGCATCGCAAGCCGGCACGCTTCTTCCTCTGGCATCACGGCGCCGACATCCTCAGCCGCAGCCGCTCGGTCGACACCATCCAGTCGCTTGTCTCCGCGCAGCTACTGCAGGCGCTCCTCGACGGCGCGATGTCGATCGCGATCGTCGTCGTCATGCTGCTCGCCGTGCCGTCGATGGCGGCGGTGGTGATCGTCTTCGCGGCGCTCAATTTGCTCGCGACCGCCGGCCTTCGGCGCGCTGCGATCGATGTCTCGCGTCGCGGCCTGCGCGTTGCCGCCCAGGCCGACGCGTACTTCCTCGAGAACGCCCGCGGCGCGCGCGCGATCAAGCTGTTCGGCAAGGAGCTCGTGCGCACCAACCTCTGGCGCAACAAGTTCGTCGAGCTGACCAATCTAACCCTCGCCGACAGTCGCCTGACGATGTTCTCGACGCAGGCGTCGCAGCTCGCGAACGGGCTCGGCAACGTCGCCCTGATCGCCCTCGGCACCTGGCTCGTGCTGGGCAATGCGATCACGCTCGGCACGATGATGATGTTCTTTCTCTTCCGCGCCTTCCTGGTCGAGCGTCTGAACCGCGCGGTGAGCTACGCGATGGAGCTGCGGCGCGTCCGCACCAACGCCGAGCGGATCGAGGAGGTGATGGCAGAAGAGCCCAGCGTCGCCGATGCTGTGCAGGCCCAGCCGTTCGCCGCCGCCGACGGCGCCGACCTGCGCATCGAAGTCCGCGACGTTTGGTTCCGCTACGGCGATGCCTCGCCGTGGATCCTGAAGGGCGCAGGCCTGGTCGTCGAAGCCGGCGAGTCGGTGGCGATCACCGGGCCGTCGGGCAGCGGCAAGACAACGCTGCTCCACCTCATGATCGGCCTGCTCCAGCCGAGTCGCGGCGAGGTGCTGGTCAACGGCCGCGAGCTGAGGACGATCGCCTCGGCCGACCTGGCGCGCGCGATCGGCGTCGTCCTGCAGGACGACATCCTGTTCCATGGCTCGATCGCCGAAAACATCGCCTTCTTCGACGCGCCGATCGACATGGCGCGCGTGTCCCGCGCCGCGCGCCAGGCCAACGTCGCCGCCGAGATCGAGGCGATGCCGATGAAATACCACTCGGTGCTCGCCGAGGCCGGCGCGGACATCTCGGGCGGCCAGAAGCAGCGCCTCTTCATCGCCCGCGCGCTCTATCACTCGCCGCGGGCGCTCTTCCTCGACGAGGCGACCAGCCACCTCGATGCGCCGAGCGAAGCGCTGGTCGCCCGCGCCGTCGCGGCGATGGAGATGACGCGTGTCCTGGTGGCGCACCGGCGCGAGACCATCGCCATCGCCGACCGCGTCCTCGTGGTCGACGCGGCGAGCGGTCAGGTCCGCTCGGCCGACGCACCGCCGGTCGATGCCGCAGCCGCCGCTGTGCGCGAGGCCGCGGCGCGGCTCTCCTGAGACCGCGTCAGTTCGCCGGCTCGCCGCCGGTGGCGCCAAAGACGTCGCCGCTGACGCGAGCAGCACGTACCGGCGCGATCTTGTCCGGCTGGCCTGGGCGGCCTATCGGCGAATCCCGGCCGAACTCCGGCAGCTTGCAAGGGCGCGGCAGCGAGGCCGGCCGCCACCGCGTGCCGGGTCGACCTTCGAATCGTCGGCTCACCGTCGCTTCCTGCGGTTCATTGCCGGCCGATCTCGCGCCAGCCCTTCTCCTTCACGTCGACGCCGAACTTCTTCGCCGCCGCCTTGATATGCTTCCACGCCGCATCGCGCTCGGCGTCGCTGACGCCTTCGACCTGGTTGAAGCGGGAGATCGCGTTGCGCACGTGGCTCGCATTCTCGAGCGGCTCCTTGCGCTGCTTCGCGAAGGCGAACTGGCGCGAATCGATCGCGTTGCGGTGGTCGGCATCGAGCTTGGTCATGGCGTTCTCCCGGATCGCACACCCGAAAGCAGCAAGCGCCGTTCCCGCTCCCGGCTCGACGTGCCGGTCAGTGACGCGCGAAGAAGGGCCAGATCTCGTCGGTCGCGTCGAGGGCTGTGGATGGCGCGTCGAGAAAGTGGGCCAGTCGCTCGCCGCCCGGCCACGAATGGCCGCCGCCTTCGATCACGACCTGCTCGACGGCGCTTCCCGCGGCGCACCACCGGTACCGAGAGCGCCGCACCGCGCCCCTCTGCTCGCTCGTCGCGACGCCCTCGCATGTGTCCTCGCGGCGCCAGAAATCGATCGCCGCGGCAACGCTGCGCACCTCGTGGACCGCGAACGCCTTTGCGCCGACGCCGCCGTCGATCGGCAGGTTGCGATCGGCCGTGCCGTGGATCACGAGGATCGACACCGGCCGCGTCGGCCGACAGCGCTCGAGCGGCGTCATCTCGCCGGCGACGACGGCGATCGCCGCGATCCGCCCGGCGAGCGCGCACGCGACCTCGTACGCCATCATCCCGCCGTTTGAGATGCCGGTCGCGTACACGCGCGCCGGATCGACGGCGACGGCCTGCTGCAGATCGTCGAGCAGTGCAGCGACGAAGGCGATCTCGTCGACGCGATGCTGCATCGCGTAGCCACAGCATGTGCCGGCGTTCCAGGTGCGCAGCCTGCCGGTCACGCCGCCCGAGCCCTGCGGATAGGCGATGATGAATCCTTCGGCGGCGCCCTTGGCGCTCATCCGGGTCTGCGTCCGCGCCGACGCCGCCGCACCACCGCCGCCGTGGAAAACGATCACCGCCGGCAGCGGACGTTTGCGATAGGCCTGCGCGGGTAGATCGATCTCGTCGCTCCGCTCCTCGCCGTCGACGCGGATCGCGCGCGTGATCGTCTCCGCTTCGCCGGCAAGGCAGGCGGCGGTGAAGACGGCGCCGACAAGCGCGCGCCGCGCTTTCATTGCAGCGTCATCAGCGTCGCGTTGCCGCCGGCCGCGGCGGTGTTGACGCTGAGTGTGCGCTCGACGACGAGGCGCTCGAGCGGCAGTGCTGCTTCGCCCGGCCGGAATCCTTCGACGCTGACGATCGCACCTTGGCGCGCGGCGATCGCCCGACAGACGCCGAGCAGCTCGGCGGCGCTGCCGTGATGGAGCACGGCATCGAAGCGCTCAGCCGGCCTTGTCCAGTCGTCGACGAGCCGGATCCGCGCCCGCACCGCCTCGGGCAGGCGGCTGCGCAGCGGCGCTGCGTCGCTCGGCCAGACAGCAATGCTGCCGACCGCGAGCACCGCGGCGAGCTGCACCAGGCGATCGCGAGCGTCGGCGGCAAGGCAAAGCACCGCGTCGCGTGGCTGCAGGGTGTAGACGTTGCGTTCGCCGGTCGGACCTTCCAGCCGCGAGGCGACGCCGACGCAGGCTGCGTTCGCGTTGTCGGCGCAGGTCTTCGCGAGGGCGGCATCACCGGCGCTCTCGGCCCAGCGTCGCAGTTCGGGCAGCGCCGGCGCCACCTCGTGCGGGGGCGACGCGTCGATGCAGCCTGCGGCGAGCGCACGCCGAATCGCGTCGCCCGGACGGCGCACGAGCAGGCGATAAAGATACAGCGGCCCGCCGGCCTTGGGTCCCGTGCCCGATAGACCCTCGCCGCCGAACGGCTGCACGCCGACCACGGCGCCGACCATGTTGCGGTTGACGTAGATGTTGCCGACACGCGCCGCGGCGACGACCTGGGCGATCGTCTCGTCGATGCGCGACTGGACGCCGAGCGTCAGGCCGTAGCCGGTGGCGTTGACCTGCTCGATCGTCGCGGCGAGGTCGCGGCGGCGGTAGCGGACGACGTGGAGCACCGGTCCGAAGATCTCGCGATCGAGCTCTCCAAGGCGGTCGAGCTCGATCAGCGTCGGCGTGACGAAGTTGCCGCGCGCGGTCGCGTCCTGGTCGGCGCGCGCCCCTTGGAACACGCTCCGGCCGCGCGCGCGCAACGCCGCGATGTGCGCATCGATGCCGCGGCGCGCTTCGGCATCGATCACCGGACCGACGTCGACCGAGAGCGCCTCGGGCGCGCCGATTCGACACTCGGCCATCGCGCCCTTGATCATCGCGATGACGCGGTCGGCGGCTTCGTCCTGCACGCAGAGGACTCGCAACGCAGAGCAGCGCTGGCCGGCGCTGTCGAAAGCGGAGGCGACGACGTCGGTCACTACCTGCTCGGCGAGCGCCGAGGAGTCGACCAGCATCACGTTCTGGCCGCCGGTCTCGGCGATCAGCGTCACGGCGCGGCCCGCGTCGTCGAGACGGCCTGCGAGGCTCTTCTGCAGCAGCCGCGCCACTTCGGTCGAGCCGGTGAATATCACGCCCTGCACGCGCGCATCGCCGACGAGCGCGGCGCCGACCGTTTCGCCCCGGCCGGGCAGGAGCTGCAGCGCCGCGACCGGTACGCCGGCGCGGCGCAGCTGCCGCACCGCCTCGGCGGCGATCAACGGCGTCTGCTCCGCCGGCTTGGCGAGCACCGGGTTGCCGGCAGCGAGCGCGGCCGCGACCTGGCCGGTGAAGATCGCCAGCGGAAAGTTCCACGGGCTGATGCAGACGATGGGCCCCAGCGGCGCGGCCCCGCCGCCACCGAGATCGCGACGCGACTGCGCTGCATAGAAGCGGAGGAAGTCGACCGCCTCGCGCACCTCGGCGATGCCGTTCGCATAGGTCTTGCCCGCCTCGCGCGCCAGCAGGCCGAGCAGGCGCGGCAGGTCGGCTTCGAGGCAATCGGCGCCGCGCTCGAGCATCGCAGCACGGTCTGCGGCGGCGGTCGACGCCCAGGCGGCCGCGCCCGCGCTCGCGGCGACGAGGGCTTGCTCGACGTCGGCGAGCGTCGCCTCGACGACGTGGCCGACGACGTCGTCGTGGTCGGCTGGATTGCGAAGGGCGTGCGGCGACGTTGCTGCTGCGAGCGGATCTACCGCGTCTGCCGCGTCCACTGCATCGACCGCGCGGCCATCGTGGGCGACGAACGCAAGCATCGGTGCCGCCGTCCAGCGGCAAAGGCGGCTCGCGCGCAAGGCGTGCGCGAGCGCGGCCAGCTGGTCCTCGTTGGAAAGATCGAGGCCGCGCGAATTGCGCCGAGCCGGGCCATAGATCGCGCGCGGCAGCACGATTGCCGGATGAGGCAGGCCAACGACGCGCGGGCCGCCTCCGGCTTCCGCTTCGGCGATGCGCTCGACCGTCGTCACCGGATCCTCGACTAGCGCCTCGATCGGCACCGACTGGTCGGCGATGCGATTGACGAACGACGTGTTGGCACCGTTCTCGAGCAGGCGCCGCACGAGGTAGGCGAGCAGCGTCTCGTGCGTGCCGACGGGCGCGTAGATGCGGCACGGCCGGCCCAGCCCGCCGTCGCCGATGGGTCCGACGACCTGGTCGTAGAGCGGCTCGCCCATGCCGTGCAGGCACTGGAATTCGTAGCGCTCGGGCGCAGCGTTGATGCCGCCGGCGAGCTCGTGGATCGCCGCCAGGGTGTGCGCGTTGTGGGTCGCGAACTGCGGGAAGACCGCATCGGGCGCGGCCAGCAGGCGGCGCGCGCACGCGAGATAGGCCACGTCGGTGTAAGCCTTGCGCGTGAAGACCGGGTAGCCGTCGAGGCCGTCGACCTGGGCACGCTTGATCTCGCTGTCCCAGTACGCGCCCTTGACCAGGCGGACCATTAGGCGATGGCCCGTGCGGCGCGCCAGATCGACGAGGACGTCGATCACGAACGGGCAGCGCTTCTGGTACGCCTGCACGACGAAGCCGATGCCGTCCCAGCCGGCGAGCTCGGGCTCGACGCACAGCCGCTCGAGCAGGTCGAGCGAGAGCTCGAGGCGGTCGGCCTCTTCGGCATCGATGTTGAGGCCGATTTCGTGGCGGCGCGAGCGGACGGCGAGCTGCCTCAGGATCGGGTACAGCTCGGCGTCGACGCGTTCGACCTGCGCGCGACTGTAGCGCGGGTGCAGCGCCGAGAGCTTGATCGAGATGCCCGGGCCGGCGTGGATGCCGCGGCCGGCGGAAGCGTGGCCGATCGCGTCGATCGCGTCTTCGTACGCGCACAGGTAACGCGCCGCGTCGGCGGCGGTGAGGGCCGCTTCGCCGAGCATGTCGTAGGAATGGCGAAAGCCCTGCGCCTCGCGCCGCTTCGCGTTGGCGAGCGCCTCGACGATCGTCTCGCCGGTTACGAACTGCTCGCCCATCAACCGCATCGCGCGATCGACGCTCTTCCTGATCAGCGGCTCGCCGCCCTTGCCGACGAGCCGCGCCAGCGCCGTCGACAGCCCAGACTCGCTGTGCGTCGCCACCAGCTTGCCGGTGAGGAGCAGCGCCCAGGTCGCAGCGTTGACGAAGAGCGACGGGCTGCGGCCGAGGTGCTCGTGCCACTGGCCGGTGCTGATCTTGTCGCGGATGAGGGCGTCGCGCGTCGCCGCGTCCGGGATGCGCAGCAGCGCTTCGGCCAGGCACATCAGCGCGACGCCTTCCTGCGACGACAGCGAATATTCCTGCAGCAGCCCCTGCACCAGGCCTTCCCTTCCCGCGGCGCTCTTGCGATCGCGCAGAGTCTGCGCAAGCCGACGTGCCAGCGCCTGTGCCGCCGCCGCCGACTCCGGCGCCATCCGGGCCTCGCCGAGGAGCGCCGGCACCGCTTCGGTCTCGGAGCGCCGGTACGCCGCGGTCACGGCGGCGCGCAGCGGCGAGCGATTCGGGCGCAGGGCGAGATCGTCGCGCGCGCTCATGTCGGCGTGCCGACGGGTGCGAAACCGTGGACCAGCATCGCCGCGGCGAGGTCCTCGAGCGCGCTGCCGACCGACTTGAAGACGGTGCGCAACTGAGCGGTCGAGCGAACGGCGCGGCGCCGGCCGCGCGCCAGCTCGGCAAGCGTGCCGACCGATTCGGCGGCGAGGACGCCGCTCGCGATCGGCGCGATCAGGTCGCCGGTCTTGGTCGTCGCGTCGTCGCTGTCGACGAATACCGTCGCGGCGGCGAAGCAGTCGTCGTCGCCTTCGCGCATCGCAGGCGTGAACGAGCCGATGAGGTCGAGGTGGCTGCGCGGACGCAACCAGGCGCCTCGCACCACGGGCTCGCGCGCCAACGTCGCGCAGCTGACGATGTCCGCCTGCGCGACCGCCGCCTGGGCGCTCGCGGCGACTTCAGCGTCGAAGCCGTCGGCCACGAGCTCGGCCGCCAGGGCCGCCGCCCGCGAGGGCGATCGCGCCCAGACCGTGACGTGCTCGATCGGCCGGACGGCGCGGTGCGCGCGCGGCAGCAGGCGGGCGATGCGGCCGGCGCCGATCAGCGCGAGGTGGCGGGCGCCGGGAGGCGCGAGCCAGGAGGCGGCGAGGGCCGAGGTCGCGGCTGTGCGCCGCGCCGTGATCTCGTCGCCGTCGATCCAGGCGAGCGGCACGCCAGTGCTCGCGTCGTAGAGCATGTAGGTCGAATGCAGCCCCGGCAGGCCGCGCGCAGCATTTCCGGTGGCGATGTTGACGACCTTGACGCCATAACAGCCGCCCGGCTGCCACGCCGGCATGACAAGCGAGGTCACCGCCGCGGCGCCGGCGCCGGCCAGGTCGAGCACCTGTCGCGGCGGCAAGGAGCAACCACGCTCGAACATCGTCCGCAGCGCGTCGATGAGCGGAACGAAGGCCAGCCGCTCGCGGGTCTCCTGCTGGCTGTAGAACCTCATCGCGCGGACGAACCTGCCGCTAGAAGCCAGCGCTCGCCGCCAGCCCGACCGTCCAGTTGCGGCCCGGCGCCGGCTCGAAGAAACGCGAATTCCCTTCGTTGACGATGACCGAGCCGGCGTAGCGGCGGTCGAGCACGTTGTCGACGCGAGCGAAGGCGGTGAGATCGATGCCGCGCAGGCGCGCGACGTAGCCGGCGTGGAGGTTGACGATCGTGAAGCCCGAGGCGGCATCGGAGTTGACGTCGTTGACGAAGACGCGGCTCAGTGCGCGCGCCTCGGCGCCGCCACGCCAGCCAAGCGGCGGCGCCCAGGCGAGCGCACCGTAGAGCGAGTCGCGCGCGATTCCCGGCATGCGGTTGCCGGCGGGAATCACCAGGTTCGGTGTCGCGCACGGCGTCGCGACGCAGGTCGCGAAGCCGTCGCGGTAGCGCGCGTCGATCCAGGTGTAGGCGAGTTGCGCGCGCAGGTTTTCGCGCAGCTCGCGGCTCCACGCCGCCTCGAGGCCGCGCCGCCGCGTTGAGCCGACGTTCTGGAAGGTCGAGCGGCCGCCGACGTTGCTGAGGGTGGCAATCTCGTTGGCGGTGCGGGTTTCGAACAGCGCGACATTGACGTCGCCCCAGTCGTTGCGCGCCTTCACGCCGGCCTCGTAGCTGTCGCTCTTCGATGCGCCGAGGGCAAGGTTGAGACTGGTGGCGCCGTTGGGCCGGTAGGCGAGCTCGTTGAGCGTCGGCGTCTCGAAGCCGCGCCCGGCCGTGGCATAGACGTGCAGCGCCGGCGTCGCCGCGAACATCAGCCCGGCGACCGGTAGCGTCGCGCCGAAGCGCAAGCGGCCGCTGTCGTCGGGGTTGGTGCCGACGACGTAGTGATCGGCGGAAGAGAAGCGGACGCTGCTGTGGCGTAGGCCCGCGTGAAGCGTCCACTGCTCGGCGAACTGCCACGATCCCTGTGCGTACTGGTCGAAATTGGCGACGTCGTTGCTCTCGTCGCGGCGCAGCGCGCCCTGCAGGCCGAGCGCCGCGCCGACGAAGTTCTGGTAGCCGAGGCGGTGCTCCTCGAGCGCGTCGTAGGCGATGCCGCCGACGAGCGTCAGCGGCGCGTCGGCGAGGCGGCCCTTCGCGGTCCAGCGCAGGTCGGTGCCGCGATAGTCGCGGCCGAGCGCGATCACGCCGCCAGGGTGGAGCGGGTTCGCTTGTGCGGCGACGGGGATGGCCTGGAACTGCTCGGTGCTGCGGTGGCCGCTGTAAAAGAGCGCGCGCATCGAGTTGACCGCGTCGACGCGCCGCTCGTAGACGATGCCCAGCTGGGTCTGGTCAACGGTCTTGCGCGTATCGAAGGTCGTCGCCGCGGGGTCGACGCCGCGCGAGTCGGCGCCGAACTGGGCGCGCGTCAGGCCGAGCGGATCCTGCGCCTTGGGCAAGGCCACGCTGTTGGCGACGAGAGTCCAGCGATTGGCGTCGTCGTGCCAGGTGATCTTGGCGTTGCCGATGTTGCGTTCGGCGGCGCTGTGCTCCCGATAGCCGTCGGTGCGAAACGTGCTGCCGCTGATGACGTAGCCGAAGCCGTCGACGCCGCCGCTCGCCTTCAGGCCGAAGCGGAGCGCGCCGTAGCTGCCCGTGGCGATGCTCGCGCCGAACGTCGGCGCGCCGCTGCCTTCCTCCGTGAACACTTGGATCACGCCGCCCGAGGAATTGCCGTAAAGCGCCGAGAACGGTCCGCGCAGGACCTCGATGCGCTCGGCCGAGCCGAGGTCGACGTTGGTGATCTGCCCCTGGCCATCGGGTAGCGTCGCCGGAATGCCGTCGACGTAGAGGCGGACGCCGCGGATGCCGAAAGTGGAGCGCGCGCCGAAGCCGCGCACCGAAATCTGCACGTCCTGGGCGTAGTTCTGGCGGTCGCGGGCGAGCAGCCCGGCGACGCCGCCGAGACTCTCCGAGATGTTCACCTGCGGCCGGGCGTCGCGGATCGCCTCGAGGCCGATGCGGTCGACGGACGCCGGCACCTGAAAGGGCGATTCTTCGGTGCGCGTCGCGGTCACCACCACCGGCTCGAGCCGCACCGCGCCGTCGGCCGGAGCGCCCTGGCTCCAGGCGACGATCGGCAACGCCGAGAAGAACACGGCGCCGAGCCGTCGGCACGGGCGGTCGCGGACGAAGGACGTCGCCGGGCTGCAGTTTGCTTTCATGACGACAGGATAGGCCCGAAGCCGGTGCACCGGCATGCCTCGCACACGCGCGCGCATTCCTGGCGGTCTGGGGTTTTCCCAAGGCGACGGGGGCGACGGCACGCGCATCATCGCCCCTACTGCAGCGCGTCGCCGAGCCGGCGACGTCCGGCGGATTCAACGCAAGCGAAGGAGATTCGGACATGGCAGCGATGGGCGGCAACGGGAAAGGACGGGTGGCACTGATCACCGGCGGCATGGGTGGACTGGGGGAGACGATCGCCACCAAGATGGTCGACGCGGGCTATCGCGTCATCGTCACCTACTCGCCGGGCAATACCAAGCACCGGGAATGGGTCGCGGGAATGAAGGACAACGGCTACGACATCCTGGCAGTGCAGTGCGACGTCGCCGACATCGACTCGTGCACGCGCGCGGTCGGCGACGTGCAGTCGAAGATGGGCGCCATCGACATCCTCGTCAACAACGCCGGCATCACGCGCGACATGACCTTCAAAAAGATGGACAAGGTCAACTGGGACGCCGTCATGCGGACCAACCTCGACAGCCTGTTCAACATGAGCAAGCAGGTCGTCGACGGCATGGTCGAGCGCAACTGGGGCCGCGTCATCAACGTCTCGTCGGTGAACGGCTCCAAGGGCGCGTTCGGCCAGACCAACTACTCTGCCGCCAAGGCCGGCGTGCACGGCTTCACCAAGGCGCTCGCCCTCGAGGTCGCTAAGAAGGGCGTTACGGTCAACACGATCTCGCCCGGCTACATCGGCACGAAGATGGTGACGGCGATCCCCGAGGAGATCCTCAACACCAAGATCCTGCCGCAGATCCCGGTCGGCCGGCTCGGCAAGCCCGAAGAAGTCGCCGGCCTGATCATCTACCTGGCATCAGACGAGGCGGCCTTCCTCACTGGGGCGAACATCGCCATCAACGGCGGCCAGCATATGCAATGACGCCGCTGTGCCGACAACGACAAGGAGCTCTCACATGATCAAGGCCGGAATCGACCAGGACGCGCTCATCACGATGTTTTCGGAGGCGAGCGCCAAACAGGGGGAGGCCCTGCGCAAGGCCGTGGGCGAGGCGACGCTGCGCGCCTTGCAGGGACGCGAGCTGACGCTCGACAACATCAAGAAGGTCGTCAAGAACGTCGCCGAAGCAGCGTCGACCGGCATCGCCCGCAACCCGGCGCCGCAGGTCGACGTCGAAGGGCTGATCGGCAAGGCGCTCGGCGGCATCGACTCGGCGTTGCTGCAGGCCGTCGAGGCGAACCGAAAGGCGCTCGAGCAGTTCGTGAGCGGCGGCGTGTCGTTGAACGAGAAGCCACTCAAGGACGCGCTCGCCAACATGGAGAAGATGGAAGACGTCTTCTTCAGCGCGATAGCCAAGGCGAGCCAGTCGGCGGGGCCGCTGCAAGGCCCGTGGCAGGGCGCGCTCGACGCCATGAAGGCCAGAGGCAGCGCGACCGGCATGCAGGCGACGCAGACGGTCGAGCAGCTTCTCGGCCAGGCGCAGACGATGCTGCGCGAAGGCCGCGCCTCCGGAGTGCGTGCCGCCCAGGCGATGCTCGACAGCTATGCAGCGCTCGCGAGCGGCGTGCTCATCGGCATGTCGGAAGGGTTGCAGGCGGGGACGAAGAAGAGCGGCGGCGGCTCGGCCGGCGCCGGGTCGGCGTCTTCCTCGGCGTCGGCAGCTGCGCCCGCGTCGCCGGCGGCGAAGAAGCGCAGCGCCGCGCGCGGCGGCCGCAGGCGCTGACTCAGCGCGGCGGCCGCGAAGCCGCCGCGATCGCCGCGACGACGTCGCCGACCCGCGCCGCCACCGCTGGGTCGTGGCGGATCGGCACACCCCAGGCGCGCTCGGTCTCGCCGCGGCCCTTGTTCGTGGCGTCGAGGCCCATCTTGCCACCAAGGCCGGACACGGGCGAGGCGAAGTCGAGCGAGTCGATCGGCGTGCGGTCGACGAGCACGGTGTCGCGCACCGGGTCCATTCGGGTCGTGATCGCCCAGATCACGTCCGGCCAGCTGCGGATGTCGACATCGTCGTCGGTCACGACGATGAATTTGGTGTACATGAACTGGCGCAAGAAGCTCCAGACGCCGAACATCACGCGCTTGGCGTGGCCGGGGTACTGCTTCCTAATACTGACGATCGCCATCCGATAGCTGCAGCCCTCCGGCGGCAGGTAGAAGTCGACGATCTCGGGAAACTGCTTCTGCAGGATCGGCACGAACACTTCGTTGAGGGCGACGCCGAGCACCGCCGGCTCGTCCGGGGGCTTGCCGGTGTAGGTCGAGTGATAGATCGGGTCCTGCCGATGGGTCAAGCGCTCGATCTCGAACACCGGGAACCAGTCCGGCTCGTTGTAGTAGCCCGTGTGGTCGCCGAACGGCCCTTCGAGCGCGTGCAGGTAGCCGCCGATCTCGCGGGTCGGCACGCCCAGCTCGCTCCTCCCCTTGAACCCGGCTTCCGCCACCGGAATGTGGCCCTCGAACACGAACTCGGCGCTCGCCGGCACCTGCAGGGCGGTGCCGGCGTCGCCGACGGCGCAGTCGGTGACCTCGGTCCGGCTGCCGCGCAGCAAGCCGGCGAACTGATATTCGGAGAGCGTGTCGGGAACGGGCGTGACGGCGACGAGCATCGTCGCCGGGTCGGCGCCCAGCGCGACTGCGAGCGGGAACGGTTGGCCGGGACGCGCCGCGGCGAACTCGCGGAAGTCGAGCGCGCCACCGCGGTGGGCGAGCCAGCGCATGACTACCTGGCGGCGGCCGATCACCTGCTGGCGATAGATGCCCAGGTTCTGGCGCCGGCGCGAGTCGGGCCGGCCTTGCGCGCCACGGGTGACGACGAGCCCCCACGTGATCAGGGGCCCCGCGTCCCCGGGCCAGCAGGTCTGGACAGGAAGCCGCGCGAGATCGATCTCCGCGGGCGGAACGACGACCTCGCGGCAGCTCGGGCGCGACGCCACTGCCGGACGCATGGTCCAAAGTGTCTTGGCCATCTGTAGCAAGCGCCCGGTGTCGCGGAGCCCTTTCGGGGGCTCCGGCTCCTTGAGGCTGGCCAGCAGGGAGCCGATCTCGCGCAGCCCGCCCACTTCGGTGGCGCCCATGGCCTTGGCGACGCGGGCCGTGGTGCCGAAGAGATTCGCGAGCACTGGAATCGTGTAACCGACCGGCTTTTCGAAAAGAAGTGCCGGGCCGCCTGCGCGGAGGACGAAGTCACCGACCGCTGTCATCTCGAGCCGCGCCGACACTGGCTCGCGGACCCGGAGAAGATCCCCTTCCGCCTCGAGAGAGACCAAGAAATGACGCAGATCTGAATATTCCATACGAAATCGCTATAAGAGACGGCCAGACAAGGGTTGACCCGGAATTAAAGCGATTCCTAGAATCGCGCCGTTTCGCGCTGACCGAGCCCTCCGGGGCCCGGCCGGCTCGGGGACGGTTCCGGACGTCGAGCTCGTCTGACCGTGCCAAATTATCGCCGTGCCCCGGCTGCCCTCAGTGGGGCGGCTCGCCCCTCGGGGCATCGAATGAAAGTGAGATCCATGACCTCGTTGAAGCAGGTAGGTTCGCTGGCCCGCGCATGGCAGGCCTCGGTCGCCCGCTCAGGAGCGGTATTCCTGCGCGATGCCGGCCACGGCTTGCTCGAGGTGGGCCACAACTCGCTGGCCCTGTTCGGGCTCGTGATCCTCGGCGTCGCCCTGTTCGCCTCCGGGCGCCCCGACGTTCGCCACGCGGTCGAGGCGGAGACCCTGTCCTGGCTGCAGGCACGCCACGAGGCCCGGCAGCAGGCGACGGCGGGTCCAGAAGCCGAGCCCGATCTGGGTGAGCCCGACGCCATCCTGCGCGCGACCGCGTCCGATCTCCGCGACCTGAGCCGCGCCCAGGCGTCGGTGGCGCTCTGGCTGTCGCGGCGCTATCACGTCGCGCCCGAGCCGGTCAGCCGACTGGTCCAGGAGGCGTGGACCGTGGGCGCGCTGGTCGACCTGGACCCGACGCTGATCCTGGCCGTCATGGCGGTCGAGTCGAGCTTCAATCCGTTCGCCCAGAGTCCGGTCGGCGCCCAAGGGCTGATGCAGGTCATGACCAAGCTCCACGACGACAAGTACGAGGCCTTCGGTGGCAGCCACGCCGCGTTCGATCCGGTCACGAACCTGCGCGTCGGCGTCCAGGTGCTCAAGGAGTGCATCGCCCGCGGCGGCAGCCTCGAAGCGGGGCTGCGCTCGTATGTCGGCGCCGCCAACTCGGGCGAGGACGGCGGCTACGCCGCCAAGGTGCTGGCGCAGCAGAGCATCCTTCGCGCGGTCGCCAGCGGGCGCAAGGTGCAGACGACGGCCTCGATTGCGGCCGCGCCGCGCCCGCATCCGGCCGGCGATCCGGCGCCGGCGACGGCCGCCGAGCCGACTCCCGCGACGCCGGCCGAGACCGCTCCGGGCACCGACAAGATCGCCCTTCTCCGCTGACCCGGCGGCCTGCCCGCGCCGCACTCGGGCGCAGGCCTGCTCCGCTACACTCGCGTCGCCGTGCGATTGGCGATGGGTTCCGCCAAGGAGCCCGAGGTGGGTCACCACCGGGGAGCGCGGTCGGCGCCTGCGCCGCAGGCGACCGGTCGAGCGGTTCGCCTGGGCCGCCTCGCGAGCCGAAAGGCTCGAGCTCCGCGCGGGTAGCTTTGAAGGACGGCCTTCCATGTTCGATCGCACCAATTCCACCCTGGCCCAGGTCGACCCCGAGATCGCCGCGGCGATCGCCGCAGAGAACCGGCGCCAGGAAGAGCACATCGAGCTCATCGCCTCGGAGAACTACGCCTCGCCGGCGGTGATGGCGGCCCAGGGCAGCCAGCTCACCAACAAATACGCCGAGGGCTACCCCGGCAAGCGCTACTACGGCGGCTGCGAATTCGTCGACGTGGTCGAGCAGCTCGCGATCGATCGGTGCAAGCAGCTCTTCGGCGCGCAATTCGCGAACGTCCAGGCCAACTCTGGCTCGCAGGCGAACCAGGCGGTCTTCTTCGGCCTGATCCAGCCCGGCGACACGGTAATGGGGATGAGCCTGGCCGAAGGCGGCCACCTCACGCACGGCATGGCACTCAACATGAGCGGCAAGTGGTTCAAGGTCGTCAGCTACGGGCTCACCGCGGCTGAAGAGATCGACTACGACGCCATGGCGCGCCTCGCTCACGAGACCAGGCCGAAGCTGATCATCGCCGGCGCCTCGGCGTACAGCCTGAAGATCGATTTCGCCCGCTTCGCGCAGGTCGCCAAGGATGTCGGCGCCATCTTCATGGTCGACATGGCCCACTACGCCGGCCTGATCGCCGCCGGCGTGTATCCCAACCCGCTGCCGCACGCGCACGTGGTGACCTCGACGACGCACAAGAGCCTGCGCGGGCCGCGCGGCGGCATCGTCGTGATGAACGACGAAGCCATCGCCAAGAAGATCAACAGCGCGATCTTCCCGGGCATTCAGGGCGGACCGCTGATGCACGTGATCGCCGCTAAGGCCGTCGCCTTCCGGGAGGCGCTCGCGCCCGAGTTCAAGGCCTACCAGCAGCAGGTGGTGAAGAACGCTGTGGTTCTTGCCGAGACGCTTGGCGAGCGCGGCCTGCGCATCGTCAGCGGCCGCACCGAGAGCCACGTGATGCTGGTCGACCTGCGGCCCAAGGGCATTACCGGCAAGGAAGCCGAGACAGTGCTGCAGGCGGCGCATATGACGTGCAACAAGAACGGCATCCCCAACGATCCGCAGAAGCCGATGGTGACAAGCGGCATCCGCCTCGGCACGCCGGCGCTGACGACGCGCGGCTTCGCAGAAAGCGAAACGCGCCAGACCGCGCACCTCATCGCCGACGTGCTCGATCGCCCGCACGACGAGGCGAACCTCGCCGCCGTGCGCGCGAAGGTCGCGACGCTGACGCGCGACTTCCCGGTCTATCGTTAGCGCGCGGCGATGCGCTGTCCTTTCTGCAGCCATGAGGACACCCAGGTCGTCGAGACGCGCGACTCCGACGAGGGCGATGTCGTGCGTCGCCGGCGCCGTTGCCAAAGCTGCGACAAGCGCTTCACGACTTATGAGCACGCCGAGATCGCCCTGCCCTCGGTGGTGAAGAAGGACGGCACACGCGCCGAATTCGACCCGACCAAGGTGCGCGCGTCCATGACACTGGCCCTGCGCAAGCGCCCCGTCAGCGTCGAGCAGATCGACGCGGCAATCGAGCGCATCCAGGAGAAGCTCCTCAACAGCGGTGCCAAGGAAGTGCTCTCGGCCAAGCTCGGCGAGCACGTCATGCGCGAGCTCAAGCGCATCGACAAGGTCGCTTACGTTCGCTTTGCGTCGGTCTATCGCAGCTTCGAGGACGTCGACGAGTTCAGGCAGCTGATCCGCGACATCTGAGCGCCCCCCCCCCCGCCTTCCGGTTCCCCCGGAGCTTCCCCGTTCGCGGGATCGCTTCTGCGGCGTCCCTTTCCCCAGCGCTTCGCCCGGCGACGAAGCGCGACTCGGATCACTCGGCCGGACCCAGACAGAACTGACTGACGCTGCTCGAGCTCGCGATCGTCGTCGCGGTCACGGCCATCGTCGCCGCGGCCGGCGCACCTCCCGTCGCCGCGCTGATCGACGCGCGCCGGCTCGACAGCGCCGCGCCCCGGCTCGCCGCCGACCGTTGGCGGTGCGGCTGAAGCGCTCGCCGCCGGGCCGGGCGACGCTCTCGATGGCCCGGGCTTCTCCGCTTCACGTCGCGCCCGCGCCGACCCTTGCCGCGGCAATCGGCGGATGCGCCGGTGTGGACGATCCAGCAGCTCGGGCCCGCGCCGGCGAAGACGCTGAGGCGCAGCGGCCGGCGCGCGATTGCCTCGCCGCGAACGAATTGGCGGGTTGCACGGACCGACGGGTGCGCCATGCGAGGCGAGCAGCGACGCCGGGCACGAAGCGACGCGGCTCGAAAGCGCCTGGTCGATGGTGCCGGCGCTGCGTGCTGCGCCGGCGGCGGCGCTGACGGTCCGGGACGACGTCGACGTCGCGAGCACGTCGCTCGGCGTCCACCACGTCGAAGCTGGCAGCGGGCGGCCTGGCCGCCCACGCCGGCGGCCGCATCGCCGCTCCGCGCTGCGCAAAGGCACGCCGAGAGGTCGATCGCGGAGAGAATGCGGGCGATGCCCCCCGCCTTCTCAGCAGCCGTGTCGGCACCGATGCGCGAGGCGCTCGCGCTCGCCGCCGAGGCGGTCGGCCTCTCGGATCCGAACCCGCGCGTCGGCTGCGTCATCGTCGCCGCGAACGGCACGGTCCTCGGCCGCGGCCACACGCAGGAAGCCGGCGGCGCCCACGCCGAAGTCATGGCGCTGCGCGACGCCGCGGCGAGCGGCGTCGATGTGCGTGGCGCGACCGTCCACGTCACCCTCGAGCCGTGCTCGCATCACGGCCGCACGCCGCCCTGCGCCGACGCGCTCGTCGCCGCCGGCGTCGGGCGCGTCGTGATCGCTCTGCGCGATCCGAATCCGCTCGTGTCCGGCCGCGGCGCCGCGCGCCTGGCGGCGGCGGGAATTGCGGTCGAATGGGGCGACGGCGGCGCCGAATCGCGCGAGCTCAACATCGGCTTTGTCTCGCGAATGGAACGGGGCCGCCCGTGGCTGCGCCTGAAAGTCGCGATCTCGCTCGACGGGCGCACTGCGCTCGCCGACGGCACCAGCCGATGGATCACCGGCGAGGCGGCGCGCGCCGACGGCCACGCCTGGCGCAAGCGCGCCGGCGCGCTGCTCACCGGCGTCGGTACCGTGCGCGAGGACGATCCCCGCCTCGACGTCCGTCACGTCGCCAGCGCCCGCCAGCCGCTGCGAGCGATCATCGACTCTCGGCTCGAGATGCCACCGACGGCGCGGATCCTCGCACCACCCGGCGCGGCACTTGTCTACGGCGCCATCGACGACGCCGCGCGCCGGCGCGCCCTCGAAGAACGCGGCGCCGAGGTCGTCGTGCTGCCCTCGACGCACGGCAAGGTCGACCTTGCAGCGATGCTCGCCGACCTGGGCGCGCGCGCCGTCAACGAGCTGCACGTCGAGGCGGGCGAAAAACTGAACGCCTCGCTGCTCGCTGCCGACCTGGTGGACGAGCTGCTCGTCTACGTCGCGCCGCTGGTGATCGGCAGCGGCCGCGCCTTGGCGGCGCTCGCGCCGATCGCGCGCCTCGATGACGCGCGCGGCTTCGCATTCAGCGACATCGAGCGCGTCGGCACCGACCTGCGGCTGCTCCTGCGACCCGGCAAGGTCGACGATCCGGGCGCGAGCGGCTGACACCTGTGCGACGGCGCGTTCCGTCGCCGGCGCCGACAATCCGCCCATGTTCACCGGCATCGTCAGCGGCATCGGCAAAATCGTCGAAGTTCGCGTACTCGGCGCCGACCCCGAGTTCGGCAATGCGCTGACCATCGAGGCACCCGCCGGCTGGCTCGGCACGGCTGCGATCGGCGACAGCATCGCCCTCGCCGGCGCGTGCATGACGGTGGTCGCGATCGACGGGGCCCACGGGCGTTTCCAGGTCGAGGTCTCGGCGGAGAGCCTGGCCGCGTCGCACGGTCTCGACGCGACCGGCGAGGTCAACCTCGAGAAAGCCCTGCGCGCCGGCGACCGGCTCGACGGTCATCTCGTCAGTGGCCACGTCGACGGCGTCGGCACGGTCACGCGCTTCGCCCGCGCCGGCGAGTCGTGGCAGCTGCGCGTCGCCGCGCCGACAGCGCTCGCGCGCTATCTGGCGCTCAAGGGATCGATCGCCGTCGACGGCGTCAGCCTCACCGTCAACCGCGTCGCCGACGGCGAGCACGCCTGCGAGTTCACCGTCAACCTGATTCCGCACACGGTCGAGCACACGACCTTGCGCGACCTCACCGTCGGCTGCACCGTCAATCTCGAGGTCGACTCTATCGCGCGCTATGTCGAGCGCATGCTCGCCACGCGGTCGGCCTGACCATCCCGGCGCACGCGCCTGTCCCGCAACCTACAATTTCAGCCATGTCGATTGCACCGATTCCCGAGCTCGTCGCCGAGCTGGCCGCCGGCCGGATGGTCATCCTGGTCGACGAGGAAGACCGCGAGAACGAGGGCGATCTCGTCCTCGCCGCCGATCACGTCAGCCCCGAGGCGATCAATTTCATGGCCCGCTTCGCACGTGGCCTGATCTGCCTGACGCTGACGCGCGAGCGGTGCGAGCGGCTTCAGCTGCCGCCGATGACGGCGAAGAACGGCGCCCAGCACGGCACCGCATTCACCGTCTCGATCGAGGCGGCGAGCGGCGTCACCACCGGCATCTCGGCCGCCGACCGAGCGCGCACGGTGCAGGCCGCGGTGCGTCGCGAGGCGAAGCCGGGCGACCTCGTGCAGCCCGGGCACATCTTCCCGCTCCTGGCGCAGGACGGCGGCGTCCTGATGCGCGCCGGCCACACCGAAGCCGGCTGCGACCTCGCTGGAATGGCCGGCCTGACGCCGGCGGCGGTGATCTGCGAGGTGATGAACGACGACGGCACGATGGCGCGCCTGCCCGACCTCATGACCTTCGCCGCGACCCACGGCCTCAAAATCGGCACGATCTCGAGCCTCATCGAGCATCGCAGCCGCAACGAATCGCTGATCGAGCGCGCCGGCACCCGCAAGATGCTGACGCAGCAGGGCGAGTTCACCTGCACCGCCTATCGCGACCGTGCCGGCGGCCTGCATCTGGCGCTCACGCACGGGCGCTGGTCGGCCAGCGACGAGGTGCTGGTGCGGGTCCACGAGCCGCTCTCGGTGCTCGACCTTCTCGACGCCGGCCCCGGCGACCACTCCTGGCCGCTGCCGCGCGCGCTCGCGGCGCTGCGGCGCGGCGAGCGCGGCGCGGCCGTGCTCCTCAACTGCGGCGAAGACGCCACGGCGCTCCTGCCGCGTGCGCTCGCGCGCAGCCGCGGCGCGCGCCAACCGGCGTTGCCGATGGACCTGCGCACCTACGGCATCGGCGCTCAGATCCTGCGCGACCTCGGCGTCGCCCGCATGAAGCTGCTCGGCAGCCCGCGCCGGATGCCGAGCCTGTACGGCTATGGCCTCGAGGTCACCGGGTACCTGGCCGACGAGCCCGCCGTGCCGGCGAGCCCCGCGGCCCTCCATGCGCAACGCTGAACGCGCCGAGCCGGCGCGCCTCGAAGGCCGCGGACTTCGCATCGGCATCGTCCAGGCGCGCTTCAACGCCGAGCTCACCGACGCCATCGCGCGCGCCTGTCGCGCGGAGCTGGTCGCGCTCGGCGCCGCCGAGTCCGACGTCACCCACGTCACCGTGCCAGGCGCGCTTGAGGTCGGCGCGGCGCTGAACGCACTCGCCGACGCCGACGACCACGACGCGCTGGTGGCGATAGGCTGCGTGATCCGCGGCGAGACCTACCACTTCGAGCTGGTCGCGAACGAGAGCGCGGCTGCCGTGACGCGCGTCGGCATCGACCACGGCATCGCCATCGCCAACGCGATCCTCACCTGCGACACGCTCGCCCAAGCCGAGGCGCGTGCCGATGAGAAGGGGCGCGATGCGGCGCGCGTCGCCGTCGAGATGGCCAACCTGCTCGACGAGCTCTCGTGAGCGCCGAAGGAGAAGCCCCGCGGCGCGACCGCCGCCCGCGCTCCGACGAGCGCCGCGGCGGCGGCGCGAAGTCGGCGCGCCGCCGCTCGCGCGAGTTCGCGCTGCAAGGTCTCTACGAGTGGCTGCTCGGCGGCGCCGCCGCCGGTGTCGTGGACGCGCACGTGCGCGAGCAGGAACGATTCGACAAGTGCGACGTCGCCTATTTCGATCTGCTCCTGCACGGCGCGATCGCCGAGGCGGCAGGGATCGACGCCGTCATCGCCGCGCACATCGACCGCAAGGCCGAGCTGCTCTCGCCGGTCGAGCACGCGGCACTGATGATCGGCTGCTACGAGCTCATGCGCCGCATCGAGGTTCCCTACAAGGTGGCGATCAACGAAGCGGTCGAGCTCGCAAAGAGCTTCGGCGGGACCGACGGCCACAAATACGTCAACGGCGTCCTCGACAAGGCTGCCAGCGATCTGCGGCGCGACGAGGTCGAGGGGGCGCGCGCCGCGCGCAGCTGACGCCACATCGAGGCCGCTTCGCCCTCGATGTGGTGCCGGCGCGGCAGAGGCGTGACACGCGCTCGGTCATTGGTGAGCTTGTGTTACGAACGTAGGCGCCGACTGGTTTTTCACGCCCCCGCGCCGACCGGCTCACTTAAGCTGACGTGGTGAGCAGTTCGCCCCCGCCTCCTGTGCCTTCAGCCGACTCAGAGCCTGCCCCGCCAGCGACGATTCCGGGCGTCGCGCTGTGGAGCGATTCCGATCCGCCGGCGGTCGCGGGAACGGCGCCCGTCGCGTTCAGCGGCCTCGTCGCGACACCCGCCGATCGCGTGATGCCGACGATCGGCCACATCGGCCGGTACGCGCTCAAGTACCAGCTCGGCGAAGGTGGCCTCGGCACCGTGTTCGCCGCCCACGATCCGTTGCTGTCGCGCCTGATCGCCGTGAAGACGCTCAACGTGCAGGTCGCCGAAGACGAGCGCGAGTCGTTCAACGCGCTCTTCCTGAACGAGGCGCGCGCGGCCGGCGGCCTCAGCCACCCGCACATTGTCACTGTCTTCGACGCGGGCATTAGCGACGAGCGCGCCTACATCGCGATGGAGCTGCTCAAGGGCCGCGACCTGCGCCAACTGCGCCAGGAAGGCTGGCGCGCGACACCGTCGCAGGCGGCGCTGATCATCCGCCGCGTCGCCGACGCGCTTGCGTTCGCGCATTCGAAGGGCGTGATCCATCGCGACATCAAGCCGGCCAACATCTTCATGGTCGGCCGCACGCAGCCGCGCGTGCTCGACTTCGGCATCGCCCGCGTCGCGCATCGAAAGGACGGCAGCGACCCGCACTCGGGCGCGGGCTCGCCGTACTACATGGCGCCCGAGCAGGTGCGGCGCGAAAGCGCCGATCGCCGCGCCGACGTTTTCTCGCTCGGCGTGGTGCTCTACGAGTTGCTCACCGACGTCAAGCCGTTCCGCGGCGAGGCCCTGGCGCAGATCCGCGAGGCGGTGCTGCACCATGAACCGCCGCTCGCGAGCAAGGTCGATCCGACCGTGCCGAAGGCGCTCGCAGCGATCGCCGCCCGCGCGATGGCGAAGGACCCCGAGCAACGTTTCCGCTCGGCGCGCTCGTTCGCACGTGAGCTGCGCCAATGGCTCGACGACAATCCGGCCAGCGGCGATGGCGAGAAGACGGCGCCGGCCGCGCCCGAGCCGCGTCGAGTGCCGGTGATGATCGGCGCCGTCGCCGCCGCCGCGCTCGCCGCCGTCGCTGCCGCCGCGGCGACCTGGTTCGCGCTCACGCCGGCGACGACGCTGGCCGACCACGCCGGCCCGACGACGGTCGCCACGCGGGCTGCCGCCGCGGAGCTTCCAACCGTCGACGCGCCGCCCATCGCGGCGGCGACGACACGGCCGAGCGACGCAACGACCACGCCGGGCGATGCGAAGCTCGCGCCCGGCGGCGTCGACGCGTCCGCGGCGACACCGAACCCGGCCGCGCCGCTGGCCGCGGCGCCGAGCCCGGCCGCCACCGACGGATCGACTGCGGCGGCATCCACGAACGCCGCCCCGGCTGCCCTGGCTACGACGGCTGGCCCGCCGACGGCCCCCTCGGCGCTCGCACCGGCACAAGCGACTCCTTCGCCGGCCAACGATTCGCTCCTGGTCACCTCCCTGCTGCCGACGCCGCCGAGCGCGGCGACGCCGACCAAGGCCATCGCCGCCGCGCCCACGGCGGCACCGCGCGAATCGGCGAAGGATCGGCGCGCCCGCGAAGCGCGCGAACGCGAAGCGCGCGACAACGAGGCCGCCGCCGCCGCCGCCAAGCTCATCGCGGCGCCGACAGGCACTGTGAAGATCGCGATCAGCCCGTGGGGCTTGGTGGAGGTCGACGGCGCGTCCTCGGGCGCGGCGCCGCCGATCACCGAGCTCACGCTCGCCGAAGGCCGGCACCAGATCGTCGTCCGCAACGGCGACTACCCGCCCTTCACCGCATCGGTCAACGTGACCGCGGGGCAGACGGTCGCGGTGCGGCACAAGTTCGGCTCGTGACCCTCCGCGCGCCGAAGGGGCCGCTGCCCCTGCCCCTCGCGATAGCATCGGCCGCCTGGCTGCTGACCGCGTGCGTGCAGGCGCCGCCGGCGCCGCTCGGCCTGCTCGACGTCAGCGCCCGGCCGGGCGAACGCGCGCTGCTCGCCGGACTCAAGGCCTATGACGACGCCCAGTACGACCCCGCCGACCGCCTGTTCCGCGATGCGCTCGCTGCCGGATTGGTGTCGCCGCGCGATCGCGCCGAGGCACACAAGCGGCTCGCGTTCATCCATTGCGCGGCGGGGCGCCTGGCCGATTGCGAGGTGGAATTCAAGCAGGCGCGCCTCGCCGACCGCAGTTTCGCGCTCGACAAGTCCGAAGCCGGCCACCCGGTCTGGGGCGCCGTCTACAAGAAGCTCCAGCCCTGACGCGGCAAGCGTGTCGCCGGCGCGCGAGGTCGGGCGATGACGCGGCCGATCGCTCCCGCCTTCAGCGCCTCGATGCGCGTCTATTGGGAAGACACCGACGCCGCCGGCATCGTCTTCTACGCCAACTACCTCAAGTTCTTCGAGCGCGCCCGCACCGAATGGCTGCGCGGCCACGGTTTCGGGCAGGAGGCGCTGCGTGCCGGTGCCGGCATCGCCTTCGTCGTCAGCGAGACCTCGCTGAGGTATCGTCGCCCGGCGCGCCTCGACGACGTCATCGATGTCAGCGTCGCCGTCATCCACCTCGGCCAGGCGAGCCTCCAGATCGCCCAGGAGGCGCGACGGGCCGGCGAATTGCTGGCCGAAGGAACGATCCGCATCGGCTGCGTCGAGCTCGGAACTTTCCGCCCCTGCCGAATCCCCAACGACATTCGCCTCTCCCTTCATCGATGAACCAGGATTTCTCGATCGTCACGCTCGTTCTGCACGCGAGCATCGTCGTGCAGGTGGTGATGGCGGGGCTCATGGTCGCCTCGCTCGCCAGCTGGACCGTCATCTTCGCCAAGCTGTTCGGCCTGCGCCGGATCAAGGCGGCCAACGACGACTTCGAGCGCGAGTTCTGGGCCGGTCGCAACCTCAACGACCTCTACGCCGACGCCACCCGCAAGGTCGGCGAGGCGCCGATGGAGCGCATCTTCGCATCGGGCATGCGCGAGTTCTTCAAGCTGCGCGAGAAGCGCGTCGTCGACACCGGCGCCCTCCTCGACGGCGCGCGCCGGGCGATGCGGGCCAGCTTCCAGCGCGAGCTCGATGCGATCGAGTCGAATCTCTCGTTCCTCGCCTCGGTCGGCTCGGTGTCGCCCTACGTGGGCCTGTTCGGCACGGTGTGGGGGATCATGCATGCGTTCATCGGCCTGTCGAACATGACGCAGGTGACGCTCGCGACCGTCGCGCCGGGCATCGCCGAGGCCCTGGTGGCGACCGCGATCGGCTTATTTGCGGCAATCCCGGCGGTGATCGCCTACAACCGCTTCGCGCGCGACATCGACCGCATCGCCGGCCAGCTTGAGAGCTTCATCGAGGAGTTCTCGAACATCCTGCAACGCAACGCCGGCGCCATGCCGGCGCCGGCGCCCGCGCCGGCCGCCGTGACCGCGACGCGCTAAGCCGAGCATGCCGGCGATGATCCAGCGCGGCACGCGCCGCCGCACGATCAGCGAGATCAACATGGTGCCGTTCATCGACGTCATGCTGGTGCTGCTCATCATCTTCATGGTGACGGCGCCGCTGATCACCACCGGCGTCGTCGACCTGCCGACGGTCGGCAAGGCGCGCCAGCGGAGCGAGCCGCATGTCGTCGAGCTCGTCGTTGGCGCCGACGAGCAGATGCGCCTGCGCGTCGACGGCAAGGACCTGCCGACGATGGCGATCGCGGACGTCGCCGCGCGTGTGCGCGAGGCGCAGGGCGGCGTCGACACCACGCCCGTCGTCTTGTCGGCCGAGCGGAGAGTGCGCTAGGAGTTAGTGGTGAAGGGCATGGAGGCGCTGCAGCGCGCCGGCGTCCAGCGCGTCGGTCTGTCGGTGAAGAGCCAGCGCAGCGGATGAGCCCGCGCGCAACCCCGAGATGAACGCCGCGATCATCGAGCGAGACATGTTCGCACCGCGGCAACCGCCGGGGATGCGCTCCGGCCTCGCCCTGGCGGTCCTAGCCCACGTCCTTCTGATCATCGCGCTCGCCTGGAGCGTCAACTGGAAGGCGAGCGAGCCCGAGGGCATCGTCGCCGAGCTGTGGTCGGCCGTGCCGCAGGCCGCCGCGCCACGCGCGGCACCGCCCGATCCGAAACCAGCGCCCGTCGCCGAGCCGAAGCCGTTGCCACCGCCACAGCAGCCCGAGCCGGTGATCGCTACCAAGCCAGCGCCGGCGGTCAAGCCCGAGCCTGCGGCGCCGCCTCGGGCCGACGCGCAGATCGCCATCGAGCGTGCCGCGCGCGAGCAGGCGCGCCGCCAGGAGGTCGAGCGAGAGGCCGCGCGCCAGGCCGAGCTGCGCAAGCGCGAAGAGACCCGGCGCGAGGAAGCCAAGCGGGAGGAGGCGAAGCGGCTCGATGCCGAGCGGCAGCGCCTCGCCAGCGAACAGGCCGAGAAGAAGCAGCAGGCCGAGCAGGCGAAGAAGGACGAGGCGCGGCAAGCGGCGGTGCGCGAAGCGAACCTGCGCCGAATGATGAGCCAGGCCGGCAGCAGCGATGACCCGGCTGCCGGCAACGCCGCCCGCACCGCCGGCCCCTCGGCGGGGTATGCCGGCCGCATCAAGGCGCGCGTCAAGCCGAACATCGTCTTGACCACGGCGCTCGACGGCAACCCGTCGGCGACGGTTGAGGTGCGAGTCGCTCCCGACGGAACGATCGTCGGGCGCAAGCTGGTAACGAGCAGCGGCTCGCCGGCGTGGGACGACACGGTGCTGCGCGCGATCGACAAGACGGAAATCCTGCCCAAGGACGTCGACGGGCGCATCCCGCCGACGATCACGATCTCGTTCAGGCCGCGCGAATGAGCGGCGCCGAGCCCCTCGCGGGCGAACCGGCGCGGACGAGCGTCAAGGCTCGAGCACGATCCCGCTGACGTACGACACCGAGTGGCTCTTGGTGTTGTCGGCGTCGGCGCCGATCGCGACCGCGACGATCGCCGGCACGGTCGTGCTCTCGTCCTTGAACAGGCGCAGGAAGTCGGCAGCGACGTCGCGCCGCTCGCCGACCCAGCGGTCGAGCCGGTCGTTGCCCGACTGCAGCACCATGTAGCGGATGCGCCGCGTGAAGGCGTTGTCGAGCGTGGTTCCGGCGGCGAGATGCGCGTCCCAGACGTAGCAGACGGTCGCCGTCGGCACGGGCTCGCTGGTCTTGCCGCGGGCGATGCGCAGCATCTGGCGCTCGGCGAACGAGACGCTCTCGAGCGGCAGGTCGAACGAGACGCAGACCTTGACCGCCGTGTCGTCGCCGCTGCGCTGGCGAAGGTCGGCGTTCTCGAGCGGCTTTTCGATGCGCCACTGCCACGCGAGGTGCGCGGGGGCGTTCACCTGCACCGGATGAACGAGGTTCCCGTAGGACTCGTCGGCCTCGATCTTGAGAGCGCGCTTGCCGTCGAGGTCGACGATCGAGAAGCGGGTGAACGGCTTTGTCTGTTGAGGCAGCCCGACGACGTGCCAGGGCGGCGGCGGCGTGTTGCCGGCGGCGCCGAGCGGCGCGAGCGCGTTGTCGGCGGCGAGCGCCGAGGCCGGGACGACTACCGCAACGACGGCGACTAGGACGGCTGCGAGGGCGGCGGCGGAGCGGGCGAGTTCTTTCATCGCGCAAGTGTCGCCGTTCTCGGCAAGCGCCGCCAGATCGGCGACCCGGGGGCACGGGCGCTCAGGCGACACCGCAGCCACCTCCACCCGGCGTCTCGATCACGAACACGTCGCCGACCGCCATCTCGACGCTGGCGATGTGGTCGAGCGACTCGACGCGGCCGTCCGCGCGATCGACGCGGTTGATCCCGGGCCGCCCGGCGCCGCCGCCGGCCGCGCCGAACGCGCCCGCGCGGCGCCCGTTGGAAAGGATCGAGGCTGTCATCGGCTCGAGAAAGCGAACGCGCCGCACCCCGCCGTCGCCGCCGCGCCATCGCCCCGGGCCGCCCGAGCCGGCGCGCAGCTCGAAGCTGTCAAGGCGGACCGGGAAGCGGAACTCGAGCACCTCGGGGTCGGTGAGCCGCGAGTTGGTCATGTGCGTCTGCACGACAGAGGTGCCGTCGAAGCCGCCGCCCGGCCGGCCTTCGGCGTCGAAGACCAGCCCGGCGCCCGAGCCGCCGGCGATCGTCTCGTAGTACTGGTGGCGCGCGTTGCCAAAGGTGAAATTGTTCATCGTGCACTGCGCAGACGCCATCACGCCGAGCGCGCCGTAGAGCGTGTTGGTGATGCACGTCGAGGTCTCGACGTTGCCGGCGACGACCGACGCCGGCGGTCGCGGATTGAGCATCGAACCTTCGGGAATGATCACCTTGATCGGCTTCAGGCAGCCGGCGTTGAGCGGGATCTCGTCGTCGACGAGCGTGCGGAAAACGTAGAGCACGGCGGCCATGCACACCGCCGTCGGCGCGTTGAAGTTGTTGTCGAGCTGCGCCGAGGTGCCGGTGAAGTCGATCTCGGCGCTGCGAGCCTCGGCGTCGACGCGGATGGCGACGCTGATGTGCGCGCCGTTGTCGAGCGCCAGGGTGAACGCGCCGTCCTTCAGACGCGTGATGACGCGGCGCACCGATTCCTCGGCGTTGTCCTGGACGTGACGCATGTAGCTCCTGACGACGTCGAGGCCGTACTGGCCGGACATCGCCGCGAGCTCGCGCACGCCCTTCTCGTTGGCCGCGACCTGCGCCTTCAGGTCGGCGATGTTCTGCGCCGGGTTGCGCGACGGCCAGCGGCCGCTCTCGAGCAGCGCGCGCGTCTCCCCCTCGAGGAAGCGGCCGCCCTCGACCAGCTGGACGTTGTCGAACTGCACGCCCTCCTCCTCGATGCGGGTCGAAAACGGCGGCATCGATCCCGGCGTCGTGCCGCCGATGTCGGCATGGTGGCCACGCGAGCCGACATAGAAAGTCGGCGTCTCGCTCTCGGCTTCGAGGTAGACCGGCGTGACGACGGTGACGTCGGGCAAATGCGTGCCGCCGTGATACGGGTCGTTGAGCGCGAACACGTCGCCGCGCTTCATCGTGCCGGCGTTGCGCGCGATCACGGTCTTGATCGACTCGCTCATCGATCCGAGGTGCACGGGCATGTGCGGCGCGTTGGCGATCAGGTTGCCGTCGGCGTCAAAGAGCGCGCACGAGAAGTCGAGGCGCTCCTTGATGTTCACGGAGTAGGCGGTGTTCTGCAGCTGCAGCCCCATCTGCTCGGCGATGTTCATGAACAGGTTGTTGAAGACCTCGAGGAGGACGGGGTCGACGGAGGTTCCGGCCGCGCGGCGCGCCGGACGCGGCGAGGTGCGCTCGAGCACGAGGTGATCGAGGGCGGTGACGCGGCCGGTCCAGCCCGGCTCGACGACGGTGGTCCCGTTACGCTCGACGACGATCGCCGGCCCGGCGATGGTGTGGCCGGGTCGAGCCTGGGCGCGATCGACGAGCGCAGCGTCGTGCCAGCGGCCCTCGCTGAACATGCGCACAGTCGCGGCGACCGGTGCCGCCGCGGCGGCGACGAGCTGGTGTCGAGTCTCCTCGGCCGCGTCGCCCGCGCCGACGGCCTCGACCGATACCGCCTCGACGATCAGGCGCCGCTCGTGCATGAGGAAGGCGAAGCGCTGCCGGTACGCTGATTCGAACCCCGCCTGCAGACCGGCCTCGTCTGCGAAGGGCACGACGAGCGCCGAGTCGGTGCCTTCGTAGCGCAGGTGGACGCGGCGGTGGACGGCGATCCGCGCCGACGCGACGCCTTGCTGCGCCAGCTCGGCGACCGCTTCCGACGCCAGCGTTGCCAGCCGCGCCTCGACATCGCCGTGTGCGCCGGCGAGCGGCTGCTCGAGCGCGGCCTGGCGCATCACCGTCTGGTCGGCCAGCCCCATGCCGTAGGCGGACAGCACGCCGGCGAGCGGATGGATGTAGACGCGTTCCATCGCCAGCGCGTCGGCGACCAGGCAGGCGTGCTGCCCGCCAGCGCCGCCGAAGCACTGCAGCGTGTAGCGCGTGACGTCGTAGCCGCGCGCGACCGAGATCTTCTTGATCGCGTTGGCCATGCTGCCGACGGCGATGTCGACGAAGCCGGCGGCGACCGCCTCGGCGGCGATCGCCTTGCCGGTCGCCGTCGCGATCTCGTGCGCGAGCGCCGCGAATCGCGTGGCGACGACGTCGCCGTCGAGCGCCTCGCCGCCGCCCGGACCGAACACGCGCGGGAAGAACGAGGGCTGGATCTTGCCGAGCGCCAAGTTTGCATCGGTGACGGTGAGCGGCCCGCCGCGCCGGTAGCACGCCGGCCCGGGGTTGGCGCCCGCGCTCTCCGGGCCGACGCGAAAGCGCGCGCCGTCGAAGGCGAGGATCGAGCCGCCGCCCGCAGCGACGGTGTGGATCGCCATCATGGGTGCGCGCACGCGGACGCCGGCGACCTTGGTCTCGAAGGCGCGCTCGAACTCGCCGGCATAGTGGCTCACGTCAGTCGACGTACCGCCCATGTCGAAGCCGATGACCGCGAGCTTCCCGTCGCCCTGAGCGAGCGCCTCGGGCGCGGTGGCGGAACGGGCCAGCCCGAGCTCGGCCGTGCGCACCATGCCGACGATGCCGCCAGCCGGGCCGGAGAGGATCGCGTCTTTGCCCTGGAACGCGTTCGCCTGCGCGAGGCCCCCCGACGACTGCATGAAGTAGAGCTCGACGCCGGGCATCTCGGCGGCGACCTCGTCGACGTAGCGGCGCAGGATCGGCGAGAGGTAGGCGTCGACGACCGTCGTGTCGCCGCGGCCGACAAGCTTCATCATCGGGCTGACGCGGTGCGACACGCTTACCTGCGTGAAGCCGACGCGCTGTGCGATTTTCTCGGCGGCGAGCTCGTGCGCGGTGTAGCGCCAGCCGTGCATGAAGACGATCGCGACGCTGGCCAGCCCGCCCTCGAACTCGGCGCGCAAATCGGCCTCGAGTCGCGCTTCGTCGAGCACGTGCACGACGTCGCCGTCCGCCGACATGCGCTCGTCGGCCTCGACCACGCGCGAATACAGCAACTCGGGCAGGACGATGCGACGCTCGAACAGGCGCGGGCGATCTTGATAGGCGATCCGAAGCGCGTCGCGAAAGCCGCGCGTCGTCACGAGCAGCGTCGGCTCGCCCTTGCGCTCCAGCAACGCGTTGGTTGCCACGGTCGTTCCCATCTTGACAGACTCGACCTCGGCCGAAGTGATCGGCGCGCCGGCGCCGAGACCGACCAAGCGGCGGATTCCGGCGACGGCGGCATCGCGATACTGCTCGGGGTTGTCGGAGAGAAGCTTGAGCGTCATCAGCGAGCCGTCGGGGCGTTTGCCGACGACGTCGGTGAAGGTGCCGCCGCGGTCGATCCAGAACTGCCAGCGGCGGCGCGAGGTCGCGGCCGTCATGCCGCGCTCCGCGTCGCCGCCGCTGCGCCGAAGCGGGCGCGGACGAGCGTGGTGATGTCGTGCACGGGCAGGCCGGTCGCCGCGCGCACCGCTTCGGCATAGGGCGGCATGTTGGTGCACTCTAGGACGATCGCCGTGAGGTCGGGGCGACGCGCGACGAGTCGACGCGCCGCCGCGACGGTCGCCTGCTCGGCTTCAGCGAGGTCGAGCTCGGCGCGGTCGTTCAGGACCGTGTCGCGGAAGCGCGAGTCCAGGGCCAGCCCCTCGACCGGCGTGTCGACTCGCGCCCCGACCGCACCAAGGTGATCGGCGGTGAGCGAGGACGCATCCGCGGTGACGATACCGACGCGGCGGCCGTCGTGCCGACCGCCTTCGATCTCGGCGACGAGCAGCACGCTCGACGACCACATCGGCACGGCGAGCGCGGCCGCGAGCTCGCGCTGGAAAAGAGCGAGGAAGCCGCAGCTCGTCGTCACCGCCGTCGCCCCTTCGGCTTCGAGCGCGCGCGCGGCGGCCAGGAACGGCGCGAGCAGCGTCGCATCGCGCTCGACGACGACACGCTGCGGCGAGGCGCCGCGCACGACGCGCCTGCGGACCGCAAACGCGAACGTTCCCGGATGGCCGATATCGCCCGGCGGCCGCGGGAAGCGCGTTTCCAGCATGACGATGCCGAGCAGCCCGCTCACAGCGAGGTCGCCGCGCGAGCGGCCTGGTCGTACAAGCCCGACATGGTTCGCAGCAGGCGCGCGCTCTCGCCGATGTCGGCGTTTCGGTCGGCGTCGAGGTTGGCGATCAGGCAGGCTTCGCGCACCTCGCGGTACTTCGCCACCGCCGTCTCGCCGAGCGCGGTGGGGCTGTAGAAGACTTCCTTGCCGACGCGATCGCCCTGCGCCAGGCCTGCGCCGAGGAGCTTCTTCAGGGAATAGCCGACGACGTGCGTGTCCTCGACGTTGAGGACGAAGCAGATGTCGCCGACCTTCTTGTTGCGCGCGCGGTGGCAGATGTGGTGCAGCACGAGCACATCGGTAATCGTCAGCTCGGGGCATCCCGCCGCCGCCATGCAGCGAACGGCCCAGCGCGAGAACGCGTTCCACGCGACGATGAGGCCGAACTCGAGCTCGGAGAGCTCGACGCTCTTGGCTGAGACCAGATGCGACGACGAGACGATGCCGGCCGAGCGGGGCTTGCGAGGCGTGCTTCGCGCCGGCAGCGGTGCCACCTTCGACGACATCGGTGGTTCCTTCGAAACGTTGGAATCTTATTGACAATTTATCTTCATCCTTCCTAGACTGCAAGCGCTCGGGCAATAACCAATGTCCGACGCGCGGGGCACGCCCTATGCTTTTGAGCTGCCCATTCAACCGCTCGCCGGAGTGCTCATGAACCTTCTCGCCCGCCTTCATCCACTCCTGGCCGGCCTCGGCGCCGCTGCCGTGTTCGCCACCGCGCCAGCGCTGGCCCAAACGAGGTGGGACTTGCCCGCGGCCTACCCCGCGAACAACTTCCACACCGAAAACCTGCAGCAGTTCGCCAACGACGTCGACAAGGCGACCGGCGGCAAGCTAAAGATCACCGTGCACGCCAATGCGTCGCTCTTCAAAGCCAACGAGATCAAGCGCGCGGTTCAGGGCGGTCAGGCGCAGATCGGCGAGATCCTGCTCACCGCCTATTCGAACGAGTGGCCGATCTACGGCATCGACGGCCTGCCCTTCCTCGCCGACAGCTACGCGTCCGCCAAGAAGCTCGACACTGCGAGCAAGCCGGCGATGGAGAAGAAACTCGCCGAGCAGGGAATCATGCTGCTCTACACGGTGCCGTGGCCGCCGCAGGGCATCTACGTCAACAAGGCGATCAGCTCGGCGGCCGATCTGAAGGGCGTGAAGTGGCGCGCCTACAGCACGGCGACGGCGCGAATCGCCGAGCTCGTCGGCGCGCAGCCGGTCACCGTGCAGGCGGCGGAGCTCTCGCAGGCGATGGCCACCGGCGTGATCGAGAGCTACATGTCGTCGGGCTCGACCGGCTACGACACCAAGACCCCTACGAGCACATCAAGTACTGGTACGACACCCAGGCGTGGCTGCCGAAGAACGCGGTGCTCGTCAACAAGGCTGCCTTCGACGACCTCGACAAGCCGACGCAGGCGGCGGTGCTCAAGGCCGGCGCCGACGCCGAGGCGCGCGGCTGGGCGCTCTCGCAGAAGAAGAACGGCGAGTACATCGACCTGCTGAAGAAGAACGGCATGCAGATCCTATCGCCGTCGCCGCAGCTGAAGTCCGACATGGCAAGGTCGGCGACACCATGCTGAAGGAGTGGCTCGACAAGGCCGGCCCCGAAGGCAAGGCCGTCGTCGACGCCTACAAGAAGCTCTAGTCGCAGCGCCGATGCCCGCGAGCCACGCACGCGGCCCGTTCGGCCGCGCGCTCGACCGCCTCTACGACGCGACCGCAGCGCTCGGCGCCGTCGCCATGGTCCTGCTCCTGGTGATGGTGCTGCTCTCGGTCGTCTCCCGCCAGGTCGGCTTCAACATCGGCGGCATCGACGCGTACGCCGGCTACATGATGGCCGGCGCCGGCTTTCTGGCGCTGGCCCATACGCTCAAGCGAGGCGAGCACATCCGCGTCACCCTGCTGCTGGCCTCGCTCAAGGGGCGAAGCAGGCACGCGCTCGAGGTCTGGGCCTTGTTCGCAGCTTCGCTGCTGGCCCTCCTCTCGGCTTATTACAGCTGCCGGCTCGCCTGGCAGTCCTACATCTTCCACGACATCTCGACCAGCAACGACGCGACGCCACTCTGGCTGCCGCAGCTCACGATGGCGCTCGGCGCGAGCGTCCTCGCGATCGCGTTGGTCGATGAGCTCGTGCTCGAGATCCGCGGAGAGCGCATCGTTCCGGTGAGCGACGAAGCCAGCCGCAATGAATAGTCGATGAGCGACTTCTCGATCACCGCGCTGCTGATCGGCGCGCTCTTCCTGATCCTCGCCAGCGGCGTCTGGATCGGCCTGACGCTGTCGGGCGTGGCCTGGATCGGCATGCAGCTGTTCAGCTCGCGACCGGCCGGCGACGCGATGGCGGTGACGATCTGGGGCTCGTCGTCGAGCTGGACGCTCACCGCCCTGCCGCTCTTCATCTGGATGGGCGAGATCCTTTTTCGCACGCGCCTGTCCCAGGACATGTTCAAGGGCCTGGCGCCGTGGATGCAGCGCCTGCCGGGTCGGCTCCTGCACACCAATGTCGTCGGCTGCGCGATCTTCGCCGCGGTGTCGGGGTCGAGCGCCGCCACGTGCGCGACGATCGGCAAGATGAGCCTGCCCGAGCTCGCCAAGCGCGGCTATCCCGACATGATGTCGCTCGGCTCGCTCGCCGGTGCGGGCACGCTCGGCCTGCTCATCCCGCCCTCGATCATCATGATCGTCTACGGCGTCACGGCCGACGTCTCGATCTCGCAGCTCTTCATCGGCGGCGTGATCCCCGGCATCGTCCTGGCCGGCATCTTCTCGCTCTACATCGCCGGCTGGTCGATCAAGAACGCGCACCTGATACCGCCGCCCGATGCACCCATGACCTTCGCCGAGAAGCTGCGCGAGTCGAGGAGCCTGATCCCCGTCGTCCTGCTCATCATCGCCGTGCTCGGCTCGATCTACGCCGGCATCGCCACTGCGACCGAGGCGGCCGCGATCGGCGTTCTTGGCTCCCTCGTCATCTCGGCGGCGCAGGGCTCGATGAGCTGGGCGACGTTCAGGGAATCGCTGATGGGCGGCACCCGCCTCTACTGCATGATCGCCCTCATCCTCGCCGGCGCCGCGTTCCTCACACTCAGCATGGGCTACATCGGCCTGCCGCGTCACCTCGCCGAGTGGATCGCCACGCTGGGCTTGAGCAAGTTCGCGCTCATCCTCGCGCTGACCGGCTTCTACGTGATTCTCGGCTGCTTCCTCGACGGTATCTCGATGGTCGTGCTGACCATGGGCGTGATCATGCCGACGGTGCAGAAGGCCGGCATCGACCCGCTCTGGTTCGGCATCTTCATCGTCATCGTCGTCGAGATGGCGCAGGTGACGCCGCCGGTCGGCTTCAACCTGTTCGTGCTGCAGGGCATGACCAAGCGCGAGATCGGCACCATCTCGCGCGCCGCGTTCCCGTTCTTCCTGTTGATGGTGGGCATGGTCGTGCTGCTCTACACCGTGCCGCAGCTCGTCACGTTCCTGCCGCAGCAGATGAAGCGCTGAAGCGCTTCATCTGCTGCGGCAGAGCAGGATCGCTCCTTCCCAGATTCCTGCCCTCCCTCCGAGAGGAAGCGGCCGACCCCGTAGGTCGCTTTTTCAGCGGGTGACGAAGAAGAGGGTGACCGCGACGACGATCGCGGCCAGCACCCAACCCAAGGGTCCCGCCGGCACGCGTTCGCGGGGCTGCGTCACCGCCACCGGCGCGACGACGGCGCCGGCCGGCACGCGCGCCTGCAGCTGCGCTGCGAAGGCCTTGAAGAAATCGTCGGTGATCTTGGCGGCCGTGGCGTCGATGAGCCGCGAGCCGATCTGCGCCATCTTCCCGCCGACTGTCGCCTTAGCCGCATAGGCGAGCTTCGTCGTTTCTGCGCCGGCGTCGCTGAGCGAGACATCGGCCGAGCCGCGGCCGAAGCCCGCGACGCCGCCCTGGCCGTCGAAGTTGATCGTGTAGCTCGTCGGCGCAATGACGTTCGTCATCTTCAGATTGCCTTTGAAGCGCGCGCTGACGGGGCCGATCTTCATCGCCACGACCACGACGAAGGCGTCGTCGCCGACGCGATCGAGCGTCTCGCAGCCGGCGATGCACGCCTTCAGCGTCTCGGGATCGTTGAGCGCGGCCCAGGTCGCGTCGACCCTCGCCGGAATAAGTCGTTCGCCGTTCAGTTCCATCGGCCGATTCTGCTACCGGCGCGGCGCCGGCGCCGATTGCAGGGCCGCTGCGAGATCAGCCAGGCTCGCCAGGTTGTGGACCGGCAGGAAGCGGTCGACGCACGGCAGCAGTGCACGCACGCCGCCGGCGCGCGGCTCGAAGCGGTCGAAGCGCAGCAAGGGGTTGAGCCAGACGATCTGGCGTGCGAACAGGCGCAGCTGCTGCGCAGCGCGCGTCAGCTCGCCCTGCTCGTCGCGGTCGAGGCCATCGGTGACGAGCAGGAGCGCGGCGTTGGCGCCGAGCAGGCGCCGCGCCCAGTGGCGGTTGAAGTCGTCGAGACACGAGGCGATCCGCGTGCCGCCCTTCCAGTCCTGCACCTGCGCGCTCGCCAGCTCGAGCGCGAGGTCGGGATCGCGGTGGCGCAGCGATCGCGTGATGTTGGTGAGGCGCGTCCCGAAGGTGAGCGTGTGCACCTTGAGATGGCGCCGCGTCAGCCCGTGCACGTAGTGCAGCATCAGGCGCGCATAGCGGTCCATCGAGCCGGAGACGTCGAGCAGAACGACGATCGTCGGCAGCTCGCTCCGCGGCCGGCTGAATCGCGGCACCACCGTCTCGGGCTGGTGCGCCATCGCGAGCATCGTGGCGCGCAGGTCGATCCGGCCGCGCGCGCTCCTTTCGTGACGACGCCGCCGCACCGGCGCAAAGGGCAGCGGCACTTCTTCGGCGAGCTTTTGGGCGAGCTCGAACTCGGCCGCCGTCATCGACTCGAAGTCGGCACGCTGCAGGCGCTCGCGATCGGAGAACGCGAAGCTGGTTTCGAACTCGACCGGCTCGTCGGGCCGACGCGGCGGTGGCGTCGCGCGCGGCAGCGCGGTCGGCGCCAGCGCGTCGGCGTGGCGGTGCGAGCGCGGCTTGTTGGCGGGGTCGCCGCGGCCGGTGATCCTCGGCAGCAGTTCGGCCATCATCCGCTCGAGCAGCTTGGGGTCGCGCCAGAACGCAGCGAAGGCGTCGTCGAAGAGCGCCTGCTGCTCGTGGCGGTCGAGCATCACCGCCGAGAGGGCGGCATGGACGTCGTCGCGGCGCGCCAGGCCGACCGCCTCGATCGCCTCCAGCGCCGCGAGCACCCGATCCGGACCGACCGGCATGCCGGCGTTGCGCAGGACGCGCGCGAAGTGGACGACGTTGTCAGCGAGCATCGGCCGGCGCCGGTCGAGGCGTTTCCCCGCGCACAGTCGCCTGCAGCTCGGCGAGCAGCCTGGCGACGTCGCCGCCCTGCATCTTGGCGATGTCGTCGCGGTGCTTGAGCAGCACGCCGAGCGTGTCGCGGACATTGTCGGGCGCGAGGCTGAGCGCATTCAGCGCCACCAGCGCGTTGCTCCAGTCGATCGTCTCGGCGATGCCCGGCGCCTTGAAGAGGTCGAGCGTGCGCATGCGCTGCACGAACGCCACCACCTGCGCGGCGAGCCGCTCCGGCGCGCCGGGAGCGCGGATGCGGACGATCTCGAGCTCGCGCTCAAGGTCCGGGTAGTCGACCCAGTGGTAGAGGCAGCGGCGCTTGAGCGCATCGTGGATCTCGCGCGTGCGGTTGCTGGTGATGACGACGATCGGCCCGGCCCCTGGCGCGGCCTTGACAGTGCCGAGCTCGGGGATCGTCAGCTGGTTCTCGGCCAGGACCTCTAGCAGGAAGGCGTCGAAGGGCTCGTCGGCACGGTCGAGCTCGTCGATGAGGAGGACCGGCGATCGCGCCTGCGTCAGCGCCTGCAGGAGCGGCCGCTCGATCAGCATCGAGCGCGCATAGAGGCTCTTCGCCAGGCGCTCGCGCGCTGCGGCGTCGCCGACGTCGTGCGCGGCCTCGGCGAGGCGGATCTCCATCATCTGGCGCGCGACGTTCCACTCGTAGGCCGTCTGCGCGATGTCGAGCCCTTCGTAGCACTGCACGCGCAGCAGCATGGCGCCGAGCGCGCGCGCAAGCGCCTTGGCGAGCTCGGTCTTGCCGACGCCGGGCTCGCCCTCGACGAAGAGCGGGCGCTTCAGCGTGAGGGCGAGATAGACCGAGGTCGCCAGGCGACGGTCCGCGACGTAGTTCTCGGCGGCGAGCGCAGCGACGACCGCGTCGACAGAGGCGGGGATGGCCGGCGCGGGCACGGATTCAGCGGGCGAGGTCACGACGCATTCTCGCCCGAGCCGTCATCCTGAACGAAGTTAAGGATCTTTCGGCGCTCCGCGATCCTTCGCTCCCGCAGGATGACCCAGTCCTTCGCTCCCCTCGGCGCAGGGCGGCTCAGCGCGCGAGGGCCGCAGCGACCGCGCGCGAGGCGATGACGCTGATCATCGCGGCGCGGTACTCGGCCGAGCCGTGCAGGTCGGCGTTGATGTCGCTGGTCGGCATCTTCACGGCTTTCGCGGCCTCTGGCGTGAAGCTCTTCGCCAACGCGTTCTCGATCTCGGTGGCGCGGAAGGCCCGCCCTTTCGCGCCGGTGACGCCGACACGCACGCCGCCCGCGGTCTGCGCGACGCACACGCCGACCAGTGCGAAGCGCGAGGCCCGCTGCTTGAACTTGACGTAGGCCGCCTTCTGCGCCGCGGGAAACGAGACCGCCGTGATCAGCTCGCCGGGCTGCAGCGCCGTTTCCCACAGGCCGACGAAGAAATCGTCGGCGGCGATCGTGCGGCGGTCGGTATGGATGGTCGCGTTGAAGGCGAGCACGCCGGCCGGATAGCACGCCGCCGGATCGGCGTTGGCGATCGAGCCGCCGATCGTTCCCATGTTGCGAACCATCGGGTCGCCGATGCCGCCGGCGAGCTCGGCGATCGCAGGCGCGATCCGCCTCACGTCAGCGTTGGCAGCGACGCTGGCATGCGTTGCCATCGCGCCGATTGTCACGCGGCTGCCGTCGGCCTTGATCTGCTTCAGGTCGGCAATGGCGCCGAGATCGACCAGGCGCTCGGACTGCGATAGGCGCAGCCGCATCGCCTGGATCAGGCTCTGGCCACCGGCGAGAAAGCGAGTATCGGCGCCGGCCCCGGCGGCCTTGGCGGCATCGCGGCTGGTCGGCCGCTGGTAGTCGAATGCGTACATGGTGTTCTCCTGCTTCAGGCGGCGGACATGCCGTTGGCGGCGCGCCAGACCCGCTCCGGCGTCGCCGGCATCGCCAGGTCGACGATGCCGAGCGCGTCGGTGAGCGCATTGATGTAGGCGGGCGGGGAGCCGATCGCTCCGGCCTCGCCGCAGCCCTTGACGCCGAGCGGGTTGTGGCTGCACGGCGTGTTGGTCGTCGCGACCTTGAAGCTCGGGATGTCCATCGCGCGCGGCATCGCGTAGTCCATGTACGAGCCGGTGACGAGCTGGCCCGAGTTCGGGTCGTACGCGCAGGCCTCCATCATCGCCTGGCCCAGGCCCTGGGCGATGCCGCCGTGCACCTGGCCCTCGACGATCATCGGATTGACGATGTTGCCGAAGTCGTCGACGGCGACGAACTGCTCGATCTTCACCATGCCGGTGTCGGCGTCGACCTCGACTTCGCAGATATAGGTGCCGGCCGGGTAGGTGAAGTTGGTCGGGTCGTAGAAGGCGTTCTCGTTCAGCCCGGGCTCGAGCTTGTCGAGCGGGAAGTTGTGGGGCACGTAGGCCGTCAGCGTGACGTTGCCCCAAGCGACCTTCTTGTCGGTGCCCGCGACCTTGAATTCGCCGTTCTCGAACTCGATGTCGGTGTCGGCCGCCTCGAGCAGGTGGGCGGCGATCTTCTTGCCCTTGGCGATGACCTTATCGACCGCCTTGACGATCGCCGTGCCGCCGACCGCGAGCGATCGGCTGCCGTAGGTGCCCATGCCGAACGGCACGCGGCCGGTGTCGCCGTGGACGATCTCGACGTTGCCGACCGGGATTCCGAGTCGACCCGCGACGACCTGCGCGAACGTCGTCTCGTGGCCTTGGCCGTGGCTGTGCGAGCCGGTGAAGACCGTCACCGTCCCGGTCGGATGAACGCGCACCTCGCCCGCCTCGAACAGCCCCGCGCGCGCCCCGAGCGCGCCGGCGATGTTCGACGGCGCGATGCCGCAGGCCTCGATGTAGCAGGCGTAGCCCAGGCCTCGCTTCCTGCCCTTTGCCGCCGATGCCGCCTTGCGCGCCGCGAAGCCCGAGACGTCGGCGAGCTCCATCGCCTTCTCGAGGTGGGCGCCGTAGCCGCCGACGTCGTAGGTGAGGCCGACCGGTGTCGCGTAGGGAAAGGCGGTGATGAAGTTGCGACGCCGGATCTCGGCCGGATCCATCTTCATCTCCCGCGCCGCCTGCTCGACGATGCGCTCGACGACGTAGGTTGCCTCGGGCCGGCCGGCGCCGCGGTAGGCGTCGACCGGCGCAGTGTTGGTGAACACGGCCTTGACCTCGGCGTAGATCGCCGGCGTCTTGTACTGGCCGGCGAGGAGCGTCGCGTAGAGGATCGTCGGCACCGCCGACGCGAAGGTGGACAGGTACGCGCCCATGTTGGCGATCGTCTTCACGCGCAGGGCCAGGAAGTTGCCGTTGCCGTCCATCGCCATCTCGGCGGTCGTGACGTGGTCGCGACCGTGCGCGTCGGTGAGGAACGACTCGCTCCGCTCGGCTGTCCACTTGATCGGCCGGCCGACTCGCTTGCTCGCCCAGACCAGGGCGACGTCTTCCGGGTACAGGAAGATCTTCGAGCCGAAGCCGCCGCCGACGTCGGGCGCGATCACGCGCACCTTCGATTCGGGCAGGCCGAGAACGAAGGCGCACATCAGCAGCCGCTCGACGTGCGGATTCTGGTTGGCGACGTAGAGCGTATAGCTCTCGTCGCTCCGGTTGTAGCTGGCGTTGGCGGCGCGTGGCTCAATCGCGTTCGGGATCAGCCGGTTGTTGACGAACGAGAGCTTCGTCACGTGCGCCGCCTTCGCGAATGCGGCGTCGACCGCCGCCTTGTCGCCATGGCCCCAGTCGTAGCAGACGTTGTCGGTGACGTCGTCGTGCACGCTCGTCCCGATCGAGTCGGCGGCGCTGAGGTCGATCACCGCCGGCAGCTCCTCGTAATCGACGACGACCAGCTCGGCCGCGTCCTTCGCCTGCAGGAGCGTCTCGGCGACGATGAGCGCGACCTGGTCGCCGACGTGGCGCACCTTGCCCTGCGCGAGCACCGGATGCGCGGGCTCCTTCATCGGCGTGCCGTCCTTGCTGTGGATCAGCCAGCCGCACGGCAGGCCGCCGACCTTGGCCTCGGCGAGGTCGGCGCCGGTGATGATGTCGATCACGCCCGGCGCGGCCTTCGCGGCAGCCATGTCGATCGAGCGGATGCGCGCGTGCGCGTGCGGACTGCGCAAAAAGACGCCGAAGGTCTGCCCTTGCAGGACGACGTCGTCGGTGTAGTTGGCAGCGCCGGTGATGAAGCGCCGGTCCTCGCGGCGGCGCAGGCTCTGGCCGATAGGGCTAGCCGCGACTTCGTTCATGTTGCCCATGTTCCGCTCCTTCAGACCGCGGTCGGGGTCTTGCCCGACTGGCAGAACTGGATCGACTTGACGATGTTGTGGTACCCCGTGCAGCGGCAGATGTTGCCGTCGAGCGCCTCGCGGATTTCCTCCTCGTTCGCCTTCGGGTTGTCGGCAAGCAGCTGCACCGCTGACATCACCATGCCGGGCGTGCAGAACCCGCACTGCAGGCCGTGGCACTCGCGGAATGCTGCCTGCATCGGGTGCAACTCCCCGTCCTTGGCGGCGAGGCCTTCGATGGTGGTGATGGTGCTCCCCTGCACCTGCGCCGCGAGCATCGAGCACGACTTGACCGCACGCCCGTTCATGTGCACCGTGCACGCGCCGCACTGCGCCGTGTCGCAGCCGACATGGGTGCCCGTGAGCTGCAGCTGTTCGCGCAGGAACTGGACGAGCAGCGTCCGCGAATCGACGGTCTTCGTCACGGCCTTGCCGTTGACGGTGAGTGAGATGGGGATGTCCACGCCGTTCTCCTGCTGGATGTTCGCGAGGCGGTCGTCAGGGATGTGGCGCCGCCGCGAGAGGGCTTGTTCGACCCATTGTTGGAGGGGCGGGGGGCATCGCAAGGATGCTTTCCCTAATGCGCCGCCTGCCGCTGACGCCTCCGGCGCGCCTATGCGGCGCAACTTCGAAGGCCGAAGAAACCGTCGTCGCGGTCGGCGCGCTCGAACCCGCGCAGACGCGCGCTGCGCAGGCTGGGGCGGGTCGCGAACGAGGCGCCCCGCAGCACCTTATGCGAGCCGAACGCCGGGACCGAATAGTCGCGCCAGGGCCCGGCGACGAAGCCAGGGTACGGCCGGAACGTGCTCGCCGTCCACTCGTGCACCTCGCCCCAGCGAAAGCCCCGGCTCGCGCCCTGGTGCGCGGCGGCTTCCCACTCGACCTCGCTCGGCAGGCGCCGCCCCGCCCAGCGGCACCACGCATCCGCTTCGTGCCAGCTCACGTGCACCGCGGGGTGCGAGGCGGCGACGCGCGCGAGCACGCCGAAGCGCCGCTGCAGGACCCCTTGGCGCATCTGGTCGACGTGGCGCGGCGTCCTGCGCCCTTCGCGCTGCAGCCACTCCCAGCCGGCGCGGCTCCAGTGCGCGCGCTCGTCGTAGCCGCCGTCCTCGACGAACTCGCCGTACTGCGCCCACGTCACGGCCTGCGCGTCGATCTCGAACTCGGGCACGTCGACCGGATGCGGCTCGGCCTCGTTGTCGAAGCGAAAGCCGGCGCCGCTCGAGCCGAGAAGCCAGCGCGTCGCCGGAAAAAACAGCGGCGGGCGCGGCGGCCGCGTCACGACCCGCCCCACCAAGCCGCTGTCGATGCCGAGCGTCTGCGCCAGCACGGCCAACGCCTCCGCGTGGATTTCCTCGTGGAAGAGCGCTAGGCGATGGAAGTAGAGCGTCTCGTCGTCCTCGACGGCGAGGCCGGCGAGCAGCTCGAGCGTCGTCTCGAGCGTCTCGACGAGGTACGCGCGCGTCGCGGCCAGGTCGGGCAGCTCGCCCGCCGCAAGCTCGCGCCGCCGCGTCCGCTCGACTGCAGGCTCGTACCAGGCATCGGCCGCCGGCAGGATCGAGGCCAGGCGCGGGTGCGTCGGATCGGCGCGCTCGCCGCGCATTCGCTGCACGTTGCGGGCGATCCAGTGCTCCTGGAACCAGGCGATGTGGCCGAGCGTCCAGAGCGGCGGGTCGAGCTCGGCGGCGATGGCCGGCGCGAAGTCGCCGGCGAGCGCGAGCGCCCGGCCTTCGGCCGCCGCCTCGAGGGCGCCGGCCCAGCGCAAGGTGTGGTTGCGCGCCTCGATCAGCCCCAGCGAAAGCAGCTCCTTGCCGCCAGCGCGCACGCTGGCGCTGTCGAGGCCGGAGGCAGCGAGCCCGATCATGGTGGCGAGGCCGCGGCGGCGCGGCAGTTGAGCGGCAGGTAGCGCAGCGGGACGTCGGTCTTGTCGAGCCCGCGCACGGTCATCTTGCCGGGCGGCTCGGCATGGCCGCAGACCCAGGAGACCGGTACGATCCGCGCGTCCTCGACGACGCCGGGCCGCAGGCTCAGCACCTTGCCCTGGATCGCGCCGTTTGCGCGGTTGCCAAAGGTCACTTGGATCGCGCCCGATTCGACGGCCATCGAGCTGATGTATTCGTTGACGATCTTCTCGGCGACCGGCAACCCGGCGGCGGCGTTGTCAACCGGCAAGGTCCCGGTTGCGGCCCAGGCGGCTGCGATCGGGGGTTTGACGATGTCGGCGAGCTTCACCGCCTCGACGATGCGATCGCGGATCAGCTTGTCGGGGATGCCGGGCAGCGCGATCAGTGCGAGGATGACGATGATCGCGATCACGACCATTAGCTCGAGCAGCGAAAAGCCGGGGACGCTCGCGCGAAGACGCGCGCGCCGGATCGATTCGCGCAGCTGCGATGAACAGGCCATGTCGCCATTCTCGACGCCCTTGCCGCCGGTGTGACGATCAGCCGACCGCCGCGGCCGGCAGCCACACATCCGCGACGGGACCTTGGGCGGCGCCGGCGCGCGGTGCCGTCCTACGCCTCTGTCGAGGCGCGGCGCCGTATGGTGAGGACATCGTGCTGCGCCGGATAGAGGGTGACGCGCGCGCAAACTGGAGACATCGATGAAACTGAATCTTGCATCCCTTGCCGGCCTGCTCGCGGTCGGCCTCGCGGCCGGCTACGCGGCCCCGTCGCAGGGCGCCGAAGCCGGCGCCCTGGGCGCCAATTCGCCCTACCTGAAGGAGCGTGCCGACTGCGATGCCGGTCGCACCGCCGAGGATCGCGCCACCTGCCTGAAGGAAGCCGGCGCCGCCCAGGGCGAGCGCAAGCGCAACCGCCTCGACAACGCCGGCTCGATGCGCCAGAACGCGATCGACCGCTGCAACACCGTCGCGCCGAAGGACAAGGCCGACTGCCTGGCCCGCATCGAAGGGCCGAGCCAGCAGAACCAGAAGACGACGACGTCGGGCAGCGTCGCCGGCGGCGGAATCATCCGCGAGACGACCACCACGACGGTCGGGGAACCGACGGTCATCGTCGTCCCAGCACCTGGGGCGGCGAGCGCGCCGCGCTGATCCATCCCGCGGCCGGGCGCCGTGCCACCGGGAGTGCCCGACGGCACGGCCGCTGCTATCCTTCCTCTCCCTCGTCGCGCCGTGGCCGCCCTTCACATCACCGACATCGAGTCGGCCATCAACTGGTGGCGCGAGCGTTGTCCCTCGCCTGACGGCATCACCGCCTGCGCCGAGGTCCTGGCGCTGGCCGAGGTGTACGCGCTGATGGTCTACTACCACGAGAGCGAGTGCGACGAACCATCGATGCCGCGGGCGGCGCGCGACGCTTGGCTCGCGTGGTACGCGACCACGCCCGATGCCCCCTGCATCGCGATCTGCTCGACGAGCCAGGGCGACGCGGTCTGCAAGGGCTGCGGTCGCACCTTCCTGGAAGTGCAGCGCTGGACTGAGATGACCCCGGTCGAGAAACGCGCGACCTGGCGCCGCATCACCCGCCAAGGAACGGCCTGGCGTTTCAACCGGTACGCCGAGCGCGCCCACGATGTCGCGCCGGCGTCGGCCCGCGCCGCCTCGGGCAGCGAAGACGCCCTCGCCGCCGCCGCATGACGCGGCTCGGCCTGCGCGACGGCGTGCGCCGGATCGCGCCGCTCGCCTGGCCGGTGTTCGTCGGCCAGCTCGCGGTGCTCGCGTTCAGCACCGTTGACACCGTGATGGTGGCCCGCACCAGCACCACCGACCTCGCGGCGCTGGCGATCGGCGCCTCGGTCTACATCACGGTGTTCGTCGGCTTCATGGGCACCGTGCTGGCGGTCGGCCCGATCGCCGGCCAGCTGTTCGGCGCCGGCCAGGTGCGCGAGAGCGGGCACGAGGCGCAGCAGGCGATGTGGCTCGGCCTCGCGCTGTCGGCGCCCGGCTGCTTGATCCTGCTCTTTCCGGAGCCGTTCCTCGCCCTCGCGCGCGCCGAGCCCGCCGTCGCGGCGAAGGTGCGCGACTACCTGCACGGGCTCGCCTTCGCGCTGCCGCCGGCGCTCGTCTTCACCGCCTACCGCGGCTTCAACGTCGCCGTCTCGCGACCGAAGGCGGTGATGGCGATGCAGATCGTCGCGCTCGCGCTCAAGGTGCCAGTCAACGCCGCGCTCGTCTTCGGCGTGGCGGTGGCGACGCCCTTGGGTGAGTTGCGTGTGCCGGCTCTCGGTGCGGCGGGCTGCGGCCTGGCGACGGCGATCGTCATGTGGTGCCAGTTCCTGGCGGCGATGCTCGTCCTTCGCCACGATCCGTTCTATCGCCGCTTCGGCCTCGGCCAGGGCACCGCCCTGGCGCGCCCGAGCAGAGAGAGCCTGCAAGCGCTGCTTCGAATCGGGGTGCCGATGGGCCTGGCGGTTCTCGTCGAGGTGACCGGCTTCACCTTCATGGCGTTCTTCGTGTCACGCATCGGCATGACCGCCGTCGCCGGCCACCAGATTGCTGTCAACATGGTCTCGATGATGTTCATGCTGCCGCTGGCAATCGCCAACGCGTCGAGCACGCTGGTGGCGCAACGCGTCGGCGCCGGCGACGCCGCCGACGCGCGCCGCATCGGCTGGGTCGGCCTCGAGATCGGCGTCCTTGTCGCCGCCGTCCTCGGCAGCGCCGTCTATGCGCTGCGCCGCGAGGTGGTGGGCCTGTACACCGGCAATCCGGTGATCACCGCCGCGGCGCTGCCGCTGCTCGCCTGGGTCGCGCTGTTCCACATCGCCGACGCGGCGCAGACCGTCGCCGCGTTCGTGCTGCGCGCGTATCGAATCGCCACGGTGCCGCTCTTCGTCTACATCTTCGCGCTCTGGGGCGTGGGGCTCGGCGGCGGCTACCTGGTCGCGTTCGAGACCGGCGACGCCGCGCCGGCGTGGATGCACGGCGCGCGAGGTTTCTGGTCGATGTCGACGCTCGGCATCGCCATCGCCGCGTTGGGCCTCACGGCCCTTCTCGCCCACAAGCTCCAACGTGACTCGCGACAAGCGGCCCCGCCGAGGCCGCTTTAGACGAAGGTCATGTAGCGGGCAGCTCGATCACGAACTCGCTGCCGCCGCCGGGACGGGATTCGCAGCGGACGCTCCCGCCGTGACGCTGGGCGATCTGCTTGACGAGGGCCAGGCCGAGGCCGACGCCGCCGGCCTGCTCGGCATGACCGGGCATGCGGAAGAACGGCTCGAAGATGCGCTCGCGCATCGCTTCGGGCACACCCGGACCGCGATCGCAGACCTCGATCCGCACGAACGCGCTGCTGCGCAGCGTGACGAGCGCGAGTGCGATCTCGACGTCGCCACCCCCGTAGCGCTGCGCGTTCTCGAGCAGGTTGCGGACGGCGCGGCGCAGGAGCCGCTCGTCGCCGGCAACGACGATATCGGCGGTGCCGGCGACGGACGCCCCGATTCGCGCCGCCTCCTCGGCGGCGACGCCGAGGAGATCGACCTTGTCGCGATGGAGCGGGGTCTCGGCGACGTCGAGGCGGCTCGCGAGCAGCACTTCCTCGACCAGGCTGTCGAGCTCGGCGACGTTCTTGTCGATCTCGGTCTTCAGCTTGTCGCGCTCGCCAGGCGTCGCTTCCGCAAGCATCGAGACCGCCATCTTCATCCGCGCCAGCGGCGAGCGCAGCTCGTGGCTGGCGTTGGCGAGCAGCGCGCGGTGCGAATCGACGAGCGCCTCGACACGCGCGGCGGCGACATTGAAGCTCGCCGCGACCGCCGCGACCTCGTCGGCGCCGCTCACGTCGACGCGATGGCCGAGGGCGCCTGCGCCGAACTGCTCGACGCCGAGCTTGAGAGCCTCGAGGCGCCGCGTCAGTCGGCGCACGACCGGATACGCACCCGCGGCGATGGCCAGGAAGAGGACGAGCATGACGATCGCGAGCGCGACACCGCGCGGCAGTCCCGGCAGTAGCAGCGGCCACGGCCCGATGCCTCGCGGGGGCCGCTCCTCACCGGCCGGTCCGCGCCCTTCACCGGCCGGTCCGCGCCCTTCGCCGCCCGGCCCGCGGCCCTCGAGGCCCGCGCCGCCGCGCCGGCCACCAAGCTGGCGCATGCCGCCGGGCCGCATCGTCCAGAGCGTGCGACCGTCTTCCAGCTTGAACGAAAAGGGGCGGACGATGCCTTCGGCGCTGCGGCGCTCGAACGACTCCGAGGCGCCGATGCGCTGGCCCTGCGCATCGTCGAGCGCGAGCGGCACGCGCAGCCGCTGCGACCAGTCACGCAGCGCCGCGAGCTGCACCTCGCCGGACGCACCGGCGCCGGGCAGCGAATGGCCGAGCAGCTCGGCCCACGCGGCGAGGCGGTCGCTCACGACCTGCTCGTTGCGGACGCGCTCGTCATCGAGGTGGCGCTCGAGCACCCAACCGGAGACGAGCGCGAACAGCAGCAGCACCACCACGACGGTGGCGTAGATGCGCAGGTAGAGGCTCTTCATGGACGGCGCCGCGGCGGCGGCCTCATCCCGCGCGCTGCGCGCGGCGCGGCGCGCTCGTCGCCGGCGAAGCGATCGGACGTGTCATGCCGCGGCGTCGTCGGCGTCCTGCTTCCTCGCGAACACGTAGCCGGCGCCGCGCACGGTGAGGACGCGGCGCGGTGCCTTGGGGTCGTCCTCGATCAGGGCGCGGATGCGCGAGATGTGAACGTCGATCGAGCGGTCGAAGGCCTCGAGCGGATGGCCCTTCAGCGCGTCCATGATCTGGTCGCGCGAGAGGACGCGGCCGGGGCTCTGCGCCAGCACGACCAGAAGATCGAACTGGTGGCCGGTGAGCTCGCAGGTCTTGCCGTCGAGACGGGCGACGCGCGCGCCGAGATCGACCTCGAGGCGGCCGTAACGCAGCACGTCGTCGCCGCTCGCCTGAGGCGACGCGCGGCGCAGCAGCGCCTTGACGCGGGCGAGCAGCTCACGCGGCTCGAACGGCTTGGGCAGGTAGTCGTCGGCGCCGAGCTCGAGGCCGACGATGCGGTCCATCGGCTCGCCGCGCGCGGTGAGCATGAGCAGGGGCAGCTGACGCGTCCGGCTCGTGTTGCGCAGCTCGCGGCAGAGGTCGAGGCCGTCGCCGTCGGGCAGCATCAGGTCGAGCACCAAGGCGTCGTAATTGTTCGCCGCGAGCAGGTTGCGGCCGCCGGCAAGCGAGCCGGCGGTCTCGACCTCGAAGCCGGCCCGGCCGAGATAGTCGCCGACCATCGAGGCGAGGCGGCTGTCGTCGTCGATGAGAAGGAGGCGCGGGGTCATCCTTTGGGGGCGGTCAATCCTGGGCGAAGCGAAGGATCGCCATGTTCCTGCTCGGCGGAGGTCCTTCGCTTGGCTCGGGACGATTGCCGCCGGCGGGCCGGCAGCAACCGATTATCGGCGCGGCGGCACCATGCCCGGCCGCATCGACTCCATGCGCTTCATACGATCTTCCATGCGCGCCTGGCGATCACGCACGCGCTCGCCCAGGCGGGCCCTCTGCTCGGGCGTCAAGACCCGAGCGACGTCGAGCATCGCCTGCGTCATGCGCCGGCTCATCTGGTCGTGCTGCTGCAGCATCTGCTGGCGCACCTGTTCGATCGCGCCGGCGTCGACCGTCGGCGCGGAGAACGCCTGCATGGCGCGCTGGCGCAGGCCGCGACCCCCTTCCGCCTGGGCCTTCATGTCGGCGCCCGCAGCAGCGGCGATCTGCTTGATCTGGCTGCGCTGTGCATCGGTCGCGTTGAGACCGTCGAGCATGTGATCGATCATGCGGCCCATGCGCTCGGGCGATCCGCGGAACATCATGCCGCCGTCCATCCCGCGATGCATGCTGCCCATGTCGTGATGCATCTCGTCCATGTCCCCGCCGTGCTCGCCGCGGTTATGAAGCGCCATGCCCGACCCTCTGTCGCCCATGCCCGTCGGCGGCCCCGGCTGTGCCCATGCGGAAACGCTCAGCGCGGCGAGCAGCGTCAGCACCATGCCGATCATGACCACCTGGACGCGACGCGCGGCCGACGCCGATGCCGCGATTGCCACTGCCTTGCTCATCTCTCGCTCCTTCGCCCGATCATCGGGGAGATGCACTGATGGTGGCAGTGCGTCGTGAGTCCATCTTGGCCCGGGGGTAAAGATCTGTGAATGCGGTCTTGCTTCGGCTGATTGCAGGTAGGCACCTTGCTGACGCTGGCCATCGCTGCGCAACTCAATCGCCTCACGCGCCGACGACGATGCATCGATGGCACGCGCCCGGCCCAGCTGCCTCCGGCGTGACCCTGCCTCGGGCGATGCCTCGACTCGTTGGAGAGGGTGTACGCCGTATCGCCTGAGCTCGGGCGGCTCAGCGGGACGGCCTTCAGCCACACCCATCATCGCCCCGTCATCAAGAAATCGGCGCGTCTGCCCGCTACGGCTGGGCCGAACGAGCCTCCGGTTTGGCTTATGACGTGAGTGGCCGCTTTCGACCGAAGTAGTGAGGAACGTCGGAGCGCTTTTCGACGCGGTTGACCATCGTCGGCCAGCGTCTTCGACATCCACGATGATCCCGGCGTCCAGATCGATCAGGTGGTCGAATAGGCGTAGAAGGCTGGCCCGCCCGGTGCACCGGTCCAGCGCGCCGCCGGATCAGTCAGCGAGTCGTTCTTGCCCGGCGCAGGCGGTGCCGGTGGCTTTGCGTCGTCGTTACCCGTCGGATTGAACTCTTCAAGCGCGTCGACGTACTCACGCATGGAGGGGCTCGTTGCCGCGTCCTTGCGCCAGTCGGCGGTCTCGGAGCCAGGAACACCGCGCGCTCGGCTGGCGTCAGCCTTGATGACGCTGGCATCCATCCCGAAGCCCCCCACGAACGAGACCTTTGCTCATGCATCGGCGCAGCACGCTCTCGAACATAGAGGAAGTCGTCGCTCTCGCGGAAGCGACCGTACCTGTTCTTGGAGAAGGTCGAGTGGTCGGGCACTGCATCTTCGAGCTCAAGTCGGCAGAACCAGCGATAGGCCAGATTCCAGGATCCTCTGACCCTTGCTCGAGCGACGATCGTCGATACAGAGCGATCTGAAAGGTCGAAATTTTGAGGTGATGCCGATCTCCGAAGTGAACCCAGGTCCCGCCTCAACGACATGAAAAGCAGAAGTTGCCGGCGGCTGTCCGCTCGATGGAGAGGGTTGGGCGTCATCGCAGCAACCGGTTTCAGTGTCGATCGATTCCCTGCAAAGCGGAAGCGGCGCCCTCTGCAGTAACGACCAATCGAAGGGCCGGCTCGCTGCGCGATGCGACGCGCGAGCTTTCCGCGATCGGCTCGTCGTCTCGAACGACGTCGCTCCAACATCCACTCCGCGGTTGATGTGGCACCGAACGCGCTCTGGACTCGAGCGCCGATCCTGCGCATAGTAGCGAGCCCTGCAGCGCGCGCGGGTACCCTGCCCTCTCGCGCGTCCCGCGCCAGAAAGGACGATCCCGATGAATCGCCGCCTCGTCTACGTCCTCCTGATCGTCCTGCCGTGCGCCGCCGCGGCGGAGCAGCCCGCGCCGAGTGCAGTTCACGTGTCGACGTTGGCCGCCCTGTCCGCACCTGTTCAGCTGACGCGCGACACCGACGGCATCACCCACATCCGCGCGCGCAACGAGACCGACGCGTTCGTCATGCAGGGCTGGGTCCACGCGCGCGACCGCCTGTTTCAGATGGACGTCGACCGCCGGGCCGCGAGCGGCACGCTCGCCGAGCTCGTCGGCCCCGGCGCGCTCGCGCAGGACGTGCAGCTGCGCACGCTCGGCCTGCGTCGCGCGTCGGAACGATCGCTCGCCGTTCTGCTGCCCGACACCCGCGCCGCACTGGAGGCTTACGCGCGCGGCGTCAACGCCTATGTCTCGACGCACCCCCTGCCGCCGGAGTACGGCGCGCTCGAGATCACGCGCATTCCCGCCTGGACCGCGCTCGACAGCGTCGTCGTCGGCCGCATCCTGGCATTCCAGCTCTCGTTCGAGCTCGACGTCGACGCGACCATCGCGCTCGAGTCGTACGTCGCGGCCGGCGTGGCCCTCGGTTTCGACGGCCGGGCGCTCTACTTCGAGGACCTCGACCGCGCCGCGCCCTTCGATCCGGCGTCGACGATCCCCGACGCCATGCGGCGCCGACACCCTGGCGAAGGCCACCGCGGGCTCGGCCGCTCCGGCATCGAGTCGCGCATCCATCCAGTCGGCATCGAGCTCGCCAAGCGCCTGCGCGCGCAGCTCAAGGGCCTGCCGGCCTTCTCCGGCATCGTCGATGCGCGCAAGCGCCCCGGCTCGAACCTGTGGGCGGTGAGCGGCCGCTTCACCACCTCCGGCCGGCCGATGATCGCCAACGATCCGCACCTCGAGCTGGCGACGCCGGCGATCTGGTACCCGATCGGCCTCGAGGTGCCGGGCCGGCTCGAGGCCTTCGGCGACAGCCTGGCGGGCGTGCCGGCGGTCGTGCACGGCTACAACCGCCACATCGCCTGGGGCAGCACGAACACGCTGTTCGACGTCACAGACACGTACCAGGAGCAGGTCGTCCCCGACGCCGCATCGCCGAGCGGCCTGAGCACCGTCTACAAGGGCATGCGCGAGCCGATCGTTCCGATCCCCGAGGTGTTCCGCGTCAACCAGGTGGGCGACGGCGTCGCCGACAACCTGGCCGTCGTGCCTCCCGGCGGCGGCGTGCCCGCGGCGACGCTCATCGTGCCGCGCCGCAACAACGGCCCGATCGTGCAGCTCGACCCGGCGACCGGCGTCGCGCTTAGTGTGCAATGGACCGGCTTCAGCGCCACGCACGAGACCGACGCAATCCTGAAGTTCATGCACGCGCGCAGCATGGACGAGTTCGTCGCGGCCCTGCAGTTCTTCGACGTCGGCTCGCAGAACTGGGTCGTCGGCGACGCGCGCGGCAGCATCGGCTACTTCACCAGCGGCGAGGTCCCGGTGCGCGAAGACCTGCAGGCCGGCTTCGTCGACGGCCTGTCGCCGCATTTCATCCGCAACGGGCAGGGCGGCAACGAGTGGCTGCCGGTGCTGCATCCGCAGCCGCACCAGGCCCTGGCCTACGAGGTGCTGCCGTTCGCCGAGCTGCCGCAGATCATCGACCCGCCGGCCGGCTTCTTCGTCAATGCCAACAACGACCCGGTCGGGGTCACGCTCGACAACGACCCGCTCAACACGCTGCGACCCGGCGGCGGCATCTACTATCTTTCGTACACCTTCGACGATCCGTCGGGCCTGCGGCCGGGGCAGATCACTGAGCGCCTGAACCGGATCCTCGCCGAGCGCGACCGGCGCGTCAGCTTCGACGATATGCAGTCGATCCAGGCCGACGTGACGCTGCGCGACGCCGAGTTCTTCGCGCCCTACATCGCCGCCGCGTTCGAGCGCGCGACCCGGCCCGGCGCGAATCCGGCCCTCGCCGCTGCGGCCGCCGAGCCCGGCGTCGCCGAGGCCGTCGGCCGACTGGGGCGCTGGGACTACACGAGCCAGAGCGGCCTCGTCGAAGGCTGGGACGCCGGCAAGCCCGCCGGCCGTGCGCCGACACGGGCGAGCATCGACGCCTCAGTCGCGGCCACGCTCTACAACGTCTGGCGCAGCCGCTTCATCGCCAACACCATCGACAAGGTGATCGGCGGCGCCCACCTGCCGGTTCCCGATTCGGTCCACGTACTGAGCGCCTTGCGGCAATTGCTCGTCACGTTCCCGGCACGCGGCGGCCGCGGCGCATCGGGCGTCGACTTCTTCCCCCTGCCAGGCGTCGCCGACGCGGCCGACCGGCGCGACGTCGTGGTCCTCGCCAGCTTGGCCGATGCGCTCTCGCTGCTGGCGAGCGACGCCTTCCGCCCCGCGTTCGGCGGCTCGACACGGCAGGACGACTATCGCTGGGGCAAGCTGCATCGGATCGTCTTCAACAGCGTGCTAGGCGGGCCGTTCTCCATCCCGCCGGCAGGCGGTGCATTTCCGGCGCCGCTTCCCGGCCTCGACGGGATCCCGACCGATGGCGGATTCAACACCGTGGACGCCGCGTCCTTCGATCCGCGCGCGGCAAGCCTGAACGGATTCATGTTCTCTCACGGCCCGTCACACCGCTTCGTGGCCGAAGTGGCGCCCGAGCTGACCACGCGCGCCGTCGACAGCTGGCCGGGTGGCACGAGCGGCGTGCTCGGCAGTCCCCTCTACATGCAGTTCCTGCCGCGCTGGCTCGCCAACGAGAGCGTGCGGCTGCACCTGGGCATAGGACAGGTGCGCGCCGCGATGCAAGCGGTCGAGCTTTTCGCGCCGTAGCCGATCAGCGCCGCTACGACGCGAGCGCCAGCGCAGCCGCCGAGAGTCCCTCGCGCGGCCCGCGGCTGCCGGCGGGCGGTGACAGCTGTCACGCTCGATTGCAGCCCGGCAGTCGCGACGAATGAGCGCGGCCAGTGAGCGGGTATTTCACGAGCTCGATGCCAGCGACGCCGAACCTAACCGTGAACCTCGGCTACGAGTTCAATCAGAGCTGACTGTTCGAGGTCCCTAACAAATCATGTGCGTCGAGACGATGCCCCGCTGGACCCGTCCCACTTTCCACGCGCGTCATCCCACTCGCGGCTTCTCCAAGAACTCGCTGAGCTCTTATTGATCGCGGGCGATGCTCTCGGCTGTCCACCAGTCAGAGCCCGGCAAAGAAACTACTGGCCTAGAAATCTCACTTGTCATTGGGCTTCTCCAATACACCGTTGCCTCGTTGAGGCGCTCGGGCGCTCGGGCGCTCGGATGGTAGGGAGTACACCTTAGGCTGTGCCGCGCCAACACGACAGCCATTGTGAGCATTCGCCCGACAGCGCCGTGACCCTCGAGCTGCGCCAGTCGGCCGGCCCGGTCGTGCATATCGGCGTGAGTGAGAGCAGATCGTCCCTTGCATCATTCGAGCTGAAGTCGCGCGCGTGATTAAATCGGCGCAGAGGCAGGGTACCCCGCCGCCGCCTGTTGCTTCCAAGGCCCTCGTAAAATTGCTCGTCCTGTTGCGGGTCACTTCCATGGTTGCTTTCTTTTCGCTCTCCCGCCGCGCGTGCCGGGTGGTTGTCCTCTTCGCTGTGCTGAGCTGCGGCGCACACGCCGCGCTTCCTCCGGGGGTGGCCCAGGGCGCCTCGGTCGAAGGCCTGACCGAGTTCCGCTTGGGCAACGGGCTTCGCGTCTTGCTCTTCCCCGATGCTTCGCAGGCTAAGACCACGGTCAACGTGACTTACCTCGTCGGCTCGCGCATGGAGAACTACGGCGAGACCGGGATGGCGCATCTGCTCGAGCATATGGTTTTCAAGGGCACGCCGTCGCGCGGCAACATCATGTCCGAGCTCGGGCAGCGCGGAATGAATTTCAACGGCACGACGTGGCTCGACCGCACGAACTACTTCGAGACCTTTCCCGCGTCCGAGGAAAGTCTGGACTACGCGCTCGCCATGGAAGCCGATCGCATGGTCAACTCGTTCGTCGCGCGCAAGGACCTCGACAGCGAAATGACCGTCGTTCGCAACGAGATGGAGAGCAATGAGAACAACCCGGTGCGAATGCTCATCCAGAGGACGACCGCGGCGGCGTACGACTGGCACAGCTATGGCAAGGACACCATCGGCGCGCGCTCCGACGTCGAGCAGGTCGACATTGCGAGGCTGCAGGCTTTTTATCGCCTCTACTACCAGCCTGACAACGCCGTGCTGGTGGTTGCCGGCGCGTTCGATCCGGACAAGGCGCTCGCGCTCGTCTCGAAGTATTTCGGCCCGATACCGAGGCCCTCGCGCGTGCTGCCGCGCCTGTACACCGAGGAGCCGGTGCAGGACGGCGAGCGTCAGGTGACGTTGCGTCGCGTCGGCAATACCCAATGGCTCGCCGATCTCTATCACACCGTGCCTGCGGCGCATCCCGACGCGGTCGCGATCGAGGCCGCGGTCGGCGTCATGACCGTGTCGCCGGGTGGCCGCTTGTACAAGTCGCTGGTGGAGACCAAGAAGGCTGCCGGCGTCGACGATTTCGTCTACAACGGTCACGATCCCGGCTTCGCCATGTTTCTGGTCAAGGTGCCCGACGAGGATTCGATCGACCACGCGCGCGAGGTCATGTTGCGCACGGTCGAAGGCGTGAAGTCGTTGCCGATCACCGCGGCGGAGCTGGAGCGGGTGCGGGCGAAGACACTCAAGGACATCGACGACAGCATCAACGATCCGCAGCGCCTCGGCATTGCGCTTTCGCAGTCGATTGCCGAGGGCGATTGGCGTCTTTTCTTCCTGCATCGCGACCAGTGGCGGAAGGTGACGCCGGCCGACCTCGACCGGGTCGCAAGCGCCTATTTCAAGCCCGCCAATCGCACCCTCGGCGCGTTCATTCCCGACGCCAAGCCCGACCGCGCGCCGATGCCGCCGGCGGTCGATGTTGCCGCCCTCGTCAAGGACTACAAGGGCGACCCCGCGGTCGCGGCAGGAGAGTCGTTCGATGCGACACCTGCCAATCTCGACGCCCGCGCGCAGCGCTTTACGCTCGCCAACGGCATGAAGGTCGCACTTCTGCCGAAAATCACTCGCGGCGAGACGGTGCAGTTCACCTTGCGCCTGCACTACGGAGACGAGAAGTCGATCTTCGGTCTTGCCGGCGAAGGCAACCTTGCCGCTGAAATGCTGATGCGCGGCACGGCCCGGCACAGCCGCCAGGAGATCGAGGACGCGCTCGACCGGCTGCGTGCGAAACTGGTGGCCAGTGGCGGCCAGACCGGCGCTTCGGCGCGCGGACAGACGGTGCGCGCGAATCTCGCGCCGACGCTCGACCTGCTGGCCGAAGTCATGCGCCAGCCGTCGTTCCCGCCAGCCGAGCTCGAGACGCTCAAGCGCGAGGAGATCGCGGTACTCGAAGAGGGCCGCAGCGATCCGCGCTCGATTGCCGTTCGCGCGCTGAGCCGCTACGACAACCCCTACCCTGCTGGCGACGCACGCTACACGCCGACGCTGGACGAAGCCGTCAAGGAGCTCCGGACGCCTTCAGTCGAGGCGCTCAAATCTTTTCACCGGCGCTTTTACGGAGGCGCGACTGCCGAGATTGCCGTCGTCGGTGATTTCGACGTGCCGGCAGTGAAAACGCAACTCCAGCGCCTGTTCGGAGATTGGAAGAGTCCGGCCGCATTCACCCGCTTACCCGAGCCGATGGTCGCCAAGCACGCCAACGCCTTGCCGATTGAGACGCCGGACAAGGCCAATGCCTTCATCTCCGGCTCGACCTCCTTCGCGCTCAACGACCGTAGTCCCGACTACCCGGCATTTTTGCTCGCCAACTACTTGCTCGGCGGATCGACCAACTCGCGTCTCTGGAATCGAGTGCGACAGAAGGAGGGATTGAGCTACGGCATCGGCAGCTCGTTTCGCGCCAGCAGCTTCGAGCCCAACAGCTCGATCAGCCTTTCCGCAATTTTCGCCCCCCAGAACCTGCAGCCGCTGCGAACCGCGGTGCAGGAAGAGATCAAGCGCATCACTGTCGAGGGCTTCTCGGCCGCGGAAGTCGAGGAAGCCAAGCGGGGCCTGCTGCAGGAAAGAAAGCTGTCTCGTACTCAGGACGCCGGTCTTGCCGAGGCGCTGACTCAGCAGGCTTATCTGGACCGTACTTTCGCGTTCTCGGGCGAAGTCGACGCGGCCATTTCGCGCCTGACGCCGGAAGTGGTCAACGCCGCCGTACGCAAGTACGTGCAGCCCGAGGCGTTCGCGTTCGTATTCGCCGGCGATTTCGCGAAGGGCCACAAGTAACGCGTGCAACCCAGCGGCGCATCATGCGTCCGCCGATCGTCCAAGCCAATCGGAGACGGATGATGAGCGGGCAGACGAAGCGTGACGGCGCGCAGGACCGAGCCCGGGTCCGGTGGTCAAGAGCACAAGGTCGCCTGCGAGGCGAAGAAGACGGGCGCCAGCCGTGGTGCGCCAGCGGTGAAGACCGCAGGCAACTCACGGAAGAAAGTCGAAGCCGAGCTGGCCGAAAGTGGGCGGCTGCAAAGGGCCACGAAGCCCGCGGTCCTGGGATCTGGCCAGAGGTCTACGCGGTCGTGGGTCGAGCTCGGAGCGGGTCGCCGTCGAAGAGATGAACTCCTGGCAGCAAGCAGAGGCATTTGTCGGACGAGTCATCGACGAGAGCCCAAGCATCGATCTTCTTGGCGGCAGAGGAAGCCAGCACGCTGGCAGCGCCTGCTTGTCTTCCGGCGCCAAGCAGGGAACCTACGAGCCGCTCATCCAACGGTTCTGCAATGACCCGGCGGCTGTCTGCCATTGAGCCTCCTAGTCAGTCCACTCGACGACAAATGGGACTTTGCCACTTCTAGAACTGACGCCGCGTCCAGCGACGCGTCATGAGTGCCCGGTGAATCAATCTCCGGCGCGAGAGTCCGGGCGGGGGTGACCGTCATGAATGCGAATGCCATTGTCGGGCGGCATTAGCAAGTCTTGTTCAGGTTTGGTTCAGCTAGAGGCGCGCAAGATGCTCTCACGCCTTCGAAACAACCCTTTCAAAGTGACCTGGACTGGTTCGCAAGGGCAACTGGAGAGACCATGAAGAGACCAACGCTTGGCACCGCACTTCTCGGGCTCTCAACCCTCGCGATGGCCCACTCGGCTATGCGGGAGGTCGACTCAGAGGTCACACAAGGTCACTTTGCGAAGGCCGAAGCAATGATGCAGGAGCTGATCAACGTCAACCCCGGCAACGCCCGCGCGCACTACGTCTATGCGGAACTCCTTGCCCGCGGCGGCGATCTTCGCGCGGCCGCGGTCGAAGCCAAGATGGCCAGGCGACTCGATCCAGGAATCACCTTTGCAGAGCCGGGGAACTTCCGGTCCTTCGAGGCGATGCTCGATGCTGTGGAGGAACGATCACGAGGCGCGAGACCCGCGGCCGTTACCGTGTCGACATCGGGCCTCGCGGCTTCGGCCCCGTCGGTGCAAGGACGCTGATCCTTGAGAGCATGGAGGCCTTTGCCCTTGCCGGTACGAGGGCCGCGCTTCGCATCATGAGCAACTGGAATCAAACCGCGGTTGATGGGGCAGCCCCACGTTCGCGCCAAGCAGCGCAGAACGGAGGTGGACGTGATTGAGGGCGGGACGAGGCTGGGCCGCTTCGCGCAGGTTGCCCAAGCAGTGAACAACGACTACGGCGTCTCGCGCGGCAAGCCGCGCAGCAAGACTTTCGGTCGGTGGGCGCTGTTGGTGGACGACAAGATATTTGCGCTGAGCTCGGTCAGTGGACATTTCATCGTCAGGCTTCCAAAAGAGCGCGTGCAAGCGCTGGTGGCTGCCTCGGCAGGGCGGCGGGCTGCTCGTAACGGCCTTGAAACGGACGAATGGCTGGCGGTTCAGGGCCAATCTGCCGAGGACTGGATAGCACTTGCCCGCGAGGCACTGCGCTTTGTAAGGACGCTTGATTGAAGGTGGCCGCCTCCGCCAGGCGCCGTCGCTTGATCCGGGCCGGCCGCACGGCCATTTCTCTGACTCGAGCCAGCGAAACGGGCTCTTGACATCGCTCTTCCTCGAGCCGGCGCAACCGTCGCTCGGAGGGCCCGATGCCGCCGTACTTATTCTTCCAGACATGAGCGTCACCACGCTGGTGCTCATCTCGCTGGCAATTTGCTTCGCTGCTAGGCAAAGGCGACTGGTCTCGCTTGAGATGGTTCTCTGCGACAAGGTCCCGCGTACCCGGGTGCTTCTAGCGCCGGCACCTCGGGAAAGCTCTCGATCAACGAATCATCGATCCCTAGGCGAAAGCACGCGTCTCACTGTCGCCCAGGCTCTTGATAGCAACGAGGGCTGCTCCTCCTTGACGACGTTTGCGATGGCGAACCGCTCTTGGCTTGCCGTGGCTCCGGGCCGGGTCCAGTGCGACGACGGGACGGTGTCAGCATGCGGCCGGCCTGAACTGCGTGCCGTCCTTTCCGGCTGCACGCCGCAGCGGGAGTATCCCGGCGACGAGCGAGCCCGCTCCAGCATTGCCTGCACAGAGGATCGCAGCCTATCGCCGTAGAGCGCCTGCGCGCGGACGGCAGCCTTGCAATGGCGCTCCAGGTCGTTCGAGACGGCCATCGTCACGAACCAAGCGTTTCGCGCATCGACCTCGTGCCCCGTCAGTGCGTTGGCGATCGCAAGTGTCGTCCAGTCTTCCACCCGTCCGACCGGAAAGCGGTCGTCCTTCAGAGTCAGCGCGTGCAGGGCCAGTGCCCGCGCCGATTCGGCCTGCGGTGGGCTCTCGCGCAAGCGCAGGAATGCAAGGTTGCCGACGACCTCGGTGTCGAGCGGATTGGCAGCGAAGGCCTTTGTCTGCAGCTCGACCGCATCGGGCACGTTGTGGCGCTGCCAGTAGGCCAGACGAGCAGCCTCATTCAACCGGCGCGCCTGCTGCGTTGCCACGACGACGGGCAAGGAGGCCATGCGGGTGCCCTGGCGCGCGATCCGCGCCACCGCCCGGACTTCGGTGGGCGAGAAAGCGTCGTTCGCCCTGCCGGCGGCGGAGAGCACAGGCGCAAGCTGGCGCTCGGCCCCCGCAGCGAGGCGCGGGATCAGGCCCTGCAGAAGCTGTCGACCGACGTCGTCAAGGTTGCCGACGAACGTCGGCTGGCCGTCCGTCGGGTCCGGCCGGGCCGGCGCCGTTGAAGCCGGCCGTGGGGGCGACGGCAGGAAGATCTCGATAGGCAGTTCGCCTGGCTTTCGGCGCGGCAGGTTCGGCAGGGTCGCGGCGTCGAATTCAACGGCTGAGCCTGGAGCCAGCGACGAAGCTGGGCGCACGGCGGGAGCCGCAACCACTGCAGGCGATGCCGCGGCCCCATTGGTGCGTGGCGATACGGCCACTGCCGAGGGAGGAACCGGAGCGCCGGATTCGGAAGGCGCCTGCGCCAGGGTTGGGGATGGAATCGACGGCGGCCTCAACCCCGGCGAGCGCCCGGACAAAGCAAGTCGCGCGTCCGATGCAGGCCGAGGCGCCAGCAGCGAAGGGACCGCCGCGCCTGACGGCGCTGCCGCCAGCGCCGGAGCGCGCCGGGGCACGGCCAGCCAACCGCTGCGGTCGCCCCACCATGCGAGCGTGGCGACGACGCCCAGGGCCAGTACCGCGACGATCGGCGCCCGATGGAGATGCGAGCGACGCCGTCCCAACAACCCGGGCGGCGGACGCCGCTCGGTCGGCGTGCCCTCGACGCGTCTCGAATCCGGCTGGGCGAGCGGCTGCAGCGTCGGCTCTATCCGCACGGCCGCCGGCTCAGCTCGGGACGACTCCGGATGCCAGTTCGCCAACTGCGGAGCGACTGGATGCGGATCGATTCGCGGCAGGCCCGCCGAGCGCAGATCGGCGGTCGGCACTGCGAGCGACGACAAGTCGACGGGCGTCGAGACGGGCAGCGGTACACAGACCGCGGCCTCGACCGGAACCAAGTCCGGCAGCGGCAGGTCGACGGACGCCGGCCCCCCCGGCTGCAGATCCGCCAATAGGATATCGACCGGTGCCGAAGTGACGGGCCGCGGATTCACCGACAGGTCGACCGGCGTCGAAGCGACAGACCTCGGGTCCGGATGCGGCAGGTCGACCGGCAACGAATTCGCCGCCGAATCTCGGACGGAAAGCGGCGTATCAAGTGGCGCGGGGTCGGCCCGCCGCGACTCGTGCTGCGGGGAGGGCCAAGCGCGGGCGGTCGCGAGCGATGAAGCGTCGACAGGTCCCGCCGCAGCATCTGACCGAAAGACGCGCGTCAGCGGCGTCGAGCTGCCGCTTGGCGCGGTTCGCTCCGCTTCAAAGGTAAAGCCCGCTAAAAGGGCCGCGCCCAGCTCGGGCTCGCGCAAGTGCCACTCGGTGAACACGATGAGCTCGGCATGGGGTCGCTGGGCGGGCAGCGGCCCGCTGTCTGCCTCGACGAGTAAGCGCACGAAGGCGGTGGCTTGGGCGTGGCGGTTCGGCGTCCAGCCGCTGCCGGCCGACCGTTCAAGCTTTGGCAAGTAACGCCACAGCATCGCCGCCAGGCTAAAGAGGTCGCAGCGCCAGTCGAGCGCCCGCGTTGGGTTCGAATTGACGCGCCTGCCCTGCTCGAGCGCCTCGAGCAGGCGCTGCGATTGATACTCGTAGTGGGGCTGGCGATCGAGGGGCAGCGGCCCGGGGAGCGGCACCTCGGGCAGCAGCGAGAAAGCCACGTCGATGAAGGCCAGCTCTTCAAAGCGCAAGGCGATGGGTCGACCGGGCACCGGGAAGTCGCTCTCGCCAGGCTGCGACCATGGAATGCAGAGGTTGTCCGCCTTCAGGTCCAGGTGAACGAAGCCGGTCTGATGCAACTTGTCGAGAGCGATAAGGCAATGGCGGGCGAGCGCCCACCAGCATGCGCAATCCTCGAACAGGTTGCCGAGCACCAAGCCGTTGCGGCGCAGGAGCACGCGCGTCGACCACTGATCGATGGTCGGCCCGGCATCGAATGTATGAAGGCCGGCCCCGGCCATCGCCGGCACGGGCACCAGCCGGGCGACGGGGGCGCCGTCAGCCCTACCGAGCTGCTCGAGGATGCAGCGCTCGCGCGCCGTCCACGGAGATAAATCGCCGGCCGGGCCCACCAAAAAGCGCTTGCTGTAGTGACGGCGCTCGCCGGGTCCGGCAGATTCGCGGAGAACCTCGACCTCGTCGCCGGTCAGCATGCGAAGCGATCGGCGGCCGAACACGAGGCCGATGTCGGCTGGATTCACGGGCGTTGGTTCGTGCGGCTCGGAGATGGGCGGGCGAGCAAGCGAGACTGCCTGACGCCCTCATCCGCCGCTGCCGGGCATAGGGCATGCCTGGACGATGCCCCCAGCGCCTCCATGACGCGCGCATGGCCATGCGTAAGGTCCAGGGATCCTTGTGGCACAACAACCGCGTCGAGGTCAGCCCAAGTTCGCCAGCTCGGTAACCGACACTGTCATGGCCGAGGTCGGCACGCGGCCGGCGTGGCCGCTCGGGACGACGCGACCGGGGGATTGCTTCGAAACATTGCGGGTCAAGATCCGCGCCGAGCGTGTTCCAAGCGGTTCAGCCGAGTCGGGCCGCAGGGCCTCATGCCTCTTGCCGGACTGATCGCCACGTTGTGGTGAGCGGTGAGCTCGCTGTCGGGTCTAGTGGAGCTCGTGGACGAATGGTCCGCCGCAAAGTCGCGCGAGCCTGTGGGATCAGGACAATCTCGGGATTCAGGCTAGCAAGCAGCAAGGGAGCGCGTCGATGCGCTCGCGGCAGCCGAAGGGGGCAAGAGGTTCGAGGCAGACAAGGGTGCGCGTGAATGGGTGGCTCGCGGTCGACGCTGGATCCAGCCAAGACTGGCTCGAGCTCGCGCGCGAGGCGCAGAGCTTCGTGGCGGTGCCTCGCGCTTGAGGCGTGTGATGGGTCAGCGGGACGCCAAAAGACGTTCGGTCGCCGCGCGCTGAAGATCGACGACAAGATCTTGTGAATGGTCTCGTCGATTGGCCACATCGAGAAGCTGCGCCAGGAAATGTGACTCCGGGCTCCTTGGCAAGGGGCGCGACGGCATCAGCGAACCGATGCGGAATACCCTTTGCCGTCCGCCAACGAGTTCTTTGCCGAGGCCTGACCCGAACCTGCCCCGTTACCGGATTGGCGCCTACTAGGCCTGGTGTGAGCCTCCGCGCAAGGATTGGGCGCCTTCGGCAACTCGGGCACTGCTCAGGGCACGATTGTGATGAACGCTTGATCGCTCTGTGCGATCAAGTTGCCGAGCTAATCGCACCCGGTGACAAAACGACAACGCGTTCCATTCGGAGTAAGACTGTCGTTCGGGAAGGAGCGACAGGTCGGCTCACTCGCGTTCCATCCTCCGCTGCCTCGCCTGCTCGATCTGGCGGCTCCTCACGCACTTGGGTTCGGCGCTCCTGTGCGGCGACTTGCACAGGCGCAGGGTGCAGAGCATGTGCGACAAGACCGCGAGGCCGTTGCAGGCGCCAGTCCCCTGCGCCGCCGCCGTCCTGGTTCGCGCTGTGACGTTCTGCACCTGCGTGCGAAGGGCTGACTCGTCAGGATGTAACGGCGCCAAGCCGCGCTCGACGTGCCGGGCGCGGCGCAGAGTCTTCGGTGTTGGCGGTTCGACGCGGGGCGGTGATGAGACGGGGGCCTCATCGCCCCGGGCGTCGGCTCTGGAGGTCTCGACGTCCGCAGCCATTTCCGCAACGAACGGCGATGGCAGCACTGGCCGTCCCGTCGGCATCGAACCAGGCGACGCCCAGAACGGCGCAGTGGCTTGGGGCGCTGCAGCTTGCTGCGGAGACGGGCGAGCTGCGATCGGGTCGCTCGCCGGCGCGCGCAAGGCAGCGACCGGCGAAGCGAGGGTAAGCGACATGGGGCCGCTCCTGTTCAGCGTCAAGGCGCCGCCCGCGAACACGACAACGCCGAGCAAGCCGAGCGCCACCACCGCCATGGGCGCCTTGCGGCCAGAGCCTTCTTGCGCAGCTTCGCTCGCGGGCTGGGGCCAAGCAGTCGAGGTGGCGGCGACGGGTGTGGCGAAGACGGACGCGGGCTCAGCCGGCGTCCTGTTCGCCTCCTTCTCGCCGGCAAACGCGCCTGCATCGCCGGCGCCGCGGTGAACATCGTCGCCCGTCGTCGCTCGCTCTGCCGGCGGCGGGACGAGGTCGCCGCGTAACGCGCGGCGCACCGTGTCGACATCGCGCGGCCGTGCGTCCGGCGACATTGCCAGCATCCAGTCGACCGTCGCCAGCAGCGGCCCGTCCATGGCCGCGAACCTCTTGTCGCCGCGCGCGGCGAGAACCGGCAAGCGGTCGTCGACCGCGCGCACCACCGACGGCGTCGGCGCGTGCCCGGTCAGAGCGAAATGCAGCGTCGCGCCGAGCGCATAGAGGTCGGTCCACGGACCCTGGCGCATCTCAGTTTCACTCGCGTACTGCTCAACGGGTGCGAAAGGCGGCTTAAGCACGGCGCTGAGGAACTGTGAGCCGGTGCCGATGACACGCCGCGCCGCGCCGAAGTCGAGAAGAACCGGCTGTCCGCCTGGCAGGATCAGGATGTTGTCCGGCGAAATGTCGCGATGGAAGACGCCCTGCTCGTGCAAAAGCGCGAGAGCATCGAGCAGCGGCTCGACGAACGCGAGCAGCCAGGCTTCGTCAGGAGGCTCGTCCATCCGCAGGCGCACATCCTTCAGCGTGGCCCCGGGGTAGTACTGCATCGCCATATAGGCGGTGTCGTTGGCGCGCCAGAAGCGGTGCACCTTGACCAGCGACGGATGTTCGAAGCTGGCCAGCAGGCGGGCCTCGCTGAGGAACGAATCAAGGCCGCGCTCGAAGGTGGCCGCGAATTCGGGCGAACGCAGCCCGATCGGCATGCCGTCCCGGCGGCCTGCAAGCGCTGCGGGCATGTACTCCTTGATCGCAACGCGGCGCACGAGAACGTGGTCATAGGCGAGGTAGACGATGCCAAACGCGCCGATGCCGAGCACGCCCAGGATCTCGAACTCGTCCAACCGGGTGCCAGAAGCGAGCGCGTCGTGCAGCGATACGTTCCGGGACCCGGAGGTCTGGCGGGAGCCAGGGACCGTCGTAAACCAAGGGTTGTCGGACATCGCGTTGCATCAACTCGATTTGCTGGGCGGAGATCTTCGCAGCAAACGACAAGCTTAGCAGCCGGAAGGACGGGCGGACGCCGGCGTCAGCCAACGACGATCGCGCCAAGCGGCGATCCCGGCGCAGGCCAAGACGAGCACCGGACGCTCCTCGCCGACAAGCTCCTCGCGACGCAGGTGCCCCGGACCCTGACCGGCGCATTGCGGGCCCAGCTCGATGGCCTTCCGGCACGGAGAAGCTCGCGCTGCAGGAAGCGATCGTCGCTGGCCAGGTCTTCTGGGACCAGGCCCTATATGCTCTCGACGCGCGCCAAGGACTCGCTCCCCTGCTTGTCGGCCGCGAGCTCTGCCGGCCGAGGATTGCTGCGGAAGAGAGTCCAGCCTACATCCCACGAGACTCGCGTCCGATGGCGCGGCACGCGACACACCCGATATTCTTCGAAGCAGATCATTTCATCGGCATCGCAGCGTTCGATGTCGCGTCAATCTTCTCTCTCGAGACAACCGATCGAAGGCCGCGGCACGGCCCTCAATGTGGAGGCTCCATGTCCAATCCCTGGCTGAAGAAGAATCCGTTCATGAGCATGTGGTTGAGCGGCGCGAACTCGGTCGCCAATTCAGCGCGAGGCAGGATCGCTGCCGAGGCGAAGCGCCAGTCCGAAACCGTGATCGCGCAGGCGACCAACGACATGTTCGGGATCTGGGGCAAGGCCATGACCGGCGCGACCGCGCCGAGGCGACGGAAGAAGCGATAGCAACCCCCGAAGCGCCTCCATCAGACGAGCTGGGCAATGCCTTGCCCGTCAGCGTTTCGATTCAGACGGAAGACCTTGGTCGGCCGTGCCGCCGTCGAAGGGTCATAAGCGCCTATCGCGAGCAGTCGAGTTGCAGCGACTGGATGTTCCCGCCAAAGCCCAGCTTGGTTATCAAACCGCCCTCACGGCTGTTCGGCCCGAAAGCCACCACCCGGTCCTTGAACATGGCGTGTTCATACACCCGCAGGGTGGCCTTGGGTCCTGTCACCAGGCTGTCGATGTGACGCTTAAGTTCCTTGCCCGTGCCTTTGTCGGCGCTTTGCAACTCGCCAGAACCGGTCAGAGTGATGAAGTTGCCACCGAAGTTGCGCTCGTCATACATCTGGGCCCAACAACCTGACTGCAGCGCCGGGTCGGTCAACTGCACCGGGACGACCATGACCATCGGTTCGGGTCGGGTGTCACCCGTCGCAGTCTGCAGGTTGTTCGACTTCATCATCATCGAGTCGCAGCCGGTCGAAGCGACGGCGGCGACCAGGGAGGAGATCAAAAGCGCGTGGCGTGATTTCATAGTGGAATCCTTGTGATGGTTTGCAGATTCGCGAAAACGTTCGGCTCGGTGCCCCGTCACGGGCGCCGGAGTTCGCATTTGGCACCTCCAGCGCGCCTCAGTGCATCAGACTGGCGGGCACCTTGCCGCCGTTGGCGGCAAGCTGACTCATCACCTGCTTGATGAGCCAGACGTTCATCGTCGCCGAGTCATTGGTGTCGCCGCTGTAACGCAGCTCGCCAGCGAGCGTCTTGCGCGCGGTCAGGCTGCTGTCCAGGCCGAGCAACTTCATCAAGTCGACGATGGACGTGCGCCAGTTGAGCGTCTGGCCGCTTTGCGCCGCGCGATCGGTCAGGATTTGCTCGACGTCCACAGGGGGCCCTGCCGGCGACGCAGCTGCGGTGGGGGAGGCGGTCGTTGCCGCCGCCGGACCGACTGGCGCCGCTTGGGCCTGCACGACGGCGGGGTGGTTCGCGGGGAAGATCTTGCTGAGAATGTCGCCAAAGATGCTCATGTTGACTTTCTGGTAGTTCGTTTAGTGGCGGGTCGATCGCCGCACGCCTCTCACAAGGCGAGAGGCGTCGGTCCGGTCTAGGCCTTGCGCTCGCTGTGCCGGAGAGTTTCCTTGGCGTCCCCGACCTTCCGTTCAGCCTTCCCCGCCACCTCTTTGGCCATTCCCTTGGCCTGCTGGCTCTTGTTGCCGACGAGCTCGCCGCTCTTCTCTTGCACCTTGCCGGTGGCTTCCTTGACCGCGCCCTTGACCTGGTCCTTGTTCATGACTACCCCTTCGATCGAGGCAACGTCGCCCCGATCGCATTGGCCTCCCTTGAAGACTCCGTCGCTATCGGAGTGCAGCGCGCCTCGTCGTGGGGGATGACTTACAGGTCGCGACCGGTACTCCCGCCGAGTTATGCCGAATTGCATCTCGAATCTAGATATGTATGGTCGATTCGACCCGGCAAGCTCCTACAGGGTCCCGCGGCGACGACTCAACGGCGAGTTGACACGGCGGCAAAGCGGGCAACAAAACGGCGATGAAGGAGTGGATCGCAATGATGGATGCCGGAGCGGCAGGCTGGACGGACCTCCAACACGGGTCTTCTGCCTACGCAGCATGGGTCGATCCTCCGACCCAATCGTCGCGCTCGCAGAAGAATTATGAAGTCGCCGGACACTTCCGCCGGTTTGAGGAGACTCAATGAGCCCTTGCCGTTTCCAGGAGCCAAGCGAGTCGCGCGATAACCAGGAGCTTGCGCTCCCACGTGCGGCCTGCTCGAGGAGATACTTTTCGCTGGCCATGCTGCTGGGACTCGGAGGGTTACGGCCCTCCTGGGCGGACGGAATCGAGATGACGGAGCGCTCGGCCCTCGGACAACTGGTGTCCGCCGAGGAGATTGAAGCCGCTGCGGATCAACAGTACCGGCAGCTGCTTCAGGAAGCCGCCAGCCAAGGTGCTCTCGCCAAGGATGACCATCCCCAGGTGCGCCGCCTGAGATATATCGCTCGTCGTCTCATTGCGTTTGCGAGCTCGCCGAACCTGCATTCGACGCCTCGTGCGGCCCGGTGGAACTGGGAAATCAACCTGATCGGAAGCAAGCAGATAAATGCCTTCTGTATGCCCGGAGGAAAGATCGCCTTCTTCAGTGGGATCCTGACCCAGCTGAATCTTTCGGATGACGAGGTCGCGATGGTGATGGGGCATGAGATCACCCATGCGCTTCGCGAGCATTCCCGCGAGCAACTGGGCAAGACGACGGCAACCGATGGTCTCATTGAGCTGGGTGCCGCCTATCTCGGGTTGGGGAGCGGCGGCAGAATGCTGGCCAATGCCGGCGGACAACTGCTCACCTTGCGTTTCAGCAGAACCGATGAGGCGGAAGCAGATCGCGGCGGACTCGATCTCGCCGCCCGGGCCGGCTACGATCCTCGTGCCGGGATCACGCTCTGGGAGAAGATGCAATCCGAGAGCCATGGAACACCGCCGCAGTGGATGTCGAACCACCCCGCGGGCTCCACTAGGGTCGCGCAGATCCGCGAACTCCTTCCCGCGGTGCTGCCTGTGTACTCAAGGGCCGATAAACCTCACGAGCGTTTCGATCATCTCTCGCCTTAGACGAGCCGTGTCGAGTGCCCCTTGTAAAACATCCTGCTCGCTCACGCGAGAGTGAAGCCTTTCGACCTGCTTTACCTAATCGGTGCGTCCCGAGACTTGCCTGGACGCTCAATGAGAAGGCTTCGTGAGAAGCTTCGTCAGAACCTCGATTCCGCTAGAGTTTTGGCCTGCCGGCCTTTCAATGCCCCGTCATGAGCGAGCAATGCACGCTGGTCCAAGTCGATATCGTCGACAGCACGGCGCTCGGGGAGAAGCTTGGCGATGACGCGATGTCGTCGTTATGGGCCGAACACGATCGAGCAGCGCGTGACCTTCTCGTCCAGTGGAAGGGGCAGGAAATCGACAAGAGCGATGGGTTCCTGCTGCTGTTCGAAACGCCGGATGCGGCGCTGACTTACCTGCTCGACTATCGCCGGTCAATCGCGCGGCTGAGGGTGCCCCTGCAAGCTCGCTGCGGCATGCATGTGGGTCGAGTGCGGATTCGACCCAACCCAGAGGCAGATGTAGCCCGTGGGGCGAAGCCATTGGAGTTGGACGGCGGCGCAAAGCCGCTTACCGCTCGAGTGATGGCGTTGGCTCGAGCAGGGCAGATTCTTCTGACGCGCGATGCCAAGGAGACGCTGCGAGGCCATGCAGTCGTTATGCGTGGACGCGGCCATTGGCGAATGAAGGGGTTCGCGGAGCCTGTGGAGATCTTCGAAGTCCTAGAAAGCGACGACAACCATTCGCTCGGTCCACCGGTCGACACGGAGAAAGCTTACAAGGTGTTTTTGCGGGGTGACTCTTGGATCCCGGTCAGAGAAATCAAGCACACGGTACCTGCTGAACGGGACAGGTTTATTGGCAGAGAGGAGCTGCTGAATGCGGTGCAACGGCGAATAGATGAAGGCGCCCGACTGGTTTCTATAGTAGGTACCGGAGGCGTAGGGAAGACGCGCCTCGCGACACATTTCGCGGCACGATGTCTAGGAGACTTCGGAGGAGGCACCTGGTTTTGCGATTTGTCGCAAGCACGCACCCTTGACGGTGTGGTCTCCGCGGTGGCACGGGGGTTGGATATTTCTCTCGGCAAAACTGATCCCGTAGAGCAGCTTTCCCATTCGCTCGCCAGCCGGGGCCCGTCGCTTGTACTTCTGGACAACTTAGAGCAGGTCGTTCAGATTTGTCGCCGGCCGTTGGGCCATTGGCTTGACCATGCGCCGGACGCCAGGTTCATCGTAACCAGCCGCGAGGTCCTCGGCATTCAAGGCGAGCATGTCATAGCCATCGAGCCTTTGCCGCACGGCGACGCCGTGGCTCTTTTTCGCGAGCGTGACGGGACCGCTCGTGCGCGACCTCACAGCACCGAAGATCGCCTGGCGATCGAACGTTTGGCGGATGTGCTCGACGGGTTGCCACTTGCTATCGAGCTTGCGGCCGCCCGGCTCCGCGTCATGGCACCTCGGACGTTACTGGCACGAATCGGTCAACGCTTTCAGCTTCTCGCATCCCGCGAAGACCCTGAAGGGCGGCAATCGACTCTGAAAGGAGCCTTCGATTGGTCCTGGGATCTTCTGTCGCCGCCGGAGAAGGCGTCGCTGGCACAGACATCCGTGTTCGTGGGAGGGTTCAGTCTCGAAGCTGCTGAGGCCGTCGTCGAGCTGGGCCTCTTTCCGCGCGCCCCGACGGTTTTGGATGTCGTCCATTCCCTGGTCGATAAGTCATTCATCAGGGTGGGGGAAGAGGGCAGGCTATCGCTTTTGGAAAGCATTCGCCAATACGCGGACGAGCAATTCCTGACGGGCCTCTCCGACGTTGGGTTGGGCGGCGAATCCAGGGCTGATGCCGAGAACCGGCACGGCAGTTTTTTCGGCAGTCTTCCACTGAACGAGCCTGGAGGGATCGACGCGCAAGAACTTGAAAACATCGCCGCCGCGTGCGACCGGGCTCTCCTCAGGCTCGACGTCGACACCGCCACGCGAACCTGCGAGAAGGCATGGGAAATCATCTGCTACCGAGGCCCCTATCGACGCGGCGTCGATTGCATCCTTCGCGTCATGGCGATGCCGGGCCAGACCGTCACTGCGCTGATGAAGCTGGAGAGCATGCTTGGGCGGGCACTGCTGATGTCCGGCAAATCGGCTCAAGCTCGCGCACCTTTAGTGTCGAGTCTCGCTCGGGCGGGTGGGAACAGCGATCAGCAGATTGAACTGGGTGCGCTTTCGTCGCTGGCGGAACTCAACCTGGGCGAAGGTCATATGGCCGAGGCGTATGGACAGTACACAGCGGCGTTGGCCAAGGCGCGCGAGCTCGGGAACCTGAAGTTGCAATGCTCCGTTCTGAACGGCATCGGGCTCTACTTCACGCACCTCGGACGACTTGGAGACGCACAGGCAACCTACGCGGATGCACTTGCAGTAGCCACCAGAGCGAATGATTTGAGGTGGCAAGCCGGATCGCTGAGCAATCTAGGACAAGTGCTTGCCAATCAAGGCGAGAATCAACGCGCCCATCAGTGCTACGAAGATGCGGTCAAATTGATAAGGGCAGTCGGAGATCGCCTTTGGGAGGGAACCCTCGCGCGTCTAAAGACCGCGTGCGCTGCCATCAGACTCAGCAATAGATTGAGCGGCCGACTGGTTAGACCCACGTTATCCCGGCACCCTTGCTGGCGCCGACATCGAGCGTCACCGTTCTCAGGTCTTTCGTCGCAAAAAACCTGAAGCTCTAGGGACGTCCTGGAACTTGCTGGAACGTCCAATCGGTGGAGAGGGTGGGATTCGAACCCACGTTACGGTGAACCGTAAACCAGATTTCGAGTCTGGCGCATTCGACCACTCTGCCACCTCTCCGGTTGGGTGCTTCGGCGGGTCGCTGCCGAGAGCAGGATTCTAGGGCCTACCCTGCTCCCGGCCGGTCATGCGGTCGTGTTCAGCGTCATGGCGGCAAAGCGTGGATCGTCGAGTCGCGTCTGCCAGCGATGACCCGGCAAGAGCGGCGCGGCGTCGGTGATCGTCCCGGTCGTGACGATGTCGCCGGCGACGATCGGCCAGCGCTGCGGCTGCGCCGCCAGCGCATCGACCCACAGCCGCAGCGCGTTCAGCGGCCCATCGAGAACGATGTCGGCGCGGCCGGTCTCGACCTCGCGACCGTCGCACGACAGCGTCACCTGCAGGGCGGCGAGCTGGCTGGCAAGGTCGCCGCCGGCGGCATAACGGTCGATCGGCACGCGCGGGCCGACGAAAAGGCGGCCGTGCAGCGCGAAGTCCGCCACCGTGTCGGCGGCAGCAAAGCGCCAGTCGGCGAAATGAGTGTGGACGATCTCGTAGCCGTGCGCGACCCATTCGATGCAACCGGCGAGCTCGCCCGTGCTCATGCCGGCCGCCGGCGTGCGGGCGAAGCTGAACATGATCTCGGGCTCCAGGCGCGGCTGCACGAAGGGGGCGAGCGAGACGCTGGTCTCACCCCCGTCGACTCGCTCCACGGTCGTGCTCCAGATCGGGCCCCAGATCGGCGCGAAAACGCCGTAGCGCTCCCAGATGCCGCGGTTGGTGAAGCCGATCTTGTAGCCCAGCGCCACTTCGCCGCGAGCGATGCGCAAGCGCCGGAGCTCGTCGGCGACCTCGAACGCCTGCGCCAGATCGAACGACGGGTCGGCGCCGGTAAGCGTCGGCAGCAGCGCTGCGCCGTCGAGAGCGGCAAGGAGCTGCCGCGCGCGCGCTGCGGCGGAAGGCGCGGCGCGTTCGCTCACGGGCGGAGCGCGCCGAGCCCGCCGAGGTACGGGCGCAGCACTGCCGGCACGGTGACTGATCCGTCGTCGTTCTGGTAGTTCTCGAGCACCGCCACCAGTGTTCGGCCGACGGCGAGGCCCGAGCCGTTGAGCGTGTGGACGAGCTCATTCCTGCCCTGCGCGGTCTTGAAGCGCGTCTGCATGCGACGCGCCTGGAACGCCTCGCAGTTCGAGACCGAGCTGATCTCGCGATAGGTGTTCTGCGCCGGCACCCAGACCTCGAGGTCGAAGGTCTTGGCGGCGCCGAAGCCCATGTCGCCGGTCGCGAGCAGGACGACGCGGTAAGGCAGGTCGAGCTTGCGCAGGATCGCCTCGGCGTGGCCGACCATCTCGTCCAACGCGGCGTCGCTATTCGCGGGATGGGTGATCTGCACCATCTCGACCTTGTCGAACTGGTGCTGGCGGATCATTCCGCGCGCATCGCGCCCGGCGCTGCCGGCCTCGGAGCGGAAGCACGGCGTGTGCGCCGTCAGCTTGATCGGCAGCACCGCTTCGGCGAGCAGCTCGCCGCGCACGCTGTTGGTGAGCGAAATCTCGGAGGTCGAGATCAGGTACTGCTCGCGATCTTCGGCACCCGCGTCGGCTGCCCCCCCGGTGCCGCCGCGAAAGACCCAGAACATGTCCTCCTTGAACTTTGGCAGCTGGCCGGTGCCCTCGAGCACTTCGCGATTGACGATATAGGGCGTGTAGCACTCGACGTAACCGTGCTCTGCGGTTTGCACGTCGAGCATGAACTGGGCGAGCGCGCGATGCAGCCGCGCCACCGGGCCGCGCAAGAAGGAAAAGCGCGCGCCCGACAGCTTGACGCCGGTCTCGAGGTCGAGGCCGAGCGGTGCGCCGACGTCGACGTGGTCGCGCGGCGGGAAGGCAAACTGCCGCGGTGCGCCCCAGCGCCGGACCTCGACGTTGGCGTGCTCGTCGGCGCCAACGGGAACACTCGGGTCGGGCAGGTTTGGCAGCGCCATCAGCTGCTCGTTGAGCTCGAGTTGGATCGCCGCCAGTCGCTCCGCGGAACGATCGAGCTCGGCGCCGATGCCGCCTACCTCGGCCATCGCCGCCCCGGCGTCGCCGCCCTGCCCCTTGAGCGTGCCGATCTCGCGCGACAGCGCGTTGCGGCGCGCCTGCAGCTCCTCGGTGCGCGTCTGCAGCGCCTTTCGCTCGACCTCGAGCGAGCTGAAACGGTCGAGGTCGAGGAACGGCTGGGGCGACTTGCGCGTCTCGAGGCGGGCGACGACCTGCGGCAGGTCCTTGCGCAGGAGCGAGATGTCGAGCATGAGGGTTCGATCGAGGCGGTGTCGGAGGGAGCGAGATTGTAGAAGTTGCCTGTTCGCGTTGATCGGCAGTCGTGTTGAGGGCGGCCCCCCTGAAAACGAGTTCCTCAAAACCCCTGAGCGGCGGCTACGTCATTTGAGCCTTGCCTCGCCAGCGCCGACGGAACGACGCGCCATGCCAGCGTTGCCGCGCCGTGCTGCCTGTGGGCCGATGCGCTTACCAAGCTCGTCGTCGGCGGCGGCGCGTGCGCATGGCTGCATTCGTCTGCGGGCGACAACGCCGAGGCCGAGGCCGGAGGTGCGCGCTGTCCATCGCCTCGCCGCCTGGCAGCGTAACGTGCTGTACGGCGCCGGCGCGGTGCTTCTCGCCAGCGGCGCGGTCTGTGCTGGCGTTGCATCACGGGCGCGGCGCCGATGCCCTGCCCTCGCCGCTGAGCCGTGGACGATGCGGCTGCACGGCCTGGCCGCGTTCGCGGCGCTGTTTGCGTTCGCAGCGCTCGCCGCCGCCCACATCCCGCAGGGATGGCGCTTCAGCCATCGGCTGCGCTGGGGCGCCGCAGCGCGGCTCGGGGCTGGCGCTCTGCATCCTCGCCGGCTCGCTCGCCCGCACCGGCTACCCGCTGTACTACTTCGCACCGATCCGGTCCGGCCGGCCCTGGGGGTGGCTGCACAGCGCCTTGGTCGCTATGGCGGTGCTCGTCGCGGCGCAGCGCAGGCGCGCGAACGCCGGCTGCACCGGGCCTTGTAGCCACGCCGCCCCCGGGGCGCGACCGATTGCACACGGCTTGTCCCGGTGCCAGCCCGCGCCGGCCAAAGGGGCTCAAATGCGAGACAATCTCATTCGCATATGCGAGCCCCAGCCACCGCAACCTTGAGCCCCCTCGCCACACACGGCCTCCACCAGCTCGCCGACGGTGCGCGGGCGACCGTGACCGGCGTTGTCTCGGCCTCCGCCGAGATCGATGCGGTGGCCTTGCGCCGGCTCGGCGAACTCGGCTTTCTCCCCGGCGAGCCGGTGCAACTGCTGCGCCGCGGCCCGGGCGGCCGCGAGCCGCTCGCCGTCATGATCGGCGAGACGATGTTCGCGCTGCGCCTGCTCGAGGCGCAGTGCATCGAGGTGAAGCTCGACGCCGGCAGCGAGGGCAAAACGGCCGGGCACCCGGCCGCTGCCAGCCCGGTTGCTGCCAGTCCGCCCGCGCCACCTCGCGACGCAGCGAGCGCGATCGCATCGTGAGCCGCGCGCTGAATGCGCCGAACCAGGCTCCGCGCTGGAGCGTGGCGCTGGTCGGCAATCCGAACTGCGGCAAGACGGCGCTGTTCAACCTGCTCACCGGCGCGCGCCAGAAGGTCGCCAACTACGCGGGCGTGACTGTCGAGCGCAAGGTCGGCCTGACGCGGCTCAGGAACGGCCGCACGGTCTCGATCATCGACCTGCCCGGCGCTTACAGCCTGACGCCGGCGACGCCCGATGAGCAGATCACGCTCGAGGTGATCGAGGGCCGGCGCCATGGCGAGGCAGCGCCCGACGCGATCGTCGCCGTCGTCGACGCCACCAATCTGCGCATGAACCTGCGCCTCGTCCTCGAGCTGGCGCAGCTCGGCCGGCCACTGATGGTGGCGCTCAACATGGCCGACGTCGCGCGCGCCGAGGGCCTCGCGATCGACGTCGACAAGCTCGCCGCCGAGCTCGGCTGCCCCGTCGTCGAGACCGTCGCGGTGCGCGCCGACGGTCACGCCAAGCTGCTGGAGCTGCTCGAGGCGCAGCTTGGCCGCGAGTCGGCGCAAGGCCACGCCACGGCGCTGGGCAGCGCGGATGCGAACTCGCGCGAATCCCGCTCGTCGGCCGACCTGCAGCACGAAGTGCGCCGCATCCTCGCGATCGCCGCGCCCGGCGCGGCGGCGGTGCGACGCTTCCAGCACCGCATCGACGGCGTCGTCATGCATCCGGTCTGGGGGCTGGTCCTCCTCGGCGCAGTGCTCTTCCTGATGTTCCAGGCGGTGTTCTCGTGGGCGGTGTTGCCGATGGACGCCATCAAGGCGGCCATGGCTGGGCTCGGCCAGTGGACCGCGGCGCATCTCGCCGAGGGGCCGCTGCGCAGCCTGCTCGTCGACGGCGTGATCGCTGGCGCCGGCAGCGTCATCGTCTTCCTGCCCCAGATCCTCATCCTGTTCCTGTTCATCCTCTTCCTCGAGGACTCGGGCTACCTGCCGCGCGCCGCGTTCCTGCTCGACAACCTGATGGGCAAGGTCGGCCTTTCGGGCCGCGCCTTCATTCCGCTGCTGTCGAGCTTCGCCTGCGCGATTCCCGGGATCATGGCGACGCGCACGATCGCCAACTGGAAAGACCGCCTGGCGACGATCATGGTCGCGCCGCTCATGACGTGCTCGGCGCGCCTGCCGGTGTATGCCCTCCTCATCGGTGCCTTCGTCCCGGCGACGCACCTCGGCCCGTTCAACGTGCGAGGGCTGACCCTCTTCGGCCTCTACGTCGCCGGTGTCGTCTCGGCGATGGCCGTGGCGTGGGTGCTGAAGCGCGCCTGGAGCAAGCGGCGCTACCAGCCGCTGATGCTCGAGCTGCCGCCCTACCGCATGCCGAGCCTGCGCAACCTCGGCCTCGGCCTGTGGGAACGGGCGGCGATCTTCCTGCGCCGCGTCGGCGGCATCATCTTCACGCTGATGGTCGTGCTCTGGTTCCTGTCGAGCTTCCCGGCGCCGCCCGCGGGCGCGACGGGACCGGCGATCCAGTACAGCGTCGCCGGCATGATCGGCCACGCCCTCGAGCACGTTTTCGCGCCGATCGGCTTCAACTGGCAGATCTCGATCGCCCTCGTGCCGGGCCTGGCGGCGCGCGAGGTCGCTGTCGGCGCGCTCGGTACGGTCTATTCGATGTCGGCGGCGGGCGACTCGGTCGCCGACGCGCTCGCGCCGATCATCGCCCAGGGCTGGTCGCTCGCCACAGCCTACTCGCTGCTCGCCTGGTACGTGTTCGCGCCGCAGTGCCTGTCGACGCTCGCCATCGTTCGACGCGAAACGAACTCGTGGCGCTATCCGGTGATCATGGCGGCCTACCTGTTCGCGCTCGCCTACATCGCGTCGTTCATCACCTATCGGCTGACACTCGCCCTCGGAGGCTGACTCTCGTGGCCCAGACCGTCATCGTCGCTGTGCTCGTCGGCGCCTGCTCGCTGCACGCCGCCTGGATCCTCGCCCCGGCCGGAGCACGTCGCTCGCTGGCCAGGGCGCTGCTGGCCCTCCCCCTGCCATCTCGGCTTGCGACGCGCCTGCGCAAGAACTCCGCCGCGCCGAGCGCAGGTTGTGCCTGCGATGGCTGCGATCGGGCGCCGGCGAAGAAGGCGCCGGTCTCGGTGGCACCGATCAAGTTCCATCGCCGCCTGCCGCGCTGAGTCGACTCCCGCCCTTGGGCCACGGACCTCGGCCGTCGAAGAGGTCGCTAGTTCGGCACCTCGCGCATCGCCTTGTCGCCGAGGCCCATCGGCAACGGGAAGTGCACGGTCTCGGGCCTCCCTGCGACGCTGCGCACTGACACCGCGCCGAGCGCCCGCAGGCGCGCCACCACCGCCTCGACGAGCACCTCGGGTGCCGACGCGCCGGCGGTGAGACCGACGCGGCGCTTGCCCTCGAACCACTCGGCGCGCAGGTCCTCGGCGGTGTCGACCATGTAGGCGTCGGCGCCGAGGCGCTCGGCGAGCTCGCGCAGGCGGTTGCTGTTCGACGAGCTCGGGCTGCCGACCACGATCAGCACGTCGACGCCCGGCGCAAGCAGCTTGACCGCGTCCTGCCGGTTCTGCGTCGCGTAGCAGATGTCCTGCTGCTTGGGCTGGCGCACGCCGGGGAAGCGCCGCTTGACCGCGGCGAGAATCTCGGCGGCGTCGTCGACCGAGAGCGTCGTCTGCGTCACGACGGCGAGGGGCTGCCAGGTCGGCACGTCGATGCGTTCGACGTCGGCGACGTCCTCGACGAGATAGATGCCGTGGTCGAGCTGACCCATCGTGCCCTCGACCTCCGGGTGGCCCTTGTGGCCGATCATGATGAACTGGTAGCCCTCGCGGGCGAGCTTGGCGACCTCGACGTGAACCTTGGTGACGAGCGGGCACGTTGCATCGAAGACCGAGAAGCCGCGCGCCGCCGCGTCCTTGCGCACCGACTGCGGCACGCCGTGGGCGCTGAAGACGAGGGTCGCGCCGGCGGGAACGTCGTCGAGGTCCTCGATGAAGATTGCGCCCTTTTTCTTCAGATCGTCGACGACATAGGTGTTGTGGACGATCTCGTGACGCACATAGATCGGCGCGCCGAACTTGTGCAACGCGCGCTCGACGATCTCGATCGCGCGATCAACGCCGGCGCAAAAGCCGCGCGGCTCGGCAAGGACGACTTCCTCGAGGCTCATCCTCGCCGCGCCATCAGAGGACGCCGACCAGCTTGACATCGAAGGTCACGGGGCGGCCGGCGAGCGGATGGTTGAAGTCGAAGACGAGCGCCTCGTCCTCGACGGCCCGCACCACGCCGGCGATGCTGCGGCCGTCGGGCGCAGGGAAGCGAACGACGTCGCCGATGCGGTAGTCGCCGTCGCCGTCGGCCTCCGCAGCCAGCGCCGAGCGACTGACTCGGTGCACGAGCGCTGGGTCGCGCTGACCGAACGCCTCGCCCGGGGCGAGCGTGAACGACTGCTCGCTGCCCGCTTCCATGCCGATCAGACGCGCTTCCATCGCCGGCGCGAGCTCACCGGTGCCGAGCGAGAGCGTCGCCGCCGGCGTGCCGAAGGTGTCGACCACCGCGACGCCATCGCCGTCGCGCAAGCGGTAGTGCAAGGTAAGGAAGGAGCCGGGCTGGACGCGCATCGAGCATGCGCCTTTCGGGAGATAGACTGAGCTTCGCATTTTACGAGCCCGAAGGCGGCGGCCCATCAAACCCGTTCGACCCCACATGTTCAAGGACATTCCCGCCTCGGCGCGACCGCGCGAGAAGCTGCTCGCGCTCGGGCCCGCCGCGCTCGCCGATGCCGAGCTCGTCGCGCTGTTGCTGCGCACCGGCCTGGTCGGCACCGGCGTGCTTCAGCTGGCCGAGCAGCTGCTCGGCGCCTTCGGCGGCCTGGCCGGGCTGCTGCGCGCCGAGCCGGAGCAGCTCAGACGAATTAAGGGGCTCGGCCCGGCCAAGCGCGCCGAAGTCGCGGCCGTGCTCGAGCTGGCGCGCCGCTCGATCGCCGCCGAACTCGGGGCGCGCCCGCTCTTCGACGCGCCGGGCAAGGTCAAGGACTACCTGCAGCTCGTGCTCGGCGGCCGCGAGCACGAGGTGTTCGCCGTCCTCTTCCTCGATGCGCAGAGCCGGCTCGTCCGCCTCGAGGAGATGTTTCGCGGCACGCTGACGCAGACCAGCGTCTATCCGCGCGAGGTTGTCAAGCGCGCGCTCGAGCTCGGTGCCGCCGCGGTCATCCTCGCCCACAACCACCCTTCGGGCGCCGCCGAGCCGTCGCGTGCCGACGAGTTCCTGACGCAGACGCTGAAGAGCGCGCTCGCCCTCGTCGACGTCCGCGTCCTCGACCACCTCGTCGTCGGCCGGGGCGCCGTCGTCTCGTTCGCCGAGCGGGGCCTGCTTTGAGCCGGCCGCTGAAAGGACGCAAGCTCGCCGACCTGGCCGAGATTCATGCCGCGCTGCTCGAAGGGCGCCGCCGCGCCGAGGCGCTCGAGACGCGCGAGCGCGAGCGCGTCGCCGCACAGCTGCGCGAGAAGGACCTTTTCGCGAACGCGGTGGGCGCGGTCGTGCCCTTGCGCAAGCACGCGACGGCGGCGCCGGCGCGAGCGCCGCCGCCCGCGATCGCACGCCAGCGCCAACGCGACGAGGCCGCCGCGCTGGTCGAGTCGATCTCGGATGCGGTCGACGTGGAGTCGCTGCTCGATACCGACGATGCGCTCTCGGTTCGGCGCCGCGGGATCGGCATCGTCGTCGTTCGCAAGCGCCGCCGCGGCGGCTGGGTGCTGCAGGACGAGATCGACCTCCACGGGTTGCGCAGCGACGCGGCGCGCGAGCGCGTTGCCGCGTTCGTCCGCGAATCGGTGCGAGCCGGGCTGCGCTGCGTTCGAGTCGTCCATGGCAAGGGCCTCGGCTCGCCGGGCCGCGAGCCGGTGCTGAAGGCGAAGGTGAAGTCGTGGCTCGTGCAGCGCGGCGAGGTGCTCGCCTTCACGCATGCGCGGCCGGCCGACGGCGGTCACGGCGCGCTGATCGTGCTTCTAAAGAGCGCCGGCGGCTAGCCCACGGCTAGCCCGCGCGCGCGGGTTCGGCCCGCCCGGCCATCCTGCCCGCGATCGCGATCACCGCCAGCGCCGCCGGCGATCCCGGCTGGAGATCGAGCAGCAAGGTGCGACGTTGCACCGCCTCGCGCACCGCCGGATCGGTGGGGATCTCGCCCATCAGGTCGAGCGTCACCGCGGCGCTGTTGCCGCCGTTCAGGTTCGGGCAGACGAAACGGTCGACGACGAGCTGGAGCTGGTTCCTGATCGTTCGCCCTTCGCCGGTCGCGCTGACCTGGTTGACGACGACGCGGATCGCTCGCCGGCCTTGCTGGATCGCGAGCAGCTTGATCGTCGCGTAGGCGTCGGTCATTGACGTCGGCTCGGGTGTGGCAATGACGAGCACGTCGTCCGCGAGCGAGATCGCATGCAGGACGACATCGGAGATGCCGGCACCCGTGTCGAGGAGGATGCGATCGAAGCGCGGCGCCAGCTGGTCGATGATCTCGACGAGCTGCTCGCGCACCTGCGGCGTCAGGCGCGAGTACTCGACCAGCCCCGAGCCGGCGAGCAGCACCGAGAAGCCGCCCGGTGCCTGGAGGATCGCCTCGTCGAGCGACGCCTTGCCGGTGAAGACATCGTGCAGCGTGATCTTCGGATGAAGGTTGAGGATGACGTCGAGATTGGCCAGGCCGAGGTCGGCGTCGAGAACGAGGACCTTCTCGCCGCGCCGTGCCATCGCGGCGGCGAGATTGGCCGAGAAGAAGGTCTTGCCGACGCCGCCCTTGCCGCTCGTCACCGCCAATATCGTGGCGCTCATGGTGCCCCCACGATTGGGGCCGCAGCCTCGGCGCAGCCCCCCGAGGGGGCTGCGCCTGGCCGGGTGCGGCCCGGCGCAATGCGCTCCGTCATAGCTCGGCGAGCTGCGAGGTGCCGAAAAGCAAGCCCTTCTCCTCCGCGCTGACGTGCGAGACCGTCGGCTGCTCGAGGCGGGAGCGGTTGCGCCCTTCGGACTTGGCGCGGTAGAGCTGCTGATCCGCTCGCTCGACCCAGAGCAACGGCGACGAACGCACCCACTGCGGCGCGAACGCGCCGCCAATCGACACCGTCACCGAGACCTCCTGTCCGGCGCCGATGACGATGCTGCGCGAAGCGACATGGGCGCGGATGCGCTCGGCGACGTGTTGGGCGAAGAACGGCGCGCAGTTGGGCAGGATCATCGAGAACTCTTCGCCGCCGAAGCGGGCCACGGTGTCCATCGGCCGGATGCATTCGCCGAGCGCGAGCGCGACCGCCTTGAGGACGATGTCTCCCGCCTGGTGGCCGTGGGCGTCGTTGACGCGCTTGAAGTGATCGATGTCGATCATCAGCACGAGCGCCGGCTCGCCGGCCCGGGCGACGCGGTCGACTTCGCTGGCCAGCGTGAGCTCGAAGTGGCGCCGGTTCGCGAGCCCAGTGAGCGGATCGCGGCTCGACAGCTGGCACAGGCCATCGATCACCGCCTGAAGCCAGGCATCGGGAGCGGCCTGGCGGTCCGGCAGCGCGTGAGCCGACTGTTGCAGCAACTGCAGCGCGCCGTCGAGGCGGAGGGCGGCAGGGTTGCTGAACGTGGGATCGATCTTGCGGGACACTGAGGAGGTCGAGGTTCGCGGCAGTCTAGCAGCGGGGTGGGCGGTCGAAGCCGCCAACAAGGCGGCCAAAGTCTTGCAAATGCGCCGAATGCACGGGAGCGCGGCCCACGCGCAACGCCTCGCAAAGCGAAGCCGCGGCGCGTCAGCGGCCGGCGGGCAGGAACAGCTGCTGCAGATCATTCATGAAATCGAAGCCGAGCGGCGTCGGCTCGAGGTGCTTCAGGTCGCGTACGACCATTCCGCGCCGCTCCGCTTCGGCGAGCGGGCGCTCGATCGCCGAGAGCGGCAGGCCAGTGCGCTCTGAGAAGCGGGCGAGCTCGAAGCCTCCCTTTAGGCGCAGCGCGTTGAGCATGAACTCGAACGGCAGATCGGCGCGCGCGACCTCGGTCTCGGAGGCGATAGCGGCGTCGACCTCGGCGCCGGCCATGTAGGCCTCCGGGTCGCGCAGTCGGACCTGACGCACGATGCGGTGCGGAAAGCTGATCTTGCCGTGCGCGCCGGCGCCGATGCCGAGATAGTCGCCGAACTCCCAGTAGTTGAGGTTGTGACGCGCGCGATGGCGGGACCGCGCGAAAGCGGAGACTTCATAGCGCTCGAGACCCGCCGATCCCAGCTGTTCGACGAGCTGGTCGAGCATGGCCGCGGCGAGATCGTCGTCGGGAAGCGGTGGCGGGTAGACCGCGAAGAACGTGTTCGGCTCGATCGTCAGGTGATAGAGCGATAGGTGGGGCGGCGCGAACGACAGCGCCGCGTCGACGTCGGCGGCGCACTCGGCGAGCGTCTGCCCGGGCAATGCGTACATCAGGTCGAGGTTGAAGGTCGCGAACGCCGCCTTCGCTTCCTCGACGGCAGCGCGGGCCTGCGCCGCATCGTGAACGCGGCCGAGCGCGCGCAGCTTGGCATCGTCGAAGCTCTGCACGCCGACCGAGAGTCGCGTCACACCGGCCGCCGCGTAGGCGTGGAAGCGCTCGCGTTCGAAGGTGCCTGGATTGGCCTCGAGCGTGATCTCGCCGCCCGGCTCGAGCGGCAGCCGGGCGCGGATCGCGGCGATCAGGCGCTCGATCGATGCCGGCGCGAACAGGCTCGGCGTGCCGCCGCCGATGAAGACCGTGTGCACGCGCCGCCCCCACACGAAGGGCAGCGATGCCTCGAGGTCGCGCATGAGAGCGTCGACATAGCGCGCTTCGGGCAACGTATCGGCGTCGCCGCGTAACGCGTGCGAATTGAAGTCGCAGTACGGGCACTTCTTGAGGCACCAGGGCAAGTGGACGTAGAGCGAGAGCGGCGGCAGGGCGGGCAGGGTCATCGCGCCGGGACGCAGGAAACGCGCAACGCGCCCGGCGACAGCGCCGAGCGGATGCGCGGCACTGCCCTCCACGGCGATCGGCACGATGCTCGGCGTTTCGCGGTCGCCGCTTCGCGAGACCACGCGAGCGCCTCTTGCGTGAACGGGCTTCAGCGCCCGCTCGCGCTCGCCTCGGCGAGCAGGCGCAGCCCCCAGCCTTCACGCAGCAGGGCGAGCATCCGCCCGGCGGCTTGCGCCCGGTGGCTGAGTCGGTTCTTACTGCGGGCATCGAGGTCGGCGACGGTGCGCCCGAACGAGGGCAGGAACAACAACGGGTCGTAGCCGAAGCCGCCCGAGCCGTGCGGCGCATCGAGCAATTCGCCGCCCCAGCGGCCGATGGCAACCAGCGGCTCGGGGTCGTCGGCGCGGCGAACCGCGACCAGCGTGGCGATGAAGTGCGCGGCACGATGCCGCTCGCCGCGCATCAGCTCGAGGAGGTGCCGGTTGTTGGCGCCGTCCTGGCGACGCCGGAACGCCTCGCGCCCCTCGCCTTCCTCGCGCGCGAGCGGGGCGAAATGCGCCGACGCGACGCCGGGCGCGCCGCCGAGCACGTCGACGCACAGTCCCGAATCGTCGGCGATCGCCGCGCCGCCGGCAGCGCGCGCCGCATGGCGCGCCTTGGCGAGCGCGTTCTCGATGAAGGTGATGTGAGGCTCGTCGGCCTCATCGATCGCGAGCGCGCCTTGCCCGACCAGCTCGACGCTGAGCGGAGCGAACAGCTCGGCGAGCTCGGCCAGCTTGCCGGGATTGCGGGAAGCGAGGACGAGCCTCACGTTGCGGCCGGCAGCGACCCGGCCAGTGCCGCGCGCTGCGCCGCCACGAGCTGGCCGATGCCGCTGGTCGCGAGCGCGAGGAGCGCGTCCATCTCCGCGCGCGAGAAGGTCGCACCTTCGGCCGTGCCCTGCAGCTCGACGAAGCCGCCGGCGGCGGTCATGACGACGTTCATGTCGGTGTCGCAGGCCGAGTCCTCGAGGTATTCGAGGTCGAGGAGGGGCGTGCCGTCGACGATGCCGACCGACACCGCGGCGACAAAGTCGCGGATCGGCGAGCGCGCGAGCTTGCCCTGCGCGACCAGCCACGAGACCGCGTCGTGCGCGGCGACGAACGCGCCGGTGATCGCGGCCGTGCGGGTGCCGCCGTCGGCCTGCAGCACGTCGCAGTCGAGCGAGATCGTGCGCTCGCCCAGCGCGGCGAGATCGAACACGCAGCGCAGCGAGCGGCCGATCAGGCGCTGGATCTCCTGCGTCCGGCCGCTCTGCTTGCCGCGCGCCGCCTCGCGGTCGCTACGCGTGTGCGTCGAGCGCGGCAGCATGCCGTACTCGGCAGTCAGCCACCCTTCGCCGCTGCCGCGCTTGTGCGGCGGCACCTTCTCCTCGACGGAGGCCGTGCAGAGCACCTTGGTGTCGCCGAAGGCGACGAGGACGGAGCCTTCGGCGTGCCGCGTAAAGCCGCGCACGATGGAAACCGGCCGCAACGCATCATGCTCACGGCCCAAGGAACGTTTGAAAGTCATCATCGATTGTCGCCGCTACAAAGGAGGCGCCGGCGGCGCCCGCCCTCCCTCTCGGAGGGAGGGGAGCGGAAGCGGGAAGAGAGCAGCCTCGTCGAAGCGAAGCGAAAAAGCGCGGGGTACCCGCGCAAGAAAGACCTCAGCCCTTCTTATGCTGGGACGAGCGCTTGATCGCTTCGTTGATTTCTTTTATCGAGCGCTCGATCTCCGCGTCGTCGAGCTCATCCGGCGACACATCCGTGCCGAGCACGCTCGCCTGGATCGTCGATGCGAACACCGCCTCGCCAAGCGAGGTGGTCTGGATGCCCGAGCCGCTGTCGTTCTCGACGCCTTCCCACTCCATCGCCAACACCGAGACGTTGTCGCACTTGGGGCCGCCGTTGCGCAAGGCCTGCTCGACCAGCTCGGGGACCGAATCGGAGAGCGGCAGCGATGTCAGCTGATCGGTGATCTCGCTGTCGCTTACCGTGCCCCACAAGCCGTCGGAGCAAAGAAGCAGCCGGTCGCCGGCCTGCATCAGCAGCGGGCCGACCGTGTCGACCACCGGCTTGCCGGGGCTGCCCAGGCAGGTGAAGAGGACGTTGCGGTTAAAGCGATCGCCCATCGGCACGACCTGGCTCATCGTCTGTTGCAGCTCCGAGTACGAGTGGTCGCGCGTGCGGGCGATGAGCTTGTCGCCGCGCACCATGTAGAGGCGCGAGTCGCCGCAGTGCGCCCAGTACGCGGCATTGCCTTGCATCAGGCAAGCGACGATCGTCGTGCGCGGCGTGTCGATCAGCGCCTTCTGGGTCGCATAGCGCAGCAGCTGGTGGTGGCCGGCGACGATCGCCTCGTGCAGGAAGCGCAGCGGATCGGGCAGCGTCGGCTTGCAGTCGCGCTGGAACATGGCGGCGAGCGTCTGCAGCGCCAGTTGGGAGGCGACCTCGCCTTCGGGATGGCCGCCCATGCCGTCGGCGAGGGCGAACAGGCCCGCGTCGCGCGTGTAGCAGTAGCCCATGCGGTCTTCGTTTTTCTCGCGGCCGCCCTTGCGGCTGACCTGGTAGACGGAGAAGCGCATCAGCGAACGGTCAGGCTTTCGCGCTGGCCGTGAGGTTTTCGAGCTGGAGCTTCAGCCGCTCGCTGAAGCTCAGCTTCGTGTACTGCCGCTCCGTTTCACGCGAGAGCTCTTTCTGCAGGGCGAACACGCTCTGCGGCCGGGACAGCGGGTCGAGCGACATGCACCACTCGGTGACCTCGATCAGGTTGTCGCTGTAGACGTTGCGCAGGCGCGAGAGCGACAAGGCGAGCCGATCCTTCTCGATTCGCTGCGGCGCGTCGTTCGGCGGATAGCCCTGCATGCAGGCGTAGATGCACGCGCCGATCGCGTAGATGTCGGTCCACGGCCCGAGGGTGCCGTCGCGGCGGTACATCTCGGGCGCGGCGAAGCCCGGCGTGTACATCGGCCGAATGAAGTTGCCTTCCTTGCTCAGCACCTCGCGTGCCGCGCCGAAGTCGAGCAGGACCGCCTTGTTCTCGTTGGTGATGAAGATGTTGGCCGGCTTGATATCGAGGTGCAGCATCTTGTGCTGGTGGACGATGCGCAGGCCGCGCAATATCTCGTCGAACAACGAACGAATCGTCGATTCCCGAAATACTTTGTCACGTTTGAGGTCGCGCGCGGTGACGATGAAATCCTGCAGGGTATCGCCCTGCAGGTAATTCAT
>JBBRFW010000002.1:0-123296 GCA_038241255.1 Burkholderiales bacterium | reverse complement strand
ATCCGGCGGAAGAGAGCGGCTACGTGCTCGAGGAGCGCTTCCCGAACCTCGCCGCCTGGCGCGAGCGCGTGCGCGCGCAGCCGGGCTGGGGCGACCCGTACGACATCCTTCCGGGCGAGCGCATCGCGCCGAAATGGTGATGGCTGCCGCCCGCGACTTCCTCGGCTGGCCGTTCTTCGAGCCGCGCCACCGCGCCTTCGCGGCCGAGCTCGACGCGTGGGCGGCGACGGCGCTCGGCGACGCGCACGGCAGCGACCGCGCCGCCGTCGACGCCGCCTGCCGTGCGCACGTGCGCGCGCTCGGCGCGGCCGGCTGGCTCGCCCACGCCGTCGCCGGCCGCGCCCACGGCGGCGCCGACGACGCGATCGACACGCGCTCGATCTGCCTCGCGCGCGACACGCTGGCGCGTCACGACGGCCTCGCCGACTTCGCATTCGCGATGCAGGGGCTCGGCTCGGGCGCGATCAGCCTCGCCGGCACGCCCGAGCAGCAAACGCGCTACCTGCCGCGCGTGGCGAGGGGCGAGGCGATCGCCGCGTTCGCGCTCTCCGAGCCCGACGCCGGCTCCGACGTCGCGGCGATGGCGTGCGCCGCGCGCCGCGACGGCGACGGCTACGTCCTCGACGGCGAGAAGACCTGGATCTCGAACGGCGGCATCGCCGACTTCTACGTCGTCTTCGCGCGCACTGCCGAGAAGGACGATCCCGCGGCGAAGGGCGCGCGCGGCATCAGCGCCTTCATCGTCGACGCCGACGCGCCCGGCTTCGGCGTCGCCGAGCGCATCGACGTCATCGCGCCGCACCCGCTGGCACGGCTGCGCTTCGACGGCTGCCGCGTCGGCGCCGGGCAGCGCATCGGCGCCGAGGGCGAAGGCTTCAAGGTGGCGATGCGAACGCTCGACGTCTTCCGCACCTCGGTCGCCGCCGCCGCGCTCGGCTTCGCCCGCCGCGCCTTCGACGAGGCGATGGCGCGCGCCACCTCGCGCAAGATGTTCGGTGGCGTCCTCGGCGACTTCCAGCTGACGCAGGCGAGCCTGGCGCAGATGGCGACGACGATCGACTCGGCCGCGCTCCTCACCTACCGCGCCGCCTGGCTGCGCGACCAGGGCGCCAGCGTGACGCGCGAGGCGGCGATGGCCAAGCTCGCCGCCACCGAAGGCGCGCAGCAGGTGATCGACGCCGCGGTGCAGATGTGGGGCGGCCGCGGCGTGCAGAGCGGCGAGACGGTCGAGCGGCTCTACCGCGAGATCCGCGCGCTGCGCATCTACGAAGGCGCGAGCGAGGTGCAGCAGCTCATCATCGGCCGCGACCTGCTCAGGCACCACGACGGCACACCCGCGAAAGACAAGCCATGAACAACGAAGCGCTCCTGCCCCAAGGCTGGCCGCGGCCGAAGGGCTATGCCAACGGCGTCGCCGCGAGCGGGCGCCAGGTCTACGTCGCCGGCCAGGTCGGCTGGAGCCCCGAGGGCGTGTTCGCGAGCGACGACTTCGCGGCGCAGGCCCGCACGGCGCTCGAGAACGTCGTCGCCGTGCTGCAGGCGGGCGGCGCGCGGCCCGAGCACATCGTGCGCATGACGTGGTACGTGACGAGCAAGCGCGAGTACCTCGCCGCCGGGCGCGAGGTCGGCGCGGCGTTTCGCGAGATCATCGGCGTCTTCGGCATCGCCATGACGGCGGTCGAGGTGACCGCGCTGATGGAAGATCGCGCCAAGGTCGAGATCGAGGTGACGGCGGTCGTTCCCGATGCGCCCACCCCACCGTAGCAGGAGCAAACAAGATGGCCAGCAAGGCGAAGGCAAGCTTTCACTGGAGCGACCCGCTCCTCCTCGAGCAGCAGCTCACCGACGACGAGCGCGCCGTGCGCGAGGCGGCGCAGGTGTATGCGCAGGAGCGGCTGCTGCCGCGCGTGCTCGACGCGTTCCGCAACGGCACGACCGACGTGAAGATCTTCCGCGAGATGGGCGAGCTCGGCCTGCTCGGCTCGACCATCCCCGAGCAGTACGGCGGCGGTGGCATGAACTACGTCTGCTACGGCCTCGTCGCGCGCGAGGTCGAGCGTGTCGACTCGGGCTACCGCTCGATGATGAGCGTGCAGAGCTCGCTCGTGATGGTGCCGATCAGCGAGTTCGGCAGCGAGGCGCAGAAGCAGAAGTACCTGCCCAAGCTCGCGACCGGCGAGTGGATCGGCTGCTTCGGCCTGACCGAGCCGAACCACGGCTCCGACCCGGGGAGCATGATCACGCGGGCGAAGAAGGTCGCGGGCGGCTATTCGCTCAGCGGCTCGAAGATGTGGATCACCAACTCGCCGATCGCCGACGTGTTCGTCGTCTGGGCGAAGGACGACGAGGGTGCGATACGCGGCTTCGTCCTCGACAAGGGCGCCAAGGGCCTGTCGACGCCGAAGATCGAGGGCAAGGTCGGCCTGCGCGCGTCGGTCACCGGCGAGATCGTCATGGACGAGGTGTTCTGCCCGGAGGAGAACGCCTTTCCCGAGGTGCGCGGCCTGAAGGGCCCGTTCACCTGCCTCAACAGCGCGCGCTACGGCATCGCCTGGGGCGCGCTCGGCGCCGCGGAAGACTGCTTCCACCGCGCCCGCCAATACACGCTCGACCGGAAGCAGTTCGGCAAGCCGCTCGCCGCCAACCAGCTGGTGCAGAAGAAGCTCGCCGACATGCTGACCGACATCGCCCTCGGCCTGCAGGGCTGCCTGCGCCTCGGCCGCATGAAGGACGAAGGCACGGCGGCGACCGACCTGACCTCGATCATGAAGCGCAACTCGTGCGGCAAGGCGCTCGAGATCGCGCGCACGGCGCGCGACATGCTCGGCGGCAACGGCATCAGCGACGAGTTCGGCGTCGCCCGCCACCTCGTCAACCTCGAGGTCGTCAACACCTACGAGGGCACGCACGACGTGCACGCGCTGATCCTCGGCCGGGCGATCACCGGGATCGCTGCGTTCTGACGGGGCGGCGGATCGCCATGCGTGACTCATCGCGTCCGACCCGTCGCCAACTGTGCCTCGGCGCTGCCGCCTGGGCCGGCGCGTTCGGCTGGCGATCCGCGCCGGCCGCCGTGCAGCGCGTGGGGTTCATCAGTGGCGGCGGCACCGCCGCTGCCGCCAACTTCCTGAAGGCGCTCCGCGAGGACCTCGCGCGCCGTGGCCATTCGGAGCCCGACTCGCTCGTGTTCGACCTGCGCTTCGCCGAAGGCGATCTCTCGCTGATTCCGAAATTCGTCGCCGATCTCGAACGCGCCCAGGCGACGGTGGTCGTCACGCACGGGGTGGCGACGACGCTCGTGGTGAAGGCGCCGCGCCTGGTGCCCGTGATCTACGAGTTCAGCGCCGATCCCGTGTCGGCGGGAATTGCCACCGACCTCGCGCACCCGCTCTTCAACGCCACCGGCGCCACGCTGATGCTCGCCGAGCTCAACGGCAAGCGCCTGGAGCTGCTGAGGGAACTGGTGCCGGGCATGCGTCGCGTCGGCGTCCTCGCCAACCCGCTGCATCCCGGTCAGGCGCTCGAGCATGCCGTCGTCGAAAGCAAGGCGAGGGAGTTCGGCTTGCGCACGTCGGCCTACCCGACGAGCACCGAGCCCGAGCTGGACGCGGCGCTGCAGGCGATCGCCGCTTCGCCGCCCGACGCCCTGCTCGTGCTGTCGGACGGCTTCGTCGTCACCCACCGCCAGAAGATCGTCGACCTGGCCCTGGCGCGCCGGCTGCCGGTGATCACCGGCTGGGCGGTCATGGCCGAGAGCGGCGCGCTCTGTTCTTACGGCCCGCGCCTGGGGGAGTCATACGCCCGCGTCGGCTACTTCGTCGACCGCATCCTGCGAGGCGCGTTGCCCGCCGCGTTGCCGATCGAGCAGCCGACGATCATCGAGCTCGTCATCAACCTGAAGACATCACGGCAGCTCGGCGTCTCAGTCCCGCCGTCGCTCCTGGCGCGCGCTGATCGCGTCATCGGATAGCGCCGTGTCGACACCCGCGCCGCTGCGCCTTCCGACATGATCCGCTCTGCACACGTCGACACCTTCGCGCGCGACCACCTGCCGGCGCCCGAGGCGCGGCCCGAGTTCCATTTCGATCTGCCCGAGCTGCAGTTTCCCGAGCGGTTGAACTGCGCGAGCGAGCTGCTCGACCGCCACGTGATCGAAGGCCGCGGCAGCCGGCGCTGCGTCAGCGCGCCCGGCGGCCCGTCGTGGACGTACGCCGAGCTGCAGCAGAAGGCCGACGCGATCGCCCACGTGCTCGTCGCCGAGTGCGGCCTCGTGCCCGGCAACCGCGTGCTGCTGCGCTCGGCCAACAAGCCGATGCTCGTCGCCTGCTGGTTCGCGGTGGTGAAGGCGGGCGGCATCGCCGTCGGCACGATGCCGATGCTGCGCGCCAAGGAGCTCGGCCAGATCGTCGAGCGCGGCCACGTGACGATCGCGTTGTGCGACGCGGCGCTCGGCGGCGAGCTCGCCGCGGCGGCCGCGGCGCAACCCCGGCTCGCGCGCATCGTCCACTTCGCCGTTGGCCACGGCGCCGCCGCCACCGACGGCCTGGAAGCGCGCATGGCCCGCCACGCCGGCCAGCCGTTCGCCAACGTCGACACCGCCGCCGACGACACGTGCCTGTTCGCCTTCACCTCGGGCACCACCGGCCAGCCGAAGGCGACGATGCACTTCCACCGCGACGTGATCGCGAGCTGCCTGTGCTTCCCGCCGCACGTGCTGCGCGCCGCGCCCGACGACGTCTTCATCGGCAGCCCGCCGCTCGCCTTCACCTTCGGGCTCGGCGGCCTGACGGTGTTCCCGATGCACATCGGCGCCTCGACGGTGCTGCTCGAGAAGGCCGGCCCGCCCGACCTGCTCGAGGCGATCGCGGCCCACCGCGCGACCGTCTGCTTCACCGCGCCGACCTCGTACCGCGCCATGGCCGCCGGCGCGCGCGAGAGAAAGCTCGGCATGCGCGACGGCGGGACGCTGCGCAAATGCGTCGCCGCCGGCGAGGCGCTGCCCGCCGCGACCCGCGCGCTGTGGAAGGAAGCGACCGGCATCGAGATCATCGACGGCATCGGCGCGACCGAGATGTTCCACATCTTCATCGCCGCCGACGAGGCGCACGCGCGCCCGGGCGCGACCGGCGTCGCCGTGCCGGGCTATCGCGCGCGCGTCGTCGACGAGGACGGCAACGACGTGCCGGTCGGCACGATCGGCCGCCTTGCGGTGCAAGGCCCCACGGGCTGCCGCTACCTGAGCGACCCGCGCCAGGCTGACTACGTGAAGGGCGGCTGGAACTACACGGGCGACGCTTACCTGCAGGACGCCGACGGCTACTTCTTCTACCAGTCGCGCACCGACGACATGATCATCTCGGCCGGCTACAACATCGCCGCGTTGGAGGTGGAAGACGTTTTGCTGCGGCACGAGGCGGTGGCCGAGTGCGCCGTAGTCGGGGCCGCCGACGAGGAGCGCGGTCAGATCGTAAAGGCATTCGTCGTGCTGCGATCAGGACACTCCGCCGACGAGGCGATGGTGAAGGAGCTGCAGGATTTCGTGAAGGCGACGGTGGCGCCGTACAAGTACCCGAGGGCGGTGGAGTTTCGGGAGGCGCTGCCGCGGACGGAGACGGGCAAGCTTCAACGCTTCAGACTGCGGCAATAGGCACGGGCCGGCTGGACTTCATCATCTGAGTGCGTTTACGTACGTGAAGATTCAGGAATCGCACGAAAGCATTTATTGGCTGCGCCCGATTCGGCGAACCTCCATGCGATCGCGCGAGCCCGGGCATTTGCACCGTCGGGCAGCTGGCCCGCATGGCGCTCGGTGATAGGGAAACGCGACCGCCCCCGACGCGAATAGGGCTTCTTCCCAGGTCGGAATTTGCCCGAAAGAGTGAAGCGCTCGATGCGCGGTTCCTTCATCGCGCTGAACGACACGAGGCGAACGTCGTAGGGCTGGCCCACCTTTCGAGCGCCCAGCGAACGCGCATGTCGCGCGCTGGTCCCTTGTCTCGATCGGGCGCATGTTCGAAGGCGGTGAAGGCGGTGAAGGCGGTGAAGGCGGTGATGGCGGGGGTCATCAAGGCTCCCAGTGAAAACGCGTGGTCTGTGTTGAAGTCGATGGCGGGACGGCGCTCCGCCGTCATTCTCGCGCCGGTTGAAAGCCGGCATGGAACCCGACCGCGCCATAGAGTGGCGTTGATACTCGCCGCCCATGACGACAACTTCCGCGCGCCGCGTCGATCCTGCGCTGCTCGTGATCCTCGCTGGCGTTGTCGCAGCGCTGCATATCGGCAAGCTGCCGCCGGCGATCCCGGTGCTGCGCAACGCGCTGGGACTGACGCTTGTGCAGGCCGGCTTCCTGCTGTCGCTCGTGCAGCTCGCCGGAATGACCCTCGGCGTGGTGTTCGGCGTAGTCGCCGACAGCCTGGGGGGCCGTCGCAGCATGACGCTGGGACTGGTGCTGCTGGCGATCGTCAGCGCACTCGGCGGCCTGGCGCAGGGAGCGGCGCCGTTGATGATGCTCCGCGGCGCCGAAGGCTTCGGTTTCCTGCTCGTCGTGCTGCCGGCGCCGGGGCTGGTGCGCTCGCTGATCGAGCCGCAGCGGGTGAGCGCGATGATGGGCTTGTGGGGCGCTTACATGCCGCTGGCCACGGCACTGGCGCTGCTGTTCGGGCCGCTGGCGATCACGGCGATCGGCTGGCGCGGCTGGTGGTGGACGCTGGCAGCGTTGTCCGCGGCCATGGCGCTGTGGCTCCGGCACGCGGTGCCCGCCGCCGCCGGTCCGGCCACGGCCGCACTACCGTCGTCGTGGCTCGCGCAGCTGCGCCAGACGCTGGCCGCGCCCGGCCCGTGGCTGGTGGCGACGTCATTCGCGATGTACTCTGGGCAGTGGCTGGCGGTGATCGGCTTTCTGCCGTCGATCTACGTCCAGAGCGGTATCGCGGGCGCGGCGGCCGGCGTGCTGACTGCTGCCGTCGCGGCCGTCAACATGGCCGGCAACATCGGCTCAGGCCGGCTGCTGCAACGCGGCGTCGCGCCATCTCGCCTATTGACGATCGGCTTCGCGACGATGGCGTTGGCCGCTACGGCCACTTTCGCTGGCAGCGGCGATGCCAGCCTGGCGCCGGCATTGCGCTACGGCGCGGTGCTCCTGTTCTCGGGCGTCGGCGGGTTGATCCCGGCAACGTTGTTCGCGCTGGCGGTGCGACTGGCGCCGAGCGAAGGCACGTTGTCGACGACTGTCGGTTGGGTCCAGCAATGGTCGGCGCTCGGTCAATTCGCCGGGCCGCCGCTGGTGGCCGCAGTGGCGAGCGCCACGGGCGGCTGGCAGTGGACGTGGGTGGCCACCGGCGCCTGTTCGGTCGCGGGGCTGCTGTTGACAGCCCGCCTCAGCGCGCTGGCGAAGGAATGACAGCCCCGCACATCCGTTAGGCTGGCCAGTGCCGCGCCAAGGCGCCCCGCACGCAGCAGCACCGACCATGATGACCGGCGTGTTCGACCCCACGCGGCACGAGCCGCTGCAAGCTTCGCCGTGGGACGAAGCCGCTCCGCGCGAGGCGATCCGGCGCATCGCCGATTCGGCCATCGCGGCCTATGAGCCCGGCCTGGGCTGGCGCGCGCATCCGCTCGACGACCCAGAGCCGCCAATCGACCGTTTTCACAACTTGTATTTCGGCGCAGGCGGGGTGATCTGGGCGCTACGGTATCTCGAGCAGCGCGGGGTCATGGAGGCGCTGCCGGATTTCCCGCCCTTTGTCGCCACGCTGCGCGAAGCCAACCGGCCGCTGCTCGCCGACAGCCGACACGGCAGCGCCCCGTACCTGTTCGGCGATGCGGGGTTCGATCTGCTGGACTGGACACTGCAGCGAGACGAAGCGCTCGGCCAGCACCTGTTCGACACCGTTCGAGGCAATCTGCACAATCCCGTCCGCGAGGCGCTGTGGGGCAACCCCGGCACGGTGCTGGCCGCCATCCACATGGCCGAGGCGACTCGCGAGGCACGATGGACCGCGCTCGTGCGCGAGGCAGCCGATGTGCTGCAGGCCGAAATGGAGATCGATGCCGGCACCGGCACGTGGCTGTGGGTGCAGAACCTGTACGGCCGCACGCCGGTGCGCTACATCGGCGCCGGCCATGGTTTCGCCGGCAATGCCTACCCTTTCTTTCGGGCGGCGGCGCTGCTGCCGGCTGGTCAAGTGGCGCTGGTGGCCGAGCGCGCGCTGGCGACGCTGCGGGCCACCGCGCAGCACGCGGACGGCGGCGCCAACTGGTTTGCCGAAGTCAATCCTCAGCGCTCGGTCGATTCGCGGCCGCCGGTGCAGGATTGCCACGGCGCGCCGGGCATCGTCTGCCGGCTGGCCGCCGCGCCGCGCACGCCCGAATGGGACACGCTCCTGCTGCAGGCCGGTGCGCTGACGTGGCACGCCGGCCCGCTGAGCAAAGGCGCCAGCCTGTGCCACGGCACCGCCGGCAGCGGCTTCGCGATGCTCAAGCTGTGGCGACGCAGCGGCGACCCGATCTGGCTCGACCGCGCCCGCGCGCTGGCGATGCACGCCTGTGGGCAGGTCGAGCGGCACCGGGCCGACTACGGTCGAGGCCGCCACTCACATTGGACCGGCGACCTGGGCCTGGCCTGCCTGCTGTGGAACTGCATCGAAGGCAGTGATGCCTTTCCGACGCTCGACGTGTTCTGACGCCGGCGCACTGCGTCAAACGCGCAGCAGCCCCCCCTCGTGGATTCTGTCTCGGGTTGAAACGCCACCGGAAACGGCCGCCGTCGTCGATCGAACCGGGGCACGCTCCTTGGTGGGCACCCTAGACTAGAGACCGTTCCAGCGCTTCACCATCCCCTGATGCTCGATGCCGAACAGATCGAGCACGCGACCAATTGTGTGATCGACGACTTCGTCGATCGTCGCCGGCCGGTTGTAGAACGCCGGCACCGGGGGGCAGACGATCGCACCCATCTCGGTCACGGCGACCATGTTGCGCAGATGCGCAAGGTTCAGCGGCGTCTCGCGGGGCAGCAGCACGAGGCGGCGCCGCTCCTTGAGAACGACGTCTGCTGCGCGCGTGACGAGGTTGTCGCTGAAGCCGTGCGCGATCGCGGCGAGCGTCTTCATCGAGCACGGCGCGACGACCATGCCCTCGCTCGCGTACGAGCCGCTGGCGATGCTCGCACCGATGTCGCGCACGTTATGGACGCGCGTAGCGAGCGCCTCGACTTCTTCGCGCGTGCGTTCGAGCTCCTGCGTTATCGTGACGAGTGCGGATGGCGAGATGACGAGGTCGGTGCTCCACCCTCCGACCGCGCGCATCGCGTCGAGGATGCGCACCCCGTAGATCGAGCCGCTCGCACCCGTGATGGCAACGATCAAGCGCTTCATCGAGATGCCTCCAGCAATGCCGCGGCTGCGCTGAACATTGCGGCGAGGACGGCGCTTTCGTCGACGTGCACCAGCCGGCCGCCTTCGACGACGACCTCGCCGCTGACGATCGCAGTGCGCACGTCGCTGCCGCGCGCGGCGTGGACGAGGTTCGTCGTGATGGCCTCTGGAATCGCCGGCTGCAGGTGGAAGCAGCGCAGGTCGACGAGCGCAAGGTCGGCGAGCTTGCCGACGGTGATCTCGCCGGCCTCGAGGCCGAGCGCGGCGGCGCCGTCGCGCGTCGCCATCGCGATCACGTCACCCGGAGCGAGCACGCGGGGGTCGAGCGCCGCGCCCTTGTGCAGCAGCGAGGCGAACTTCATGACGTCGAACAGGTCGAGGCGGTTGTTCGCCTTCGCACCGTCCGTAGCGAGGCTCACACGTACGCCCGCCGCGCGCATCGCGGGCACTGGCGCGATGCCGGACCCCAGCTTGAGGTTCGCATGCGGGCAGTGCGCGACGCCCGTGCCGCGTGCTGCGAGCAGCGCGATGTCCTCGGTGTCGGCCCAGACGCAGTGCGCCAGCACCGTCGTCGGACCGAGCGCGCCGAGGGCGTCGAGGTGCGCAATCGGCGAAGCGCCGGTGCGCCCGCGCGTGCGGACGACGTTGCCGCGGCTTTCGGCGCAATGCAGGTGGATTCCCGTCCCGAATCGCCGGGCGAGGGCCGCACCTTCGCGGATCGTCTCGTCGGCGCAGGACTCGAGGTCGTGCAGTCCGACCCAGACGGCGGTGCGGTCGCCTGGCGCGCGGTTGCGCTCGAGCAGCCGGGCGACGTCAGCGAGCGTGGGAGCAAAGGCGCGGCCGTCGAGCACGTACGGCGCGACGATCGCGCGGATGCCGATCTCGCGCGCGGCGCGCAGCGCCGACTCGGGGCGCAGGCACATGTCGAGGACGGTCGTCGTTCCCGAAAGCAGCAGCTCGCCGTAGGTCGCGAGCGCGGCGACGTAGGCGTCGTCGTCGCTGAGAAGAGCCTGCTCGCGCTCGATCATTGCGATCCAATCGGCGAGAGCGAGCCCTTCGGCGCTCCCGCGCGTCAGGCTAGAGTGCGAGTGTGCGTGCGTGTTGACAAAGCCCGGCACGAGCGCGCAGCCGGTGCCATCGACGATGCGGCCGGCGTGGAACGTCGCCGGTGCGCTCCCAGGGCCGACCGCGCTGATTCGCTCGCCTGCGACGGCGACCCAGCCGAAGAAGGGCGGCGTTGCGGCAGCATCAGCGGGCACGACGAGCGCGTCGCGCACGAGCAGGTCGCATGCGGCTGGGACCGTCGCACCGTCGCTCGCGCTCATCGCCGTTGGTCCGTCTCGGCCTGCCCGTGCAGCGCGCGGCGCTCGAGGAAGCCGAACAGCCAGAACGTCGTCACGCCGATCGCCGCGAGCACGATGATCGCGACGAAGAGGAGGTCGGTTCTCAGTTGCGTCGCTGCGGTGATGACGAGATAACCCAAGCCCCGGTCGGCGCCGTAGAACTCCGCGACCACCGCGCCGACGAGGCTCAGCGACGCGGCGATCCGGAACCCCGCGAAGATGAACGGCAGCGCGCTCGGCAGCTGCACCTTGAAGAACACCTGCGTGCCGGTGCCGTTGATCGAGTGCATCAGGTCGAGGATGCGCTCGTCCGCTGATTTCAGGCCGCGCGTGGTGTTGGTAACGATCGGGAAGAACGTGATGATCGCGGCAATGACGATCTTGGTCGTGATGCCGAAGCCGAGCCAGATGTTGAGGAGCGGCACGATGGCGATGATCGGCACCGCGTTCGAAATGATCACGTAGGGAAAGAGGCCCCGCTCAAGAAAGCGCGAGTTTGCGATTCCCGCCGAGAGTGCCACGCCGAGTACCGCCGCGATCGCGAAGCCGGCGCCGGCCTCGAGCAGCGTGAGCCCCGTGTGGTACAGGAGATCCTGCGTGCGAACGAAGCGCAGCGCGATCTTCGATGGCGCCGGCAGCAGCCACGGCGGCACGTCGAGCAGCCGCACCGCGGCTTCCCACGCGACGAGGACCACGGCGAGGATGAGAAGCGGTGGTCCCATCCCCTCGAGCTGGCCGCGCCGCGGCGAGGTCACGTTCGACATGCGCGTTCGCCGCTCGGATTACTCACGTTTGCAGGAGCGCGGAGCGCGCGAGGCGCATCTGCTCAACGAACTCGATCGTGTCGCGGATATCCGGCCCGCGCCGGCGCGGCAAGGCCACGTCGATCACCTTGTGGATGCGCCCGGGATGCGCCGACATGACGACGACGCGGTCGGCGAGGTAGACCGCCTCGGAGATGTTGTGCGTCACAAAGACGATCGTCTTCTTCTCCCGCTCCCAGATCCGCAGAAGCTCGTCCTGCAGCTGGTTCTTGGTTATCTCGTCGAGCGCGCTGAACGGCTCGTCCATGAGCAGGATCGATGGGTTCCACGACAGCGCGCGGGCGATCGCGACCCGCTGTTTCATGCCGCCCGAGAGCTCGCTCGGGAAGCTGTTGCCGAAGCTCACGAGGCCCATGCTGGCGAGGAGCTCGGCGCAGCGATCGTTGCGTTTTGCTGCGTCGTATCCCACGACCTCCAGCGGCAGGCGGATGTTCGCGAGCGCGGTCCGCCACGGCAGGAGCGCCGCTTCCTGGAAGACGAAGCCGAAGTCGTTGCGGCGGCGCGCGTCGGCCGCAGGCTGACCACGCACCGAGAGCACGCCACCTGTCGGGCGGAGCAGGTCGCTGATGACGCGAAGCAGCGTGCTCTTGCCGCAGCCCGTTGGGCCGAGCAAGGCGATGAACTCGCCTTCGGCGATGTCGAGCGTGGCGTCGCTGAGCGCCTGCACACGGCGGCCGCGCGCCTCGAACGCGACGCTCACTTCGCGCAGCGAGATGCAGGGCGGAACGGCGGCGGCCGCCGCCGCCGCCATCACTGGGCGAAGCCCTCGGCGAGCACGTCGGACACCTTCGGCGCGGTCTCGACGAGGCCGACGCGCTTCGCGGTCTCGATCGTCTGTTGCCAGCCTGCCGCCGTCTCGATGCCGAAGCTCGCGAGCGGCTTGCCCTGCACCGACCAGAACGGGACCGTCTTCGCGAGCACCTTGGTCTCGCGGCCGACGTCGACCTCGCTGACAGACTTGGTCAACGCCTCGACCGACGCGGCGCTGTCGGCGGCGCTCGCCTCGACCGCACGGCGAGTCGCGCGCAGGAACCCGCGCACGATCTCGAGCTGCGCCTTCAGGAACTTGTCGCTCGTTGCGATCGTGAGGCCATAGGCGGTGACACCCTGGTTGGCGATCAGCATCTCCGCGACCGGCATGCCGGCCGATTCGGCCTCGATCGCCTCGTTCATCGTGAAGCCCATCAGCGCGTCCACCTGGCCGACGAGCAATGGCTGCACGCCGAAGCCGATGTCCACTAGGTTCACGGTCTTCGGATCGATCTTGTTGACCGCCAGCAGCGCCGCGAGGCCTTGCGACGTCGCGCTCGCGCGCTTGGAGCCGATCTTGGCGCCGCGCGTCAGCTGCTGCGGGTCGGTGAGCGGCTTCGTCTTCGGGCTGATGAGCGCGATCGGCGTGCGCTGGTAGTACGCGGCGACGGCTTTGACCGGCACCTTCTGCTCGGCGCCCTGAACCAGCACGAGGCCATCGACCAGCGCAAGGTCGACGGCTCCGGCGCCGAGCTGCTTGATCGAGTCGGACGAGCCCGAGCCTGAGATGATCGTGAGGTCGATGCCTTCGGCGGCGTAGAAGCCGCGCTCCTTGCCGAGATAGAAGGGCGCGTGCTGTCCGCCCGGCTTCCAGTCGAGACGAAAGCTCACTTTCGCCGGCGGCTTGGCGCCGGGCGACTGGGCGAAGACGGGCGTAGCCAGCGCGAGAGCGGCGGCGGCGAGCGCCAGCACGGCGCGGCGAGAGTGCGAAAGCGACATGGGTAATCTCCGGAGCTCAGGATCGATCGATGAATCGGCGCGCCCATTCGACGGCGTCGGGCGGCAGCGCGGTGCGCTGCACGTCCCAGTCGAGGGGCGCGGTGGCGTCGATGCCCAGCTTGGCCGACATGCCGTCGACCGACGAGGGGTCGAGCCGGTTGCAGAACACCTTGGGCACCATGAACATGTCGGTGTCGGCTTGGAAGCGCGTGGCCATTGCCCAGAGCACATCGTCGTCGTTGTAGACGTCGACGTCGGCGTCGACGGCGACGGCGAACTTGATGTAGTTGTCGAGGCCGAGCAGCAGCATGAGCGCGTGCCGGGCCTGCCCCTCGGCGCTCTTCTTCAGCGAGAGATACGCGTGGAAGTGCGTTCCCGACTTCGGATAGTTGAGCGCGACGAGGTTGGGCACCATCTCCTTGAGGCGCCCGTAGACGTGCGCCTCCTTGGCGCTGCGTCCGAGCAGGAGGTGGTCGTTCGTCATGCCGGGGACGATGTCGAGAAAGATGGGCGCCGCGCGGCGCGTGATCGCCTTTAGGACGAAGACGTTGCGCGTCGAGCGATACGTCGAGTAGCCGGTGTACTCGCCGAACGGCCCTTCGTCTTCCTCGACTCCGGAGAGGAGTTCGCCTTCGAGCACGTACTCGGCTCCGGCCGGCACCTCAACGTCGATCGTCTTGCACCGGACCAGCTCGACCGGCCGCTTCAGCAGTGCGCCGGCAATCGCGAACTCGTCGACCTCCATCGCCACCTTCGCCGCAGCGGCCAGGTAGATCGCCGGGTGACATCCGATCACGATCGCGACCTCGAGGTTCTTGCTGCGCGCCTGGCAACGCTGCAGGTGCTCCCATATGTGACCACGCGAATGCAGGCTCGCGCCGAAGCGGTCGCGCCCCTTCAGCTGCAGTCGCTGGAAGCTGAGGTTACGAACGCCCGTGTCCGGGTCCTTGCAGACGAGGATGCCCGAACTGATGTAGCGGCCGGCGTCGCCGGCGAAGTGGCGCGTGATCGGCAACGCAGCAGCGTCGACCGCGTCGCCCTCGGTAACGATCTCCTGGCATTCCCCGCGTTCGACGACAACCGCCGGTAGCAAGTGCTCGAGCGCGGCGACCCACGCGCCGTTGAAGCCGCTTCGCGTCGTGCCGGCGATGCGGGCGATGCGCTCGCGATCGGCGAAGACGTTGGCGACCACGGGAACTCCGCCCGGGGGCGGATCGAAGCGCACGACAGGGTGGCGTTTTCTCGCATCGAGATCGAGCACGAGCGCGGTCTTCACGTAGTCGAGATCGGCGAGCCCTGGAACGAGCAGAAGCTCGTGCTCGGGCAGCGCATCGAGGAAAGTGCGCAGCGAGGGAAAGCTGGAAGACGAAGTTGAGGCTGGCAACGGAGGCTCCGACATCTTTGCCGCTGCCCTCGAAGGGGGCATACGGCACCGGAAATGAGCATTCTGGTCGACGCGTTGGGGCGAATCTTGTAGAACAAACCCGGGCTGGATTGTCCAAAGAAACTTCCGTGCCAGGGGGCCGGCGTCTAGAATTCGCCGCCTCGCTTTCGATCCTCGTGCACGCCAACGACTCCTCTTCCATCGGCGTTTCTCGCGCGCGTCCGACCGCCGACGAGCGCGTGTACGCCGCCATCCACGCGGCCGTGCAGGAGCACAGGCTTGGACCCGGCGTCAAGCTGAAGGAGGCGGAGCTCACCGAGCTGTTCCAGGTGAGCCGCACGAGCGTGCGCACCGCGCTGCAGCGCCTTGCGCACAAAGGGATACTGCAGCTTGCGCCCAACCGCGGCGCCACAGTTGCTAAGCCATCGGCCGAAGACTGCCGCCAGATCCTGGAAGCGCGCTTGGCGATTGAGGGCATGGTGGTCGAAGTGCTGGCGCGCTCACCGGTGCCGGCGACGGTGAAGGCCATGCGTGCGCACGTGCGTGCGCAGGAGCGTGCGTTCAAGTCGGGCGACGTGAAGGAAGGCTATCGGCTCGCGATCGCATTCCACCGCCTGCTCGCGGAGCACTGTGGCAACCGGATTCTCGCCCAGCTCCTCGACGACCTGCTCTCGCGCATGCCGCTCATCCTCCTCGCGCACGGCACACGTCGCAGCAAGGACGACGCCATGCACGGCGACCACGTCGATCTCGTCGAAGCGATCGCTGCCGGCGAGGTCGCCCGCGGCCGACGCATTCTCGCGCTGCACCTGCAGGCGCTGCAGGACGAGCTCGATCTCGCCGAACCCGCCGCTGGCGAGACCCTGAAGCAGATGCTGCGGCGCTAACGCGCGGCGTGCGCGCGTCGGCGTGCGGCGTGGAACTGCGGCGCAAGCTGCCGCCAACGGGGCGGGGCGCGCCACAATGCCGACGCGATGAACCCGGTGACAGGCGAGCGCGCGCCCATGCGAGACGGCTTCTTCGTCAGCTACTCGCACGCCGACCGCGCATGGCTCGCCGAGCTGCATCCGGTCGAGGAGTCTTTCAAGCAGTGTCCGGTTCGCCGCCTGGGACGACACGCGCACCCGCTCCCGGATCGCGCTGGTTCGGATAGACAAAGGAAGCGCTCGACACCTCGGTAGCCGCGGTACTGCTGCTCAGCCCCGCGTTCTTCGGCTCGGAGTTCATCGCGACGCGCGAATTGCCCGAAGTACTCGCCGCCGCGACGAGGGCGAAATTGACAATACTGCCGCGGGTCGCTGCGCCGTGCGCACATGTGGCGGTCACCTCGACTTACAAATCCGTCCACGATCCCGCCATGCTTCCCGAGGCGCTTGATCAGGCTGGTCGCAACCGGGTCTGGCCCCGCTCGCGTCGCTGAACGATGTCCCCGCGACGATCGGCGATGAGGCGCGACTTGGGGCCGAGATGATTCGGCTGGGAAACGACGTCGCGACTTCCGCCGACGTTGCGCGTGTTCTCGTCAAGATGGCGCGTGCCAAAAGTCGACCGCGCCTTCGAGGGCAACGAAAAACTCTGCGCGAGAACACCTAGGTGTTTCTCGAAGGCCAGCGGTGCCAGGTGATGGCGACATGGCTGATGGAGGAGATGAAGCGCATGGATTTCGCGCCGGCTGGCAGCAAGGTGATCGTTTGATGCTCGAGAACGTCGAGCTCGAGCACGACCAGGAGCTCGCCCTGCGCCGCGCGACCGAGCTGACGCAGGAGTTTGCGAATCAGGCGCTCATGATGCTCCCGCACGCTAAAGCTCGGGTACGGGCGATCCGCCCGCCTGAGCGGCATCGAGCGCGCCTGTTCAGACCTCGATCGACGTGGTGACCGAGCGCAGGTAGAGCTCGCCGGCCCGCTTCGTCTGCGCGCCCGGCCGCCCGTCGCCGATCGTTCGACCGTCGACCTTCGTGACCGGCGTGACGCCGCCGAGCGTTCCCGTCACAAACGCCTCCTTCGCCGAGTAAACCTGCGCCAGCGTGAAATCGCATTCGCGGGCGACCCCGCCGGCGGCCGTCCAGGCGTCCATGACGTTCTTTTGCGTAATGCCCCTGAACGAATATGCGCTCGTCGAGGTCCACAGCTCGCCGTGGCGCACGATGAAGAAGTTGGTTGAGTTGCAGCTCGCGACGAAGCCCCGTGGGTCGAGCATCAGCGCTTCGTCGGCGCCGGCGTGGATGGCCTGGATCAGCGCCTGGATCAGGTTGAGGCGGCTGTGCGAGTTGAGGCGCAGGTCGAAGACGTCGGGTCCGCTGGTGCGAAAGCTCGACGTGAAGAGCGAGAGGCCGCGCGCCTTCGACTCGGGCTTAGGCGTCTTGAACTCGGCGACGATGACGATGGTCGCCTTGCCGATCACGAAGCGCGGGTCCTGGTTGGGCGTGCGCTTGAGCCCGCGCGTCACCATCAGCCGAATGTGCGCGCCATCGGTCATCGCGTTCTTCGCCAGCGTGTCGAGCAGCGCTTGCGTCAGATCGGCACGCGTGAGTCCAACGTCGAGCGCGATCGAGGTCGCGCCTTCGTAGAGGCGGTCGAGGTGCGCGTCGAGGCTGATGATGCGGCCCTGCACCAGGCGCAGGCCCTCCCAGATGCCGTCACCGAGGACGAAGCCGCTATCGAAGATCGAGACGCACGCCTCGTCACGCGGCAGGTAGGCGCCGTTGATGTAGACGAGCACGACGTCGTTGCGCGGGTCGGCGAGGTAGCCCTGGGCGCTTTCGCCCTGGGCAAGCGCATTCGTGGGAGCTGCGGTCATGGCGTTCGTTCTCGAAGGAGGTCAGAAGTCGAATTCGCGGTGGCGCTTCACGAACGCCTGCGTGCGCGGCTCGCTCGGGTGTTTGAGCACCTGGTCGGGCGTGCCCTGCTCGTGGATCACGCCCTCCGCGATGAAGAGCACGCGGTTAGCGACGTGGTACGCAAACCCGATCTCGTGCGTTACCAGCAGCATCGTGCGGCCTTCCTCGGCGAGCGATCGGATCACGCGCAGCACCTCGCCGACCAGCTCGGGGTCTAGCGCGGAGGTTGGCTCGTCGAACAGCAGCACCTCAGGATCCATCGCCAGCGCGCGGGCGATGGCCACGCGTTGCTTCTGTCCGCCCGAAAGGCGCGCCGGGTAGGCCTCGGCCTTGTCGGCGAGGCCGACGCGGGCGAGCTCAGCCCGGGCGCGCTCGCGCGCCTCGGGATGGCCCTGGCCGCGAACGGTGCGGAGCCCCTCCATCACGTTGCCGAGCGCGCTCATGTGCGGGAACAGGTTGAACTGCTGGAACACCATGCCGACGCGCTGGCGCACGCGTGTCAGCTCGGCTTCGTCGTACGTGCGCCGGCCGGGATCGGCCTTGCCAGGCGCGGCGCGGCCGATCGCCTGGCCTGCCAGCTCGACGATGCCGGCGGTCGGCCGTTCCATGAAGTTGAGGCAGCGCAGCAGCGTGCTCTTGCCCGAGCCCGAGGCGCCGAGGATGGTGATGCGGTCGCCGGGCATGACGTCGAGATCGATGCCGCGCAGCACCGCGTGGTCGCCGAAGTCCTTGTGCAGCGCGCGCACGCGCATCAGCGGCTGCGCCGAGTGCGCTGGCGTGTCGCCGACCCGCGAGGAAGCCTCGCCCATCGTCATGCGTCCGACCGGCCGAGTCGCCGCTCAAGTGCATACGTCGCCTGCACCATCGGAAAGAGGCACAGGAAGAAGACGACGGCGATCACGGTGTACGTCTCGATCGGGTTGAAGTTCAGCGAGGCGAGAAGCTTGCCCTGCTGCAGCAACTCGACATAGGCCACAGCGGAGGCCAGCGTCGTCATCTTGAAGATCTCGATGCCACGGTTGGTGAGCGCGGGCAGCATCCTTCGCAGCGCCTGCGGCAGGACGATGCGGCGCATGGCCTGCGCCGGCGTCATGCCGAGGGCGCGCGCCGCCTCGGCTTGGCCGCGGTCGATCGATTCGATGCCGCCGCGGTAGATTTCGGCCGAGAACGCGGCCGAGTTCAGGGAGATGCCGAGCGCGGCCGCCGTCAGCGGGCTGATCTGGAAGGGCAGCAGGATCGGCAGCGCGTAGTAGAACCAGAGGATCTGCACCAGCACCGGCGTGTTGCGGAATAACTCGACGAAGGCGGTCGCCGGCAGGTGGAGCCAGCGCGTTCGCGCATGCCGGCCGAGGCCGACGACGAGGCCGAAGCCGAAACCGAGCACTAGGCAGATGACGAATAGGCGCAGCGTGCCGATTGCGCCGGCCCAGAGCACGTCGAGGTTGTCGAGCACCGGCGCGAAGTTCCAGCGGTAGAGCGCACCCATCAGCGCGCCATCCCTTCGCCGCTCGCGGCGAGGCGACGTTCGAGCCCGTGCACGAGCTGGCTCGCCGCGAAGATGACGACGAAATAGATCAGCGCCGTCACGGTGAACACCTCGAGCGGCCGGAACGTTTTCTGCGCCACCTCGTTGGTCTGAAACAGGAGGTCGGCATACGAGACGATGGCGACGAGCGTCGTTGTCTTCATCAGCTCGATCGCGCGCTCGAGAAAGGCCGGGATCATCCGCTTAACGGCCTGCGGCAGAACGATGCGCCGCATGACCTGCGGCGGTGCCATGCCGAGAGCGCGCGCCGCTTCCCATTGGCCGCGCTCGACCGAGACGATGCCACCGCGGAACACCTCGGCGAAGAACGCCGCCGACTGGATCGAAAACGTGAGCACCGACGCGACGTAGGGAGTCATCTCGACGTGGATCAGGATCGGCAGCGCGAAAAAGAACCAGAACAGCTGCACCAGCGGCGGCGTGGTGCGGAAGACCTCGATCACCCCGCCCGCCGGCCACGCCAGGAGCCATCGCGGCGAGAGGCGCATGAGCGCGAGCACGAGGCCAAGCGGCACGCCGAAGGCGAGCGCCGCGCCGGTCACCTTCAGCGTGTTGAGGAGACCGAGCGCCAGCAGGTCGGCATTCGCCCATACCGGGGCGAAATTCCAGACGTGCATCGACGTGACGGCAAGGAGTGCGCGCGCCGGCCAGCTATGACTTGCCGAGCATCTCCTTCATCACCGGCGGCGAGGCCTTGGGGTCGAGGCCGAAGCCGACCAGGAACTCCTCGTACCATTTCTGCGTCTGGCCGTTCGTATAGAACTTGCCGATCTCCTTGTCGACCCACTCGACCCAGGCCTTGTCGGCTTCCTTCCTAACCGCGACGCTCGACGCTTGCGACTGCGAAGGCGTCGGCACGACGATCTTGCCGGCGCCGAGCTTCTGCCGAGCCGCCAGCAGCGGCGGGTGGAAGAGGCACACCGCATCTGCGCGCCCGGCCTGGAATGCGGCGATCGCTTCGGCGTTGCCGGGGAAGCGCGAGATCTGTGCCTTGGCGACGTTCTCGCTGAGGAACTTGTCCATGCTGCTCGCCTGCGGCACGGCGATGCGCACGGCCGGCCTGTCGAGATCGGCCCAGGTCTTCACCGGTAGATCGTCGCGCGCCAGCACCGCGAGCGAGTAGTAAAGCAGCGGGGTCTTCGGGAAATCGACCGCCTGCGCGCGCTCGGGCGTGGCGTCCATCATCGACATCATGTCGATCTTGTTGCCTTGAAGCGCGGCGATTGCCGTGCCCCAGGTCACCTCCACCGGCTCGAACTTCACGCCGAGGTCGGCGGCCATCTGCTTGCCAAGCGAGACGCCGACGCCGCTCGCCCAGTCGCCGGACTTCGGGTCTTTGGAGTACCAGGGTGGAGCCTGGGTGACGCCGACCCGAAGCGTGCCGCGCTGCTTGATCTGCGCGAGGGTGGCGTCGGCCGCGGCCTGCGACCAGGCGGCCGGGGCGATGGTCGCGGCGGCGAGCGCCAGTGCCGAACGGCGATGGATGAGAGCAGGCATGGCGTCAGGGCTCCTGAGGGGTGGCTCATCATAGAGACCTTCCCCGCTAGGAACGCCTCGGCGAATTGCGCCGCCCGGCGCGGATGATCAGTGATGGCGCTTGCGATCGTCGCGGTCTCGGTCGCGAGATTGGTCGCGGTCGTCGCCGCGGAAGTCCTCGCGCCACGCGTGACGACGCCATTCGGCCTGACGCCAGGCGCGCTCGCGCTCCCATTCGGGGCGGCCGTCGTAGCCGCCCCAGCGCGGGCGCTCGAACACCTCGCGCGGCGTGACGTAGACGGGCGGTCTCACGTACACCGGCGCTGGCTGCACGTAGACAGGGCGAGCCTCCACGTACACGGGTCGCGGCTGGACATACACCGGTTCTTGCTCGACCCACGCCGGGCCGTTTTGGAAGCCGACCGAGAAGTAGACGTCCGGGCGGGCCTCCGCAACGGTGGCGGCGCCGAGCGCCGCGGCGGCGAGGGTCGCGGCGACGAGGAACTTGTTAGAGGCGAAGAAGCGGTTCATGACGGCTCCTGGAGTTGCGATGAGGTCATCTTGCGCGATCCACCATGAACCGAACCTGAACGAAAGTCAGCTTTCGATCAGGCCGAGCGCAGCACGATCTCGACGCGCCCGCCGCCCATTTCCGACCGGGCCAGCGCCAGCTCGCCGCCGTGGCTCTTCACAAGCTCGTCGACCACCGCCAGGCCGACGCCGTGCCCCGGCACGCGCTCATCGCCGCGCACGTGCAGCTGCAGGAGGGCCGTCGTGTCGCCGAAGCCGGGCCCGTCATCGTCGATGCGTAGGTGCAGGCGATCGCCGTCGCGCCGCGCGCTCACGGCGACGCACCTCCGTGCCCACTTGGCGGCGTTGTCCATCAGGTTGCCGAGCAGCTCGAACGCATCGCCCTCGTCGATGCGCCACGCGAGCGTGGGCGCGCAGTCGAGCGTGAAGGTCACGCCCTTGTCGACGTACACCTTGGCGAGCGAATCGCGGATGCGCTCGAGCACGGGTGCAAGCGCCAACGCCGGCACGAAGCGCGACGCGCCGCCCGCGGCGGCGCGGCCGAGCTGGTGCTGGACGATGTCGTCCATGCGCATCACTTCAGCGGCCACCGCGGCCGGCAGCGTCGCCGGTTCGCTCAGGGCGGTGCGCAGCACGGCGAGCGGCGTCTTCAGGCTGTGCGCGAGAAAGCTCAGCGCCTCGCGGTAGCGGGTCTGGCGCATCCGCTCCTGGGCGATGAGGGTGTTGAGGTTATCGGTGTGAGCCGCGACCTCGACCGGGTAGCGCCCCTCGACCGTCGTCTGCTCGCCGTGCTCGATGGCGCGGATCTCGCGCGTCGCTTCGCGCAGCGGCGCCAGGCCCCAGCGCAGCAGCACGGTCTGCGAGACGAGCAGCAGCAGCGCGGCGCCGCCCAGCCACGCCAATGACGTGCGCTCGAAGACGGCGATCTCGCGGTCGAACTCCGCCTTGTCCTCGACGACCGAGAGCACGAGCGGCACCGAGCCCGCGCTGCTGGCCCATGACACGCCGGTGCCGACCGCGAGGTAGTCGTGCCCCGCTGCGCTCGCGACCTCGTAGCGCCACTGCCCGGTGCCGACGTCGCGCAGCAGCGGCGCCTGGAGGCCCAGTGTCGACGGTGAGCGCCAGGTTTTGCCACGCGCGACGTTGACGATGCTCGCGTAGAGGCCCGAGCCGGGCAGCGAGAGGCGCGGCTCGGGGAATGCCGCCGGCATGACGAGGGTGCCGGCGGCGTCGACCTCGGCGGCCGCGAGCAGCAGGTAGACGGTGCCCTGCAACCGGGCGAAGCGCGCCGAGCGCACGCTCTCTTCGTGGGCGCGCTGCACGGCCGCCCCGGCACCGGCGAGAAACACGATCAGCATCAGCGCCGCGCTGAGCATCAGGCGCGCGCGCAGCGAATCGCGCCATTTCATCCGAGCGTGAACCGGTAGCCGCGCCCGCGCAGCGTCTCGATCGGCGCCAGAGTGCCGTCGGGGTCGAGCTTGCGGCGCAGGCGCCCCATCAGCACCTCGAGCACGTTGCTGTCGCGGTCCTCGTCGTGCGGGTAGAGGTAGTCCGCGAGCTCCTGCTTGGGAACGACGCGGGCGCGCTCGCGAACCAGATATTCGAGGAGGCGGTATTCGAAGGCGGTGAGCTCGACGAGCCCGCCACCGAGCCGCGCCGACTGCGCCGAGAAGTCGATGGCGAGCGGCCCGACCGTGAGCACGTCGGACGCGGCCTTGAGCGAGCGGCGCAGCAGTGCCTTGACGCGTGCGGCAAGCTCGGGGTACTCGAACGGCTTGACGAGGTAGTCGTCGGCGCCTGCCTCGAGGCCGACCACCTTGTCCTGCCAGCTGCCGCGCGCGGTAAGGATCAGGATCGGCAGCGTCCGCCCCTCGCCGCGCAGCCGCTTGACGACATCGATGCCGCTGAGGCGCGGCAGGCCGAGGTCGACGATGACGAGATCAACGGGGTACTCCTGCGCCTGGAACAGGCCGTCCGCGCCGTCGGCGGCGTGGTCGACGCGGTAGCCGTCGACCTCTAGCTGCCGCGCGAGGCCGAGCCGCAAGGCGGCATCATCCTCGATCAGCAGGACCCGCACGCCGCGGCCCGGCCCGTCAGCCCACGACGCGGCCGCTGGCGGCGTCGACGACGACGACGCGAACCTCGCCGTTGGCGCTGAGGATCTTCACGCGCCAAACGGGCTTGCCGCCGGCCTCGGCGCGCTCGACGGCGAGCACGCGGCCACTGGCGACGCGCTGCGCCACGGCGGCGGCCTCGTCGCGCCCGACGTCGGCGAAGGCCGGCAGCGCCGAGGCGATCAGCAGCGCGCAGGCGAAGAACTTGAGCAGCGGATTCATCTCAGGAGCGCGCCGGCAGCGGGCGAGGGTGCGGGCACATCGGCGCCTATCGTCCCACAATCGGTTCCACCGACACGCGCACCGGCACGAAGGCGCCGGGCTGGTCGGCCATCAGCGTCGAAAAGCGCTGGCCCCGGTACTCGTAGTCGACGCGGTAGCCGACGATGCGCGACTGCACGTCGCTCACCGTGCGACAAGAGGTCACCTCGCGCGCGACCGGCTCGTCAGGCTGCTCCCAGCGGCCGCGATTGGCGATGTTGTCGCCGGTGAGGGCGCCGACGATGGCACCGACCGCTGTAGCGGCCTCGCGGCCGTGGCCGCGGCCGACCTGGTTGCCCAGCAGCGCGCCGGCCAGGCCGCCGACGACGGCGCCGCCGTAGTTGCGTCTTTCCGCGGCGCGCGCGTCCGAGACCCACTCGGCCCGGCATTCCTGGCGCGGAACGCTGACGTTTTCGTACTGCGCCTCGACGCCGAGGACGCGGGCGTTGTCGTCGTAGGTATGCGCTTGCGCGCCGAAGGCGGTGGTGGCGGTGGCGAGGAGGAGGAAGAGGGCGGGGCGGTTCATGGACGGCTCCATCGGTTGGGACGGGCGCATCTTGCTGGCGGGTGCATGAACCGAAGCTGAACGGAATCAGGGCCCGGTGGGGCGGCGGCGACAATCGCGCCCATTCGCGAAGCCGTCGACATTCGCCGTTCGAGACCGACGGCATGAAGCAGCAGATCCTGCGCGCCCTCGTCGTCATGGCCTCGCGGCCGCGGCCCTGCATGTCCTGCGCAACCTGATCACACCGATCCTGTGGACGGGCCTGATCGCGATCGCGACGTGGCCGCAGCACGAGCGCCTCGTGCTGCACCTAGGGGCGCGCTTCGCGCCGTGGAGCGCGCTGCTCCTGACCGGCGCCGTCGTCTGCGTCTTCGTCGTGCCGTTCGCCTACGTCGTCCTGCGCGGCTGGCACGAGGTTCCGGCGTTGCTGCACTTATGGACGTCGAGCCAGGAGAGTGGTCTGCCGGCGCCGCCCTGGCTCGGCGGCGTGCCGCTCGTCGGCGCCTGGTTGGCGCAGGCGTGGAACGACCGCCTCGGCGAACCCGGCGCCCTCAGCGCGTTCGTACACTCGCTGGCGGGCGAGTTCGATCTCGCCCGTGGCCGCACGCTCGCCGCCCACGACGCGATGAAGTTCTTCTTCTGCATCGTCGTCCTATTCTTCCTGTACCTCGACGGCGCGGCACTCGCGGCGCAGATCGGCGCCGTCGTCTCGCGCCAGCTCGGCGCGGCGGGACGTCGCACCTTGCCGCTCGTCGTCGCTTCGGTCCGCGGCGCGGTGAACGGGCTCGTTCTCGTCGGCGTCGGCGTCGCGCTCCTGATGACGATGGCATGCATCGCCGCCGGCGTGCCGCACCCCGCGGCGATCGGCCTGGCGACCGGCGTGCTCGGCATGGTGCCGTTCGGCGCGATGCTCGTGCTCGGGCTCGTCGTCGTCTACCTGCTCGCGGTAGGCTCGACCGGATCGGCGCTCGTGCTGCTGGCGTTCGGCGCGACGGCGATCATCGCCGACCATTTCGTGCGGCCGAAGTTCATGACCGCCGGCACGCGGCTGCCTCTTGTGCTCGCACTGCTCGGCATCGTCGGCGGGCTCGAGACCTTCGGCGTCCTCGGCCTCTTCCTGGGCCCGACCTTGCTGGCGATCATGGTCGCGATCTGGCGCGAGCTGGCGGCGTCGGAGGCACCGATCGCGACCTGACGCGGCGCCAGCTACTTCGGGAAGCGTTCCAGCCGCCTAGCGTCCTTGGGCGGCTCGTAGGCGGCGGTATTCAGCTGCATCGCCAGCAGCGTGTAGTAGGCGTTGATGCCGGTCAGGTCGACCACTCCCTGCTTGCCAAATCGCTTCTCGGCACGTGCAAAGGTGCCGTCCGAGACGCGCTTGTTGTGGTGCAGCTCCGTCGAGAAATCGTAGACGATCTCCTCGTCATCGCTCATGCCGGCCGGCCGCCGGCCATCGGCGATGGCCTCGGTGATGGCCGGGCGAATCCCGGCCTTGACGGCGATCGGCTGGTGCACGTACCACTCGTAGTCCTGAGTCCATTCGCGGGCCGTGACGAGGATGGCCAGCTCGCTGAGCGTGGTGCCGATCGCCGACTTGTAGCGCAGGTAATCGCCCATCGCGCGGGCCTGCATCATCACCTGCGGGCTGTACATGAGCGGCTCGAACGGACCGAACACGGGCGTCTTGCGCGCGGCCTCGAAGTCGGCGGCGGCCTGCTTCTGCTCCGGCGTGTACTGGGCCGGCGGGATCGTGGGCAGGCGCGATTGCGCGCCCGCGTTCAGCGCCACGCCGGCCGCGGCGCAGACGAAGGCGCGGGCAGTCGATCGAAGATGGGGCGGGCTGTGCATAGAAGTCTCCGGCGTCTGCCGTCCTGAAGGATGGCCAGCATAGCGCGTCCTCGAGACGGCTCGGTTCAGGAACGGATGGTCGCCCGGGGCGACAACCCCCTCGAGCTACGACAGCGCCCCGCCTCATAGGTCGGGGCGCTGTGCTCAAGACCGCGCGCCGTTGCAATGGCGACCCCGCTTCGTGACGACGCAGCCGCAGGCTGCGCCGCAAGCGCAGGAGCCGCCGGCGGCCTGCTCGTGCGAGGGCGCCGCGACAGCATTGCAGCCGCACTGGCAAGCGGCTCCCGGGCAGTCGGCAAGAACTGTGTTGGAGGGGGTAACGTTCATCGCAATCTCCAGATGTCGATTCGGATCCGCGGATCCGTGTAGCGAATTCTGTGCAACAGCTCGGTGTCGGACTTGAACGAAACGGCTGATCTTTCAGGGCCTGCTGCGCTCGACGCGCGAGGTGCGGCGTCGCGTCGCCCGGGGCATCGGCCAGGTGCTGCTCTGGAGCGGCGGAAGCCTCTGGCTCGGCCGCGATACGGCCGCGACGACACCATGCCCACCACGCTATCCAGATAGCGCTGACGATGGATTCGCACTTGCGCATGGCCAGCGATGATGGCGAGTGGCGCGAGCATCGGCGCGGTCGTGCGCCGCGTCTCCGCCATCGGTTCGACGGCTGTCGGCAGTGCACCGCGATGTTTTTAGTCGAGCCCGAGACCGCGGTCGACCCGCGCATCCGCCGCGTGATCGCCTGGGTCAGAGTCGGCTCGATGTGCCGATTTCACTGAGCGAGGCGGCCGGCGTCGCGACCTGTCGCCTAGTCGCTTCCGGCACCTCTTCGTGACGCAGACCGGCGTTTCGTTTCGCGCCTACCTGCTGTGGGCGCGCGTCGACACGGCCGTGGGCGCGGCCATAAGCAGCCAGTCGTGGACGACCGCCGCGCACGATACCGGCTTCGCCGATTCCACGCACCTGAGCCGAACCTGCAGACACTGTTCAGTTTTCGCGCCGGCGGCGCTCGTCAAGGAGCCGGTGCCGGCGGAGTGACGCCTGCTGCCTTTCTCAAGTCGAACGGAACGACCCCGCGCCGAGTTCGACACCGCCGTCCTCCCTCGGCACCAGGATCCAGAGCAACACATAGAGCATCAGGCCGGTGCCGCCGCACAGTACGAGCGAGAGGAAGATCAGGCGGCACAGCCACGCGGGCAGCCCGGTCGGCGGCGAGCGGCCGCTGCACATCCCACCGAGCCAGCGGTCGGCGCGGCTGCGGCGCAGCGCATGAAGCCAGTGCAACACGCCGTCGGCGCCGGGTTCGGCGTACTGCCGAGCGCGCAGGATTTCGCGCTGGCGCACTCCGCGTCGGAGAGGGCGCCGCTGCGGTGCAGCTCGGCGAGGCGTTCGAGGTCGTCGGCGATGCCCATCGCGTGATCCTAAGGAAAGACGATGGCGCACTCTAGGCGCCGCGAGTCGGCACGCCCAGCACCTTGCGATGAGAGGCGCGTTCTCCGGACGAAGCGCACGCGCTGCCGATCGTCAGCGCATGGCGTCTTCAGCCCTTTGCTTTCCAGAGACCGATCGCGGCCCCGGTTGGATCGATGACGATCGAGAGCCATCCGGCGCCCATGACCTCGGTGACCTCCTGCATCACCTTGGCGCCGAGCGATCGCGCCTTCTCCGTCGCCGCTGCGATGTCGGCGACGTCGACGTAGGCGAGCCACGCCGAGGGCGCGCCGGGAACGGGGTGCTTCATCATGCCGCCGCCGGTGCCGGTACCGACCTTGATCATGGTGTAGCTGCCCGAGGGCATCGGCACGTCTTCGAGCTGCCAGTCGAACAGCTTGCTGTAGAAATTCTTCGCGGCGGCGACGTCGGTGGTGTTTAGCTCGACGTGGACGAACGGGTTGGCCATGGCGTTTCTCCGGTGGGTGAATGGAGGCCTCGGACCCGAGACCTCCTAGGGATGACGATCTGGCCGGCCGCTATTCGACAGGCCTGGCGAAGATTTCTGCTGCCGGCCGAGGCCAGGCGAAGGTGTCGAAGGCGCGGCATACCCCTAGCGCGATGGCCGCGCTGACGGCGAGCATGGTAACGGTGTGCACGCCAACAGCCGCAAACGCCAGCGTCAGCGGGGCGGCATCCGTCGCGCCCGACCGCGCGGCGCCGAGGCACAGCGGGATCAGCATCGGCACCAGCATCAGACCGGAGCCGTGCGCGGTGGAGACCGCGAACGACCAGAGTGCCAGCCCCGCGTGCCCGGCCGGCGCACGCACGGCTTTCGGCGTGCGGCCCGAAAGGTGAACGAGTGCTACCAGCACAAGCAGACCGACGGCGCAATCGCGCAGCACGACGCGATCCATCGCGACGCCGAACGCGACCGCGGCGGCGAGGATAGCGATCGATGCCGCGTGCCCGATCGCGATAGGCGCGAGCGCCCGCATCGCCTGCGCCCGATCGCGCGAACGTACGCCCCAAGCTGCGGCTAGGATCCAGCCGGTCGTTGGATTGAGCCCGTGCAAGGCGCCCATCGCTGCGACGGCCAGCCAGGGCCAGAGGCTCGCCATGACGTGCTCGTCGCGCGCTCGGGGCGATCGCTTCAGACGTTTGAGTGGCAGCACGCGCCGGCGGCGGGCTGCGGCGCGTAGCGGTCGTGGTGCCGCACCCAGTCCATCTTGTACGGCCCGTTGTTCTCGTCGCGGCCCTTGGGCACGAGGTCGAGCAGGTCGTAGGTGCCCATCATCACTTCCACGCCACGCCCGAAGGTGGAGTAGGTGTGGAAGACCTCGCCCGCGTCGTCCTTGTAGAAGACGCTGATGCCGGGCGCTTCCGTGTTCTTGAAGCCGGTCATTCGATAGTTGTAGTAGACCGAGCCGTCGACCCGATCTTCCGGCCCGAAGCTGACGTGGAAGTCGCGATTGAAGTCGTTCGGCGACGACGAGACCCAGCGGAATTTCCAGCCCATGCGCCGCTTAAAGCGCTCGATCTCGGCCAGCGGCGCGCGCGACACCGCCATGAAGGAGACGTCGCGGTGGGCCATGTGCACGGTCATGCCGTCGGTGTGGTCGGCCATGAACGAGCAGCTCGGGCAGCCCTGCTCCCAGCCCGCGCCGAGCATGAAGTGCTGCACCATCAGCTGGCGCCGGCCGTCGAACAGATCGGCGAGCGAGCGCTGGCCCTCGGGAGCGTCGAAGACGTAGTCCTTGGCGACGCGCTCCCAGGGCAGCTCGCGGCGCGCGCGAGCGATATCGTCCTGCAGGCGCACCAGTTCCTTCTCGCGCGCCAGCAGCAACTGACGCTCGGCAAGCCAACGATCTGCTGAAACGACGCAATGGTGGGTGGTGGCGGCGGTCACGGTTTCGGCGACGGCGGTTTTCATGATCTTTTGCTCCTGATGTAAATCAAGCCGCGACGGCTTTGGAACGACGTACGGCGCGCACCTTGCCGCTGCTGCCGCCGCCGGCATAGAAGAGATCGGCGCCGTCCGACTCGAGTCCGCTCACGCCGGTGCCTGCCGGCATCGCCAGGCGGTCGAGCACGGCGCCGCTTTTCGAGTCGATGCGGCGGATCTCACTCGCATCGCCTTCCCAGGTGCCGTGCCACAGCTCGCCGTCAACCCAGTTGACGCCGGTGACGAAGCGGTTCGATTCGATCGTGCGCAGCACCTTGCCGGTGGCGGGGTCGATCTGCTTGATCTGCTTGTCGCGGTACTGCCCCACCCAGAGGCTCCCCTCGGCCCAGGCGAGGCCTGAGTTGGAGCCCGGCTCGGGAGCGGGGATCGAGGCCAGCACCTTGCCGGTGGCCGGATCGATCTTGTCGATGTGCGTCTCGGCGATCTGCCAGAGGTGCTTGCCGTCGAAGGCGGTGCCGGCGTCGCAGGCGTGGTCGATCGTCTGCGTCGTCGCGCCGCTCGTGGGATCGAAGGCGATCAGCGTGGCGCCGAGCGCGGCCCAGACACGACGGCCGTCGTGGCTCACGCCGTTCACCTTGTCGGAGCCGGCGAACGGCCCGTATTCGCGCACGATCTCGGCCGCACGCGCGGGTGCTTCGGATGTGCTGTCCTGTTTAGCGATCTTGCTGTGGCTCATGGCCCGACTCCTCAATCGTTTGCAATGCGCTCCGATGGGCGCGGTGAGGGCAATCTAGCCGAGCGGCAGCGAAGCGGGGAGTAACAAGATCGTCGTGAATCCGGTCAGCGGCGGCGCCAGCCAGCGCTGCGCGCGCGCCCGCGCGATCGAGCGCACTCGCCCCGCGGCCTCAAGCTCGACGAGCGCCCGCTGCACGGTGCGCTGGCTATCACCCAGGGCGAGCGCGAGGGCGGAGGTGGACCACGCGACGCCGTCGGCGAGCAGCGCCAGCAGTTGCGACTGATCGCCGTCGATCGGCGGCACGAGGACGACGACTTCGCGCTCGCCGCGCGGCGTTAGCGCGAAGCCGCGCGCGTCGGCGTCGATGCACGCCAGCGGCGCGGCGAGCTTGCGCAGGCGGCCGATCTCGACGCGCAGCCGCGCGCGATGGGTCTCGTCGGGCCGTATCGTGCGGAAGGCGCGCTCGATGAGCGTGTCGCGGTCGACGCCGCCGGGCCACGATTCGGCGAGAGCGCGCGCGAGCGAGAACAACACCGGCCGGCGTGCCAGCGGAATCCACGTGGCGCCGGCACGCAGGCCGCGACGGCAGGCGTCGACCACTAGCGCATCCGAGGAGAGCAGGGCTTCGACCTCGTCGATGCGCAGCGTCTGCTCCTGCACGCCTCGTCTGACGCTCTTGGGAAAGGGCATGGGCGAGGGTGTGCGCACGCTTCGGGCAGCCGGCCGCTCGAGCGCCGCGCGCGCCTCGGCGACTTCGGCCAGCAACGCCGGCACTTGAGTGAGCTCCGCTGCCGCATGCGCGCGCGCCAGCGAGGCTTTGGCGTCGGCGGTGCGCAGCGAGCGCAGCGCCACCTCCGCGGCCGCCAGCTCGGCGACGGCGCGTAAGGAGGGCGGCAGGCCGCGTGCATCGAGGGCGGCCAACGACGCCGCGGCTTCGTCGATGCGGCCGAGCAGGAGCAGCCGCCTCACGGCGATCAGCCGGGCGTGAAGCGCATTGCCTCGATCGTCACGCGCTTCGAGCGTGGCCGATGCCGCCGCCAGCGCGCGCGGCGAGCCGCCCAGGTCACGCATCGCGAGCGCTACCTCAGCCTCGGCGACGATGCAGCGCGCCCGCGCCAACTCCTCGTGGGCACCGAAGCCGCGCGCCGCTCGCTTGATGAGCACGCGCGCGCGTGCGTGCTCGCCTAATTGCGCCATGGCGATGCCGCGCAGCGCCAGCGCCGGCGGATCCTCGCGCAGGCTAACGCGCTTGAGCGCGCCGAGCGCGTCGCCGGCCGCGAGGGCGCGCGCGGCGGCGGCGATCAGCGAATCCATCGCGGCAGTCCCTGAAATGACGCGGGCGCTCCCACCGGTGGTGTGGAGCGCCCGCGGGTCTGGCGACAGAACCGGCTACAGCACGTAGGGATCCGTCCCGGACCGTGAGATATAAAACATATCACCTCCTTTCGAGCTGCTGAGAGGCCTCTAGCGTAATCGATTGCACGCTTGCGCAGCTGATCCCGTATGCGCAGTCAGGGTTCCGCGCCCGTATGCACGGTCGGGTCATCGCGGCTCGGCGGCCCTGCCTCGGTGACCTTCGTCATGTCGATGTTCCTGAGCTTGCCGGGAGATCGTGCAGGTGCCGACGGCCTGCGCAACGGCACCGGGCTGAACGACCTGCGAATCGGCACGGCGCTGGCGGCCGACCCGGGCACGCTGATTCCGGTGCTGCCGCCGGTGCTCGCGTTCGTGCACCTTCCCGGCCTGCTCGCGGCGGTGGTGGTCCTCGGCGGCATCGTGCGGTATCTGCGGGCCCTTCTGACGATCGTGTCCGTGGTCGTGGTCGGCATCGACGGCACCTAAGGCCTTATCCAGTTCCTCCTGATCGCACCGACGACGCCAAGCGTTTCAACCCGGCTTCGCCTTGCCGACGTTCCTGGGAATTGGCTCCGTGATGCTGGCCATCGTCTTTGCTGATCACGCAGGTGCCGGCACTGATGGCCGCGGCTGCGATGCTCGTCTCGCACTTCGGCGGCGTCTGCCGCGGCGTGACGGGCTACCCCAAGGCGATCGCGATGGCCGAGTTCGTGGCCCTTCCGCCCTATCTCCCGGGGGTGTTCGCGCTGATGGTGGCCTGAGCAGCCCGGCGCTCGCCGCGATCAGCGCTCGAGCCCGCGCCGGCAGGTCGCTGGACACGTGGCCACAATGACCGCGTGCGCGCATCGCATCGCCGACCATGAACAAGAACGCGGCCTTGTTCGTGGTGATGTGCGTGGTGTGGGGGCTGACGTGGTGGCCGGTAAAGATCGGCGCCGCGCACGTGCCGCCGATCTTCCTCGCCGCGGCGCGCTTTACGATCGCCGGGACGATGATGCTGGCGTGGGCACGCGCCGACGCGGCGGCGGTGCCGCGGTCGGCGCGGCCGCGCCTGATCGCCACCGCGTTGCTTGTCAACACTGGCAACTACGCGCTCCTGTTCTGGGGCATCGCGCGCGCGCCGACCGGCCTCGCCGCGATCGTGAACTTCGGCACCATTCCCGTCTTCTCGCTGCTCGCTAGCCGCTGGATCGAAGGCGAGTCGATCGGCCTCCGCCAGCTGATGGCGATTGCCCTCGGCCTCGTTGGCCTCGCGCTGCTCTTCGCCAGCCGCGCGCTCGGCGCCGTCGGCACGGAGGCGTTTGCTCCGGCCGAGCTGTGGGGCCTCGCCGCGATCGCGCTCGGCACCTTGCTCTATTGCACTGGCGCCGCGCTGTCTCGGCCCATCGCCGCGTCGATGCCGGTGCTAGCGCTCGCGGGCTGGCAGACGCTGATCGGAGGCGTCGGCCTGGCGGCGCTGTCGCTCGCGCTCGAGCCCGTCGAGGGGGCGCACGTACGCGCACTAGCGCGCTGGCCTACCCTGCCGGCGCTGCTGTTCCTCGTCGCCGCGGGGTCGCTCGCCGGCTTCACGATCTACCTTCGGCTGCTGCGCGACTGGGGCGCCTTCCGCGCTGGGCTCTACGCCTTCGTCAGCCCGGTGATCGCGGTCGCGGTTGGCGTGGTCGCCCTGTCGGAACGGTTCGGCTGGGCGGAGGGCGTGGGTGCGGTGCTCATGTTCGGCGCCGCCGCCGTCGCGCTGAAGAAGGACTAGTGTCGTGAGTTAGAGGTTCGCAGACAAAATCTCTCGATGCTTGCGAGGATGTCATCTGCGGACTTGGACCACACGAACGGCTTGGGACGGGCGTTGTTGATGTCGAGGTATTGCTTGATCGCCTGCTCGAGCTGTCGGGTCGAGCGATGCGTGCCGCGACGGATGTACTTGTCGGTCAACGTGGCGAACCAGCGTTCGACCTGGTTCAGCCACGACGCCGAGGTCGGAGTGAAGTGAACGTGGAATCGCGGATGTCGAGCGAACCAGGACTTGATGGAGGGCGTCTTGTGAGTGCCGTAGTTGTCCATCACCAGATGGACTTCGAGCTCGTTCGGCACGTTGGCCTCGATGGTGCGCAGGAACTGCAAGAACTCGGTGCTGCGATGGCGTCGGTGCAGCTCGCCGATCACCTCGCCTGTTGCGATGTCGAGCGCCGCGAACAGCGTCGTCGTGCCATGACGGGCGTAGTCATGCGTGCGTCTCTCGGGGATGCCCGGGGCCAGCGGCAAGATCGGCTGAGTGCGATCGAGCGCCTGAATCTGGCTCTTCTCGTCCACACAAAGCACCATCGCCTTCAGTGGTGGGTCCAGATAAAGCCCGACGATGTCCCGTACCTTCTCGACGAAGAGAGGATCGCTGGAGAGCTTGAACGTCTCCTGTCTGTGCGGCTGCAAGCCGAAGGCGCGCCAAATGCGGCTGACGGCCGTTTGCGTCATGCCCGTCTCGCGGGCCATCGTCCTCGTGCTCCAGTGCGTGGCACCGGCCGGCACCGACTCCAGCGTCTTGGCGATCAGCGCATCGATTCGCGTGTCGTCGATCGTGCGCGGCGCGCCTGGCCGCGGTGCGTCGAGCAGGCCATCGAGCCGATGCTCGACAAAGCGAGAGCGCCACTTCGAGACCGTCTGCTGCGTGACCCGCTGGCGCGCAGCCACCGCCTTGTTGTCCATGTCTTCGGCGCAGCCCAGAACGATGCGCGCGCGCAGAGCCAACGCCTGCGCCGTCTTGCGCCGCATGGTCAATGCCTCAAGCTGCGCTCGCTCGGCCTCGCAACACCAATTGCGCCTTGGGCCTTCCTCGCATCGCCGCCTCGCCGTGTAATGAAACCTACACGACAGACTCCAACGCAGCCTGTTAGTTCAATGAACTTGTAACTCACGACACTAGTTTCGCGCGAGTACCACGGGCCTGCGAGCTCGGTCGCGGCGCGCTTCGTGACCGCGAACCCTCACTTCGGCAGATCGGGCCGGCGAAGAAGCGCTCGCCGCGGCCGAGCAGCGTTCGATATGGAGAGGTGAATCTCTTGATCGAATCGGCCTCGATGTCATGGCGCACGGTAGAGACTCCGCCGCCGATGCGCACGTCCTGGCCTCCGGCCGCCGCGCGAGCTCGCTCGAGCGCGGCATGGATCCCGTTAGTGACGAAGAAGAACGTGGTGCTGCCCTTCATCTCGACGGACGGCCGCGCGTGGTGCGTAAGGACGAACGTCGGCACGTGATAGGGCGGCTCGTCGCCCCACCAGCCCTGCAACGTCTCATCGGGCCACGGGCCGCGCACCCGGGCCGACCATGTTGTGAGGACACATTTTCCCCAGGTTCGACAAGCTCGCGGCGGCGAAGTTCTCGTCGACGCCGAGGGCGCCGACCGCGAATCGCCGTCATGCGCTGGAAGGTGCGCGCCGAGACGCCCATTCGTGCGTCGCCAGGCCGCCTTGGCCGAGCGGTTCCTGCAGGCTTTGCTCGGCGCCTGCGCCGAAACCCTCAAGGGAGAGCGAAAAGCTGACTCGGACGTTGGGCATTCATGGTGTGCCGAAAGGTGCGTCTCGCACGGTGTACTCTCGCGGGCCGCGATGCAAGATCACTACGACCACAACCAGACGCTAGTCCCCGACTCCTTCCTCGCGCTTCATTCGCGCCATGGCCGGCCGCTGTGGCCGCGCGCCGAGATCGAAGCGCGCCACGAGCTCTGCGAAGACATCGCCCTGCATGCCGTGGCCTTCCTCGCCGCGCGCCACCAGGAAGGTGACGACACTGGCGCGGCCTTGCAGCGCTGCTACGATGGCCTGCGCGCCGACCCGGAAGCGTTCGCTGCTGCCGAGGCGGCATGGGTGGTCCGTCGGGTCGCCGAGCTGCAAGGCTGGCCACAACCCAAGGGGCTCGCGCCCTGCGAAGCCGACGCGCGAGGTCGCGCGTGAAGGCGCCGCTGCGCTTGCGCTCTCTGCTCGAGGAAGGGCTGATCGACGCCGTCGTCCGCCAGCTCATGAGCGGCAAGGAGGCCACGGTCTACGTCGTTCGCTGCGGCGACGAGTCGCGCTGCGCGAAGGTCTACAAGGAGGCGACACAGCGCAGCTTTCGCCAGGCAGTCGACTACACCGAGAACCGCAAGGTCAAGAACACCCGGCAGGCGCGGGCGATGGCCAAGGGCACTCGCTTCGGCCGGCAGGCGCAGGAGGCCGCGTGGCAAAGCGCCGAGGTCGACGCCCTCTACCGCCTCGCCGCGGCCGGCGTTCGGGTGCCCAAGCCGATCAACTTCCACGACGGAGTGCTGTTGATGGAGTTGGTGGTCGACGCCGAGGGCGCGGCCGCGCCGCGCCTCAACGACGTCGCCTTTACGGCCGATGAAGCGTGCGCGCACCACGCCACGCTGATCGGCGAGGTGGTGCGGATGCTCTGCGCCGGCGTCATCCACGGTGACCTCTCCGAGTTCAACATCCTGCTCGCCGCCGACGGCCCGGTGATCATCGACCTGCCGCAGGCGGTGGATGCGGCCGGCAACAACCACGCCCAGCGCATGCTGCTGCGCGACGTCGGCAACTTGCGTGATTTCTTCGGGCGCTTCGCGCCGGAGCTGCTCGCCACCCGGTTCGGCGACGAGATCTGGGCGCTCTACACGCGCGGCGTGCTGCAGCCGGCGACGCCGCTCACCGGCCGGTACGACGAACGGCAGGGACCGGTCGATGTCGCGGGCGTGCTGCGAGTCGTCGGCGACGCCCGGGACGAAGAGGCGGCGCGCCTGCTGCGGATGGGGCAGGGCTGAAGCGCGGCGTGTCCGGCACGCGGGCGGCCATGCCCGACAAACGAACCCGAGACCGCGCCTCCGAACGCATCCTCGCCGGCATCGGCCTCGTCGTCGTCGCCGTCGCGTGCTTCGCGACGCTCGACAGCACGACAAAGCTCTCCACCGCGAGCGTGCCGATCCTGATGGCGCTCTGGTTCCGTTACGCCTTCCAGGCGGTGGCGACGACGATGGTGCTGCTGCCGTGCTACGGCACCGCCGTGCTGCGCACCGAGCACCCGCGTTACCAGCTGCTGCGCGGCACGCTGCTGCTGGTGTCGAGCACGCTCGCGTTCTTCAGCCTGCGCTACATGCCGCTCGCCGAGTTCACGTCGATCGTGCTCATCGCCCCGCTGATGGTAACGCTGCTCGCAGCGACGACACTGAAGGAGGAAGTGTCGCCGCTGCGCTGGGCGCTCGTTGTGGGCGGCTTCGCCGGCACGGTGGTCATCCTGCGCCCGGGCGGCACCGTCTTCAGCTGGGCAATCCTGCTTCCGCTCGGCCTCGTCGTCTCGAACGCGTGGTTCCAGGTGCTGACGAGCCGCCTCGCGCGCACTGAAAAGCCCTTGACGATGCACTTCTACACCGGCTGGGTCGGCACACTGATCGCGACGATTGCGCTGCCCTTCGTCTGGACGTCGCTGCCGGGATGGCGGAGCTGGGCGCTGCTGTGCCTGATGGGGTTCATGGCCACAGTAGGGCACTTCCTCCTGATCCTCGCCTACCAGCGCGCTCCGGCGTCGACGCTCACGCCCTATCTCTACGCGCAGATCGCTTTCGCCACGCTCGGCGGCTGGCTCGTCTTCGCACAGGTTCCCGATTCGGTGTCGCTCATCGGCATGGCGCTCATCGCCGTCTGCGGCGCGGCCGGCGCGTGGCTGACGGTGCGCGAGCGGCGCGAGCCGATCGCGCCGGCGGAGTCGTAGCGCCTCGACCGTCAGTGGCTGCCGGCGAGCCGGCTGACGACGAACATGAACGCCGCTCCCGCGGCGGTCAGCAGGATCAGCCTCGAAGCGATCGCCGGCGAGGCGCGCGAGTGCGCCTGCGGAAGGATGTCGGCGACGCCGATGTAGAGCAGGAAGCCCGCGAAGAAGCCGAGATAGACGCTAAGCGCCGACGGCGGCAGCTGGAACAGCAGCGTCGACGCCGCGCCGAGGACGGGCGCCGCGGAATCGAGCAGGAGCATGATCGCTGAGCGCCGGGGCGTGTTGCCGTGCGTCAGCATGAGCCCGACCGTGTTCAGGCCGTCGCTGAAGTCATGGGCGACGATCGCGATCGCCACCGAGACGCCGACGGCCTCCGACACCTGGAACGCGAGGCCGATGCCGACGCCGTCGAGCACGCTGTGGCCGATTAGAGCCAGCGCCGAGACGACGCCGACGTGCGGATGACCGTGCGCCGCGTAGTCGGATTCGTGCGCGTGATGGATCAGCAGGAACTTCTCGAGGCTGTGGAAGAACAGGAAGCCGCCGACCATCGCCACCATCGGGCCGGTGGTATCGAACCGGTGCTGCGCCGCGATCGAGAAGATCTCGGGCAAAACCTCGAAGCAGACCACGCCGAGCAGCACCCCGGCCGTGAAGCTGAGCAGGTAGTAGAGCCGATCGCGAAACGTCAGCGCGAGCAGCCCGCCGCCGAGCGTGGAGATAAACGTGGCGAGCGATAAGTAGACTGCGGTCATTCGATGCGAAGCTGTAGCAGCATTATTGCTACGCGGTCCTGCCGAAAAAGGGGAGGCGATGGCAACGGTACGCGACGGCCACCAGGCCGCGATGGTTATCGTCGACATGCAGGTCGGCGTGGTGCGCGCGGCCTGGCAGAGGCAACGCATCGTTGCGAACGTCTCCATCGCCGTCGAACGCGCGCGATCCGCCGGCGTGCCGGTCGTCTGGGTGCAGCACTCGAACCACGAACTTCCGATGCGGTCGCCGCCGTGGCAGCTGGTCCCCGAGCTCGTGCCAGCGCGGGGCGAGGCCGTGATCCAAAAGAAGTACAACTCGTCGTTCGAGGAGACCGCGCTCGATGCCGAGCTCGACCGCTTGGGCACCACGCACATGGTGCTCGCCGGCGCCGCGACCAACTGGTGCATGCGGGCCACCGCGTACGGGGCGCTGGAGCGGGGATACGACCTGACGCTGGTTGAGGATGCGCACACGACGGAGTCGATGCAGCTCGAGGGCGGCTCGACTCTGGAGGCTGCGGGCATCGTCCGGGAGCTCAACATCGCCATGAAGTGGCTCGAGTACCCCGGCCGCAGGAACGGCACCGCGACCGCGAACGATCTCGATTTCGCATCGTTGGCGAAATTCGATCCCACTGGTTCGACTTCGTCGCATCGCTCCATGTCCATCCCGATCCCCGACGAAGGGCCGCGCGCCGACCGCCCGCCGGTGCGGCGCTTCCGCGATCCGGCCTACCGGCCGCAGGCGCCGACGCTCGGCGCACTGCGCGAGGAGATCGATTCGATCGACGCGCAGGTCGTCGAGCTGCTGGCCGCTCGCGCGCGCTGCGTCAAGGACGCGACGCGCTTCAAACGCAACTCGTTCGAAGTGACCGCGCCGCGGCGCCAGGCCCAGGTGTTCGCCCGGGTGCGCGCTCTGGCCGAATCGGATGCCGCAGAATCGCCTGCGCTGCCCGACCTCGTCGAGGCCGCGTACCGCGTCCTGGTCGCGGGCTTCATCACCAGTGAGGAGCGTTTTTTCGCCGAAACCGAGCCGATCGATCCATGAACGGTCTTCGCTCCCCCGTTACTGTGCTCCTGCCGCGCAGAGGGCTGTCTGTCGTCGCCGCCTTGGCGATGGCCTTTGTCGCGGTCTCGGCCCAGGCCCAGGGCAGCGCCGCGATCTGGCCCAGCCGCCCGATTCACATCGTCGTTCCCTACGCGGCGGGCTCCTCGCCCGATGTCTTCGCGCGAATCGTCGCCGAGAAGATCGCGCCCAAGCTCGGCCAGGCTGTGCTGGTGGAGAACCGGCCCGGCGGCAGCGGCAACAACGGCACTGGCGCCGTCGCCAAGGCGCCCGGCGACGGCTACACATTCCTCGTCAGCACCAACGGCCCGCTGGTCTACAACACGGTGCTCTATAAGACGCTGCCGTACAACCCGTTCACAGAGCTGCGGCCGGTCGTGCTCGGCGGCGCGCAGGCCAACATCTGCGCCGTCCGTACCGACTCCGGCATCAACAACCTCGGCGAGCTCGTCAAGGCGATGAAGTCGAATCCGGGCAAGTACAACTTCTCGTCGACGGGCGTGGGCAGCCTGTCGCAGCTCGGCGTTGAGCTGCTCAAGGCGCGCACGGACACCTTCGCGGTCCACATCCCGTACACGTCTTCGCCGCTGGCGGTGCTCGCGATCCTGCAGGGCGACGTGCAATTCGCCTGCGTGCCGGCGGTCGCGGTGATGCCGCAGGTGAAGTCGGGCAAGCTCAGGCCGCTCGCCGTCTCGACCGGCAAGCGCAGCCGGCTGACGCCGGAAATTCCGACGATGAAAGAGGCCGGCTTTCCCGACATCGAGAGCGTGGCCTGGATGGCGGTGATGGCACCCGCATCGACGCCGACGGATATCGTCGATCGCATGAACCAAGAGATCAATGCCGCGCTCCTTCAGCCCGACATCAGGGAGAAGCTCTATTCGCAATACATGGAGCCGGTCGGCGGCACGCCCGCGGACCTGCAGAAATTCTTGCGCCAGGAGCTGACGGTGATGACGCCCATCATCAAGCGCAGCGGCGCGTCGATCGAATAGGCGGCGCCTTCGGCGTCTATCTTTTCGCGGGGAGCACAGCCTTACCCTTTTCGCTGCAGCGATTGCGCCCCCCGGCAAGCAGCACGCGCTGGCGAAAGGGCCGCCGCGTGGAGACCTTCATATTGCACGTCCTCGGGCATCGGCCGCCGCAGGATCGACGCGGCCGCGACGCGCGCCAGCGCGGGCGCCATCTGGATGCCGTAGCCGCCTTGGCCCGCGAGCCAGAAAAATCCGTTCGCCTCGAGGTCGAACCCCGCGACCGGCGAGCGATCGGCGACGAAGCTGCGCAGGCCTGCCCAGCGGCGCAAGACGCGCGCGACGGGCAGCGTTGTCGCCCGCTCGAAGCGATCGATCGCGACGGCGATGTCGAGCTCTTCGGGGGCGGTGTCGCAGGGCGGGCTCGGGTCCTCGTTCGCGGGCGAGAGCAGCAGCTGTCCGGCATCGGGCTTGAAGTAGAAGTCTTCGTCGACGCCGATCACCATCGGCCAGTCGTCGATGTCGATGCCCGGGGGCCCGGGCAGCATCGCGACACTGCGCCGCATCGGCTGCAGCCCGATCGAGCGCACGCCGGCGAGCCCGGCGACGACGTCTGCCCACGCGCCGGCGGCGTCGACCACGACCGGCGCGTGGAAGTCGCCGGCGCGCGTGTGCAGCTGCCAGTCGGCGCCGTGTTCGATGCGAAGGTCGCGCGCGTCGAGCACCAGTTCCGCCCCGGCGCGGCGCGCCAGACGCAGGTAGCCCTGATGGATGGCGGCGACGTCCATGTCGTGGCCCGACTCGTCGAGCACGGCGCCGGCAAGCCGCTCGCGCCTCAGGATCGGGCATCGCGACAAGGCCGTCGCTGCGTCGACCAGGCGCAGGCTCGCTGCCGCGTCGGGCGCCGAGGTCAGCGCCTGCATTCGCGCCAGCTGCTTCTTCTCGGCGACGATCAGGGCGGCGCGCGGGCGCAGCAAGGGGAACAACGCGAAGCCTGCGGGCGGGTGCTCGAGGAACGCCCGGCTGGCGCGCGTCAGCGCGCGCACCGTCTCGTTGCCGTAGCTCTCGAAGAACATCGCCGCTGAGCGCCCGGTCGAATGGCGACCTGGCTGGTCTTCCGCCTCGAGGACGATGACGCGGCAGTGAGGAGCCAGTTCGGCGGCGACGGATGCGCCGGCCATGCCGGCGCCGATGACGATCACGTCGGCGGAGCTGTTCGACTTCAGGACAGGTCGCCTGTTCGAGGACCGACCCCAACGCAGCCCGCACGCGGCCCTGGCATTTCCGGCGGTCTCAAGCGTCAGGAATGCGATCGACGTCTTCCAGCCACACCGTCGCTTCCGAGTCGCTCGGCGCGCGCCAGTCGCCGCGCGGCGAGAGGGATCCCCCCGAGCCGACCTTGGGCGCGTTCGGAACGGCGGAGCGTTTGAACTGGCTGGTCTTGAAGAAACGCCAGCAGAACGTGCGCAGATGCTTCTTGATCTCGGCCAGCGTGTAGGCGTTGCGCTGCACGTCGGGCGCATCGGGCCAGTCGCCCTTGCCCGCGTCGTGCCACGCCGTCCACGCCAGGAATGCGACCTTGGTCGGAGCGTAGCCGTAGCGTAGGATCTGGTAGAGGTGGAAGTCCTGCAGCTCGTACGGCCCGACGCTCGCCTCGCTGCTCTGCTCGGGCTGACCCTTCCCATCGCCGGGCACCAGCTCCGGGCTGATCTGCGTGGCAAGGATCTCGTCGAGCACCGCGTCGTCGCCGCGCTCGACCGAGCCGCTCGCCGCCACCCATCGCACGAGGTGCTTGACCAGCGTCTTCGGCACGCTGGCGTTGACGTTGTAGTGCGACATGTGGTCGCCGACGCCGTACGTGCACCAACCGAGCGCGAGCTCGGAAAGGTCGCCGGTGCCCACGACAAAGCCGCTGTTGAAATTGGCGAGCCGGAACAGGTGGCTGGTGCGCTCGCCCGCCTGCACGTTCTCGAACGCGATGTCGTAGACCTTCTCGCCGCGCGCATAGGGATGGCCGATGTCCTTCAGCATCTGCAGGCAGCTCGGCCTGATGTCGATCTCCTGCGCGGTGCAGCGCACCGACGCCATCAGCCGCTTGGCCTGGTCGAGCGTGCGCGCGCTCGTCGCGAAGCCGGGCATCGTGTAGGCGAGGATGTCGCTGCGCGGCAGGCCGGCCCGGTCCATCGCCGCGGCACAGACGAGCAGCGCGTGCGTCGAATCGAGCCCGCCCGAGATGCCGATCACGAGCTTCTTGCGGCCGACCGCGTTTAGCCGCTGCAGCAGTGCGTTGACCTGAATGTTGTAGACCTCCATGCAGCGCTCGTCGAGCCGCGCCATGTCGGCCGGCACGTACGGGAAGCGGTCGACCTTGCGCTGGAGTGCCAGCGGAATCTGCGTCGGCACGGCGAGCGAGAATGGCACGCGCCGGAAGGCGCGCATCTTGTCCTCGTGCTTCTCGACCGAGTAGCCGAACGAGTTCATGCGCATGCGCTCGCGCGACACACGCTCGAGGTCGATGTCGGCGCTGATGTAGTGCGAGCCGGTGACGAAGCGCTCCGATTCGGCGAGCAGGTCGCCGCTCTCGTAGATCAGCGCCTGGCCGTCCCAGCCGAGGTCAGTCGTCGATTCGCCGAGCCCGGCCGACGAATACAGGTAGGCCGCCAGGCAGCGCGACGACTGCACGCTGACCAGGCGGTGCCGATAGTCCGACTTGCCGATCGTGATGTTCGACGCCGAGAGGTTGACGAGCACCGTCGCGCCGGCAAGCGCCGCGTAGCTCGACGGCGGGATCGGCACCCACACGTCCTCGCAGAGCTCGCACGCGATCTTCAGGAGCGGCAGGTCGGGCGTCTCGAAGATCAGGTCGGCGCCGAAGGGCACGTCGGCGTCGAGCAGGCGACTCGTGGTCGAGACCGCCGTGTCGCCGGCCTGAAACTGGCGCGCTTCGTAGAACTCGCCGTAGTTCGGCAGATAGGTCTTCGGCACGACGCCGAGAACGCGGCCGTTGCCGACCACGGCGGCGCAGTTGAAGAGGCGGTGGTCGACGCGCAGCGGCAGGCCGACGATGGCGATCGCCGCGACCTTCGCCGTCGCCGCGGCGATGCGGCCGAGCGCCGCCTCGCAGGCGTCGAGCAGCGCCCGCTGGTGGAACAGGTCGTCGCACGTGTACGCCGAGATCCCAAGCTCCGGGAAGGCGACCACGACGGCGCCCTGCGCCGCCGCCTGCTCGAGCATGGCAATGGTCTCGCCGGCGTTGAACGCCGGGTCGGCGACCTTGATGTTCGGCACGGCAACGGCGACGCGGGCGAAGCCATGGCGGTAGGGGTTGAAGAAATCGATCTCGTCGGATCTCAAGGCGCTCTCCTGGCGGCGGGCGAGGGGATATCGTGGCACGACTCGCGAAAAACCCGTAAAGCGGGGTGCGGGCCTACGCCGACGGCACCTGACGCCCGACGCCGCCTCTCCCGCGCCGATGCCATGATCGGCGCGGGACAGATCAGGGAGCCACGGAGACCGCCCATGGAAAAGACCGCCGAACAGCTCTACACCGACCTGCTGCGCCAGCTCGCCAACCCCAGCGCCATCCAGCCTGCCGTGCTCGCCGACACGTTCCGCGACGTCGAGCGGATGCATTCCATGGGGCACATCACCGACTGGCAGCTCCAGAACGCCCGCGAGGCGTACGCGAGCACGATCGAGCGCGATCCGCGCGAGGGTGCGCCGCGCTCGCCCGAGACCCGGGCCGACGAGCGCGGCTGAGCGGGCGGCGTCAGGAGAGACCCCGCGTTGCCTGGGCCTCGTATAGCGTCCGGACCGTCTCGATCGTGTCCGCCCCCTCCACGGCTTTGTCGGAGCGATAGCCCTTCACGCGAGCGAAGCGCAGCGCCATGCCGCCCGGATACTGCGGGCTTGCCTGCAGGTCGTTGAAGGCGATCTCGACGACGAGCTCCGGCTTCACCCAGACGATGTGGCTGTCGCGCCGGAGTTCGCGCGCCAACAGCTCATGGGTCTGCCACTCGAGCAGCGCGTCGGTCATGCCCTTAAAAGTCTTGCCGAGCATGACCCAGCCGCTAGATGAATACGCCTGCTCCGGATCGCGCGCGCCGAGGTGCAGGTTCGACAGCCAACCCTGGCGCCGGCCGTGCCCCCATTCGCCGGCGAGCACGACGAGGTCGAGCGTGTGCGCGCGCTTGACCTTGAGCCAGCTCGCGCCGCGGCGGCCGGCTCCGTAGGGGGCGTCGAGCGCCTTGGCCATCACGCCCTCGTGGCCACGCGCCAGCGCGTCGGCATAGAAGTCCTCGGCGGCGCCGACGTCGGCGGTGACGATGCGTGGGATCACGAGCGCGGCGGGCAGGACGGCGGCTAGCGCGTCGAAGCGTTCCTGCGCCGGGCGGTCGAGCAGCGAGAGGCCTTCGACGTGCAGGCAATCGAAGAAGTACACAGCCAGCGGCTGCTCGGCGCGCATGCGGTCAATGTCGAGCTTGCGGCCGAAGCGCCGCATCGTCACTTGGAAGGGCAGCGGCGATCCGTCGCCGGCGAGCGCGACCGCCTCGCCGTCGAGAATCAGCTCCTGCGCGGGCAGCGCCTGCAGTGCCTCGACGATCTCGGGTGCGGATGCGGTCACGTCCTTCAAGGCGCGCGTGTAGATCTTCACTTCGCCGCCCGCCTTATGCACCTGCACGCGCGCGCCGTCGACCTTCCACTCGAGCGCCGCGGTGCCGATTTGGGCCATCGCGCTGGCGATGTCGTCGGCCGGTGTCGCCAGCATCGGCTGCACGGGGCGGTGCAGGGCGACGGCGAAGCGGGCCAGGCCGGCCGCGCCATCGGCGATGGCGACGCGGGCCGTGGCGCCGAGGCTGCCGGTGAGCATGGCCGCGCGGCGAACGTCTGCCAGCGGTAGGCCCGAGGTGGCGGCGATCGCGTCGAGCATCACGCCTTCGAGCGCGCCCTGGCGCAGCTCGCCGACGAGCAAGCGGACGAGGAAGTCCTGCTCGGCGGCGGTCGTTCGTGCGAAGAGGACGCGAAGCGCCGCGCTGCGTGCCGCGAACGAGCCCTTGCCGGCGATGGTTGCGATGGCGCCGAGCGCTGCGTCGGCTTCGCGCAGCGTCAGCTCGGGCACGGCGGCAGGCGAGCCGCGCAGCGCCGCGAGCGTCGCCCAGCCGATGCCGATCCGGCCCTGGCGAACCTCGCCCGACAGCCATGCGACGGCGATCTCGACCTCGTCGGCCGCCGCGCCGCGCAGGACGTCGGCGATGGCATCGCGCTTGGCCAGCCGGCTCCGCGACTCGGTAGCGCGGGCGGACGCTTCGACCAGGGCAAGCAGCGTGGTCATGGCGCGTTGGGTGCCATCGAGACTCCTGAAGCGTCTAGACAGATGGGGGAAGAGGCGATCGGCCCGAGCGAATCGGCGCTGACGCGACCAGCATTTTCCCGTACCCTCTTGAGCAATCCACCTAGCGAATGCTGGCGCTCGGGCTGATGGCGCTGAGCACCATGGCGCGGCGTCGGGCGCTGGCGCGTCGGCGCTGAGCGCGCCATGCTAAAGAGGTGGCAGTTCAATGCACTCATCGGCCTGGGCGTCCTGTCGCTCCTGCTGACGCTGCTCAACGCAACGCTGTTCACCTTCAACCGGGACACCCAGGCGGCGATCGCGCAGCGCCAGCAATACATCCAGCAGTCGATCGCCCTCGAAGGCCTGTACCGTGAGATCGTCAAGACGCTGGCGGAGACGGGCACGCGGGGCAACGATCGAGCGCTGCTCGATGTCCTGGCAGCGCAAGGACTCAGCGCCACGACAAACGGCGCCGCGACACCGGCCAGCGGCGCCGCATCGGTCAGTGGCGTTCGCGGCAAGTGAGCGCGACGACTCGCACCCTCGACCCGTGAGGCCGGAGTTCCTCGATCCGGAGGCCGCGGTCGGCGGCGCGCCGGTCCGCAGCGCGTTCGTCCCCGTGCTCCTGCTGGCGATCGCGATGTCGGCGTCGCTCGCCTTCCAAACCCTTCAGCTCGAGCGCGAGACGCGGCAGCTCGAGCTGATGAATACCGGCCCTGCTGCCTCAGGAGCAAGCCTCGATCAAGCTGCGTGCATCGCTCGACCAGGTCGCCACGGCGACGGCGAAGCTCGCTGCCGAAGGCAACGTCAACGCGCGCGCCATCGTCGAGCAGCTTCGCAGCCGGGGAATCACCATCGATCCGTCGAAAGCGAAGACGCCCCCCTGAGGCGCGGCAGCAGGCGGCCAGACCGCCTCGCAGGTACTCGCGGGGTTGCTAAAGTGGCCCCTTTGGGCCGCAAGCCGAGCCGTCACTGCGCGGGCGGCGTTCCCAGGCCTTCACCGATCTCGCAGAGGATTTCGCCATGCCCCTCGTTTCCATGCGCCAGCTGCTCGACCATGCCGCCGCCAACGGCTACGGCATCCCGGCCTTCAACGTCAACAACCTGGAGCAGGTGCAGGCGGTGATGACCGCCGCCGACGAGGTCGGCGCCCCGGTCATCCTGCAAGCCAGCGCTGGCGCCCGCAAGTACGCCGGCGAGCCCTTCATCAAGCACCTGATCGAGGCCGCGCTCGAGAGCTGGCCGAAGGTGCCGCTGGTCATGCACCAGGACCACGGCCAGAGCCCCGACGTCTGCAAGAGCGCGATCGATCTCGGCTTTTCCTCGGTGATGATGGACGGCTCGCTCGAGGCCGATGGCAAGTCGATCGCGAGCTACGACTACAACGTCGAAGTGACCCGGAAGGTCGTCGATATGGCGCACGCGAAGGGCGTCACGGTCGAGGGCGAGCTCGGCTGCCTCGGCTCGCTCGAGACGATGCGCGGCGACAAGGAAGACGGCCACGGCACTGACTCGACCATGACGCGCGAGCAGCTCCTTACCGATCCGGAGCAGGCCGCCGATTTCGTCGCGCGCACCCAGCTCGACGCGCTCGCGATCGCGATCGGCACCAGCCACGGCGCCTACAAGTTCACCCGCAAACCCACCGGCGACATCCTCGCCATCGACCGCATTAAGGAGATCCACCGCCGGATCCCGAACACGCACCTCGTGATGCACGGCTCGTCGAGCGTGCCGCAGGACCTGCTCGCCGAGATCCGCCAGTACGGCGGCAGCCTCAAGGAAACCTACGGCGTGCCGGTCGAGGAGATCCAGGAGGCGATCAAGCACGGCGTGCGCAAGATCAACATCGACACCGACATCCGGCTGGCGATGACGGGCGCGGTCCGCAAATACCTGGCGACACACCCCGACAAGTTCGATCCGCGCGACTATCTCAAGCCGGCGCGCGAGGCGGCGAAGAAGATCTGCCGCGAGCGCTACGTGCAGTTTGGCTGCGAGGGCCAAGCCGCCAAGATCGTTGCCCAGCCTCTGACGACCGTCGCCAGGCGCTATGCGCAGGGCGAACTCGCGCAGACGGTGGCGTGAGCGCCGCCGGCGGCGACGACGCGCCGCTCCACGAAAGCCGGCTCCATTCCCTGCCGCTGATCGCGCGCGGCAAGGTGCGCGAGAACTACGCCGTCGGCAGCGACCGGATGCTGATGGTCGCGAGCGACCGCCTCAGCGCCTTCGACGTGATCATGGCCGAGGCGATCCCCGGCAAGGGCCGCGTGCTGACGCGCATGGCGCTGTTCTGGTTTGCGCGCCTCGGCGAAATCGTGCCGAACCACCTCACCGGCGACGACCCGCTTTCGGTCGTCGCGGCCGACGAGCGGGAGCAGGTGCGTGGCCGCTCGATGCTCGTCAGGCGGCTGCGCCCGCTGCCGATCGAGGCGGTGGTGCGCGGCTATCTCGCCGGCAGCGGCTGGAAGGAGTACCAGGCGAGCGGCGCCGTCTGCGGCGTGATGCTGCCGCCGGGCCTGAGCAACGCCTCCAGGCTGCCGGCGCCGATCTTCACGCCGGCGACCAAGGCCGCGATGGGCGAGCACGACGAGAACATAGACTTCGAGCGCGCCGCCGACATCGTCGGCCACGACGTCGCGGTCAAGGTGCGCGACACCGCGATCCGCCTCTATCGCGAGGCGGCCGAGTACGCGCTCACGCGCGGCATCGTCATCGCCGACACCAAGTTCGAGTTCGGCCTCGATGACGCCGGCACGCTGACGCTGATGGACGAGCTGCTCACGCCCGACTCGTCGCGCTTCTGGCCGAAAGACGCCGTCGTCGAGGGCGAGAACCCGCCGAGCTTCGACAAGCAGTTCGTCCGCGACTGGCTCGAGAGCGTGCGCGTCGATGGCGCCGCCTGGCCGAAGCGCGCTCCGCCGCCGCCGTTGCCGTCCGAGGTCGTGCGGCAGACGTCGGCGAGCTACGCCAGGATCGCCGAGATCCTCATCGGCGACTGAGGGCCGCGAGCGCGGCCGGTGCGCCCGACCCGCGCTAGAACAGCGCCATGCTCAGTTTGCGCCGATAGGCATCGACGACCGGATCCGCCGGCGCAGCCAGAGCCTTGCCGGCAATCTCGAGGGCGCCCTTCGTCGGCGCCTCGGCGGCCTTCGCGGCAGCGCTCGGCGCCTTGGTCATGAGCTGCAGGATCGCGACGTAGGTCTTGCGCGCGAGCTCGTCTTTCCAGTTCTTGTCGCGCATGATGATCTCGAGCAGCTCGTCCATCGCCTGCGTCAGCTCGCCGCCGGCGAAGTGGCGCTGGGCGAGCTCGAAACGGGCATCGAAATCGCGCTTGTTCGCCGCGAGCAGGGCGTCGAGAGTGTCGCGGGGGCGGGACTTGGGCGCCGCTTCTAGCGCTGTGATCCAGTGGCCGACGGCGACCAGGCGTGCGTCGAGCACCGGGTTGTTCGCGACCGGATCGAAGGCTGCGCGCGCCTCGCCGATCCGGCCGGCGCCGAGCAGCGCGCGCAAGTAGTCGTAGCGCGCGGTGTCGTTGGCCGGGTTGGTGGCCAGCGCGGCCTGCAGGCGGTCGATCGCGGTCTCTGTGTCGCCTTCGGCGATCAGCTCCTCGGCGGCCTGGACGTCTTCGTCGGCGGCCTGTTCCTCTTCGCTCGGCACGTGCTTGTCGAGGAACTTGCGAACCTCGGCCTCGGGCAGCGCACCGACAAAGCCGTCGACTGGCTGGCCGCCCTTGAACAGCACGCAGAACGGGATGCTGCGCACGCCGAACATCTGCGAGAGCTGCTGGGCGATCTCGGGCTCGTCGTCGGCGTTGAGCTTGACGAGCTTGAAGCGGCCCGCGTAGGCGGTCTCGAGCTTCTCAAGCGTCGGGCCGAGCGTCTTGCACGGGCCGCACCACGGCGCCCAGATATCGAGCAGCACAGGCTGCGCGAGCGACGCGTTGACGAGATCGGCTTCGAGATTCTTGTGGGTGATGTCTTGCATGGTGTCGCGCCGCAGAAGGGAAGGCAGAGGTGAAGCCCCGCCGCCTACAATTCAAGCCTCATTCACGAACCCCGGAAGCAACGGCCGTGAGCAGTGTCAAGGCCGTGGTCGGCGTGGTCATGGGCTCCAGCAGCGACTGGGAAACGCTCCGCGCCGCCACCGCGATTCTCGCCGAGTTCGGTATCGCCCATGAAGCGCGTGTCGTCTCGGCGCACCGCATGCCCGACGAGTTGTTCGCCTACGCGGAAGGCGCGGTTGAGCGTGGCCTGAGGGCGATCATCGCCGGGGCTGGCGGCGCGGCCCACCTGCCGGGCATGCTGGCCGCCAAGACGACCGTGCCGGTGCTAGGGGTTCCGGTCGCTAGCAAGCACCTCCAAGGCCTCGACTCGCTCTACTCGATCGTCCAGATGCCCAAGGGGATCCCGGTCGCGACCTTTGCGATCGGCGGGGCAGGCGCCGTCAATGCGGCACTCTTCGCCGTCGCAATGCTCGCCGGCAGCGACGCCGAACTGCGCAGCCGCCTCGACGCCTACCGGGCCCGCCAGACCGACGCGGCGCGGGCGATGAGCGCCGAGCTGAAGTGACGGCCGGTGCGGGCCAGTCGCCGGCCGGGCGCGCCGACGCCGCGTCGTACATCGCACCGGGCGCGACCCTCGGCGTGCTCGGCGGCGGCCAGCTCGGCCGCATGTTCGTCCACGCCGCGCAGTCGATGGGCTATCGGACGGCGGTGCTCGACCCGGATCCGCTCAGCCCGGCCGGGATCGTCGCCCACGAGCACATTCGAGCCAGCTACACCGACCCGCTCGCGCTCGAGCGGCTCGGCGATCGCTGCGCGGCGATCACGACCGAGTTCGAGAACGTGCCGGCGGCGGCGCTGGCGACGTTGGCGCTGCGCCGGCCGGTCGCGCCTTCGGCGGCGGCGGTGTCGGTGTGCCAGGACCGTCTCGCCGAAAAGGCGGCGTTCGTGCGCAGCGGCGTGGCGTGCGCGCCCCACGCCGCGGTCTCGCTGGCGTGCGACGTCGATCGCGTCGCCGACACGCTGCTGCCCGGCATCCTCAAGACGGCGCGCCTGGGCTACGACGGCAAGGGGCAGCGGGCGGTCGCGGATCGCGCCGAGCTGGCGGCGGCGTTTGCCGCGCTGGGCGGCGTCGCCTGCGTGCTCGAGAAGCGCCTGCCGCTCGCCGCCGAGATCAGCGTCCTCGTTGCGCGCAACCGGCAAGGCGACGTCGTCCACCTGCCGGTGCAGGACAACGTGCACGCCGCCGGCGTCCTCGCAGCGACGCGCGTGCCGGCGCGCGCCGTCGTGCCGGCCGCCACGCAGGACGAAGCGATCGCCCTCGCGGCTAGGCTCGCGGCCGCGCTCGACTACGCGGGCGTCCTCTGCGTCGAGTTCTTCATCGTCGCCGACGGCGCGCTCGTCGCCAACGAGATGGCACCGCGTCCGCACAACTCGGGCCACTACAGCATCGATGCTTGCGACATCTCGCAGTTCGAGCTGCAGGTGCGCGCGATGACCGGCGCGCCGCTGGTCGCGCCGCGGCTGCATTCGGCGTCCGTGATGCTCAACCTCCTTGGCGACCTCTGGCGCGGCGGCCGCGCGCCGGACTGGCGCGAGGTCCTCGCCATCCCGGGCGCGCATTTGCACCTCTACGGCAAGGACGAGGCGCGGCCCGGGCGCAAGATGGGCCACCTCACGATCACCGCCGCGGGCGCCTCCGAGGCCGAGGCGCGCGCCGGTGAGGCAGCGCGTCTGCTCGGCCTCGCCGACGCCGCCGGCCGGGTCGCGGGCGCGCGGCAGCCGGACTAGCGATGCGGCTGGATGGCCTCGATCCTGAAGCGGTCGAGTATGCGGCCGGTCTCATCGCCGCGGGCGAGCTGGTCGCCTTTCCGACCGAGACGGTGTATGGCCTGGGCGCGCGCGCCGATCGCGACGAGGCGGTGGCCAGGATCTTCGCGCTCAAGGGCCGACCGGCGGGGCATCCGCTCATCGTCCACGTCGCCGACCGTGCCGGCGCTGATCCCTTCGCTGCGGCGATGCCGGCGGTCGCCGAGAGGCTGATCGACGCCTTCTGGCCGGGGCCGCTTACCGTCATCGTCATGCGCCGCCCCGACGTTGCCGCCGCGGCCGCGGCCGGCCAGGCGACGATCGGCCTGCGCTGCCCGGCGCATCCCGTCGCGCACGCGCTGCTCGTGAAGGCTGACGAGGCCGGCGTGCCCGGCATCGCCGCGCCCAGCGCGAACCGCTTCGGCCGCGTCAGCCCGACGACCGCGGCGCACGTCGCCGCCGAGTTCGGCGGAGCGCTGGCGGTGCTCGACGGCGGCTCAGCTCGGATCGGCATCGAGTCGGCAATCGTCGACTGCTCGACCGGGCGGCCCGTGCTCCTGCGCCCCGGCATCCTGACGCCACAACGCATCGCCGAGGCCGCCGGCGAGCCGCTGCACGACGCCGACGCGGCATCGCCGCGCGCGCCCGGCACTCTGCTCGCTCACTATTCGCCGGCGGCCAAGGTGCGCCTGATGTCCACGCCGATGCTGAAGATGGCCTTGCAGGTCCTGGGCGGCGACCCCCTGAAGCTGGCGGTATATTCGCGGTCGATCCCTTCGGGCGTCGCCCCCGGCGCCCTGCACCGGCGCATGCCCGCCCGGCCCGAGCAGGCGGCCCACGAATTGTTTTCGGTCTTGCGCGAACTCGACGCCGAGGGCGTGCATCTGATCTGGGTCGAGGAGCCGCCGCCCGGTCCCGAGTGGGATGGGGTTCGCGATCGGCTCAGCCGCGCGGCGGCGGCCTGACCCATCCCCATCCTGGAGTCCCTTGGAATGACAGTGAATTCGAGAGACAAGCGTCGGCGCGCGGTGCGCCGCCTGGCGCTGGTGGCGACCCTGCTCGTGGCCGCCTGCGGGGGCGGCCAGCAGGTCTCGCATTTCGGCGCCGGCCGCGTCGTGGCCTTCGGAGACGAATCGAGCCTGATCGTCGACACCCGCAACGACGCCAACGGCAGCAAGTACAGCGTCAACGCGACCGTCTCGGCGACCGACTCGACGCTATCGTGCGTCGGCAACCCGCTCTGGATCCAGAGCGTCGCCAGCTTCTACCGGCTGGTGTTTCCGCAGTGCAATCCCGCGCCGACGAACATCGTCGCGACCACCGACCGCATCCGCGCCACCTTGGGCGCCCGCGCCGCCGACCTCGGCGCGCAGATCGACGCCCAGCAGGCCGAGAGCCCGCTCGGCGCTGGCGATCTGGTCACGGTGCTGATTGGCCAGAACGACGTCATCGCCGAATACTTGCAGTACCCGGCCCAAAGCGAAGCGCAGCTCATCGCCAACGTCGAAGCCGAGGGCGCCGAGGTCGGCCGCCAGGTCAATCGCATCACCGACACCGGTGCCAAGGTGCTGCTCGCGACGATCGTTGACCTCGGCGGATCGCCGTTCAGTGCCGCCGAGCGCAACTCCCACGCCGACACCGACCGCGCCGCGCTGCTCACGCGGATGACGGCGCGCTTCAACGCCGGCCTGCGAGGGACGATCGTCAACGACGGCCGCAAGATCGGCCTGATCCTGCTCGACGAGCTGGTCTCGGCGATCGTGAAGTTCCCTGGCCTCGACGGCATCGTCAACGTCACCGACCCTGTCTGCGACCTGACGAAATCGGCGCAGACGCCGCCGTCGATCCTCGACTGCACGGCGCTGACGCTCGTGCCGAACGGCTCGGCCGGGTACCTCTGGGCTGACGACCGCCACCTCAGCGCGGCGGTGCAGAACCTCCTCGGCGGGCTGGCCGTCGCGCGCGCGCAGAACAATCCGTTCTGAGCGGCGAGCCGGATATTTTCGCGTCAACGGGCGCTCTACGGCGGATCCGCCGGCGCCAGCGGGGCGAGCGCCGGGGCGTCGCTCGCGGCCCATTCGGTGAGCGCCTCGAGCGCGGGTCGCGCGGCGTTCGCGTTCGGGTGGTTGACGATGCCGACGACGACATAGCGCCGTCCGGAATCCGCGAGCACGTAGCCGGCGACGCCGACGACGTCGCGCAGCGACCCGGTCTTCAGGTGCGCGCGGCCGGCCACGCCCTTGGAGCGACGCAGCGTGCCGTCGATGCCGGCAACCGGCAGCGAGCTCATCAGCTCCGGCATGACCGCGCTCGACCACGCCGCCTGCAACAGATGCCCGAGCAGGCTCGCCGTGAGGCGCGACTCGCGCGTTAGCCCCGAGCCGTTGGTGATCACCGCGGCGCCGGCGGCGGCACCGACCCGCAAGTGCAGCCATTGGCGCACGACCTCGCGCGACGCATCGGGCGTGCCGGCGCCGCGCTGCGTCGCGCCCAGGGTGAGGAAGAGCTGCTGCGCCATCACGTTGTTGCTGTTCTTGTTGATGTCGCGGATCACTTCGGCAAGCGTCGGCGATCGCAACTCGAAGCTGGGCGTCGCCGCCGGCGCGATGCCGTCGCGAACGACGCCGGTGAGCCTGCCGCCCTGCTCGGCCCAGAGACCGGCGATCGCGCGCTGGTTGTAGCTCTTCGGATCGGCATAGGCGACCGGCCAAACCTTCTCGCCGCACGCCGCCTGGAAGCCGCCGGCGAGATGCATCTGCGTTGGCTCGGCGAACTCGGCCTTGAGGGCGCCGCGCCAGTCGTCGCACGGGCCGGGGACGAGCGGCACGGCGGCATCGATGCGAACGCCGGCGAGCGGCGGGTCGGCGGCGATCGTCGCGACTCCACGCGCCGGGTCGGGCGTGAACGTGAGCAGGACGGCGCGATAGTTGAGCAGGAGCGCGTCGGCGCCGGCGTTGTAAGGTCGCAGCGGCTCGCCGTCGAAGTCGGCCGGGTTGGTCTCGCCGGGGACGAAGGCGCTGCGATCGAGGACGATGTCGCCGCGGATTTCGCGCACGCCGGCCTGCTGCAGGCGCCGCGTCAGCAGCCAGAGCCGCTCGAGGACGAGCTTGGGATCGCCGTTGCCCTTGACGACGACGTTGCCGGTAAGCACGCCGTCGGCGATCGGGCCCTGCAGCCAGACCGGTGTCGACCAGGTGTAAGCAGGGCCGAGCAGCTCGAGGCTGGCGAAGGTCGTGACGAGCTTCATCAGCGACGCCGGGTTGACCGCCTTGTCGGCCTGCCAGGCCGCGCGCGGCCGCGCGCCGTCGACCTCCTGCACCCACGCGACCATCGCCTCGCGCGGAACGCCGCCGCGCGCGAGCGCCGCCTCGACGCTGCGCGGCAGGCCGCGCGCATCGGCAGGCCTCAACACGAGGGCGGTCGCCGTCGCCGCACGCGCCGGCGCGGCAGGGACGACGGCGGCGACTGCAAGCAGCGCTGCCGCGAGCGCGCCGATCAGGGCCCGGCGGCAGCGCGTCGCCGTCGAAGCGATGGATCGCAATCGCATGCGGAATGATCGCATGCGAGCTGCGCGTCATCGACGGCGAAGGACGCCGCTAAACTCGTTGCGATGAGACTTTCTGGCGATGCACGGTCGCCTTCCTCGCCGTGGCGACGCTGATCGCTTTCGACACCGCGACCGAACGCATGACGATCGCCCTCGGGCACAACGATCGCGTCTTCGCGCACGAAGGCGCCGGCGGCGCGCACGCATCGGCCACGCTGCTGCCGGCGATCCTCGGCCTGCTCGGCGAGGCCGGCGTCGCCGTGACCGATCTCGACGCCATCGCGTTCGGGCGCGGCCCGGGCGCGTTCACGGGCCTGCGCACAGCCTGCTCGGTCGCGCAAGGGCTCGCCTTCGGCGCCGGCAAGCCGGTGCTGCCGATCGACAGCCTGCTCGCCGTCGCCGAAGAGGCGCGCGATGGCCGCGCCCGGCTGCGCGTCTGGTCGCTCATCGACGCGCGCATGGACCAGCTCTATGCCGCCGAATACGAGCACGACGACGGCCGCTGGGCGATGCGCGTCGCGCCCTTCCTCGCCGACTGTGATTCGCTCGCCGCACGCTGGCGCGACGCGCCGCCCTCGGCGGTCGCAGGAAATGCCATCGGCATTTTCGGAGCGCGACTCGCGACGGGCGAGGCGTCCCTGTTCCCGAACGCGACGCCGAGCGCGGTGGCCCTGCTTTGTCTCGCGCAGCACGCGTGGGCCGACGGCGCCGCCGTCGACGCGGCGCTCGCTTTGCCGCTGTACGTGCGCGACAAGGTCGCGGAGACGGAAGCGGAGCGGGCGGCGCAGCGCGCCGCCCGCGCCGCTGCGCCTGTCGGGACCGCTCCCGCCCCGCTTCGCCCCCCTCCCTCCGAGCGGGAGGGGCAGGCTCCGGAGCCCCGTGCCGAACCATGAGCGCGCGGATCGACTCCGGGGTGGCGGTGGTGCGGCCGATGACGGTCGCCTCGCTCGATGGCGTACTCGAAGTCGAGCTGGCGGTCTATCCGTTCCCGTGGACGCGCGGCAACTTCGTCGATTCGCTCGCCGCCCGCTACACGGCGTGGACGCTGAACCATGTCGATGGCGGTCTGATCGGTTACTGCGTCGCGATGTTTGGCGTCGACGAAATGCACCTGCTCAACATCACGATCGCGCAGGCGGCGCGCCGACGCGGGCACGCACGCCGCCTGCTCGCCGAGCTGGTGCAGCAGTGCCGCTTGCGCGGCGCCCGGCGTCTCTGGCTCGAGGTGCGCGAGAGCAACGCCGAAGCGCGCGAGACGTACGGCCGCCTCGGCTTCGCGCAGGTCGGCCGGCGCAAGGGCTATTACCCAGCGCCGCAGGGACGCCGCGAGGACGCCGTCGTGATGAGTCTCGACGTCGACGAGGGCGCGGTGCGCGATGCGCTGGACTGAGCGCCAGCGCGCGATGCTGCGCGAGATGGGGATTCATCTCTGGGCCCCGCGCGCGGCACCGGACGCGGTCGCCGCTCCGGCTGCCTCCAGCGCACCGGCACCGCCCGCCGCAAACTCGGCGCGAGCCGGCGCGTCCTCCACCGGCGTGGCGCGCGATTCGGCCCGCAGTGCCGACCCCATCGCGGCGCCGACGCCGCAGCGCGAGGCGGAGCCCTCGGTACCGCGCTGGCCCGGCCTCGCGCCCGCCGAGTGGCTCGTCGTCTCCGAGCCGCTCGACGCCGGCGATCCGCAGCAGGAGCAGTTGCTCGAGAACATGCTGCGCGCCATCAACGCCGGCGTGGTCGCGCCGAGTCGGGAGCGTCGCGCCGCGTTCTTTGCGCTCCAGAAGGGGGTGGGCGAAGGAGCCGCCTCGGACGCGGGGGCCTTGCAAGAGGCGATCGACGTCGTGACGCCTCGCTGCGTCCTCGCCCTCGGCCGTGCCGCCGCCGCCGCGCTGCTCGGCGACGATGTTCCGCTGGGCGGCCTGCGCGGCCGAGTCCACGTGCGCGCCGGCGTGCCGGTAGTCGTCACTTTCTCGCTGGCCTTCCTGCTGCGCCATCCGGCCGAGAAGGCCAAGGCCTGGTCCGACCTCTGCTTGGCCGTCGGCCCAGCGCCCAGCCCGGTGGGCGCGTGATCGTCAGCGCTTGACCGGCCGCTTCCAGCCGCGCAGCGTCGTCTGGCGCGCGCGCGCGACTGTGAGCTCGCCGGCCGGCGCGTCCTTGTTGATCGTCGAGCCGCCGCCAATTGTCGCTCCGGCACCGATCTCGACCGGCGCGACCAGGACGCAGTTGCTGCCGATGTGGGCATCGGCGCCGATCGTCGTGCGGTGCTTGTCCGCACCGTCGTAGTTGGCGGTGATGCTGCCGGCGCCGTAGTTGACGCGCGCGCCGACGTCGGCGTCGCCGAGATAGGCGAGGTGGTTCGCCTTCGCTCCCTCGCCGAGCGTCGAGTTCTTGATCTCGACGAAGTTGCCGACATGGACGCCGGCGCCGAGCACGGCGCCGCCTCGCAGGCGACTGAACGGCCCGACGATGGCGGCCGCTCCGACGCTGGCGCCGAGCGCCTCGCCGTCGATGTGACTGTATGGCCGGATGGTCGCGCCGGCGCCGACGCGCGCGTTGCGGACGATGCAGTAGGCGCCGACGTGGACGCCGTCGCCGAGCTCGACCGTGCCCTCGAAGATGCAGCCGACATCGATCTCCACGTCGCGGCCGCAGCGAAGTTCGCCGCGCTGTTCGACCCTTGCCGGGTCGGCGAGGCGAACGCCTTCAGCCATGAGGCGCGCCGCCGCGGCGCGCTGATGACGGCGCTCGAGGTCGGCGAGCTGCTCCGGGCTGTTGACGCCGAGGACTTCGGTCTCGCCGCTGGCGGCGACGCCGGTGACCTCGACGCCTTCGGCGACCGCGCTCGCGACGACGTCGGTGAGGTAGTACTCGCCCGCGGCGTTGTCGTTGCGCAGCGCCGCGAGCCAGCGCTTGAGGGCGCGCGTAGGTGCCGCCATCACGCCGGTGTAGACCTCGCGGATGGCGCGCTGGGAGTCAGAGGCGTCCTTCTCCTCGACGATGGCGACGATCGCATCGGCGCCACCCGTCGTCGCCGTGCGGACGATGCGTCCGTAGCCGCCCGGCTCGGCGAGGGCGACGGTCAGCAGGGCGAGGCGCCTCGCGCCGGCTGCGGCGACGAGCCGCTGCAAGGTCTCGGTCTCGATCAGCGGCACGTCGCCGTTGAGGACGAGTGTCGTGCCGTCGTCCTCGAGCAGCGGGGCTGCCTGCTGCAAGGCGTGACCGGTGCCGAGCTGCGGCTGCTGGCGCACGAAGACGAGGCTCGGCGCCTGCGAGCTTCGCTCGACCGCGTCAGCACCGTGGCCGGTGACGACGATCGTCCGCGTTGCGCCCAGCCCGGCGGCGGCGCCGAGAACATGTTGCAATAAATGGCGGCCGCCGAGGATGTGCAGGACCTTCGGCCGCGCCGATCTCATCCGCGTTCCCTGACCAGCCGCCATGACCACGACGTTCAACACCATGCTGCCATCCGCGTTGCACCGGCCCTTCGTCCGGCGCTCGATTATCGCGGCGCTGACGCTCGTGCTCGCCGTGCTGCTGCCGTCGTGCGGCTTCGTCAGGCTCGGCTACGGACAGGCGAGCCCGCTCGCCTTTCGCTGGCTCGACCGCTACGTCGATTTCGACGATGCCCAGTCGCCGAAGGCACGCACGGCCCTCGACGAGGCGGTCGCTTGGCACCGGCGCACGCAGCTGCCCGACTACGTGCAACTGCTCTCACGCGCCGAAGCCGAGGTGGTCGGCGATGCGACGCCCGAGCGCATGTGCGGGTGGGCGGGCGAGATCAGGAGTCGCATGGCGCCGGTGCTGCAATACCTCGCGCCGACGATCGCCGAGGTGGCCGTCACGCTGTCGCCGGCGCAGATCGCCCACATCGAGAAGCGCTTCGCCGAGACCAACGAGGAATACCGCGACGAGCACCTGCAGCGCAACCCGCAGCGGCGTCATCAGGCGCAGGTCAAGCGCGAGATCGAGCGGGCCGAGATGCTCTACGGCGATCTCGACGAGGCGCAGCGCAAGCTCGTCGCCGAGTCGGTGAGCCAATCGCCCTACAACGCCGAATTCGCCTACGCCGAGCGCAGGCAGCGGCAGCAGGATGTGCTCGGCCTGTTGCGCCGCCTGCGCGAAGCGAGCCCGGGCCGCGACGAGGGCGTCGCACAGGTGCGCGCCTACCTGAGCGGCATCGATCGTTCGCCGCGCGAGGACTACCGGCGCTACGCTGAGCAGCTGATGGCGCATCAGTGCGCCGTCGCCAGCGCGCTGCACAACGCCACCAGCGCCGAACAGCGGCGTGACGCGGCGCGCAAGCTCGCCGGCTATCGCGACGATCTGCGCTCGCTGATCGGCGAATCGGCGAGCTGAGCCGGGCGCGGCGCGGTTGCTCGCGAGCCGCGACGCCGTCGCTCAGTGCGGGAGCTGGACGATGACGCGGTGCGGGTTGTCGGCGCTGCCGCCCGGGAAGTCGCGCATCGCGGCGACGAACATCGCCGGCAGGATCGCCGCCACGCCCGAGGTCGGACCCTGCGTCTCGACGCGCGCTTCGTAGAGCGGTTCGCCGGAGCGCTTGTCGCGGACCAGGACCGCGACCTCGCGTTCGTAAGTGGGAAAGTCGAGCGAAGGATCCCACAGGCCGCCGCGGCGCCAGCCCGGCCCCCCGAACGGCCAACCGTAGCGCCCGTAGATGAAAGGTCGGTGCCAGAAGCCGCGGCCGCCGTACCAGAACGGATCGTCGAAGGGCGATCGGTCCGTTTCGGTGATGCGCGCCCCGAGCTGCACCGTGACGTCGGGTGCGCTGCCTTCGGGAACGGCGGCGAGGCCTGCGCGTTCGAGCCCTGACCGCGCCGCGTCCTCGAGCAGCTGCGCCTGCTGCGGCCGCGTCTGCTGCGACGGCAAGCGCTCGAAGGCGTACGTCGACGGGGCGCGCCCGGCTGGCCAGCGGCTGTAGCTGGAGACGTCGGCGTCGAGGTTGTAGAGCGAGGCGCAGCCGGCGAGCGCGGCAGCGGTGATCAGGGTCGAGACGGTTGCGAGTATTCTCATGCGGGCTCTCCTCGACGCGGCGGCGACGGCTGCCAGGCCGCCCAAAAGACATCATTCTTCCCGGCGAGGTCCGAAGGCGAAGGGGGGTCGACGTCGAACGCGGGGTCGCCATCGATATCGGCGACACCGGTGGGTCGGAGGTTGGCGAAGGGAAACAGGGTCCTGTCCATGAGATGCGATGGCACGACGCGTGCCATCGCATCGAAGATGCGGTCGATCCGGCCGGGATCCTCACGCTCCCAGGCGCGCAGCATCTCGCCGATGCGGACGCGCTGCAGGTTCTGCTGGCTGCCGCAGAGGTTGCACGGGATGATCGGGAACGCGCGCTGAGCGGCCCAGCGCACCAGGTCGCGCTCGGCGACATAGGCGAGCGGCCGGATGACGACGTGTCTTCCGTTGTCGCTGACGAGCTTGGGCGGCATGCCCTTCAGGCGTCCGCCGAAGAACATGTTCATAAAGAGCGTCGCTACCATGTCGTCGCGGTGGTGGCCGAGCGCGATCTTGGTCGCGCCGAGCTCGCTTGCGACGCGATACAGCACGCCGCGGCGCAGACGCGAGCAGAGGCTGCACATCGTTTGCCCATCGGGAACGAGGCGCTTGACGACGGAATAGGTGTCCTGCTCGACGACCCTGAACTCGACGCCGAGCCGGGCAAGGTAGTCGGGCAGCACTTCGGCAGGAAAGCCGGGCTGCGTTTGATCGAGGTTGACGGCGACGATCGAGAAATCGATCGGCGCCCGCGCCCGCAGCTCGATCAGGATGTCGAGCAGCGAGTAACTGTCCTTGCCGCCCGAGATGCAGACCATGACGCGGTCGCGGTCCTCGATCATCGCGAAGTCGGCGATGGCGCGGCCCACCTGGCGGTGCAGTCGCTTGGCGAGCTTGGCGATCTCGACCGGGAGCTTGCGGCGCAAGGCGTCGCGGTCGGTCGAGTCGGGGAGGGCGCTGAACGCGGTGGCCACGATTCCTACAATGGGGCGGTGCACGAGGGTTTGGACGACAGCAGTGTATCGGCGGCCCTCGTGCGACTGATCGGCGCGGCCATCGACCGCGACGGCGGCTGGATCCCGTTCAGCCGTTTCATGGCGCTGGCCCTCTACGCGCCTGGGCTCGGCTATTACGCGAGCGGGCGAACGATCGTCGGCCGCGGCCCTGCGTCGGGGAGCGATTTTGTCACGGCGCCCGAGCTGTCGCCCCTCTTCGGCCGGGCCCTGGCGCGCCAGCTCGTCCAGGCGCTCGAAGTTACACGCAGCGACGAGCTGTGGGAATTCGGCGCCGGCAGCGGCGCCCTCGCCGCCGAGCTGTTGGGTGCGCTCGGCGAGCGCGTGCGCCGCTATTCGATCGTCGAGGTCTCGGCGCCGCTGCGCAAGCGGCAGCGCCAGGCGACTCGTGCCTTCGCCGAGCGCGTGCGCTGGCTCGACGCGCTGCCGGAATCGATGACGGGCGTCGTCGTCGCCAACGAGGTGCTCGATGCGATGCCGGTGGACCTGCTCCACTTCGACGGAATAGCGTGGCGCGCGCGCGGCGTGGCGCGTGGCGAAGGCGAGTCGTTCGCGTGGGCCGACCGTCTTGCCGACTCGCGGCCGCCGGTCGACGCTGGTTTCCCGGCCGGCAGCACGACCGAGCTGCACCCGCAGGCGCAGGCGTTCGTGGCGACGCTCGCCGACCGCCTCGAGCGCGGCGCGGTCTTCCTGATTGACTACGGCTTTCCCGAAGACGAGTACTACCACCCGCAGCGTTCCGGCGGCACGCTGATGTGCCATCGCGCGCACCGCGCCGACACCAACCCGCTCGTCGACGTCGGCCTGAAGGACATCACCAGCCACCTCGACTTCACGGCCCTCGCGGTCGCCGGCCAGAACGCGGGGCTCGCGGTCGCCGGCTACACGTCGCAGGCGCGCTTTCTCCTCAACTGCGGTCTCGGCGAGCTGATGGTCGAAGCGAGCCCGGCGGCGCGCAGCGACGCTCTCATGCTCGTTCTCGAGCACGAGATGGGCGAGCTGATCAAGGTGCTTGCCTTCACGCGCGGCGTGACGTTCGCGCCGATCGGCTTCGCGGCCGGCGACCGGCGTCACCGCCTCTAGGCGATTTCGCCTTTGTCTTCGCCTTCGCCTTCGGCGACCGCGCGAACGCGCGCATCGTGGATCGCGGCGCCGATCGCGGCACCGGCGAGGCCGCGTGCGGTGGCTTCTTCAGCGATCGCCGTAGCGTCGACGGCCATGACACGGCCGAGCGCGCCCCAGAGCCGCGCTCGCTGCGGATACGGCCGCTCCGCGAGGCCGAGTCGGCCGCGGGCGTCGCATTCGCACGCGAGCAGCGCTTCGGCGAAGCGCTCCGGCCGGCGCAGCGCGTCGCAGCGCTCGAGCAGGCGGACGATCGGCGTGGCACCGAACTCGCCGCTGCGGTGGATGTTGCCGTGCTCGCGCGCGACGACCACGGCGAGCGCCCGCGACGCGTTGTCGACGCGCAGCCGCTCGCTCATCGCCCGCACCAGCGCGACGCTGCGCTCCTCGTGGCGCAGGTGGCGCGGCAGGATCTCGACCGGCGTCGTCGCTTTGCCCAGGTCGTGACCGAGGCACGCGTAGCGCACCGCGAGGCTCGCCGCCAGGCGCGCCGCCATGTCGAGCACCATCATCAGGTGGACGCCGGTGTCCACCTCGGGGTGGTGGTCCGCGCGCTGCGGCACACCGAACAGACGGTCGACCTCGGGCAGCACGCGCGCCAGCGCGCCGCAGCCGCGCAGGACCTCGAACATGCGCGAGGGCTTGTCTTCCATCAGCCCGCGCGAGACTTCCTGCCAGACGCGTTCCGGCACAAGCGCGTCGACCTCGCCGGCGTTGACCATCTCGCCCATCAGAGCTTGGGTCTCTGCGGCGACACGGAAATCGGCGAAGCGCGCAGCGAAGCGCGCCAGCCGGAGGATGCGGACGGGGTCCTCGGCGAACGCGGGCGAGACGTGGCGAAGCACCTTGGCGGCGAGGTCGGCTCGGCCGCCGTGCGGGTCGATCAGTGCGCCGCTCTCGTCCTGCGCGATCGCGTTGATCGTCAGGTCTCGGCGCGCCAGGTCATGCTCCAGGGTCACGCTCGGGTCGGCATCGAATTCGAAGCCGTGGTAGCCCGGCGCCGTCTTGCGTTCGGTGCGAGCGAGGGCATGCTCTTCGCGCGTCTCGGGGTGAAGAAAAACCGGAAAGTCGCGGCCGACCGCGATGAAGCCGGCCCGCCGCATGCGATCGGGATCGGCGCCGACGACCACCCAGTCGCGGTCGCCCATCGGGCGCCCGAGGAGCGAATCGCGCACGGCACCGCCAACGAGATAGCGTTTCATCGCCGTAGTCTAGGGACCGGAACGCTGGCTTTCCGTACACCCGTGAACGAGGGGGCGCGCCACGAACCCCGCGGCCGCGGGATAGGTGACCTGCGGCTCTGCTTCTACATTCCACCGCTAGACGCAGCGGAAACCCTCCGTCGCAGCCAGTCCCAACAGGAGTTCCAGATGAAGTTGAAATTGATCGTCGCGATGCTCGGCCTCGCGGCGAGCGCTTCCACCTTAGCCGTTCCGATCGCGCCGTTCAATCCGCCGGCGCCTTCGGTCATCAACCCCGCACCGCTCGGCGAGAGCAATTTGCAGACGATCGCCGACGGCCTGTTCGGTCCCGGCCACATCAACGTCAATACCGGTCAGAGCGCTGCCGCACAGTTCATGTCGACGACGCCCACTGCTGCCAGCACGATCCCGACCCTGGTCGCCGAGTTCACCGCCAACGCCTCGACGCAGATTTTCGGCATCTGGTTCGGCAGTGACACGTCGCACGTCTACACGGTCGATCTGCTCAAGGGCGGCGCGACCGCCGGCGATAACGCCGCGCTGTCGTTCAGCGGCAATACGCTCAATGTCGGCACGTCGATCGTCGCCAACTGCGGCGTCAAGGTGAACTGCGGCGCATTTAGCGATGTCGCCGTCAGCTCGTCGTTGTTCGGCTTCTACTTCCGGCCGTCGTCGACGAGCTCGACGTTCTATTCGAGCGACCAGTTGAACGCCCTGCTGAACCCGACGGATCCGCGCTCGGATCGGGTGGTGGCCTTTAAGGACGGCTCGACCACCAACTGGCTGTTCGCCTACGAAGACGGCACCGACTTCGACTACAACGATATGGCCGTCAAGGTCGAATCGATCAACGCCGTGCCGGAACCCGAAACCTATGCCCTGATGCTCGCCGGCCTGGGCGCGATGGGCTTCATGGCGCGTCGCCGCAAGGCTCGCTGAGCGTGGCGCGCGCCGGCCCGCGCCGGCGCCAGATGAAAAGCGGACTTCGGTCCGCTTTTTTTCGGCCGGTCGATCGCGCGTCAGGCGCGCTGGCGGTAAGGCTCGTCCTCTTCTAGGAAGTCGCTTTCTGCGCGCGCGGCCTGGCACCAGGCGCGCATCGCCGGCAGATCGTGGATCCGCTCGACGTAGGCGGCGGCGACATCGCCCACCGGCAGCGCGTAGGTGCGGATTCGCGCGCACACCGGCGCGTAGTACGCGTCGACCGCGCCGAACGCGCCGAACAGGAAGGGCCCGCCGCTGTGGTCGAGGGCCTCACGCCACATCGTGTCGATGCGCTTCAGGTCGGCGGCGACGTCGTGCCACTCGTCGCCGACGCGAGCGCCGATCTCCGGAAGCGACGCCTCGATGTTCATCGGACAGCGGTTGCGAAGCGCCGTGAAACCGGAATGCATCTCCGCGCACAGGCTGCGTGCCCGCGCCCGCGCTCGTGGATCAACGGGCCAGACCTGGTTCGCTGGGAAGAGCTCGGCCAGGTATTCGATGATCGCCAGCGAATCCCAGACGGCGAATCCGCCGTCGATCAGGAGCGGCACGCGGCCCGAGGGCGCCAGCGCGAGCAGCGTCTTCTTGAACGGCGATTCGTCGGCCCAGTCGAGTCGCAGACGATGCTCGCTGAACTCGATGCCGGTCTGCGTCATCAGCAACCAGGGGCGCAGCGACCAGGACGAGTAGTTCTTGTTGCCGATGTATAGCTGCATGCGCAAATCCTTCGTCGGAGACGGAAGGAATGCTAGGTCGGATCGAAGCCAGGCGCGATGCCCATTGCGCACCTCGGCGATGCCGCCGGCGCATCACCGCGGGCGGTGCGGCCCGGCCCGACGATACAGCCGCGCTCCGTGGCCCTCCCGGAGCCTCAGCCGCGGCGGGCGCGGGCGCGCCAGGCCTCGAGGCGGGCCTCGCCCGAGACGTGACCGAGGTAGCGAGGCGCGATGCTCTCGAGCGGCGTCGTCTCGACGCCGAGCCGGTCGAGCCCGGGAAGCCTGCCGCTTGCGACGCTCGCGACGCGCATCGAATCGACGTTGTCGCGCGACATCAGCGTCCGGCCGGGAAGGAGCTCCATCGCCAGTGCCTGCAGGCGGCTGAGCATCGCCGGCAGCGCCAGCACCGGCCGGCGCGATCCGGACCACTGGCCTGCCAGCTCGACGAGCTTGCGCAAGGTATACACGCGCGGGCCGACGCATTCGATGGTGAGCCCGGACGTCGACGGATCGTCGAGGCAGCGCACGATCGCGCATGCCACGTCCTCGACCCACACCGGCTGGAAGCGAGCCGTCGCGCCGGCGAGCGGAAAGACGGGAAAGAGCGACAGCAGCGACGCGAACAGGTTGAGGAAACGGTCGCGCTCGCCGAAAATTACCGAGGGCCGGAGCACCGTGAGATCCAGGTCCGCGCCGCGCAGCACGACCTCGCCGCCCGCCTTCGAGCGCAGGTACTTGCTCGGCGCATCGGCCGACGCGCCGAGGGCGCTGACGTGGATGAGACGGCGCACGCCGGCGAGCCGGCACGCCTCGGCGAGGCGCTGCGGCAGGTGAACGTGGACGCGCTCGAACTCGGCCTCGCTGCCGTGCAGCACGGCGACGAGGTTGATCACCGCATCGGTGTCGCGAAGCATCCAGGCGAGCGTGCCGTCGTCATGGACGTCGCCATCGGCGATCTCGACCGTTGGCAGCAATTGGAGGTGACGGGCGCGGGCGCGATGTCGCGTGCCGACCCGGATCCGCCCGTCCGCGCCGCCCGATCGCTCGACCAGCTTTTCGCACACGCTGCTGCCGACGAAGCCGGTGGCGCCAAGGACGAGGAGTTTGAACACGAGATGGGAACAGGAGCGGCCCGGAGCGGGCTCCGGGCGATTCTCGCCGACGAGGAAGGCGCTCTTCGGGTCAAGGACTCTTGCGCTCCCGCCGCGATCCTTCAGGGCAAGTCTTTTTCCGGCGCCGGCGAGTTGGGATCGGGGGGCCCGATCGTTCGCCCCAGGCGCGAGCGGACCGTCGTGGCGCGGCTGCCGAGCAGGGCCGCGTAGTAGCTGCTGTTGGAGAGCACCTTCTTGACGTAATCGCGGGTCTCCGGAAAGGGGATGTTCTCGACCCAGACCGCGGCGTCGAGTATCGGCCCTTCGCGCCACTTGCGCGGCCGGCCCGGCCCGGCGTTGTACGCGGCGGCGGCCATGGCCTGCGAGCCGCCGGCGTCGTCGAGGACGAGCTTCAGGTAGGCGTTGCCGAGGCGCAGGTTGGTGTCGCGGTCGGCGATCAGCGAGGGCGTGTACGGCAGGCCGATCTTCTTGGCCGTCCACTTCGCCGTTGCCGGCATCAGCTGCATCAGGCCGGAGGCGCCGACGCCGGAGCGGGCATCGAGGATGAAGCGCGACTCCTGGCGGATTAGGCCGTAGACAAACGCCGGGTCGAGGCCGATCTCGCGGGCCCGCGCCGCGACGTCCTTGCGCAGCGGCGTCGGGAAGCGCTGCTCGACGTCGATCTCGGCGCGCGTCTTCTCGCTGGTGTTGATGCACCGGTCCCAGACCTCGCGGTCGCAGGCGAGCTGCGCCGCGGCGAGCAGTTCGCGGTCGGCGAAGCCGCGGATCGAGTAGTTCCACTCGCGCACGCCCTCGCCGCGTAGGCCGATCGAGACCAGCGACAGCGCCCGCGCCAGGCCCGGATCGGCAGCGGCGGCGTCGCGCTCGGCGGGCGCGAGCGGGGCCGGCTTGGGCGGCAGCGACTGCGGCTGGCCGAGGTCCTCGGCGGCGAGCGCTCCGTAGAAATTCAGCTGCGCGGCAATGCCGACGAGCAGCTCGCGACCGCTTGACAGCAGCGACTCGCCGTCCTGCGAGTCGCGCGCCAGCACCTGCAGGCCGCGCGCCTTCCAGTAGACCCAGGCGGCATCCTTCTGCTCGGAAGGCGACATGGCGTTGATCGCCTGCACGACCTGCTGCCAGCGGGCGCGGCCGTTGTCAGCGCGCAGCGCAGCGCGCACCTTCCACGCCAGCGTGTCGTCGGAGAGCTCGATCTCGTGGCCGCTCTTGCCGAGGACGCGGCCGGCGCGCAGAAACTGGTCGGAGGCCTCGGGCTGCAGCTTGATCGCGCTCTGACGTGCGACGCTCGCCCACGCGTAAGACGCGAGATCGGGCGGGAGCGAGCGCTCCCAGCGATCGGCGAGGAGGGCGGCCGCCGACTCGCTGTCGGTCGCGGCGAGGCGGGCCAGCCCTACCGTGGCCAGCTCCGCTTCGGCTCGCGTCGCGGTGCCCGCCCGCTTGGCGAGATAGCGCGCCGGGCTGTCGACGATCTCGGCCATCGCGATGCCCTCGGCGTCGGAGACGAGCGCGGCCGCTTGGCGCGCGGCGCGCGGCTTGCCCGCCTCGATGCTGGCGCGCACCTTCTTCCAGATATCGGCGGGCGTCAGCTGCTTCGCGTCGAGCAGTGTCGCGGCGAGAAACGCGCAGCCGTCGTCGGCGTCCTTTTGCGCCAGCCACGCGGCAAGGGCGGCCTCGCGCACGTCCTTGCCCGAAAGCTGGTCGTTGGCGAGCGCGAAGCAGGTCACCTCGCGGTCGTCGTTCATGCGAAAGCGCGGGTACTCGGCGGCGAAGGTGGCACGGTCGCGGCGGCGCACGAGCTCGAGCAGCCAGTCGTTGCGCAGGCGGTCCTCGACGTAGGTGCCGCTCCAGCGCTGCGCGAAGGAGGTGAATTCCGGCGGCTGCACTTCATTGATGCGGTTGGTCAGCTCCCAGTAATCGACCCACATGGCGAGCGAATTGCGCTCGGCAGCGGCCTGCACCTTGAGGACCGCGAGGCGATTGCGGTCGTGGTGGCGAAAGGCGTCGCGTGCGTCGACCACGGTGGCCTCGGCGCCTTGCGCGACGGCCGGGCGCGGTGGCACCGCGAGGAGCGCGAAGAGCGCAAGCGACAGCGGGGCGAGTGCGCGCGCCAAGCGCGCGGAGACGGCAAGCCGCGGCGGGGCCGCCTCATATACTGGGTTCATCCGATCCGTTCTGGTCACTCGCGTCCTGTCCATTCGTGAACGTCGCACCCGAGCCGCCCAGGGCCAGCGAAGCCGAGCGCAGCGCGCGCAAGGCACTCCGCGCCCGCTTGATCGCGGAGCGCGAAGCCTTCGTCGCCGCCGACGAGATCGACGCCGCGAGCGCTGCCTTGTCCGATCATCTTCGTGCGGCCCTGGTTCCGCTCGAGCCCGCGTGCCTGGGTCTCTACTGGCCGCTGCGCTCGGAATTTAACGCAGCGGCGGCGCTCGCCGCCGACGCCGCGTTCGACAAAGTCGTGCGCGCGCTGCCATATGCACGGCGCGAAGCGCGCACTATGGAGTTCAGGCGCTGGGACGGCCTTGCGCCCGCCGTCGTCGACGAGTGCGGCATCGGTTCGAGCGACGGCGAACCGGTCGTTCCCGACGTTGTTGTCGTGCCCTGCGTCGGCTTCACTTCGGAGGCACATCGTCTCGGCTACGGCGCCGGCTACTACGACCGCTGGCTCGCCGGGCATCAACACGTTGTCGCCGTCGGCGTCGCCTGGTCGCTCGCGAAGGTCGACCTCGCGACCTTCGCGGCGCGGCCGCACGACATCCCGCTCGCTTTCGTCGTCACGGAGCGGGGCGTTCGATAGCGACGATCAGCCGGGCCGTGGCGTCGCGCCGACGGCCTCGCGCGTCGCCTTCGCCTGCGCCTCGACCCAGGCGGTGAATTGCGCGACCTCGGGTCGCGCCCGGCTGTCCGGCGCGACCAGCATCCAGTAAGAAAACGGGCTGACGATGCGGCCGGTGTCGCCGAACGGCTCGACCAGTTCGCCGCGCTGCAGCGCCTCGAACACCAGCGGCACCCGCGCCAGCGCGACGCCGTGGCCAGCGAGCGCCGCCTGCACCTGCTGGTACGTGAAGTTGAGATAGAGCCAGCGCTGCGGCTCGAGGGTCGGCTGGTCGTGGCCGGCCAGCCAGTGGCGCCAGCTCAGGAACTCGGTGCTGGCGCGATCGTCGTCTTCCTCGAGCAGGGTGTGCCCGGTCAGGTCGGCGGCCTCCGTGAGCGGCGGCGCCTCGCCGCTTTTGATGCGCTCCCAGAGGCTTCGGCTGACGGCAGGCGTCAGCGTTTCGTCGAACAGATGGACGCCGGCCGAGGGTGCCTGGGCCGGGCTGCAGTAGCGCAGGGCGAGGTCGAGCTCGGGGTCGTCGAGGTCGGCGATCGCGTCGTGCGCCGAGACGCGGATGTCGATATCGGGATGGTCGCGCTGGAACGCCTCGATGCGCGGGAGCAGCCACAGCGACCCGAACGAAGCGAAGGTCGTGACGCTGACGCGCTGGCGGCTGCGCGAGCGGCGGATGTGCTGGACGCTGTTGTCGAGCTTGGCGAGCAGTGGCTCGACCGCGCGCAGCAGCGTCTGCCCGTCGGGCGTGATCTGGACGTGGCGGGTGCCGCGCGTGAATAGCTGGGCCCCGAGCTCGTCCTCGAGGCCCTTGATCTGACGGCTGACCGCCGACTGAGTGACGTGCAGCTCCTCGGCGGCGGCGCCGAAATTGAGCGTCCGGGCCACCGTCTCGAAAGCGCGAAGGTTGGTCAGGGAGAGGGGTCGGCGAGACCGGGCATTCATTCTCGATCCGCATCAATGAGGGAGCTCGGTTTCATTGGATTTGAGCGAGCAGGACGCCGATGATACCGACCTGATTATCGAAGGAGATAGATGATGAATGCGCAAACCATTTGGGACCGCCTGACGCCCCCGCGGCGTCGCCTGCAGACCCTGCGCGGTGGCTGGGTGATGCCACTCGGCGCGAGCGGCGGCCAGCTCGAGGTGCTGAACGGACGGGTCTGGGTCACCCGCGCCGGCGACGTCGACGATTACGTCGTCGATCGTGGCGAAACCCTGGCGATCCCGTCGTCGGGCGAGGCCCTGGTCGAAACCTGGGACGACGCCGAGCCGGCCCTCGTGGCCTGGCAAGCGACGCCGCTCGGCGAGCGCGTGGGCGCCGGCGTCCGCTTGGCGTTCGGCCGCTGCTGGGACATCGTTGATCCCGCCCGGCGCGTCGGTGCTGGCGCGCTGGCAGCCACCGTCGCCCTCGTCGCGGGCGCGCTTCTCTTCGGCCCGCTCTCGGAGTCGCGCACGCGCGCCTTGCTGGCGCCGGCTGTTCTGCACAATAGCGCCGGCGCCCGCTCCAGCATCGGCTTCGACGCCGGGACGCGAACAGGATCCGCAAAACATGTCAGCGCCGAACGAGCTCGAGTCACTGCGCAAGAAGCTCGTCGCCGCCCGGCAGGCCCTGCCTGACCGGCTCGAGCGATCGGTCCGCCTGCAGGAGATCCTGCGCGTCTGGCTGGTCGGCCGGCGCGAACGCACCATTGGCGCGTACTGGCCGATCAAGGGCGAGTTTGATCCGCTGCCGGCGCTCTATCGCTGGAGCGAAGGCGGCGTCGACGGCAGCCCGCGCCGGATCGGCCTGCCGGTCGCCGACCGCGAGACCAACTCCCTGCGCTTTCACGTCTGGTTCCCCGGCTGCGAGACCGAGCTCGATGCTTACGACATTCCCAAGCCGAAGGGCACCGACGAGTTCCTGCCGCAGATGCTCGTCGTGCCGTGCCTGGGCTTCGGCCCCGGCGGCGCACGCCTCGGCTACGGCGGCGGCTTCTTCGACCGCACGCTGCGCGCGCTCTCGCCTCGCCCGGTCACGGTCGGCGTCAGCTTCACGCACGGCTTCCTGCCGTTCCTTCGTTCCTCGCCCGACGACCTGCCGCTCGATGCGCTCCTCACCGAAGACGGCGTGATGTGGCAGCGGCCCTGAGCGTTCGCTCTTCCTCCTGAGCGAAGCGAGGATCTCGGCGCGTGTGAAGCCGGGACCTTCGCGCTGCTCAGGACGACGGCGACAGGCGCCGGCAAATCTCGAGCGTCAGCGGCGACTGGTTGAGGGTGTAGAAGTGCAGGCCGGGCGCGCCGCCGTCGATCAGGCGCTGCGCCAAACGTGTGACGACGTCTAGGCCGAAGGCGCGGATTGACGCGGCGTCGTCCATGAAGCCTTCCATCTTGAGCGCGACCCAGCGCGGGATCTCGATGCCGTCGCGCGCCGCGAACTGGGCGATGCGCGCGTAGTTGTGGAAGGGCATGATGCCGGGCACGATCGGCACGTCGACACCGAGCGAGCGCACCTCGTCGACGTAGTGGAAGTAGGCGTCGGGGTTGAAGAAGAACTGGGTGATCGCCGAGTTCGCGCCCGCCTTCACCTTGGTGGCGAAGTGCTGCAGGTCGCGCCTGGCGTAGCGCTGCTGCGGGTGGTATTCGGGATATGCGGCGACCTCGATGAACCAGTCGCTGCCCTGCGTTTCGCGGATGAAGGCGATCAACTCGCTCGCGAAGCGGAACTCGCCGGCGGTAGCGGTGCCGCTCGGTAGATCGCCGCGCAGCGCGACCAGGCGGCGGATCTGCTGCGTGCGGTAGGTCGCGAGGATCTCGGAGATGCCGTCCTTCGTCGAGCCCACGCACGACAGGTGCGGCGCCGCTTCCTGGCCGAGCGCGGCGATGTCGCTTACGGTTGCCAGCGTCTTGTCGCGCGTTGAGCCCCCTGCGCCGTAGGTGACGCTGAAGAACTCGGGGGCGACCGTCGCCAGCTCATGCACGACAGTCTTCAGCTTCTCGCTGCCGACCGGCGTGTTGGGCGGGAAGAACTCGAAGCTCACCGGCACCGGCAGCCGCGTGGTCATGGCGCGGCTTTTCGCTCGCCAGGAAGCGCGGCGTGCAGGAAGAATTCGCGCGAGCCCTCGCTGCCCGGCGTGGCGCTGTCGAACCAGTCGCGCACGGTGAGGCCGTTCGCGCTGCACGCCTTGCGCAGCTTCTTCTCGACATGGCCGTACGCGTTCGCGTCCTTGACCTGGCCATTGGCACCGATGTCGACCGGCTGCAGCTCGAACTGCGGCTTGACGAGGAGCAGCAACGGGCCGCCGAGCAGCGGCACCAGCGCCGGCAGCACGAGCGCGAGCGAGATGAACGATAGATCGCCGACGACAAGGTCGTAGCGTCGGAACGGCAGCCGGCTCGACTCGAGGTGGCGCGCGTTCACGCCCTCGAGCGCGGTGACGCGCAGATCCGAGGCGAGTCGCGGGTGCAGCTGGCCATGGCCAACGTCGACGCCGACGATGTGCTTCGCCCCGCGCTGCAGCAGCACGTCGGTGAAGCCACCGGTGCTCTGACCGACGTCGAGGCAGGTCATGCCGGCGACGTCGAGACCGAGGCGCGCGATCGCACCGTCGAGCTTGAGCCCGCCGCGCGAGACGAAGCGCAGCTCGGCGTCGTCGGTAATCTCGACGTCGGCGCCGCTCGGCAAGTCTTCGCCCGCCTTGGCCGGCAGGCGCCAGCCCGCAGGCGTGCGCCAGCGCACGGCGCCGGTGGCGATCAGCCGCTGCGCGGCCGATCGCGTCGGCGCCATGCCGCGCTCGACGAGGAGCTGGTCGACCCGCATCGCGTTCTTGCGCCGCGGCTCAGTAGCGATAGCTGTCGGGCTTGTACGGGCCTTCCTTCGGCACGCCGATGTAGGCGGCCTGCGCGTCGGTGAGCTCGGTGAGCACCGCACCGACCTTCTTCAGGTGCAGGCGCGCGACCTTCTCGTCGAGGTGCTTGGGCAGAACGTAGACCTGGCCTGGCTGGTAGCGCTCGCTGCGCGTGAAGAGCTCGATCTGCGCGATGGTCTGGTTCGCGAAGCTCGACGACATCACGAAGCTCGGGTGGCCCGTTCCGCAACCGAGATTCACGAGCCGCCCCTTGGCGAGCAGGATGATCTTCTTGCCGTCCGGGAAGATGACGTGGTCGACCTGCGGCTTGATCTCTTCCCACCTGCAGCTCTTCTCGAGCGCAGCGATGTCGATCTCGTTGTCGAAGTGGCCAATGTTGCAGACGATCGCCTGGTCCTTCATAGCCGCCATGTGCTCGTGGCGGATCACGCCCTTGTTGCCGGTCGTGGTGACGAAGATGTCGGCCTTGTCGGCGGCGTATTCCATCGTCACGACCTTGTAGCCCTCCATCGCCGCCTGCAGGGCGTTGATCGGGTCGATCTCGGTCACCCAGACCTGCGCCGAGAGCGCACGCAGCGCCTGCGCCGAGCCCTTGCCGACGTCGCCGTAGCCGGCGACGCAGGCGACCTTGCCGGCGATCATCACGTCGGTGGCGCGCTTGATGCCGTCGACCAGCGACTCCCGGCAGCCGTAGAGGTTGTCGAACTTGCTCTTCGTGACCGAGTCGTTGACGTTGATGGCGCGAAACAGCAGGTTGCCCCTGACGCTCATCTCCTTCAGGCGGTGCACGCCGGTCGTCGTTTCTTCGGTGACGCCGATGATCTCGGCGGCCTTGCGCGAATACCAGGTCGCGTCCTCGCCGAGCTTGGCCTTGATGCTGGCGAAGAGGCACGTCTCCTCCTCGCTCGTCGGCTCGGCGATGACCGAGAGATCTTTTTCTGCGCGCTTGCCGAGGTGCATCAGCAGCGTCGCATCGCCGCCGTCGTCGAGGATCATGTTCGGCCCTTCGCTCTTCGCACCCTGGGCCGCAAAATCGAAGATGCGGTGCGTGTAGTCCCAGTAGTCCGACAGCGTCTCGCCCTTGTAGGCGAAGACCGGCGTGCCCTGCGCTGCAAGCGCGGCGGCGGCGTGGTCCTGGGTCGAGAAGATGTTGCACGAGGCCCAGCGCACGTCGGCGCCGAGCGCCTGCAGCGTCTCGACGAGGACGGCGGTCTGGATCGTCATGTGCAGTGATCCGGCGATGCGCGCGCCCTTCAGCGGCTGGATCGTCGCGAATTCCTCGCGGATCGCCATCAGGCCCGGCATCTCGGTCTCGGCGATGCGGATTTCCTTGCGGCCCCAAGCGGCGAGGGCGAGGTCGGCGACGATGTGGGTGGCGGTGGCTTGCGGCTTCAGGACGGCGTTCATTTCAAAGGCTCCAGCTCGAATGAGGAACCCGCAGAACGGACGTAGGGAGGCAGAGCTCACCCACGAGGACCATCGTGCGGGTGAGCGCGGTTGCATGTCGAACTGTGCCAAGCCTGGGACTCGGACCTGTGGGTCCTGCCTTGCAACGCTCCTTGGACAGCCCCGTCATTCTAGCGTGGCGCGCCTGACCTTACGTCCGGCACTCTTATCATCGCCCGCGTGATTCCGCTTTCCGTCGCGCCGTGGTCGCGCTGCGAGCCACGGCGCCTCGCCGGCGTTCGCGGCGTCCTGACCGACATCGACGACACGCTGACTACCGAGGGGGCGATCCCGATGGGCGTGGTCGCCGCCCTGGCCGCACTGCGCGAATCGGGATTGCCGGTGATCGCCGTCACGGGTCGGCCCATGGGCTGGAGTCGCGCCCTCGCCGAGCAAACGCCGCTCGCGGCGGTCGTGGCGGAGAACGGCGCGGTCGCCCTGGTCCGCGAAGCGGGCGCCGATGCCGTTCGCGTCGAGTACGTCGACCCCGAGCCGGTCAGGCGCGCCAATGCCGAGCGCCTGCGCGCGGTCGCCGCGCGCATCGTCGCTGAGATCTCGGAAGCGACCCTGTCGCAGGACAGCTTCGGGCGGGTCACCGACATCGCGGTCGACCATGCAGAGTTCAACCACCTCGCTCCCGCGCGCATCGCCGACGTCGTCGCCCTGATGAAGAGCGAGGGCATGAACACGACCGTGAGCTCGATCCACGTCAACGGCTGGTTCGGTGCCCACAGCAAGCTCAGTGGCGCTACCTGGATTGTGCGCCGTCTCCTCGGCCTCGATCTCGCTGCCGAGCGAGACAAGTGGCTGTACGTCGGCGACTCGACCAACGACGAGTTGATGTTCGCGAGCTTTCCCTTGTCGGTCGGCGTCGCCAACATCGCCGATTTCGCCGACCGGCTCCGCCAATGGCCTGCTTACGTGACGTCGCTCGATCGCGGCCGCGGCTTCGTCGAAGTCGCCGAGGCCTTGCTCGCCGCACGCGACGCATGAGCGCCGCCCGGCCCTTACCGACGCTCGCCGTCGCCGCCGCGCTCGCCCTCGGCTCCGCGGTTTCGCTTGGCCTGGCACGCTTCTCCTATGCCCTGCTTCTGCCGCCAATGCGCGCCGACCTCGGCTGGAGCTACTTCGTTGGCGGCGCGATGAACACCGTCAATGCCGCCGGCTACCTCGCCGGCGCAGTCGCGGCGCCGGTCGTGCTGCGTCGATTCGGCCCCCGCTCCGCGTTCCTCGGCGGCATCGCCGTCACTGCGCTCGCCTTGCTCGGCCATGGGCTGGTCGCGAACGACGCGGCGCTATACGCGCTTCGCTTCGTCACTGGCGCCGCCAGCGCGGCGACCTTCGTCTCGGGCGGTTTGCTCGCGGCGCGATTGGTCTCCACCGCGATCAAGACGGCGGGGACGGCGCCGGCGGCGAGCGCCGGGCTGGTACTCGGGATCTACTATGGCGGCACGGGCGTCGGCATCGTCGCGTCGGCGCTGCTGGTGCCCATGCTAGCGGAGCGGCCGGTCGTGCATGCCTGGCAGGGCGCGTGGATCGGCCTGGCCCTCGTCGCCGCAGGGGCGATGGCGGTCGCGGCGCTGGCCACGCGCGATCTCACCGTGTTGCCGGCGGCAGCCGAGAGCGGCACCGGCGCGCATTTTCGCCGGCGCGACTTCACGCCGGCGCTCGTCTCCTATCTGCTGTTCGGCCTCGGCTACATCGGCTACATGACCTTCGTAATCTCGCTGCTGCGCGACGAACACCTCGCGCCGGCCCTCGTGATTTCCTTCTTCGTCATGCTCGGCAGCGCCGTCGTGGCTTCGTCCTGGCTGTGGGCCCGCCTGCTGCAGCGCTCGCGCGGCGGCGGCGCTCTCGCGTTCCTGAATGCCCTGCTCGCCGTCGCGACCGTGTTGCCGGTATGGAGCGTCCGGCCGCTTGCGGTGTTCGCGTCGGGGCTGCTTTTCGGCGCCGTCTTCCTCTCCGTCGTCGCCTCGACGACGTCGCTCGTCCGCCACAACTTGGCGCCGGCCGCGTGGCCGGCCGGCATCGCCGCGTTCACGGTCGTCTTCGCTGCCGGGCAGATCGTCGGTCCGAGCGCTGTCGGCGTGATCGCCGATCACTTCGGCGGCCTGCGAGCCGGCTTCGCCTGCTCCGCAGTGGTGCTCGCGTTGGCAGCCGCTCTCGCCCTGCGCCAGAAGGCGGTCGGCCTTCGCTGAACCCGTCGGCGTCAAAGCGCGAGAAATTCGGCGAGCCGATCGCGCTCCTCGGCGAGCGCGCCGCAAAACGCCGCGCTTTTCTCCGCCTTGTGCGCGAAGCCGATCTCGAGCTCGAGCGCGCCGCCGCGCGTCGACGCGTTGGCCCAGCCGATCACGTTCTCACGCCACAGGATCGGCAGAGCGTAGTAGCCGAGCTTTCGCTTCGGTGCCGGCGTGTAGGCCTCGAAGCGATAGGTCCAGCCCCAGAAAAGCTCGAAGCGGCGCCGGTCCCAGACGATCGGATCGAAAGGTGCAAGCAGCCTGACCCGGTCGTCGACGACATGTCGCTTCGCGCGCGCGTTCTCGTCGGCGGGCCAGTACCACGTCACGCCGTCGATGCTCACCTGCGCCAGCGCATCGCGCGACGCGGCAAGCGCCGTCCGCGCCTCGGCGCCGAGGTGCGGCGCCCCGTAGCCGAGTAGGTAGACGAGCCGCACCAGATTCGACGCCGGCAGCGGCGCGTACTTGCGCACGATCAGGTCGATCAGCGCCGCCGCGCGCGCACCGCGCGCCGACGCGCTGTCGTCGATGGGCGCCGGGTGCTCGACCGCCTCGTAGATGCGCGTGCCGTTGACGCGCCGCTCGATCCGAAGCAGGCCGCGGTAGTGCATGTCGTCGAGCAGATGCGTCGTGGCCTTGCTCGATCCGCCCCAGGCATTGGCGCGGCGGCCGTGCGCGAAGTGCTCGGCGACGAGCCGCGGATGCGTCGGCCCGTGCTCGCGGATGAACGCCAGGATCTCGGCGGCGCGCTTGCGGGTGGTCGGCGGCCATGGCCGCTTCGCCACGCGCGGATGCATGAGCGCCAGATGGCGGCGCGGCAGGAAGCCATAGTTGACGAACGCGTCTTCGTCGATCTTCAGCCGGTTGTAGCGCCGCTCGAGGTCGCCCGCCCGGTAACCGACGACCCGGTGGCGGAGGATGAGGTCCTGGGCGCGTGCCGGCGCGCGGATCGGATCGGCCTGGACGAAGCCGAGCTTGTCGATCGCGCGCGCGAGCGTCGTCGGCTTGAAGAGCGTGCGCGCGACGGCGTAGCGGCGCAGGTCGTCGAGCGTCGGTGCCTTGGCCATGGCGCGATGATGCCGCGAGCCCATGACGCAATCCGTCGTCGAGGTGGCCGCTACAGTGCCGCGACGAGGAGACATCGCGATGACCACGACCCCGCCCGACCTTACCGGCGACAACGATCTCGCTGATCGGCTCGCACGCTGCTACACGGGTGCGATCTACGACGTAATGCGTGTGCGCGGCATCGTCGAGTGCATCCTGCCGCCGACCATCCTCGGTCTCGATCGGACGATGGTCGCCGCCGGCCCCGTCTTCACCGTGCGCGGCCGGCCCGATGCCTCGATCTCGCCGCACGAGACGCTGCTGCGCTGGACCGAGCTCCTCTCGCGCGCGCCGCGCGGCCGGGTCGTCATGGTGGAAGGCAACGACAGCACGCGGGCGCTGATGGGCGAGCTTTCCGCCGAGACGCTGCAGTTCCGCGGCGTGCGCGGCTACATCGTTGACGGCGGCTGCCGCGACACGGCGTTCATCCGCGAGCTCGGCTTTCCTGTCTTCTGCGACAAGGCGACGCCGCGCGACATCGTCGGTGCCTGGGTGCCGGTCGCTTACGGCGAGCCGATCAGTTTTGGCCAGGTGGTCGTGCGCTCGGGCGACTTCGTCCTCGCGGACTGCGACGGCGTAGTTGTCATTCCCGCCGCGATCGCGACCGAAGTCATCGCAGCCGCGGAGAAGGCGATACGTACCGAGGACAAGGTTCGCGCGGCGATCCTGTCAGGGGTCGATCCGCAGCAGGCTTATCTCGATCACGGCAAGTTCTAGGCGCCGGAATCTGGGTTTACAGCCCAGCCGATGCACGCAGCGCATTCGCCTTGTCGGTCTTCTCCCAGGTGAACTCGGGCTCGTCGCGGCCAAAGTGGCCATAGGCGGCGGTCTTCTCGTAGATCGGCCTTAGCAGGTTCAGCATCTGGATGATGGCCTTCGGGCGCAAGTCGAAGTGCTCTTGAACCAGCTTCTCGATCTGGTGGTCGGGGATCTTGCCGGTGCCTTCGGTGTAGATCGTGACGTTCATCGGCCGGGCGACGCCGATCGCGTAGGCGACCTGGATCTGGCACTGCCGCGCCAGGCCGGCGGCGACGATGTTCTTGGCGACGTAGCGCGCCGCGTAGGCCGCCGAGCGGTCGACCTTGGACGGGTCCTTGCCCGAGAACGCGCCGCCGCCGTGCGGGCAGGCGCCGCCGTAGGTGTCGACGATGATCTTGCGGCCGGTGAGGCCGCAGTCGCCCTGCGGGCCGCCGATGACGAAGCGGCCGGTCGGGTTGATCAGGTACTTGGTCTCCTTCAACCACTCCTTGGGCAGCACCGGCTTGATGATCTCCTCGATCACGGCCTCGATGAATGACGCCTTCATCTTGGTGTGCGTTTCGCTCTGGCTCGGGTCGTGCTGGCTCGAGAGCACGACGGTGTCGATCGAGTGCGGCCTGCCGTCGACGTAGCGCATCGTCACCTGGCTCTTCGCGTCGGGGCGCAGGTACGGCAAGCGGCCGTCCTTGCGCAACTGCGCCTGGCGCTCGACCAGCCGGTGCGCGTAGTAGATCGGCGCCGGCATCAGGTCGGGCGTTTCGTCGCAGGCGTAGCCGAACATCAGGCCCTGGTCGCCCGCGCCGGTGTTGAGGTGATCGTCGCTCGCGTGGTCGACGCCCTGGGCGATGTCGTTGCTCTGCTTGTCGTAGCAGACCATGACGGCGCAGCCCTTGTAGTCGATGCCGTACTCGGTGTTGTCGTAGCCGATCCGCTTGATCGTGTCGCGCGCGACCTGGATGTAGTCGACGTGGGCGTTGGTCGTGATCTCGCCGGCGAGGACGACCAGGCCGGTGTTGCACAACGTTTCCGCAGCGACGCGCGAGCGCGGATCCTGGGTGAAGATCGCGTCGAGGATGGCGTCCGAGATCTGGTCGGCGACCTTGTCGGGGTGGCCTTCGGAAACCGATTCGGAAGTGAAGAGGAAATCGTTCGACACGCTGTGCTCCAGAGTTGGTCGTCAGCCGGAAAGCCTGCGTTGCCGGCCTGCTGACCCCTGGAGGAGCGGCGAACGCTTTAGCGGAATTACTTTAACGTCGCCCCGCAAGTTGTTCAGTAACTCGGCGACCAGTTGATTATAGGGAGAGTCGTCGCCGGCGCCTCTGGATTCTTTGCGCGAGCCTGCTCGCTCTGGGCAAGCAGGCCATAAGCGGCCATGCCATCATGCCCGCGACTTTCACCGACGATCCCATGGGCGACATCACCCAGCTTATCCACCAAGCCCGTGATGGCGACCCGACGGCGCTCGATCGGTTGTTCGAGGCGATCTACCCCGACTTGCGCAAGATCGCCCGGGCGCGGCTGCGCGGCCGGATGGCAGAGATCGACCTCGGCACGACCGTTCTGGTTCACGAGTGCTATCTGAAGATGCACGCGGCGCGGCGTCTCGACGCTCCCGACCGGTCGCGCTTCTTCGCCTATGTTGCTATGGCGATGCGTTCCATCATCGTCGACATCGCTCGCGCCAGGGCGAGCCAGCGGCGCGGTGGTGGCGCCGCTCATGTGGAGTTCGACCCCGAGAACGAGTCGCCCAGCGATTCGCAGGACGCGGCGCAGATCATCCGGATCCATGAGGCGCTCGAAGAGATCTCGCGCCACGACGAGCGCTTGTCCAGGTTGGTCGAGATGCGCTATTTCGGTGGCTACCAGGACGAGGAGATCGCGCAGGCGCTCGAGCTCTCGGTCCGCACCGTGCGGCGCGACTGGCAGAAGGCGCGCTTGTTGCTGACCGAGGCGTTGCGCTGAGCGGCGGGTGAGCGCGCGTGGCCGTCAGCGCGCCTGGACCGTGAGCGCAGCGAGTGTCGCCGCTTTGGAAGCTGCCGCGTGTCGGTCGGATGATTTGGCCGAAATCGCCTGCTGCAGCGCGTGGTCGACGTCGACGCGGTCGGGTGTCGGGATCGCCTGCCGTGCCGCGAAGAGCTGCTGCGCTTCGCGCAACGCGGTTGCGGCGTCGCCTGGGCTTGCGGCCGCGAGCAGGACCTGGCCGAGAGTAGATGCGGCGATCGCACGAACGATCTTCGACGGATGCGTTCGCAGCGCCTCTTGCGATGCCCGGGCGAGGACTATCGCTTCGTCGTGACGCCCCTGACGGCTGCGCAACAGTGCCAATCGACCCTGGCTTTGCGCCTTTTCAGGCAGCGGCCACGCGACTTGCGACAGATCTGAAAAAATCGCGTCGGCCTCCTCGAGACGGCCGAGTCGGGTCAGCACGCCGGCCTCGACGGAGCGCGAGCGCAGCGTCTGCGGCGCGCTCCCGACCGACTCGGTGAGAAGGCGCACGCTCTCCTTCAAGTGGAGCAGCGCCTCCTCGTCGTGTCGTTGCGCGGCGAGCGCTCGACCCAGCGTGAAATGGTCGATGCCCCGGTTGCCTCCAGTACCGCCGTGCCGGCGCTCAGCGACGGCGAGCGCGGCGCGAAACGCGCTGACGGCGCCGTCGAGATCGCCCGCGTCGGCACGCGCGAGACCGAGGAAGCTGGCGATCGGCTCGATGCGCGGCTGGTCCGGGCCGAACAGGCGAACGGCTTCGCCGTAGATCGACTCGAGCTCGGCGAGCGCCTCTGCATCGCGGCCCTCGGCCGTCAGGCCGCGTGAAAGCAGCAAGCGTGCGTTGAGGACGTTTCCCGTGAGCTGCGAGCCGTAGAGCTGTTTCGCCAGATCGACCGCCCGGCGAGCCGCGTCGGCGAGCCCCGGCTGCTGGGTCGCGTTCAGCGCATTGGCCAGCTGGCCCCAGGCGTTGAATGCATCGAGCGGTCGCGCGGCTTGGCCTTCGGATTCGAGCACGGCGACGGCCGCCCGCGCGGACGCGAGGCCGGCGTCGCCTTCGGCGGCGGCGAGTTGAGCCGTGCTCAGGTCGAACAGGGCCTCGATCTGCGCGTGAGCGTCATGCTGCCCTTGCGCAGCAGACGCCGCCGGCGCCAGGACGGCGATGGCGTCCTTCGGCCGGTCCTCGCCCACCAGCGCGAGGCCGTACGCGATCGTCGCGGCCAGGGTCAGCGGGTGGGTCTCGCCGAGCGTTCGAAGCGCACGCTCGCGGGTGCTGCGCAGGAGCTCCGAAGCTTCCTTGACGCGACCTTGCGACTGCAAGCCGGTGCCCACTGCAGTCATCAGCTCGATGGCCGTCGACGGACTGCTTCCCAGCTCGTTGTCGAAGCGCGTCCGGGCCGCCTGCAGGAGCTCGACGGCCGTCGTTTCACGGGTGGCGCCCGACTCGGTGTCGGCACCGGTGACGATCGACAGCGCGAAGTTCTTGACCTGCTGGGCGTGGGTCGCCTCGATGTGCGCCTCGCGAGCCTGCCAAAGCGCGATTGCTGCACCTCCGATCAGGGCCACGGTCACAGCCGCGGTGGCCGAGACGGCGACTGCGTTGCGAGCGACGAAGCGACGCATCCGGTAGGCCAGGGCATCGGGCCTGGCCTGCACCGGCAAGCGTGCGAGGTGCCGCTCGATGTCCTGCGCAAACGCGTCGACGCTCGCATAGCGCTCGCGGGCGTCCTTCTTCATCGCCTTATTCAGGATCGCGTCGAGGTCGCCGCGCAGCGCTCGCTGCGCCGACGGGTCCGCGGCGGCGGCGCTGGCGGGCCGCACGTCGAGCGCGACGATCGCCTCCTCGAGGGCCGACGCCGTCGGCCGCTTCAAGCGATAGGGCTTCTGATCGGTCAGCACTTCGTAGGCGACGACGGCGAGGCTGTAAACGTCGCTCGTGGTACCGATCGGTTCGCCGCGCAGTTGCTCGGGGCTTGCATAGTCCATCGTCAGCACGCGACCGACCTGGCGCGTGATCGGCGACTCGACAGCCCGCTTGTCCTCGAGCAGTTGCGCGATGCCGAAGTCGAGCAGGCGCACGTCGCCCTCGGCCGTGACGAGGATGTTCGCCGGTTTGAGGTCGCGATGGACGACGAGGCGCCCATGGGCATGGGCCACCGCACGGGCGACCTGGAGCAGGAGTCGCAGGCGCGAGGGGGTAGCCAGCGCCCGGCTGCGCACGTACCGGTCGATCGGCTCGCCCTCCACGTATTCCAGCGCGAGGTAAGGTCGACCGTGGCCGTCGACCCCGGCGTCGTGAATGCGCGCGATGTTCGCGTGGGCGAGGCTGGCGAGGATGTCGCGCTCGCGACGCATCCGCTCGTGCAGCCCCTTTGACCCTGCGAGCATCGGCAGCTTCAGCGCGACCGAGCGCTGGAGGGTGCCGTCGTCGCGCTCGGCAAGCCACACGACGCCCATGCCGCCATGGCCGAGTTCGCGCAGCAGGCGATACGGTCCGACTCGCATGCCGGGCGCGAGCGGCGGTGTTGCATCGTGATCGGCCTCGTCCACGTCGAGATGGAGCCGGGGCGCGTCGACCGGGCCCGACATCGCGGGGTCCGGCCGGGCGAGCAGGTCGGCGAGCGCGCGTCTTAATGACTCCGGTTCGGAGAGCGCGTCGACCCAAGCCGGCCGTGCGGCCGGCTCGAGATCGAGCGCCTCGTCGAGCAGACGGCTCAGCTTCGGCCAATCGCTCAAGAGTGCCTTGAGGTCGCTCAAGATGTCTCCGGAAGTGCGTGCCGCGGCGATCTTAGTGGGTACCGAAACACGGCATGGGTCTTTGCGACGCGGGCAATGGCGGTAGCAGGCGCCGTCCAGCAGCCTGCTTGGAAGAACGAGTACCAGCGCCCAAATCGGCCGGCTGGGCTTCGATCGGAATCGAATTCCTGGTGCCCACCGCCGCCTTGGCCGCTTTGCCACGCCGATTCCGTTTGACGAACCAAGGCAGACCACATCGGCGAGCCTGCCCATGATCCCGGAGTCCGCATGTCGTCTCGTTTTTCTGCATCGCTTCGTCGTGCCGCGTCGGTCACCGCGGTGAGGGCCCTGCTCGGCGTCATGGCCGGCACCGGCGCAGCCGCTGCCGGGGCCCAAAGCTTCTCGATCGGCGTCGCCGCCGGGCCCGATCAAGGCCGGGTCGACTGCGTCGCCTCGTTCCCCTGCGACCGCTCGAGCAGCCATTGGAAGCTCAGCGGCGCGTGGCGCTTTGTCGATGACTGGGAGGCGCAGCTCTCTTACTTCGGCGGCGGGCGCTTCCGCGGGGGAGACCCGATCCCGTCGGAGGGCGATTTCGGCGGCACCTTCAGGGTCGAAGGCATCGGCCTCACGGCCGGCTACCGCTGGAATTTCGCGCCCGGCTGGAGCGCCGTCGGGCGTCTCGGCGCGGCGAGCACGCGAACGCGCTTCGAGTACGCGAACGCGCTCGCTGGCGACGTCTCGAAGACGACGCTGCAGCCGCTCGCCGGCATCGGCATCGGCTACGCGCTCACGCCGTCGGTGCGAATCGGTGTCGACTACGACGTCACGCGCTTCAAGGTTTATCGCACGCAGGGGTCGCTTCGCATGCTCGGCCTCGCCGCGCAGTTCTCTTTCTGACCGGATCGCCGAAATGACTGCCTTCTCGTTCCTCCTCGTTCGTCCGCTCGCGCCCCGCCTGCGCGCGATGCGGCCTTCTCTCGCCGCGCTGCTCGTCGGCATCGCCCTGGCCGCGTGCGGCGGGAGCGCCGATGCGCCGCCGCCGCCTTCGACAGGCCCGGTGCTGCCGGTGCCACCGTCCATCACCCAGCAGCCCGCCGACCTCGGCGTCACGGTCGGCCAGCCGGCCGCCTTCACGGTTGCCGCCACCGGGACCGCGCCGCTCGCCTATCAGTGGCAGCGCAACGGCGTCGCGATCGCCGGCGCCACGGCGACGACCTTCACCCTGGCCGCGACGACGCTCGCCGATAGCGCCGCCGCCTTCCGCGCCGTCGTAAGCAATGTCGCCGGTAGCGCGACCAGCAACGCTGCCACTCTCACAGTCAACACCAGCGCGCCCGTGTTGACGATCACGCCGCAGCCGGCGAGCACCAGCGTCGTCTCCGGAACGACCGCGACCTTCACGGTCGGCGGCATCTGCAGCGCGGGTACGCTGAAGATCCAGTGGCAGCGTTTCGCCGGGGCCGTGTTCGCGAACATCGCCGGTGCGACTTCGGCCAGTTACGGCTTCGTCACAGCAGCAGGCGACAACGGCGCCCAGTTCCGCGCCGTGCTCGACTGCAGCGGCCAGAGCTCGACGCCGAGCAACGCGGCGACGCTCACCGTGACCGCGCTAGGTTCGCTCAGCTTGGACCCGGTGCCGGTCGTCGGCCTGCGCGGCGCGGCGCAGATCGGCTCGCCCGGCGGCATCACGCGCCTTCCGAACGGCGACTACTGGTATACGGACGGGGACAGGATTCGGCGCCTCTCCGCCGACCTGAAGACCATCACGACGGTCGCCGGAACGCTCGGCACGACAGGATCGACCGACGGTCCGGCGGCTACGGCCCTGTTCCGTGCCCCGGCCGATCTCGTGGCCGACGCCACCGGCATCGTCTACGTGCTCGACAGCCAGAACGGCACGATCCGCAAGATCGCCCTTGACGGCACGGTCTCGACGATCGCCGGCACGCCGCTCGTGACCGGCACGGCCGATGGCACCGGCGCCGCGGCGCAGTTCAACAATCCACGCGCCATCGCCCTCGGCTCAGACGGGGACCTCTACATCGCCGACAGCAACAATCACGCGATCCGGCGAGTGAGCGTCGCCGGGGTCGTCACTACCTACGCCGGCAATCACACGCCCGGCTTGGTGGACAACGGCAATCCGGCGAACGCGCAGTTCAGCGGGCCCGATGGGATCGCTGTCGCCGCCAACAACGACGTCTACGTCGCCGACACCGGCAACAGCCGCATCCGCCGAATCGCGCGGGCGGGCGCCATCGCCGGCGCCGTGAGCACGATCGCCGGCGCATCCAACGCGTTCGACACGGTGGCCGCGGACGGCCCCGGCGCGAGTGCCGGCATCCCTGCGCCCTTCGGCATGACGATCGTGGCCAACACGCTCCACGTGCGCGACCGGCGCGGACTGCTGCGCGCCATCGATCTGGCCACCGACGTGGTGTCGACGGTGACCGGGAACCGCGTCGACGGGACCGGAAACATCGACGGTCCCTCCGGGCATGCCCAGCTCGACGACATCACCGGCTACCTTGCCGCCATGCCGGGCGGCGGCTTCGTGCTCACGGACCGCCTCGCACTGAAGAGCGTTTCGCCCACCGGGGTCGTCACGACCATCGCCACGAGCTCGACCAATTCGCTCGGCCAGCCCATCGACGCGCAGGGCGTGCTCTCGCAGCTTCCGTTGCAGCTTTCCCCGGCCAGCATCGCCGTGGACCCGGCCAACAATATCGTCACCTACGACGGCGTGACGCGTTCGATCCGACGCGTCGATCCAAGCGGCAACGTCACCTTTGTCGCCGGCCTTATCGGCGGCTTCGGTGCCCTGGGCGCGAGCGGTTTCCCCAGCGTCGACGGCCAGGGCAGCGGCGCCACCTTCAACGACGGCGGCCTGGCCATCGCCACGGCCGCGAGCGGCACGATCTACGTCAGCGACAGCTACGGCGTGCGCCGGGTCGACCCCGCCGGCAACGTCGTGCTGCTTTCGGGTTCGCGCGACACATTCGGCGCGGTCAACGGCAACGCTGCGGCCTCGCGGTACAACCGCATCTTTGGCCTGGCCGTGGCGGCCAACGGCGACGTCTTCGCCGGCGATGGCGGTAACGACGCCATCCGCCGGATCGATGCCGCGGGCAACTCGACGAGCTACGCCGGCGTGATTGGGTCGTCGGGTCAGGTGAACGGGCCCATCGCGGCCGCGCGCTTCCAGTTCCCGCGCCAGCTCTCGATCCAGTCGGACGGTACGTTGTACACGGCCGACAACGGCACCTTGCGCCGCGTCTCCGCCGACGGCTCGACGGTGTCGACCACCTCGGTCCTGTTCATATCGGCGATCGGCGTCGACTCGCTGGGCAACGTGTACTGCAATCCGAACGGTGCGTTCGCCCGGTACAACGTCGACGGATCCGTCACGACCCTCATCCCGGCGAGCGGCACGACAGTCGTCACGGGCAGCGTTGCGCCCAACGTCGGCACCGGCGTCACGGCGATCGCAATCAGGAGCGACAAGCAGATCGTCGTCATCGCCGGGCAGCAGTTGCTGCAGGTCACGCTCCCCTGACGACACTGGTACGGCCAGCGAAGGCCGGCCTCCGCTGGCCGTCAGCGTCGCTTGTTCAGGCGCCGGGCCCGAAGCCGTCGCCCCGATACTCTGGCCCGACGAGCGCCGCGCGCAGTTCGTGTGCAGCGTCGTGGACGCGAGAGAGGCTCGGGGTGATGGTGCGTTTCGGCTTGGCGGTCCTGTGCCTGTTCCACTGGCTGCCGCTCGGCCTGCAGGCGGCGTGCGGCAACGCGTTTGGCCGCGTCGGCTGGCATCTCGCGCCGGCGCGACGCCGCGTCGCGCTGCGCAACCTCGAGCTGTGTTTCCCCGAGAAGTCGGCGCCCGAGCGAGAGGGGCTCGCGCGCGAGCACTTCCGCTGGCTCGGACGCAGCCTGCTCGAGCGCGGCCTGCTCTGGTACGCGTCGCCGTCGCGGCTGAAGCGACTGATTCGCGTCGAAGGCGACGTCCACCTCGCCGAGCGCAGCGAAAAGCCTGTGATGTGGCTTGCGCCGCACTTCATGGGCCTCGACGTCGCCGGCGCGTCGGTGTTGCTTTTCCAGAAGCGGAAGGGCATCTCGATCTACCAGCGCCAGAGCAACGCCGTGCTCGATCGCGCGCTCCGGCGCGGGCGCCTGCGCCTCGGCAACGCCGAGATCTTCTCGCGCGACGAGGCCGGCAAGGCGTTGATTCGCGCGATCCGCCGCGGCGACGCCTTCTTCAACCTGCCCGACATGGACTTCGGCACCCGCGACGCGGCGTTCGTTCCATTCTTCGGAGTCGAGGCCGTCACCTTGCTCGCGCCGTCGCGGCTGGCGAAGGCGCTCGACATGATCGTCCAGCCGGTGGTCGCCGAGATCCTGCCGGGCGGCCAGGGGTATCTGGTCCGATACGAGCCGCCGTGGGCCGGTTTCCCGAGCGATGATCCGGTCGCCGACGCGGCCCGGATGAACCGCTGGATCGAGAGCGAGATCCGGCGCAACCCGGCCCAATACCTCTGGGTCCATCGCCGCTTCAAGACGCGGCCGCCGGGCGAGCCCTCGCTGTACCGATAATCGCGGTCATGCGGCTGCGCTTCACGAAGATGCAGGGGGCGGGCAACGACTTCGTCCTGCTCGATGCGACGCGTGCGCCGATCGAGCTCGACGCGGTGCAGATGCGCCGCCTCGCCGATCGCCGCTTCGGCGTCGGCTGCGATCAGGTCCTGATCGTCGAGCCGAGCACGACGCCGGGCGTCGACTTCGGCTACCGCATCTTCAACGGCGCGAGCGGCGAAGAGGTCGAGCACTGCGGCAACGGCGCGCGCTGCTTCGTGCGCTTCGTTCACGAGCACGGCCTCACCGACAAGAAGACGCTCGCCGTCGAGACGATGAACCGGCTCCTAGAGCTGCGCGCGCAGGACGACGGCCGCGTCACGGTCGACATGGGCGCGCCGGACTTCGAACCGCTTCACGTTCCGTTCGATACCACGTGGCTCGCGCCGCGCTCAGTCGAGTCGGGCCTGCCGCTCTGGCCGGTCGAGCTCGGCGAAGGCCGCACCGTCGCCCTGGCCGTCGTTTCGATGGGAAATCCGCACGCGGTGCAGATCGTCGCCGACGTCGACGCGACGCCGGTCGCGACGCAGGGCCCGCTCATCGAGCGCCACGTGCGCTTCGCGCGTGGCGTCAACGCGGGCTTCATGCAGGTCCTCTCGCGCGGCGCGATCCGCCTGCGCGTCTTCGAGCGCGGTGCCGGCGAGACGCTCGCCTGCGGCACCGGCGCGTGCGCGGCGGTCGCGGTCGGCATCCGACTCGTTTTGCTCGACGCGCGCGTCGAGGTCGAGACGCGCGGCGGCCGCTTGACGATCGAGTGGGCGGGCGAGAGCGCGCCGGTGCTGATGACGGGTCCGGCGGACACCGTGTTCGAAGGCGAGATCTCGCTGTGAGAAAAGAGACCAGATGAGCAACAGCCAGGGGGCTACACCGATGGGCGTGCAGGGAATCACCGAGACCGATATCGCCAATTTCCTGGCCGCGAGCCCGGGCTTCTTCGAGCGCCATGCCGAGCTACTCGGCAGCATCCAGCTGACCAGCCCGCACGGCCAGCGCGCCGTCTCGCTGCAGGAGCGGCAGATGGAAATGCTGCGCGACAAGATCAAGGGTCTCGAGCGCCAGATCGTCGAGATGGTCCGGCACGGTCAAGACAACGTCGCCATCGCCGACAAGCTGCACCGCTGGACGCGCGCGCTGATGCTCACCGCCAACGCCGCCGACCTGCCCGACGTGCTGGTCAGCGGACTCCAGCACCAGTTCCAGATCCCGCAGGCGGCGATCCGTGTCTGGGGCGGCGCCGAGGTGTTCGCGAGTCTGCCCTTCGCGCGCGCCGTCGGCGCCGACGTGAAGAGCTTCGCGAGCAGCCTCTTGACGCCGTACTGCGGCGTCAACACCGGCTTCGAGGCGGTGCAGTGGCTCGACTTGCCGGCGCAGGCGCTCTCGCTCGCGCTGATCCCGCTCCATCACGAGAGCCAGGGCGGCGCCTTCGGCCTGCTCATGCTGGCCTCGCCAGACCCGACTCGCTACACCGCCGAGATGGGCACCGAGTTCCTCGCCCGCATCGGCGAGGTGGCGAGCGCCGCCCTGACGCGGCTGCTGCCGGCCGGGTGAGCTGCAGCGGCCGGCATCCCTGACTGCGTTCAGGATGACCACGGTGGATGTCATCCCGAGCGGAGCAAAGGAAGTTGTCGCGTGCGACGCCGACGTCGCGCGCCATCTCGAGTACTTGAAGGTCGAGCGGCGCCTGGCCGATCGCACCCTGGCGATGTACGGCGAGGCGTTCGATCGCCTGCAGCGCTGCGCCGCCGCGCTCGCCCTGCCTTTGCGAGAGGCCCGGACGCACCACGTGCGTCGCTGGGCCGCTCAGATGCACGGTGCCGGCCTTGGCGGGCGCTCGATCGCGCTGGTGCTCTCCGCCTGGCGCGGCTTCTATCGCTGGCTCGGCCGCGACGGGATGATCGCCGCGAACCCCGTCGACGGCGTGCGCGCGCCGCGTGCCGCGCAGCCGCTGCCGAAGGCGCTGTCGGTCGATCACGCCGTCGCGCTCGTCGCCCACCGCGGCGAGGCCGGCGACGCGCGCCTAAGCTTGCGCGATGCCTGCATCGCCGAGCTGCTCTACGGCTGCGGACTGCGCGTCGGCGAGCTGGTCGGCCTCGACGTCGTCGCGAGCACGCACGCGGCCGGCTGGATCGATGCCGCAGATGCCAGCGCACACGTCCTCGGCAAAGGTCGCAAGCGCCGCGCCGTGCCGGTCGGCGCACCGGCGCTTGCCGCGCTCGCGCAGTGGCTCGCCGTGCGCGGCGAGCTCGCCCGCGCCGACGAGCCGGCTCTGTTGGTGAGCAGCCGCGGCACGCGGCTCACGGCGAGCCAGGTGCGCTCGCGCCTGAAGACGCGCGCCATCGCCGCCGGCGTGCCGACGCATGTCCACCCGCACATGCTGCGCCATTCGTTCGCCTCGCACTTGCTGCAGTCAAGCGGTGACCTGCGCGCGGTGCAGGAGCTGCTCGGCCACGTCAACATCACAACCACGCAGGTCTACACCAAGCTCGACTTCGGCCACCTCTCGAAGGTGTACGACGCGGCGCATCCGCGCGCGAAGAAGCGAGGTCCTGGCTAGCGACAGATATTCCGCTCCGCTCGCGATGACAATCAGCGCTGCCCGCAGCTGTGATCCTGAGCGAGCGAAGGATCTCCTCGCATGAAAACCGTTCGCCTTTGGCCCGGCAAGGAACGCTCGGCGCAGCGCCGCCATCCCTGGATCTTCGAGAGCAGCGTCGCCGGCGGCAAGGCCGACGCCGGCGAGACGGTGCGCGTCGAGGACAGCGCCGGCCGCTTCCTCGCCTGGGCTGCGTACAGCCCGCTCTCTTCGATCCGGCTGCGTGCCTGGAGCTTTGACGAAGGCGAGCGCATCGATGCCGCGTTCTTCGATCGCCGCATCGGCGCGGCCATCGACATGCGCTCGCGCCTGCGCGTCGCCAGCGACGGCGTGCGCCTAATCCACGGCGAGGCCGACGGCCTGCCCGGGCTGATCGTCGACCGCTACGGCGATCTGCTCTCGGCGCAGTACCTTTCCGCCGGCGTCGAGCGATGGAAGGCGGCGATCGCCGACGCCTTGCTGAAGGCGACCGGCGCGCGCGGTCTCTACGAGCGCAGCGACACCCCAGCGCGCGACCGCGAGGGCCTGCGGCCGGTCTCGGGCTGGCTGCGGAAGCCGGGCTCGACTGACGCTGCCGGCGACGCGGACTTCGCTGCGGCGTCGACCGAGATCGAGATCGAGGAGCACGGCTGGCGCTTCGCGGTCGACGTAGCCGGCGGGCACAAGACCGGCTTCTATCTCGATCAGCGCGACAACCGCAAGCTCTTCGCCGACGCCGTGCGGCGCTTCGGCTTCGAGAGCGTCCTCAACTGCTACTGCTATACCGGCGGCTTCAGCGTCGCCGCGCTCGCCGGCGGCGCCGCGCATGTGGTGGCGATCGATTCCTCGGCCCGGGCCTTGGTGCGCGCAGCCGACAACGTGGCCCGCAACGGCTTCGACGCGGCGTGCCACACGCCGGTCGACGCCGACGTCAACGAGCAGCTGCGCGCATTCATCGAGGAGCGCCGCACGTTCGATGCGATCGTCCTCGACCCGCCGAAGCTCGCGCCGACGGCTGCGCACGCCGAGCGCGCCGCGCGTGCCTACAAGGACATCAATCGGCTCGCGCTCATGCTCCTGCGGCCGGGCGGGGCGCTCTTCACGTTCTCCTGCTCGGGCGGGATCGATGCCGGGCTCTTCCACAAGATCGTCGCCGGCGCCGGCATCGACGCGCGCGTGGACGGCTTCATCCACGCGCGCCTTGGCGCCGCGCCGGACCACCCGATGACGATCGAGTTCCCGGAGGGCGGGTACCTGAAGGGCCTGGTCGTCATCAAGCGCTGAGCGCGGGCGTGGGCAAGGCGATGCGCGTCTCGAACTTGGCGCGATGGACGCTGAAGAACGCCTTGACGTTGCGCACGTTCGCATCTTGCGTGAACAAGCGATTGACGAGCGCGTGGTAGGCGGCCATGTCGATCACCTGCACGACGAGCATGAAGTCGGGTCCGGGCGAGACGCGGTGGCATTGCTGGACCGCCGCCTCGGCGACGGCGCGCGCCTCGAACACCTCCAGCGCTTCGGCCGACTGGCGGTCGAGCGAGACCTCGACGATCACGGTCAGCCCGTGACCGAGCGCTCGCGGCGAGAGCAGGGCGACACGCCGCTCGATCACGCCGCTGTCGACCAAAGCCTTGACGCGTCGCAGGCAGGTCGCCGGCGACGTGTGGACGCGCTCGGCGAGGGCCTGGTTGGTCAGCGACGCGTCGCGCTGAAGCTGGTCCAAGATTTTTAGATCGGTGACGTCAAGTCGCATGACTGATTACTCCAAATCGGAATAGATATTGAATACAAATATCTGTAATTCCAAATGATGCACTTTTAAATCATTTAGTGCATAAATTGGTCCATAAATTCCGTCCACAGCGATGCACATTTGCTAGCTGAACTTCCGGGAATCAACATGTGCGGGATCGTCGCAGGCGTCAGTGCGCGCAACATCGTCTCCGTCCTCCTCGAAGGCCTGCGTCGCCTGGAGTACCGCGGATACGACTCGTGCGGCGTCGCCGTGCATCAGGACGGCGGCTTGCGCCGCGCGCGCAGCACGGCGCGTGTCGCCGAGCTCGCCGCCAACGTCGCTGCCGACCACATCGAAGGCAGCACCGGTATCGCCCACACGCGCTGGGCGACGCACGGGGCGCCGCTGGTCCACAACGCGCACCCGCATTTCTCGCCCGGACCGCAGGACGCCGAGGGGCGCAGCGACGGCGACGCGAGCGCCGACAGCGGCGAGGCTTCCGGGCTGGCGGCGGCCGGCCGCGTCGGCCTCGTCCACAACGGCATCATCGAGAACCACGACGAGCTGAGAGACGAGCTGAAGGCCAAGGGCTACTCGTTCGTGTCGCAGACTGACACCGAGGTCATCGCCCACCTCATCGACCACCTCAACGACGGCGACCTCCTAGAGGCGGTGCAGCGCGCGCTGCCGCGCCTGCGCGGCGCCTACGCGATCGCCGTGATCTGCCGTGACGAGCCTCAGCGCGTGATCGGCGCGCGCCAGGGATCGCCGCTCGTCCTAGGCGTCGGTTCGGCGCCTGGCGCGCCCGAGAACTTCCTCGCTTCCGACGCGATGGCGCTGGCCGGCGTGACCGATCAGATCGTCTACCTCGAGGAGGGCGACGTCGCCGACCTGCAGCTCGGCAAGTACTGGATCAGTCGCGCCGACGCGACGGGCGTGTTCCGCAGCGTGGCGCGCCCCGTGCGGACCGTCGTCGCCCACACCGGCGCGGCCGAGCTGGGCCCGTACCGGCACTACATGCAGAAGGAGATCTTCGAGCAGCCGAAGGCCATCGCCGACACGCTCGACGCGGTGCCCGGCGTCTCGCCCGACCTGTTCGGCGACGGCGCGTATCGCGTCTTCAAGCAAATCGATTCGGTCCTCATCCTCGCTTGCGGCACGAGCTACTACAGCGGCTCGGTCGCCAAGTACTGGCTGGAATCGATGGCGAAGATCCCGACCAGCGTCGAGGTGGCGAGCGAGTACCGCTACCGCGACAGCGTGCCGAACCCGCGCACGCTGGTGGTGACGATTTCGCAAAGCGGCGAGACCGCCGACACGCTCGCTGCTCTGAAACACGCGCGCTCGCTCGGCATGGCGCACACGCTCACGGTGTGCAACGTCGCGACGAGCGCGATGGTTCGCGAATGCGCGATGGCGTACATCACGCGCGCCGGCGTCGAGATCGGCGTCGCCTCGACCAAGGCGTTCACGACCCAGCTCGTCGGCCTGTTCCTGCTCGCGCTCGCCCTCGCGCAGGTGCGCGGACGGCTCGACGAGGCCACCGAAGCGCAGCACCTGAAATCACTGCGTCACCTGCCGGTCGCCGTGCAAGCGGTGCTCGCGCTCGAGCCGCAGATCATCGCCTGGAGCGAGGAGTTCACGTCCAAGGAGCACGCGCTCTTCCTCGGCCGCGGCATGCACTACCCGGTCGCTCTCGAGGGCGCCCTGAAGCTGAAGGAGATCAGCTACATCCACGCCGAGGCGTACCCGGCGGGCGAGCTCAAGCACGGGCCGCTCGCCCTCGTCACGGCGCAGATGCCGGTGGTCGCGATCGCGCCGAACGACGCGCTGCTGGAAAAGCTCGAGAGCAATCTGCAGGAAGTGCGTGCGCGCGGCGGCGAGCTGTTCGTCTTCGCCGACGCCGACACGCGAATCCGCTCCGGCGAAGGCGTGCACGTGATCCGCATGCCCGAGCACTACGGCCCGCTGTCGCCAATCCTGCACGTCGTGCCGCTGCAGCTGCTCGCGTATCACACGGCGGTGGCGCGCGGGACCGACGTCGACAAGCCGAGGAACCTGGCCAAGAGCGTCACCGTGGAGTGAGTTTGCGGGCGCCGGCACTCCTGTGCCGCTGAAACTCAGTCGATCGGAAATGGTCCCGTGTCGCAGGAGCTGCGCGCGCGCGTTTGTGGGTCGGATGCGTCTGTCTGCTGCATTTCTCATGTACTCGCCAAGCTGCGTGAACCGGTCGGAGCTCTTTTCGCATCAGTATCGTGTTTGTGGTTGTCCTGGGCGGGTGCAATCTCGCAAAAGACGACCACTTTCGGGCCAGGAACTGCCGACGGATACAAGGGCCGAATGACCTTCAGACGGACTGCCGTCGCTGAAGTTCGGCGTCTAAATGACAGCAGTCGCCGAGACTTGACTTTGACCGATCTCTAGGACGGCTGTCCGATGTACTTCCGAACCCGCGCCTTCGCCCGTAGCCGAATGAACATTGTCAAATCGCCTTCATCGAAGGCCGACCAACGTCTGGTCTCCCCGGCCGCGGACTGGAGCTCTCGACCCTCACCCCGCGTCGTCGCCCGAACCTCGGCACTCAGACCCGACCCTCGGGGCATCAACGGTTCAGCCAGTGTTCGCCCGTGCCCGGGAGCAAGTTGTGTTGGATCATTGCCGCACCGAGGATGGCGGCAAGGGTCCTTGACTTTGACTCGCCGCTGAAATTAGCGCAGCGCTCGACAGCGATCTCAGCCCCTTGATTGCAGTCGCGGGCCCTCAAAAGTCCGGCGCAACGTCAGCGCGCCGGCCACCAACCTGCGGGAATCGTTCTTCTTGCGCGTGGAGAAACGCGCCGCGACGGAAAGCCTTTCCAGTGCAGCTTCTGTAGAGCGGTCGGGCTTGTGGCGACTGCGGCGGTGCCGGTGGCGCGGGTGACGCCGGTGGGAACTGCGCAAGCGGGGGCAGGGCTCGCTGGCCGGCCTGATCCGCCGCTACATACCCTAACTTGCGAGGTGCGCTCGCCAGGCAGCGACGATCTCGCGGTGCAGGGGAATGTTGTTCAGGATGCTCGCGCGAAGTCCTTCCTGCCCGACGCGGGCGGCCAGTGCCTGCAGCTCGGCATGCGCTGTGGCTATGGCGGCCCCGGCGCGCGTATCGCCGCTGGTGGCCCAGACCCGGTGGCAGGCCAGGTGTGGGTACTGCGGGTCTTCGGTGGCGGCCAGCGAGAGCCCGCCTGCGATGTCTGTTGCGATTTGCTCGGCCAGGGCTGACGCCTGCGGCAGCCGCCCCGCGGCCAGGTGCAGCAGTGCCAGGTTGGCCCGCACCTGGCACCCGAATCCCTCGGCGCTCTGCGATTCGAAAAGCGCCATGGCGCTTGCGAACGCGGTCTGTGCCGCGTCGTGCTCGCCGGCCGTGGCCAGCAGCTGGCCGCGCAGCAGTTGGCAACGGCCCTGGGCGTCAAGGCTTTCGCAGCGACAGGCGTCGGCCTCGGCGGCGACGAGCCGCTCGTGCGCCAACTCGGTTTGCCCCAGTTGTTGGTGGCAACGCGCCATGTTGTAGCGGCCCATCGCCAGGTAGATGACCCAGCCGACGTCCGCGGCCTGGGCCGTGCTCTGCTCGAAGCACGACAGGGCCTGCGGATAGTGGCCGAACCGCATTTCCAGCGTGCCGAGCGACTCCTGTGCCGAAATCTGCTGCCGCCGCAGCCCACGCTCGCGCGCTAGCGTCAGCGCCTCGGTCAAGGTCGCGCGCGCTTGCTCGAGCTCATCGCTGCCTTCCTCGATGATCGCGCGAAGGGTGAGGGTCTGCACTTCAAGAGCTCGCATCTTGGGCGTGTCTTCGACCAGCAGCGCCTGGCGCGCGCGCTCCACCGCGGTTTGGGCGTGGCCTATGGCGACGGCCATCTCGCCTTTGCTATACCAGCTCCACGCGATCTGGCCCTCCGCCAGCGCGCCCGCGTCAGCATTGCCCGATCGCGCTGCCAACTCGGCCGCCCGGGTGGCCCACTCCAGGGCCTGCGTTTCGTCGCTGCGGCGCGAGGCCAGCAACGCTTGGGACGACATGACGTCGGCGCGCAGCGCATCGTCGTCGAGTGCCTCGGCGATCGCCACGCGCTGCGCCAGCGCCGCTTCTTGCAGCGTACGGTCACCCATCAGGTCAGCCAGGTTCTGCTTGAGGAAGTACAGCCGGTTGCGAAGCCGCGGATCGGTGGCCGCGGGGTTGTGCAGCGCGTGTTCGGTGTATTCGAGCGCCGCCCGGTTGGCAAAGCGCGTCTGCGCGTCGAGGGCGGCGCGGTGGAAGTAGTCGAGGGCGCGGACATGGTCGCCCGCGCGCTCGTAATGTTCGCCGGTGATCGCCATGTATTCGGCCGGCCGGTCGCCCACCCGCTCGGCCAGCCATTGCGCCGCCGCCGCGTGGCCGGCACGCCGCGCCGGCTTGAGCACGGTGTCGTAGGTCACCTGCTGCAGCAGGTGGTGGTGGAAGGCTTCTTCCAGTGTGCCTTCGAAGGCGCTGCTGTCGCGGCGCTGGATGAGCGAACGGTCGTGCAGCGCGGGCATCGCCGCCGGGGCTTTTGGGTCGAGCGCTGCGAGTGCGTCGTCCCAGAACACGTGGCCGACGATGCTGGCCTGCTGCAGCGCCAGCCGGTCGCCCGCGGGCAGCGCATCCAGCCGCGCCTGCAGCACGCCCACCAGCGTGGTGGGCACGCGGGCCAGTCGCAGCTTGTCGGGCAGCACGCGCCATTGTTCGCCGTCGACAGCGATGACGCCGTCGTCGATGAACATACGCACCAGCTCTTCCATGTAGAAGGGGTTGCCGTCGGCGCGCTCGATGAGCAGCGCACGCAGCAGCTCGGCACCATCGGCTGCGCGGTGCAGCAGCGCGTGCGCCAATTGTTCGCACTGCGTAGCGTCGAGCGAACTCAATCGCAGCGTTAGATGCGCCGGACTGCCGTCGCCCCAGTGGGGCCGGCGCTCCAGCAGCTCGGGCCGCGCGGAGGCCACCAGCACCAGCGGTAGCGCGGCGCCGAATTGCAAGAGCTCGGCCACGAAGTCCAGTGAGCCGTCGTCGGCCCATTGCAGATCTTCCAGCAGCAGCGCCATCACGTCGCCGTTGGCGGCCAGGCCGCGCAGGTAGTCATGCAGCGCCGCGAAGGCCAGGCTGCGCAGCAGGCGGGGCTCCAGGCCCAGCAGGTGTGGGCTGGCCATGAAGTCCAGCCCGATCAGCTGGCCGATGAAGTGCGCCTTGGCTTGCCCATGATCACCCAGCCACGGCATGAGCCCGTCGACCAGCTTGGTCTTGGCCTGCTCGCTGCTGTCGCTGTCGGCGATCTGCAATCGCCAGGCGAGCATGTCGCGCAGTAGGCCGTAGGGTTGCAGGCGCGAGCTCGGGTGGGCGCGGCCGAGCAGCAGCCAGAAGCGCTGCGCATGCGCTTCCAGCGCGCCCTGCAATTCGTGCAGCAGGCGGCTCTTGCCAAGGCCCGGTTCGCCGACCAGGGTGGCCGCGCGCAGCGTTCGCATCGCGATCACCTCGTCAAGAAGCGTGGTCAGCTGGGCCAGCTCGGCATCGCGGCCCACCATCGGCGGCAGTACGCCCTCGATGGCGCGCGCGGGTACACGAAAGGCGCGCGGCTTGGCGCGCTGCACAAGGAAGGTGGCCAGCGTTTCTTCGCGCCCCTTCACCATCAAAGGCGGCTGCGCGATCACGTCGAACACGCCGCGTACGAGCTGCCAGGTGTCTTGGCTGATGCGAAGAGCGCCGCTCGGTGCGGTCTGCTCCATTCGCGCGGCGATGTTGACCGTGAGGCCGCGGATCGTGCCCTCTTCGTCGACACCGCCGCCCAGCAGCACTGGCCCGGTGTGGATGCCCACGCGCACGTCGCAACCGCCCTGGCCGTGATCACGCTGCACCTGCTCGCGCATGGCGTGGCCTTCTTCGAGCAGCGCCAGGCCGCAGCGCACGGCGCGTTCGGCGTCGTCTTCGCATGCTTGTTCGGCGCCGAAGGCGGCCAGCAGGTTGTCGCCCGCGTACTGCAGCACGCGGCCGCCGTGGGCGACGACCACCGCGGTGCAACGTTCGAGCACACCGTCCATCACCGCGTGCACGTCTTCGGGGTCAAGGTGCTGGCTCAAGGCGGTGGAACCCACCACGTCGAGGAATAGCACCGACACTTGGCGCAGCGCCTGCTCGGGCGGCGCGCCGGGCACCGGCGCCGCCAGCCGTGTCAGCTGCTCGCGCATCGGCGCCAGCGCCGCGTCGACGACAGCGTCGCCCAGCAAGGCACGCTGCGATTGCAGCGCGGCGATGGCAGCTTCGAGGGTGTCGCGGTCGGTCACGGGCCAGCAGTTTGGCGCGGGCGCTGCATGGTCGCACACCGCCTGGCGGGCTGGGTCCGTGCGACCAAGCCGGCGTATGCGCTGAAAGAAGCTTGCCAAAATAATTGTATGCAGTCACCCACGCCTAGGCGTGGGCGCGATCTCTGGCAGCGCCAGTCGTCTTCTACGACTTCTTTGATAGGCTCAGGACCGCTATTCGAGAATGCCTAGTGGGAAGGCACCGCGGTGTGCCTGATACGGGCGAAGAACTCCCATTAGGCGTTGTCGAACGCGCAGCGGCAATTCACGGCTTCAGAGCGTCTATGGAGGCGCTTGAGGACTACCGTCCCCCAAGATTCTCGAAAGCTGCCGTTCGCCATTGGCCCTTGCTCGCTGACAGCGTGAGTACCCGACCAGGCCTCGAGGCTGCCTGTCGGCGTGGCAAAAACGCTCACGGCGCCAAAACAAGGTCAAGCCAAGCCGCGGCGAGGCGGGTTGTGCCGCCCCGAAAGGTCGGCGCAGTGCACGAAAGCGGCGGTGAGATGACGCCGACTTGACTCGATTGGCCGTGCCACTGCGGAACTTGGCGATGTCGGCCTGGTAGTCGAGCGCGTGGGTCGCTGCCGTCGCCCGCAGCGAATAGGGGCCGATCTCGAACGCTCGTGCCCTCGAGTGCCGGCGCATGATCTTGTAGACCGCGTTGTCGTAGTCGCCTTGTGCGACTTAGCCGGTCGAGGTGTACCCCTCGGAACAGAACACCCCCATTTTTTCCCCTGAAACGCGCCGCAACGAGGTGGTCCAGGGGAAGAGATCGCTCGCGGCCGGGTGCAGCGGCGGGCAACTGCGCCTTGTATCCTTTCGCATGCTCAACTTGAAGTACAAGGCTTGCGCAGCCGTGCTTGTTGCGGCAGGCGTGCTCAGCGCCCTCGGCTCTTGTGGCGGAGGCGGTGGTGAGACAACTGGCGTTGTCGGACCCTTGCTCGGTGAGTTGCCAACACAGAAGGCGAGTGGGCCTTCGTTAGTCGCTTCGACGTGCGACGGCGGCAGCGCCACTGGAACGGTCTACCGCGGCGCCGAAGTAGAACCCATCGTCGTCATATCCTCAGGCCAGACCAATCGAATGGTCGTTGCGTGGCAGCAAGACCGCTTGAGCGATGGCGGTGCGCTGGCCTTGGTGGCAGCGGTAAGTGACGACGCCGGTGCCAGCTGGCAGCGCACGTTGCAGCCAATGTCGCGCTGCGGCGGTGCTGCTCCCGGCAGCGCCGGCGACTACGCGCGCAGCACCGACCCTTGGGTGGACATCGGCCCGGACGGCGCTGCGTACTTGCTCGGCCTGTCGTTCACCGGCACTGCCTTTGCCGCCAGCTCGACGAGCGCCTTGTTGGCGAGCCGCTCCATGGACGGCGGCCATACCTGGGGCCTGCCCACCACCTTGCAGCGCGACGCCGGGAGCTCTTTCAATGACAAGGCTCACTCACTGCTGACCCGACTGATGCACGCTTTGTCTATGCCGTGTGGGACCGTCTCGACGCCGTCGGTCGAGGGCCGGCAATGCTGGCCCGCTCCGTGGACGGCGCTCGCACCTGGGAGCAAGCGACTCCGTTTTACACGCCGGTCAGTGACGGCACTAGTCAGACCATCGGAAATCGAATCGTCGTGCTGACAGCCGGCGCCGAACGCGGTGTGCTGGTTAACGTTTTTACCCAGATCGACACACTAAGGAATTTGAGCACCACGCGCCTCGGAGTCGTGCGCTCGGCCGACAAAGGACTTTCGTGGAGCGCACCCGTTTTCATCAGTGAAACGCGCTCTGTTGGCACGCACGACCCAGCCACCGGCCATGCGGTTCGTGACGGCGCCGAGGTGCCGACCATCGCGGCCGCCCCAGATGGCGGCCTGTGGGTGGCCTGGCAGGACGCGCGGTTCAGTGGCGGCCAGCATGACGCCATTGCGCTGTCGCGTTCGATCGATGGGGGCCGCTCTTGGAGTGAGCCGCTGGCGATCAACCGTGCGTCGGGGGCTGCAGCGTTCACCCCCACGCTCACGGTGCGCTCAGATGGCCTGGTGGGCGTGTTGCACTATGACCTTCGAAACGACACCGCCAATGACCCGAGGCTACTGGCGGATGCTTGGCTATTGACCTCGCGTGACGGGGTGAACTGGGCAGAGTCACACGTGGCAGGACCTTTCGATCTCGCAGTGGCGCCCGATTCCGGAGGTTACTTCCTCGGCGACTACCAGGGCCTTGCCAGCAGCGGAATGGCCTTTTTGCCGGCGCTGGTGCTGAGCTCGGCGAATCTCAGCGACCGTACCGATGTGTACACCCCGCGCATCGACGTGGGAACTCAAGCCGTGAAAGCGTCAATGACCACGTACTGGGCACGCACTGCACCGTCGGGCGGGTCGATCGATTTCAGGACAGCACAACAGCGCGCCGTGCGCGAAGTGATGGAGCGACGGGTGCCGGGCTGGTCTGCTCGCGTCCGGCGATAGCAGAGTCAACGCCGTACTTGGCTAAGAAGGACCTGAGGCCGGAGCATCGCTCCGAGCTCGGCGCAGAGTTGTTTGAATCGAATAAGGCCGAGATACGCCCGTCTCGGGCCAGTGGCTGACTCACCCAAAGACGGGTCATCGACTGACAACTGATTCTCTGGCTCGATCCTCACTCGTATTCAACCGCCATCCCTGCTTGGAGAGCCGATCGCTGCGCCACAGCCTCGCGCTGAAATTTGGTGCCCGCCCTAGCAGAACCCTATCCGTCTCGCATCAGCTTCATATGCGTCGATACAGAACTTCAATCGTCTGAATGCATCGAGGTCCTAAACGCGCAGAGCCTGTCGGCAAAGCTCGTCGCTTTCACCCCGCCCTCGCCGTGGAGGCCAGCGTGAAGTGAATCCGTACTCGGCTCCGAATCGAACCCCTCGGACGGACCTACATCTCGAGCATGGGCGTGATCCGATCATGAGCTGAAGGCCCGCTCGCGTTTTCGGCGACGCCGGCGCTAGAGTTCGGGCTTCACGGGCAAGAAGCAAGGGAGAAGTTCTTGAAAATATATGACCTGATCGGCTGGATCATCATCGCCCTATATGGGCTGGCCTGCGTGGTCTTCGCCCCCGCCCACCTGGGCCCATGGTCGGGGTTGCTGATCGGCGCGGCGTATTTCATTGCCTGCTGGTTCGTCGGCGGTGTCTACCTGTCATGCGTGATCCACATGGGCGTCGCCCATCGCGCGCTCGACTATGAGGGCTGGTTCGTCAAGGTGATCACGGTCGTCAACAACGCCTTCGGCGTCTACATCAATCCGACCACATGGGTGAGCCGGCACCGGCTTCACCACAAATACTCGGACCATCCCGGTGACCCCAACAAGTTGTCGTCGGATGGCCTGTGGCGAACCCTCTACCTTTGCCTGGTGCCTTACAAGTGCGAAGCCGATCTGGCCCACGACGAGATCTTCAAGAGCTGGTCGTTTCGCCTGGTGTCGCATCCGGTGTTCGCCGCGGTCGCCCAGGCCTTCAATTTCTGGCTGCTATGGCTTCTCGTGCACGACCTTGGATTTGCCGCGGTGATCTGGTTCGGCTTCCGCGTCTTCGCGCTGTGGATCAACATGATCCAGAACTACTGGACGCACGACCGACGATTCGGATACCGGCGCTACCGAGACGACCGCGACAACGCCATGAACATCGGCGAGTGGCTGCCTGTCACGGCGACTTTCAGCGCCTGCCTGCAGAACAACCACCACCATTCTCCTGGCCTTCTGCGGCTGAGCCACGAGGACACCGAATACGACCTCGGGTTCACGACCGTCAAGGTCATGAAGGGTCTGGGCCTGGTGCGCGCGACGAACCGGGGGGCCGAGCTGCCCGAGGGGATCCCGCTGACGTCGCTGAACTTCTAGGGCGCGCCGGGCGCCGTCCGTCGGATGAATGGATAGGCGGCCTGTCCCCAAAAGCCGGTGGGAATCTTCTCGTTGTCCAGGCCGTAACTGTCCGGCCACTTGTCCTCAGGCAAATAGTGGGTCCCGAAGATCTTGTCGATCCACGGAAAGTGGATGGCGAAGTTCTTGTCGATCGCCTCTCTTTGCGAGGTGTGGTGCCAGTGATGGAACCTTGGAAAGATCAGGTACGGCTCGAGCCACTTGATCGTCGGGCGGAAATTGGAATGCGTCCAGGTGGCGTGCAGGGTCACGAACACCAGATACGCCACGATGATGTCGTGCGGGAACGCGAACATCATCGGAATAAGGATGAATCCACGCACCAAGACGTCGTCGACGAGGTGGGAGCGTGAACCGGCGAGCCAGTCGAGCGCCTTCGACGAGTGGTGGATGGCATGAAAGCGCCACAAGGCCGGCACCGCGTGGAAGGCGCGGTGGATGAAGTACTCGGCGAGGTCGGCCACCAGGATCGCCAGAAGGAATTGCAACAGCCACGGCAAGCGGGCCATCGCCTGGAGCAGGCTGGGAATTCCGAGCACCGTGGTGAGCTGAGTGGCTGGCAGCAGGATCAGGAAGGACGTGATCTGGATGGGCAGATGCGTTGAGAGGAAATACACGACATCCAGAAGCCACTCGTTGCGGAAGATGCCCTGCTTCGGATAGACGGGCCACAGCACCTCGAAGGGCGAATAGATGAGCGTCATGAGCAGCATGTCGAGCAGGAACCAGTCGAGGCCGATGGCCGGGCCGTCGTGCAGCGGTTCGTTGATCTGGACGCTGGCTCCGCCCAGCAAGGTCGCCGCGAGCGCGAGCAGCATCCCGGTCAGGCCCAGGATCTTCTTCTTGCGCAGGATCGCCGAAGCGACCCCGAAAATGATCGCTCCGACGATGAGCCCCTGGATCAGCAGGCGCATGACGGCCATGGGGTAGTAGGGCCGCAGCTCGGGCGACGTCAGCACTTGAGGAAAGTGCAGGCACACCACTGCGCCGAACGCGAGCAGCCCGAAGAAGGCTGACAGAACTCCGCTCCACCAGCCCGTTCCGAACCCCGTCGGGTCTTCGTCGCCGAACGTCGCGCCGATCTTTTCCTCGAGCATGGCCCCTCCCCGGTGGTTGACTTACGACACCTTGTCGGGAAACTTTAGTGCATGCGGCCGTGTGCACGGGTGTCAGACGACACGCGAATAGCGTTCCCGCGTCGCGCCGCCGTGTATTCGCCCAAGCGAATCGCATGCGCGGCCCCGCAGGCGCGCGATGCGAGCCGCCGCGTGACGGCATCAAGGTTGTCCAGTCCGCTCCTCGAGCGCGCGGCGCAGCGACGCGGCGTCGCCGGCCGCGAGCGGTTGCAGCGGCAGGCACACGCGCGCCCAGGCGTCATCGGCGTAGCGCGCGGCCAGCGACGCCTTCACGGCAGCGATCAGCGGGTGGCGCGAAACGATCGCGCGCAGCTCCGTCGCCTTCTTCACCGCCGCCGCGCCCGCGGGCGTTCCCTGCGCGATCCACGCTGCCTGCGCCGACCGCGCCGTCAGATTCGCGGTTGCTGAGATGCAGCCGGCGAAGCCGTCCTCGGCGGCGGTGCCGAGCGCAGCCTCGGAGCTCGGGAAGACGTCGAAGTCAGCGACGGCGCGGGCGACCGCGCGCGCATAGGCGAGATCGCCGGCGCTGTCCTTTAGCCCCGCGAGCGTCGCGCCGTGGCATTCGCGCAGCTGCGCCACCACCTCGACCGGCCAGGGCACTTTAGTGTTTTGCGGGATGTGATACAGGTAGATCGCGAGCTTCGGGTGATCGACGCGCTCGACCAGCTCGCCGACGTAGGCGAGGAGGCCGGCCGCCGGCACATCGGGGTAGAAGAACGGCGGCAGCACGAGCGCACCGGCGTACCCGAGCTCGCAGGCGGCGCGCGTCAGCCGCACCGTGTCGGCCAGCGCCGGCAAGCCGGTGCCGACCATGAAGCGCTTGAGCGGCAGGCCGGCGTCGGCCACTGTTCGCATGACGGCCAGCCTCTGCTCGACGCTGAAGGCCGTCGCCTCGCCGGTAGTGCCGAGCAGGTTGATCGCATCGCAGCCGCCGTCGAGCAGCGCGCGGCAGTGCGCCAGCAGGCGCGGCAGGTCGGGGGCGTACGACGCGTCGACCGGCGTCGCGGTGGCGGCGATGACGCCGCGCGGGCGGGAAGGGGACATGTCGTTTCCCGGGATCTCGGCGAGAAGGAGCTTGCGCGACGCGGTCAGCGCGACGAACCGCTGCGGCCCGGGACGAGGAAATCGAAGTCGCAGCCCTCGTCGGCCTGAAGCACCGAGCGGTGGAAGAGCGCCGCGTAGCCGCGGTCGGGCACCGGCGCCGCGCCGCGGGCACCCGACGCGGCGAAGTCCTGGCGACGCTGCTCGAGCTCGGCGTCATTGACGAGCAGGTCGATGCGCCGCGCCGCCAGGTCGAGCCTGATCGAGTCGCCGTTGCGCACCCACGCCAGCGGGCCGCCGAGAGCGGCTTCCGGCGTCATGTGCAGCACGATGGTGCCGAATGCTGTCCCGCTCATGCGCGCGTCGGAAAGGCGCACCATGTCCTTGACGCCTTGCGTGGCGAGCTTCTTCGGGATCGGCAGGTAGCCGGCCTCGGGCATGCCGGGGGCGCCGATCGGACCGGCGTTGCGCAGCACCAGCACGTCGTCGGCGGCGACGTCGAGCTCGGGCGAGTCGATGCGGTTCGTCATGTCCTCGACCGACTCGAAGACGAGAGCGCGGCCGGTGTGGTGCATGAGTTTCGGGCTCGCGGCCGATTGCTTGATGACCGCGCCTCGCGGCGCCAGGTTGCCGCGCAGCACGGCCATGCTGCCGCCGGCGTTGATCGGGTTCGCGCGCGGCCGGATCACGTCCTGAGCGTCGCGCGCGTCGACGCCGGCGAGCACCTCGCCGAGGCTCTTGCCTTCGACCGTGCGCGCGTCGAGGTCGAGCAGGTCCTGCAGCTCGTGCATGAGACGGGGCACGCCTCCGGCCCAGTGGAAGTGCTCCATGTAGTGGCGGCCCGAGGGCTTGAGGTCGACCAGCACCGGCACTTCGCGGCCGACCGCGTCGACCTCGTCGAGGTCGATCCTGACGCCCACCCGACCCGCCACCGCCGTGAGGTGGATGAGCGCGTTGGTCGAGCCGCCGATGGCCTGCATGACGACGATGGCGTTGCGGAACGCCGCCCGCGTCATCAGTGCCGAGGGCGTGGGGCCGCCGCTCTTCGCCAGCGCCACCGCGCGCGTGCCGCTTGCCTCGGCTGAGCGCAGCCGGTCGGCGTGCGTCGCCGGGATCGTTGCCGAGTGCGGCAGCGCCAAGCCCATGATCTCGACGATGCAGGCCATGGTGCTCGCGGTACCCATGACCATGCAGGTGCCCGCGGTCGGCGCGAGTCGGCCGTTGATGGCCTCGATCTCGAGAACATCGATGCGGCCGCCGCGGAACTCGCCCCACAGGCGCCGGCAATCAGTGCAGGCGCCGAGCGCCTCGCCGCGATGGTGGCCGACCAGCATCGGCCCGACCGGCACGAACACCGCCGGCACGTCGGCCGACGCGGCCGCCATCATCTGCGCCGGGATTGTCTTGTCGCAGCCGCCGATGAGAACCACCGAGTCCATCGGCTGCGCCTTCAGCATCTCCTCGGTGTCCATCGCCATCAGGTTGCGCAGGAACATGCTGGTCGGATAGGCGAACGACTCGTGGATCGAGATCGTCGGAAACTCCATCGGCAGGCCGCCGGCGAGCATGACGCCGCGCTTGATGGCGTCGACGAGCGCCGGTACGTTCGCGTGGCAAGCGTTGTAGTCGCTGTAGGTGTTGGCGATGGCGACGATCGGGCGCGCCAGCGCGTCGTCGGAATAGCCCATCGCCTTGACGAACGCCTTGCGCAGGAAGAGCGAGAAATCGGCGTCGCCGTACGACGTGAGGCCCTTTCGCATTCCGGTGCTCATCGCGGCATTGTCACAGCAGCTCGCGCGATGCGGGCCGCTCGTCATCGGCGCTTTGGTGCGCTAGCCTCGCGGGTCGACACTCGATCGAACATCCCATTCGGCGCCCCATGATTCCCCGACCCCGGCTCGGCGCCCGTTTGCAGCTTTTCTGGCCGGCTGTCGTCGCGGCGCTGGGCGGTGCGCTGCATGGCTCGTACTCCTTCGCCGACGATCCCGGCTGGAATCACTATGGCGGCGATTCCGGCGGCCGGCGCTACAGCGCGGCGGCGCAGGTCAGCGTCGAGACCATCGCCGGCCTGCGATGGCAGTGGTCGTACCGGACCGGCGATCTGCGCGCGCGACCCGCGGCGCTGATGCGCAGGATCAAGTTCGAGACGACGCCGATCCTGGCCGGTGGCAAGCTGGTGTTGTGCAGCTCGTTCAACGAGGTCATCGCGCTCGACCCGGCGACGGGCGCCGAGGGCTGGCGCTTCGACCCCCACGTCGCGATCGACCGGCGGCCCGCGAACCGCTTCAATTGCCGCGGCGTCGCGCAGTGGCAGGACGCCGCGGCCTCGCCCGGCGCGGCCTGCAGCTCGCGCATCCTGAGCGCGACCGTCGACGCCCGTCTCATCGCGCTCGACGCGGCCACGGGGCGACCGTGCCCGGGCTTCGGCCACGCCGGGGAGGTTGCGATCGAAGCCGGGCCGCTCGATTGGCCGGGCGAGCTGCAAGTGACCTCCGCGCCGGTCGTCGTTGGCGAAACGGTCGTCGTCGGCTCGGCGATCGGCGACAACCAGCGAGCGCGCGCGCCGTCCGGACGGGTCCGCGCCTTCGACGTTCGCACCGGCGCGCTGCGCTGGCAATGGGAGCCGCTCGAGCCCGAGACAGCCGCCGTCTCGGGCGCGGCCAACGCATGGGCGCCGATGTCGGTTGACGAAGCACGCCAGCTGGTGTTCCTGCCGACATCGAGTCCGAGTCCCGATTTTTTCGGCGGCGCTCGCCCGGGCGCCAACCGCAACGCCGACTCGGTCGTGGCGCTGCATGCAGGCGACGGCACCCTGGCCTGGTCGTTCCAGATCGTCAAGCACGATGTCTGGGACTACGACGTGCCCGCGCAGCCGACGCTGGCCACGATCGCCGTCGACGGCAAGCCGCGCGACGTCGTCGTGCAAGCGACCAAGCAGGGTCTCGTCTTCGTTCTCGACCGGGACACCGGCAAGCCCGTGTTTCCCGTCGAGGAGCGCGCTGTGCCGCAGAACGGCGCGGCGGGCGAGCAGCTCTCGGCGACGCAGACCTTCCCCGTCAACATGCCTGCGATCGCGCCCTCGACGCTGCGCCCCGAGAACGCGTTCGGCTTCACGTTTTTCGATCGCAACGCCTGCCGCGATCGCATTGCGGCGCTGCGCAACGACGGCCTGTACACGCCGCCGACAGTCCAGGGCAGCCTCGTCTTCCCGTTCACGGGCGGCGGCGCCAACTGGGGCGGCGTGGCGATCGATCCACTCGGCGTGGTCTATGTCAACACCTCGCGCGCGGCGCATTCGGTGCGACTGGTCCGGCGCGCCGACTATGACTTGACCAAGACGGCCAACGCCGGCAAGGAAGTCAGCCCGCAGGCGGGGACGCCCTACGGCATGGTGCGCGAGATGGTGATGTCGCCCTTCGGCGCGCCGTGCAACCCGCCGCCCTGGGGCACCATCGCGGCCCTGGACCTGCGCAGCCGCAAGATCCTGTGGGAAGTTCCGTTGGGGACGACCGAAGACCGTCTTCCCCTGGGCGTGGCGCTGGTCACGGGTGTGCCGAACCTCGGCGGCCCGATCGCCACGGCCGGCGATCTCGTCTTCATCGGCGCCGCGACCGATCGCTATCTGCGCGCGTTCCACGCCAAGACCGGCGCGGAGCTGTGGCGCGGCCGCTTGCCCGCGCCGGGAATGGCGACGCCGATGACCTACGTGTGGCGGGGCCGCCAGTACGTCGTTATCGCCGCGGGCGGTCACGGCGAGGCGGGCACGGACACGGGCGACTCGATCGTCGCGTTCGCTCTTCCTGCGCCAGGCGAGCCTGATCGCAGCTGGTGGGACGCGACGGTCGATCAGCCCGGCGGGCGGGCGGCGATGACATTCATCGCGCTCCTCGTATTGGCGGCGAGCGCGCTGATCGCCATGACGGCATGGTCGCGAAAGCGGTGTCGCGAGCGCGACGCGGCCGCAGCTCGCTTGCAACGATAACTCCCGGGCCGTCGTCGCAACATCTGGAACCCGCAGTGGAAAAACCGACGCTGTCTCGCCTCGTCGTTCGATGTGCGACCTTCGCTGCCGCTTCCGCGTTCGTGACACCATCGGCCTGGGGCGCCGACGACGATGTCCTGAAGAATCCTTTCCACGATCCGCTGCTGCAAGTCACTCGCGGCATGCCCGACTGCCCCGAGCCCGAGGCGCCCCTCTATACCGAGAAGCAGTATCGCGAGGTGGCCCACGAGCGCTCGCAACGCGGCGTGAGCTGCTGGCTGGCGGGCCGCTGCAGGCTGCCCAACGGCTATCTCTACGACGCGGAGATCATCCCGCGCGTCGAGATCGCAGTGAACGAGCGCGGCCGCTACGCGGACACCAGCGTCTGGGCGCTCGGCCAGCGGCGGCGCGTCTGGCTTCGCGGCTGCGTTCAGACGCCGGAGCAGGCAAAGGAAATCGAAGCCATCGTCCGGCAGATTGACGACGTCGAAGACGTCCAGAACGAGCTGCTGGTGGGCAGCAAGGAAGCTCCCAAGTACGTCACCAAGCCGCCTTGATTGGCGAGGCCGGGCGCGGCCCGGTCCCCGTGCCGGGCAAACCGAAGGAGATCCCATGAGCGACAAGCGTGCCATCCTCGTCGTCGGTGCCGGTGATGCCACCGGCAGCGCCATCGCGCGCCGCTTCGCGCGCGAAGGCTATGTCGCGTGCATGACGCGGCGTAACGCCGAGAAGCTGGCGCCGGTCGTCGACGCGATCGTCGCGGCTGGCGGCGAGGCGCACGGCTTCGGCAGCGACGCGCGCAAGGAGAACGAAATGGTCGCGCTCATCGAGTGCATCGAGCGCGAGATCGCGCCGATCGAGGTCGCCGTCTTCAACATCGGCGCCAACGTCCGCTTCGGCATCACCGAGACGACGGCGCGGGTCTACCACAAGGTCTGGGAGATGGCCTGCTTCGCCGGCTTCCTGATGGGCCGGGAAGCCGCCAAGGCAATGCTGCCGCGGCAGCGCGGCACCATCATCTTCACCGGCGCAACCGCGAGCATTCGCGGCCGCGAGGGCTTTGCCGCCTTCGCCGGCGCCAAGCACGCCTTGCGCGCGCTCGCGCAAAGCATGGCGCGCGAGCTCGGGCCGAAGGGCATCCACGTCGCCCACCCGGTGATCGACGGCGCGATCGACACCGAATTCATCCGCACCAACTTCCCCGAGCGCTACACGCTGAAGGAGCAGGGAGGCATCGTCAGCCCGGAAAGCATCGCCGAAGCGTACTGGCAGATCCATTCGCAGCCGCGCGACGCGTGGACGCACGAAATGGACCTTCGCCCCTGGATGGAAACCTTCTGAGGTTCGCACCATGAGTCAATCGACCGCCGGCGCCGAGTTCCTGTTCGACTTCGGTAGCCCCAACGCCTACCTCGTGCATCAGGTGCTGCCGCAACTCGAGGCCCGCACCGGCGTGGTCTTCGAGCACGTGCCAATCCTTCTCGGCGGCCTGTTCAGGCTCACCGGCAACCGCTCGCCGGTGGAGACCTTTGCGAACGTGCCGCACCGGCGCGCCTACGACATGCTCGAGATGCGGCGCTTCATCGCCCGCCACGGCATCGCGCGATTCCGCATGAATCCGTTCTTCCCCGTGAACACCCTGCAGATCATGCGCGGGGCGGTCGCGTCGCACAGGCTCGGCTGCTTCCCGGCGTACGAGGGGGCGGTGTTCGCGGCGATGTGGGAGCGCGGGTTGAACATGGCCGACCCCGAGGTCATCGTGCGCACGCTCGGCGACGCCGGCCTCGACGCCGCGGTGCTCCTCGACGCGACGCAGGATCCCGCGGTCAAGGAGCGCCTTCTGGCCAACACGCAGTCGGCGTTCGAGCGCGGTGCGTTTGGCGCGCCGACCTTCTTCGTCGGCGCCGAGATCTTCTTCGGCAAGGACCGCCTGCGCGAGGTCGAGGAAGAGATCGTCCGGCAGAAGGAGGCTCGGCGATGAAGGCGCGGGCGGCCGTCGTACGCGGTGAATCGGCCCCGCCCGACTCCGGTGGCGCAGGTCGGCAGGAGACGGTCAAGCTCATGCGCGGGCGAGCCTTCTCGTCATCGACTCGCTTGCTGTTGTTCGGCGCGCTGGTCGCCGGCGCGCTTGCGGCTCGCGCGGCGCCGGCCGGCGATCCCGCCCGCCGCGCTGCCGGAACGACCCGCGAGGCTCCGGCCGCGCCGGCCAAGGTCGATTACTCGGGTCGCAAGCGGGTCGGCGTGGCGTCGATCTATGCGAGCAAGTTCGCCGGCCGCAAGATGGCCGACCGCACGCCCATGGACCCGCGCGACGACAACGCGGCGAGCAAGACCTTGCCGCTCGGCACCGAGGCCCGGGTCACGAACCTCGAGACCGGGCGAAGTGCGACCGTCAAGATCCAGGATCGCGGCCCTTACGTTAAGGGACGCGTCGTCGACCTGTCGCCGAAGACCGCCGAGAAGATCGGCATCGCGCCCAAGGAAAACGTTGTCAAGGTGGAGGTTGAGCCGATCACGGTGCCGCCCGCCAGCAAGGAGCGCAAGAACTAGTCGAGCAGCTCGACGTAGAGCTTGCGCACGAGCACGATCGCGACCACCATCAGCGGCGTGCCGAGGACGACGCCCTCGACGCCGAACAGCGTCCCGAAGACGACCACCGCGAGCAGGCTGAGCACCGGCGGCAGCTGGACCGCCCAGCGCTGCACCATCGGGATGACGAGGTTACCCTCGAGCTGCTGGATGACGAAGAAGAAGATGGCGACCGAGAGCGCCTGCTCGGGCCCCTGCGCGAACGCGAGGAGCGTGCCCAGCAGCGCTGCCGCGATGGCCCCGAAGAACGGCACGAATTCGAGCAGGCCGCTGATGAAGCCCATCGCCGCTGCGAGCGGCATGCCGAGCAGCGCCAGGCCGATGCCGACCGTCGTGCCGACGATCAGCATCGTCAGGCCCTGGCCAAGCATCCAGCGCTGCAGCGCGCTGCCGCTCTCCGCCAGCGCGGCGCCGATCTCGGCGCGGCGGGCCGGCGGAACCAGGCGCAGGAAGCCGTCGCGGTAGAGCCCGGGATCGAACGCGAGGTAGATCCCGAGCAGCACGACCAGGAAGCCGTCGGCAACGGCGGTGCTCGCCGCCGAGGCGACACCGGCGACACGCGTCCACGGCACCTTGAGGTCCGCGGCGTCGCTGGTCCAGCTCATGATCTGCGGGCCGAAGGGCTGAGCCTGCAGCCAATGTAGCGCGGTCGCCCAGGCGCGCGGCACCGTGTTGCGCAGCTCCTGCAGCTGGCGCAGCATCGGCGCCCCCGTGAGCCCCATCGCGACCGCCATCGACGCGACGAGGACGACGATGACGACGACGATCGCCAAGCGCGAAGGCAGGCGCGTCGATCGGGTGAGCGGCCCGGCGAGGCCGCGCAGGAGGGCTGCGACGATGATCGCCGCGAAGCAGAGAAGGGCGACGTTTCGCAGCCGCCACAGCACCAGCAGCAGGATTGCGCCGGCGAGCACCTCGATGGCAAGTCTTCCCGGCGATGGCCGCGCGCCGTCTCGGGGGGTCTTTCCGGGTGCCGTCATGACGCTTGCCTCGGGCTGATCAGGCTCACGGAGCCGACGGGGCTGCACCCAGGCAAGCCGTCGCGAGAAGCCGCAACGCTACCGCAGAACGCATCACTGCGGCGCGCCGGGCCGGGCATCCTTCTGTTGCGCTTCGATGGCCTCGCGCATGAGGCGGTCGCTGTCGGCTTGGGACGGCGGCGGCGCCGTCGCCGTCGTCTGGCGCGCCCACTGCGTCGTCTGCGGCCACGCGAGCACGGCCAAGACCACCGCGGTCTGCAGGATGAGGTAGGGACGCAGCGCGCGCGCCAGCGCCCGCAGCGACGTGGTGCTCGCGATCATGGAGCGCGACATCACGACCGCATAGCCGAACGGCGGCAAGAGGAATCCCATCTGCAGAACGAGAAGCGCCAGCGTCGCCACCCAGGCGGGGTCGGCCACGGCGACGAGCACGGGCGGCATCACCAGCGGGATTACCAGGAACACCATCTCGAAGGCGTCGAGGACGAACGAGCAGGCGATCAGGCCGGCGAGCACGCAGGCGAGCAGCACATGCGGCCGCCCGGCCAGCCCATCGAGGCCACGTGCGAGCAGCACGTCGCTGCCGAAGGCGCGCAGTACCAGCGAGAACGTCGTCGCCGCGACGAGCAGGGCCATGAGCATCCCGGTCAGCGTCATGGCGTCGACGAGCACGTGGCGCAGCACGGTTCGCGTCAGCTGCCTGCTGGCGGCCGCATAGACAAGGAGCAGGACGGCGCCGCTGGCGGCCGCCTCGACCGCGTAGAGGCGGCCCACCGCGACGCCGCCGAGCAGACCGGCGATCACCGCCGCGGCGAGACACGCCGTCGTTCGCTCGCGCGCCGACAGCGGCATCATCGCCGGCCGGGCGCCGCGCCGCGTCCGCCATGCGGTCCAGCCGAGCGCCAGGGCCAGGACGAGTGCGCCGGGAACCAGGGCGGCGCGCATGACATCCTGGGTGTTGACGATGCGAACGGCGGCGTGGCTCACATTCACCGCCTGCGTGTGTGCCTGCAGCATCGCATCGCCGAGGAGCAGCAGCACCAGCGAGGGCGGGATGACGACGCCGAGCGTGCTAGCGACGCAGACCGTCGCGGTGGCCTCGGCGGAGGGCGTGCCGCGCCCCGCGAGCGCCGGCGCCACGCTGCGCGCCAGCGTGTGCAGGCTCGCGCCCACGGACCCGTTCATCGGCGCGAGCAGGGCGCCGACGCCTAGCGCCGCGAGCTCGGGCGCGCCCGGGCTGCGCTGGAAAAGGTGCTCGCCGGCGCGGTGCAGGAGGGCGGCGAGGGGCAGGCGATGAAGAAGTGCGCCGATGAAGGCATAGAGCGGCAGCGCCTGCAGCAGATCGTGCTCGAGCAGGCCGACGAGGCGCTGCGGCAGCGCCGTCAGGACCGCGGCGTCGATCGCACCGGCTGCCACGCCGGTGACGGCAAACGCGGCCGCGACGCCGACTAAAACCGCATACACCGGCAGCCCGGTCGCGATGATCAGCGCGAGCGCGCTTGCGAACATCACCAGACCGGCCCAGCCCATCGATCTAGTCCGCGTCGGGCGACGGCGGCGCGCGGGGCGTCAGCAGGTCCGCGAGCGAGCGCAGCGCCAAGAGCGCCGCGAGCAGGAAGACGCTGCACTTGACGACGAAGTAAAGCGGATTCGACGTGTCCGGAAAGGCTTCAAAGGAGCGCAGCGAGCGCCAAGTCGACGCCGCCGAGCTGACCAGCACGAAGAGTGACCACGGCAGGACAGACAGCGCCTCGCCGACGCGGGCGAGCGCCCGGCGGACAGAAAGCGGATAGCGGGCGGCGAGGATGTTTGCGCTCATGTGGCCGCGCCGGGCGGTGGTGTGTGCGATCGCGAGCGCGACGTAGAGCGCGAACAGCCACTGCGCCGCGTCGTTGGCCTGGCGCGAGCCGGCGGCCAGGCCGTCGCGCAGCGGCCACTGCAGGAACAGTAGTGCGATGAGCGGCAGAACGAGGACGGCGCCCCATCGGGTCGCCAAGTCGAGGGCGCGGTTCAATGTGTTCAAGGACGTTCTCGACCCGCAAGTCAGCCACGGACTCGCGGCGGCTGGAGCCTCCCACGCGGCGAAAGCGAGCACCAGTGCGGCATTCCCGCGCCCGGCGACCCTCGCCCCGGCCGCCGAGCGGCCGCCGGTGCTACTCTCCCGCCGCGATGTCGAAGCTGCTCCGTGCGTGGCGTGTGCTTGTCCTGGCCTGGGCCGTGCTGCTCGCGCCCCAGGTTTCTATGCTGCACGCGCTTTCGCACAGCCTTCCGGGCAGCGAGTCCCATTCCGGCGAAGGCGACAAACGCAGTCACGTGCCCGCCAAGGTCTGCGACAGCTGCCTCGCACTGGCCCAGCTCGGCGCCGCCTTGCCGTCGAGCTTCCGATGGCACGCGCCCGAGGCGGCGCCACCCGCGCATCACCCGGTCTCGCCCACCGCCGAGCCGGCGCGCACCGAGAGCGCCTTTTACGACGCGCGTGGTCCTCCTGCCGAGCTGAACTGACGACCGCGGCCAGCGGCCGCGCGACGCGTGCTCGCGAGCGCTCGTCCTTCGAGTCATCTCGCCAGGAGATTTCCATGTCCGTGTCACGACTCGGCGCCGCCCTGTGGGGTGTCGGCCTTCTATGTCTTTCCTCGCTCGCGGCTGCCGCCGATGCGGCCCCGACCGAGCTCGATCAGGTGAAGCGCCAGCTCGCCGATCTGCGCGAGGCCTACGAGGCGCGCCTGCAGGCGCTCGAGAAGCGCATCGCCGATCTGCAGCAGGCGCAGTCGACCGTGTCGTCGCCTGCGTCGACGATCGCACCGGCGCCTGCGCAAGCGGTCAGCGCGCCGGTCGTCGCGGGCGCGGCGCCCGCGACGGCATCGGCGACGGCGTTCAATCCCGCGCTTTCGCTGATCCTCGCCGGCACCTATGCCAACCTCTCGCGCAATCCCGACACCTATCGCCTGCAAGGCTTCGTTCCCGGCGGCGGCGATGTCGGGCCGGGTCGGCGCGGCTTCGGCATCGGCGAATCCGAGCTCGGCATCAGCGCCAGCATCGACCCGATGTTCTCGGGACGGCTGACCGCCTCGTTCGGCGCCGACAACAGCCTGAGCGTCGAGGAGGCGTGGTTCGAGGGCGGCGGAATCGTCGATGGCGGCAACCTGCGCGTCGGCCGGTTTCTGTCGGCCATCGGCTACCTCAACGAGCATCACGCCCACACTTGGGATTTCGTCGACGCGCCGCTTGTCTACCAGGCCTTCTTCGGCGGGCCGATCAGGACCGACGGACTGCAGATGCGCTGGGTCGCGCCCGCCGATCGCTTCATCGAGATCGGCGCCGAGGTCGGCGCCGGCAGCTCGTTGTCGGGCCGCAGCGGCGGCCGCAACAGCATCGGCTCGGCGACGATGTTCGCCCATGTCGGCGACGATCTCGGCGAGAGCGCGAGCTGGCGCGTCGGCGCCTCGCTGCTCGCGAACCGTGCCGACGATCGCCGCTACGACGACGTCGACGGCGCCGGCACCGGGGTGACCAACCGCTTCAGCGGCCGCACCCGGACCTGGGGCCTCGACGGCATCTACAAGTGGGCGCCCGGCGGCAACGCCGGCCGGCGCAACTTCACGCTGCAGGGCGAGTTCTTCCAGCGCCGCGCAAGCGGCAGCCTCGCCTACGACACGCTCATGGCGACCGGCGCTAGCGCGACCGGCGACTACCTCGCGACGCAGAACGGCTGGTACCTGCAGGCGACGTATCAGTTCATGCCGATGTGGCGCGTCGGCGCGCGCCACGACCGGCTCGATTCCGGCACGCCGCGCCTGGGGCTGGTCGCGAGCGGCGCGCTGAGCGCGGCCGACCTGCCGATCCTGCAGAGAGCCAGCCCCGCGCGCACGTCGCTCATGCTCGACTATTCGCCGTCGGAGTTCAGCCGCTTTCGCCTCCAGCTCGGCGCCGACCGCAGCAATCCGGCAGCCACCGACCGCCAAGTTTTCCTGCAATACATCATGAGCCTCGGTGCTCATGGTGCGCACAACTTCTAGGAGCACGCCATGACACGCTTTCTCAAGCGCCTGCTGCTCGCGCTCGCGACGCTCGCCGCGCTGCCCGCGCACGCCGCCATCAACGTCGTCGCCTGCGAGCCTGAATGGGCCTCGCTGGTCAAGGAGCTCGGCGGCGACAAGGTCAGCGTCTCCTCGACCACGACCGCGCTGCAGGACCCGCATCACATCGAGGCGCGGCCGAGTCTGATCGCGCGCATGAGGAACGCCGACCTGCTCGTCTGCACGGGCATGGAGCTCGAGGTCGGCTGGTTGCCGGTTCTGATCCAGCAGTCGGGCAATGCTCGCATCGTGACGGGCGCGCCCGCCAACTTCGAGGCCGGTCGCTTCGTCACGCCGCTCGAGGTGCCGACGCGAGTCGATCGCAGCGAGGGCGACGTGCACGCCGCCGGCAATCCGCACATCCACCTCGACCCGCGCAACGTCGCCCGCGTCGCTATCGCGCTCGCGGCCCGGCTCGCGGAGGTTGACGCGGCGAATGCGGCGACGTATCAGCAGCGCCTCGCCGCGTTCTCGGCGCGCTGGAGCGAGGCGATCCGCAAGTGGGAGCAGCAGGCGCAGGCGCTCCGCGGCGTCCCCGTGGTCGCCCACCACAAGAACATGACCTATCTCTGGAGCTGGCTCGGCATTCGCGAGGTCGCGACCTTGCAGCCCAAGCCCGGGGTCGAGCCGGGCGGCGGCACGCTGAGCACGCTCAACGCGCGGCTGGCGCAGCAGCCGGCCAAGCTGGTCGTGCGCGGCGCCTACGAGGACCCGCGCGCATCGCAATGGCTCGCCGAGCACGCCCACATCCCGGCGGTCGTCCTGCCCTTCACGGTCGGCGGCAACGACAAGGCGAGCGATCTGTTCGGGCTTTTCGACAGCACGATCGAGCTGCTGCTCGGGGCGGCCAAATGAGCTGGTCGGCGGTCGACGCGTCGATCCTGCTGCCGGCTTTTCTCGCCGGGCTGCTGGTGCTTGCGACGCACGTGCCGCTCGGCATCCGCGTGCTGAAGAAGGGCATCGTCTTCATCGACCTGGCGATTGCGCAGATCGCCGGCCTCGGCGTCATCCTCGCCGGCCTCATGGAGATCGAGTCCGGCGGCTGGCAGGTGCAGGCCGCGGCGGCGCTCGCCGCGCTCGCCGGCTCGCTGCTGCTGAACTGGACAGAGCGCAAGTGGCCTGAGGTGCAGGAGGCGCAGATCGGCGTCGTGTTCGTCCTCGCCGCCACCGGCGGCATCCTGCTGCTGGCCAAGAACCCGCACGGAGGCGAGTACCTGCGTGACCTGCTCGCCGGCCAGATCCTATGGGTCGGCTATCGCCAGCTCGCCGTTCCGCTCGTCGTCAGCGTGCTGACGCTGGCGGTGCTGTGGGGCCTGCGCGAGCGGCTCTCGCAGCTGGTTTTCTACCTCGTCTTCGCGATCGCCGTGACGGCGTCGGTGCAGCTGATCGGCGTCTACCTCGTCTTCGCGACACTCATCGTTCCCGCGCTCGGCTCGCGCCGGCTCGCGCCACGGGCGCGCCTGCTCGTCGCCTACGCGATCGGCGTGCTCGGCTACGCCGCGGGTCTCGTGTTGTCGTCGGCGCTCGACCTGCCCTCGGGCGCGCTCATCGTCTGGTGCCTGGCCGCGCTGGCGGTGGTCGCCTACGCGGCAAGCGGGCGGTGGGTCGTCGATGCAACAACGACAGACGCTCGGGAAAAACGCCTATCGAGTGCGGGGGTGCGACAGCGAGAATGACCGCCCCTAGCGCATCTTCGCGCCGTGGCTCGATCGCGCAGCACAGGACGTCACGGCATGACTTTTTTCCTCAGCACTTCCTTCCGATCCGGGGACGCGTCGACACGCCGGCGCGGCCTGTTCGGCGTCGCGATCGCCGCTTCGATGCTCGTCTGCGCCGGCGCCGCCCGGGCGCAGACCGAGATCAAGCTCGGCCACGTCGGCGAGCCGGGCTCGCTGCTCGCCAAGAGCACCGAGGAATACGCCCGGCGAGTCAATGCCCGCCTTGCGGGCAAGGTCAAGGTCGTCGTCTTCGGGTCGAGCCAGCTCGGCGGCGACAAGGAGATGCTGCAGAAGGTCAAGCTCGGCTCGCTCGACATGGTGCTGCCTTCGACCGTGATGAGCTCGGAGGTCGACCTTTTCGGCATGTTCGAGATGCCGTATCTGGTGAAGGACCGCGAGCACATGAAGCGGATCGAGCAGGCCGTGTTCTGGCCCAAGCTCGCGCCTGAAGCCGAGAAGAGGGGCCTGAAAGTCATCGCGGTCTGGGAGAACGGCTATCGGCAGATCACTAACAGCAGGCGGGCCATCAAGAGCCCCGACGACCTGAAGGGCATCAAGCTGCGCGTTCCCGAGGGGAAGTGGCGGGTGAAGATGTTCCAGGCCTACGGCGCTAATCCGAGCCCGATGAAATTCTCGGAGCTGTTCACGGCGCTGCAGACCGGCGTCATGGACGGCCAGGAGAACCCGCTGACGCAGATCTATTCGGCCAAGCTCCAGGAAGTGCAGAAGTACCTCTCGCTCTCGGGCCATGTCTACACGCCGTCGTACCTGATCGTCGGCACGCGCAAGTGGGCAGCGGTGCCCGCCGACGCTCGCAAGATTCTCGAGGACATCGCCAAGGAGACGCAGGCTTTCGTCTACGAGACCGCCGCGCGCGAGGAGACCGACCTGCTCGCCAAGCTGAAGCAGGCCGGCATGCAGGTGAACGAGGTCGACAAGGACGCCTTCTTCGCGGCCAGCAAGCCGATCTACGACGAGTTCTCCACCGAGGTTGCGGGCGCCAAGGCGCTTCTCGACCAGGCGGCGGCGCTGCGCAAGTAGGCGCGACCGAGGTTCCCATGCAGACCGATCTCGCGCCGCCGAGCGGCGCGCTCGAACGCTTTCGCGACGGCTACGGCAGCGTCCTCGAGATCGTCGTCATCCTCCTGGTCGTCAGCCTCGCGGTCGAGGTGACGCTCGGCGTCGTCTTCCGTGCCCTCGGTCAGTCGCTCGCCTGGTACGACGAGGTCGCCTCGGTGATGCTGGCCTGGCTCACCTTCTACGGCTCGGCGCTGGCTTCGGTGCGGCGCGCCCACATCAGCTGCCCGGAGGTCGTCGACCAGGCGTCGCCGCGAGTCAAGCGAGCGCTCAACATCGTCGCCCAGGTGCTCGTGATCGCCTTCTTTGCGCTGCTCGGCTGGGTCGGCGCGTCGATCCTGCCGCTCATCGCCGGCGAGACGCTGGTCAGCGTGCCGGCGATCTCGATGGGCTTCGTGCAGTCGGTGATCCCGATCTCGTGCGTGCTGATCCTCGTCGCCGAATTCCTGCAGCTCGTCGTCCTGCTCCGGCCCACGGGCTCGGCGCCGACGGCGGCGCAGTCGAACCTCTCCGACGGCCTGCATTGACATGACGCCGCGACCCGCGCCGAGCCTCTGACCGAGAGGACGACATGACGATGCTCCTGCTTTTCGCCGCCGTGCTCGCGCTCGTGCTGCTCAACGTGCCGATCGCGGTCTCGCTCGGCATCGTCGCGGTGATCGCGATGGTGGCGAGCCACGGCCTAGACACGCTGCCCAACGTCGCCGTCGTCACCTACAACGGCGCGACCAACTTTCCGCTCCTCGCCATCCCGCTCTTCATCCTGGCCGGCGCGATCATGAATGCGTCAGGCATCTCGCGCCGCCTGATCGCGTTCGCCTCGGCGCTGTTCGGCTGGATCCGCGGCGGGCTGGCGCAGGTGTCGATCGGCGCGTCGCTGTTCTTCGCCGAGATCTCGGGCTCGGCGGTCGCCGACGTCGCCGCGCTCGGCTCGATCCTCATCCCGGGAATGGTGAGCAAGGGCTATCCGAAGGACTACGCCGCCGCGACGATGTCCTCAGCGGCGACGCTCGCCGTCATCATCCCGCCGTCCATCCCGATGATCCTGTACGCGGTGATGGCGGGGACCTCGGTGGTGCAGATGTTCGTCGCCGGCATCGTCCCGGGGCTCATCGGCGCGGCTGGGCTGATGGGCGTCGCGTATTTCCTCGCCCGCCGCTACAAGCTGCCGCGCGAAGCGGCGTTCTCGCTCGCTGCCGTCGGCACGACGTTCAGGAACGCGCTCTGGGCCTTCCTGCTGCCGATCATCATCCTCGGCGGCATCTTCGGCGGCGTCGTCACTGCCACCGAAGGCGCGGCGCTGGCAGTGATCGCGGCGCTCGCGATCGGCCTTTTCATCTACCGCGAGCTCGACCTGCGCCATCTGCGCATCGCGATCATCGACGGCGGCGTGCAGACGGCGATCGTGATGCTGCTGGTTGCGGCGAGCGCGCTGCTCGGCACCTATCTCAGCGAAATCCAGGCCCCGCAGCAGCTCGCCGGGATGGTCGCCGCCCATACCTCGAACAAGTGGGTCGTGCTGGCGCTGCTCAACGTGCTGTTCCTCTTCCTCGGCATGTTCCTTCACTCGGCGGCGGCGATCATCCTCGTCATCCCGGTCGTCATGCCGCTGGTGCGCGCCGTCGGCATCGACCCGGTGCACTTCGGGCTCATCGTCACGATCAACCTCGGCATCGGCCAGCAGACGCCACCGGTCGCAAGCGTGCTGATGGTCGCCAGCTCGATCGCCAGGGCCAGCGTCTGGGAGGTCACCAAGGTCAACATCTGGTACATCGCCGTGCTGACCGCGGTGCTGCTGCTGGTGACTTACGTGCCGGTCGTCGGCCTCGGCCTCGTCGACGTTTTCTACCGTTGAGGTCGGCGCGCCCAAGGGCCTTTAACGCTTAAGGGAGAGATCAGCCGAAGGGAAGGAGCGCTGCGTGGTGCCAGGCGGCGTTGCGCGCTCGTTGTATGCCCGAGGCACACGGCCTCACGCGCGCCCTTGCCGGCGGCGCCCAGCGCTCCTGCGCGAGCCTCCCTAGCGTTAACAGGCCCTAGGATCGGCGCGGCAGGACGACGGTGAAGGTCGTTCCTCTCCCGGGCGCAGCCTCGACGGCGACGTGGCCGCCGTGCGCGTCGACGACCTTGCGGACGATGAACAGGCCCAGGCCCAGGCCCGCATAGGTCGCGTTCTCGGACTCGACACGGACGAGCGGGTCGAAGATCGTCTGCAGCGTCTCGAAGTCGATCGGCGTGCCGTCGCCGTGGACGGTGACGGTCACCTCGTCGGCGGCATGACCCTCGACCACCATCGTCACCACCGATTCGCGCGGGGCGAAGCGCGCGGCGTGGCCGATCAGGGCCCCGATCGCCTCGCGAATCCGCGCGGTGTCCCAGTCGCCGCCGAGGTCGCCGTCGGAAGCGAGCCGGATCCTGCGTTCCGGGTCGACGCGCTCATAGGCGTCGAGCGCCTGCCGGCAGAGGACGCCGATGTCGTCGCGCTGACGATCGATGTCGAGGTGCTCGCCCAGCCGGACCTTGGTGAAGTCGGAGAGCGCGTCGAGCGTCTGGCGCAGCTGCTGGCAGCTGCGCAGGATGCGCTGAGCGGCCTTCGCTTCCGGCGACCCCAGCGCGGTGCGATGAGTGAGTACTTGCGCCGACATCAGGATCGACGCGACCGACGTGCGCAGCTCGTGGTTGAGCACGCCGAGGAAGAGCGCCTGTGGCGGCGCGTCGGCCGAGGGCGAGAACGTCGCGCTCAGCTCGGCGAGGCTGCGATCCATCGCCTCATTGAATCGGACCAGGTCGTCGAGGTCCGATGCGCTCGGGGACGGATGGGCGCGCCGCCACTGGCGAACCACAGAGGCGCGCAGGGTCGCGAAGTCGCCGACCAGCTGGCTCGCGTCGGAATGGGGCGCGGGTACGGGCGCCGCCGCTCCCGCCGGCACGGCCGAGGTCTGCGCCGGCGCGGGCGGCATCCGCTTCATCTCCTCGGCGACGGCGTGCAGCACCTTGCCGAAGTGGACGCGCCGCGCCGCCGGCTCGGGCGCCGAGGTCGCCCCGCAGTCGACCTCCCATTCGGAGAGGATCTCGTCGAGTTTGTCGTGGATGAAGTGGGGCAGGCTCATGCAAAACGGCTCATGTGGCGCGCGCCGATGGGGTGGCGGCCGGGTGGCTCGCGAAATGATCCATCGCCGCCTGCACGCCGCTCGCGGCAAGCCGCACACCGGCAAGCTTCAGGCCCATCTCGCAGCCGGCGAGCGCGCCGAGCAAAGTCAGGTCGTTGCTGTCGCCGAGGTGGCCGATGCGGAACATGCGGCCTTTCACCTTGCCCAGGCCGGTGCCGAGCGAGAGGTCGAAGCGCTCGTAGATGAGGCGGCGCACTGCGTCGGCGTCGATGCCGCTCGGCATGATCACGCCGGTGAGCACGGGCGAGCGCCGCGCCCGCTCGACGCACTGGATCGGCAGCTGCCACGCGTCGACCGCGGCGTGCACGCCCACGGCCCAGCGCTCATGGCGCGCGAAGACGTTGTCGAGGCCTTCGCCCAGCAGCATGTCGAGCGATTCGTTGAGGCCGTAGAGCAGATTGGTGTTCGGCGTCGTCGGCCAGTAGCCGTCGGCGTTCATGGCGACGATCTCGTCCCACGCCCAGAACGCGCGCGCCAGGGTAGCGGTTTTCGACGCCTCGAGCGCGCGCGGCGAGATCGCGTTGAAGCCGATGCCGGGCGGCAGCATCAGGCCCTTCTGCGAGCCGCCGACGGTCACGTCGATGCCCCACTCGTCGTGGCGCAGGTCGGCGCAGGCCAGCCCGGAGATCGAATCGACCAGCAGCAGGGCGGGGTGCCCCGCGGCGTCGATCGCCCGGCGCACCGCGACGATGTCGGAGAGCGCGCCGGTCGAGGTCTCGTTGTGGACGACGCAGACCGCCTTGATCTTCTTCCCGGCGTCTTTGCGAAGCCGCGCCTCGATCTGCTCCGGCTGGACGCCGCGGCGCCAGTGCGGCGCCTGCGGCAGCAGCGCGTCGCTTCCCGGCGCGGCCAGCACCTCGGCGGCGAGACCGAGGCGGGTCGCCATCTTTTGCCACAAGGCGGCGAAGTGGCCGGTCTCGACCATGAGCACCGGATCGCCCGGGCTCAGCGTGTTGGCGAGCGCCGCTTCCCAGGCACCGGTGCCCGAGGCCGGGTAGATGACGACGGGGTGGCGCGTCTTGAAGACCTTGCGGACGTCGGCCAGGACCTTGCGGCCGAGCGCGCCGAACTCCGGGCCGCGGTGGTCGATCGTCGGCAGGCTCATCGCCCGCAGGATGCGATCGGGCACCGGGCTCGGGCCGGGGATTTGCAGGAAATGGCGGCCGCGGGGATGGAAGTCGAGTTCGAGCATGGTCGCGTCTCGTGACGGGCCATTCTTGCATCCGGCACCCCGCGTTGTTCCCGGCGTTTGTCCCAGCCGGCTCGGCCCATCGCGCGCGCCCCCCGCGGGTGCAAGAATGGCGCGAGGATGAAGCCGTGATGCTGATCGATCGCCCCGAGCGTCTCGCGGCCACGCCCGACGGGCCGAAAGGAACCCGGCTGCCGGCGAACGAAGTCGCCGTTGCCCTGGCTCGGCGCCTGCGCGATGAGACCGAAGGCGAGGTCCTTTTCGACAGCGCGTCGCGCGGCCGCTACGCGACGGATGCCTCGATTTACCAGATTATTCCGGTCGGCGTGCTCGTGCCGAAGAGCGACCGCGACGTCGCCGTCGCCCTCGACATCGCCCGCGAGCTCGCCGTGCCGGTGCTGCCGCGTGGCGCGGGAACGAGCCAGTGCGGGCAAACGACGGGCGCGGCGCTCGTCATCGACACGACCAAGCACCTGCGCAACGTCGTCTCGATCGACGAGGAGCGGCGCATCGCGACGGTCGAGCCCGGCCTCGTCCTCGACCACCTCAACGCGCGGCTGAAGCCGCTCGGGCTCTGGTTCCCGGTCGACGTCTCGACCAGCGCGCAGGCGACGATCGGCGGCATGGCCGGCAACAACTCGTGCGGCTCGCG
>JBBRFW010000001.1:0-123342 GCA_038241255.1 Burkholderiales bacterium | reverse complement strand
CGCCAGCGGCGAGCGGCTGCGCACGTGGATGGGCGTCGACGCGGCAACCTTCTACGACGACTCGCAGATCGCCATCATTCCGATGGGCTACTGCTATCCAGGGCGCGGCGGCGGCGGCGATCTGCCGCCGCGGCGCGAGTGTGCCGAGCTGTGGCTCGACCAGTTGCTGAAGAAGCTGCCACGTGTCGAGCTGACGTTGTTGATCGGCCTGCATGCGCAGCGCCATTTCCTCGGCGCGCGGCGCCAGTCGACCTTGACCGAAACGCTGCGAAGGTGGAAAGACTATGGGCCCGACGACATCCCCCTGCCCCATCCCTCGCCGCGCAACACGCCCTGGTTTCAGGCCCATCCCTGGTTCGAGCAGGAGCTCGTGCCCATGCTGCGCGACAGAGTTCAGCGGCTTCTCGTCGGCTGAGCGTCCTGCGCCGCGTAGGGCCGCGTCGGCGACGGGTGCGCGCCGACCACCCGCGGCGCCCGCGCGTGCAACCGAGACCAGCGCCAACACCGACTCACAGCGCGTCGCCTTCACCATCGGCCACTCGACGCGGCCGATGGCCGATTTCATCGACATGTTGACCGGGCACCAGATCACCACCTTGGTCGACGTGCGCACCGTGCCGCGATCGCGCCACAACCCGCAATACAACCGCGACACGTTGCCCGAAGCACTGGCGCCGTTCGGTATCGGCTACGCGCACGCGGAGGGACTCGGTGGCTTTCGCCCGACCGGCGCCGATTCGCCGAACATGGGATGGCGCAACAAGTCGTTTCGCGGCTATGCCGACTACATGCAGACGCCGGAGTTTGCCGACAACCTGTTCTGGGTCATGGCGCTTGCCGATCAGCAGCGAATCGCGCTGATGTGTGCCGAAGCGGTGCCGTGGCGCTGCCACCGCTCGTTGATCGCCGATGCGCTCGTCGTTCACGGCATGACCGCCGAGGAAATCGTCAGCCCGACCCGATTGCAGGCGCACAAGCTGACGCCGTTCGCGCACGTCGACGGATCGGTCATCACCTATCCGCCTTACGAGAGCGAAGCGCCGGCCGCCTGAAGACGAGGGCGCTTGCCGACCGGGGCGGCGCCATGCGCAGAATCGCGCGCTGCGTGCTGCAACCGAAGGAGCGAGCTCTTGAAACTGCCGAGCCTGCGGCCGCGCTGGGTCGTTGTCTGGTGGATGGCTTCCGCCCTACCGCTCGCCGCCGTCGGGGCGGTCCTTTCTTGGCCGGCTTCGACGACGTATCTCCGTCCCACATCCGGATAGAAACCGATCGACGGCCGACTCCCCCTTAAGGATTCGTGCGAAGCCGCCTCGTTTGGTAGATTCTCAGTCGTCCGCCATCGCGTGATATTTGTCCGCGCGCTCGACGAGACTCAGCATCTGTGCGGCCGCCTGCAGCGCTGAGGTTCGTCGCTAGTCAAGACGGATGATGGGTGAACCCCGGCCGAGGCGAGATGTAGGCGGCCATGTCGCGCGCTCGCCGAAGCTCGGGTTCGTCGGCTTGGGAAAGCAAAGCGGTCACCACGTTTTCCAGTGCGATCACGCGAACGCGAAGCTGCACCAGCTCGGCGTTCGACAACTGCGGATGGTCAGACGGCATGTGATCGGCAACGGGGTGAACATCGGCGCGGCGCTCAGGAGCGCCGCCTTCGCTTTCCCATCGGGAAAGGGCACGGATGCGCAACTGCACTCGGCTCTGGTTGTTCGGTTCGTCGGGCATGGTGGTCGGCGTGAGTTGAGGATGTGAGCGCTGCGGTGATGCAGGTAGGCTAGCAACGCGGTGACGACGAGGCAGGTGGCGGCGATGTCCGGCATGACGTGAGAAGGTGGTCGCTCGCAGTCGGAATCGCGGTCTGCAGCGCCGACCTGTCTCAGGACTCTTGCACTGAACCGTGAGCGGCGCCACCACGGCCGTCCAGGCAGGCGCAAAGTGCGCTCTCCATTGCTACGCCGTCCAGCCCTTGCAGGGGTGCCTTGCTGCGTTCGATGGCGGCACCCCGGTGCTTCAAGTCCACTACCGAGAGCCACTTCGCAGCCTCTCTCAAGTAGCGAACGAAGAATTCGGGCAGCGGTTCTTCTCTCTATCGGCGACGGCCATCGAAGAAGTCTGGCGTACGTACTGGGGCTTGACCGTTGGATCGCCGCCACCTTTCGATGTGGCACGCTCGCTGTAAATTTTGAGGGCACGTTGAGGGCACGGCGCTGAACAAACAGAAACGGGTTACAGCAGACCTGCTGTAACCCGTTGATTTTATTGGCGGAGTGGACGGGACTCGAACCCGCGACCCCCGGCGTGACAGGCCGTCATCCAGAATATCGAGAGAGTGTTGCTTTAGCTCGATGGCCGCAACCCCGGTGCTTCAGATCCGCAACTGAACGACGCGGCCGCCTCCCTCAAGTTGCGAGCAAAGATCTCGGCTTCTAGCCCTGGATTGAGCACGTCTATCGATGGTCGATAGTTGGATCGCCGCAACGCCTGAACATCGCGCCGATGCTGCAAATCTAGGACGGCGTTAGGACGGGGACTCTCAAAAGTCAAATGGGCTAGCAGCTCATCGCTGCTAACCCATTGATTTCATTGGTCGGGACGGCGGGATTCGAACTCGCGACCCCTTGCACCCCATGCAAGTGCGCTACCAGGCTGCGCTACGCCCCGTCGCGCGGATTATAGGCAGGCGCCTCGCCTCAAGGACCGAGGAGGCCGCGTATCGAGAGCAGCTCCTGCCGTACCTGCGCCGAAGAAAGCGTCACCGACTCGAGCGAATCGAACGCCGCGCCGTCGAGATCGCCCGAGGGTCCATCGCGATCGCGATCTTGGTCGTTGCCACGCACGGTCTCGGCTGGCTCCGGCCTCGGCCGCGATGCGGCCGCCTCCTGACGTGTTGCGGCGCCGTCGGTGAGGCGGTTGCGGGCGCCGCTGATCGTGAACCCCTGCTCGTAGAGCAGCTCGCGAATGCGCCGGATCAGGAGCACCTCGTGGTGCTGGTAATAGCGCCGGTTGCCGCGCCGTTTCATCGGCTTGAGCTGCGTGAACTCCTGCTCCCAGTAGCGCAGCACGTACGGCTTGACGCCGCAGAGCTCGCTCACTTCGCCGATCGTGAAGTATCGCTTGGCGGGGATCGCAGGTAGCGTTTTCTCCATGAAAATCAATAGGATCAGGAGATAAAGCTCGACTTTACTCGAAGTCGTCTGCGACCGGCGTGTCGCCCTGCACAACTCCCTTTAGTTTATGGCTCGCGTGAAAAGTCACGACATGCCGGGCCTTGATCGGGATCGCCTCGCCGGTGCGCGGATTGCGCCCGGGGCGCGGCGCCTTGCGCCGGATGTTGAAGTTGCCGAAGCCCGACATCTTGACGTCGTCGCCCGACAGCAGCGTCGCGTAGATCAGCTCGAAGAAGGCCTCGACCATGTCCTTCGACTCGCGCTTGTTCAGGCCGAGGCGCTCGAACAGCAGCTCGGCGAGCTCGGCCTTGGTCAGCGTCGGCGTGACCAGCGTCGGCAGGAGAACGCGGTCGGGCGGGGAACCGGGGCGGGCCATGGCGTCCTGACGTCGGCTACTGTTGACGAAGGCGGGCGCCGAGACGCCTGACGAGCGAAGCGACGACCGCACCGACGACGCGCTCGATTTGCTCGTCGGTGAGGGTGCGGCCGTCGTCGCGCAGCTCGAGACGGACCGCAAGGCTGCGCTCGCCCGCGGCGATGCCGGCGGCACCTTGCGGCGGCTCGAAGATGTCGAACAGCGTCGCGTCGCGCATGGCGCCCTCGCCGGCCGCGGCGAGGGCGTCGATCAACGCCGCGTGCGTCACGTCGCGGGCCACGACGACCGCGATGTCGCGCCACGTCGACTGCTGCTTGGGCAGCGGCACGAGGCTCGGCACGGGGCGCTGCTGCAAGGCTTCGGCGTCGAGCTCGAAGACGATCGCGTTGCCCGGGATCTCGTTCGACTGTCGCCAACGCGGATGGAGCTCGCCGACGAAGCCGATGCGCACGCCGTCGAGCTCGACGGCGGCGCTTCGGCCCGGGTGCAGCGCCGGGTGCGACGCGGCGACGAAACACGCGACCGCAGGCGCGAGCAGCGCTTCGATGTCGCCCTTGACGTCGAAGAAGTCGACGCCGCGCTCGGCGCTGCCCCATTGCGCTGGTGCGACCGGGCCGTAGGCGAGGCCGCCGAGCCTGAGCGGCTGGCGCACGCCGGCGACGCCGAGAGGGCCGGCGGTGCTGGCGTCGTCGCGCAGGAAGACCTTGCCGAGTTCGAACACGCGCACGCGCGCTTGCTTGCGCGCAAGGTTCAAGCGCAGGACCTCGACCAAGCTGCCGAGCAGGCTCGATCGCATCACCGATTGGTTCGAGGCAATGGGGTTGACGACGCGGATCGGCGCCGAATTGGCCGCGAAGTCACGCTCCCAGCGTTCGTCGACGAAGCTGAAGCTGATCGTCTCCTGCCAGCCGAGGGCGGCCATCGCGTGGCGCAGCACGCTCGGGCCGCGCCGAGATTCGCTCGCGACCTTCGCCTGCAGCATGCCGCGCGCCGGACCGGCCGGCAGCGCCTCGTAGCCGGTCAGCCGAATGACTTCCTCGATTAGGTCTTCCTCGAGCCGAATGTCGAAGCGCCAGCTGGGCGGCACCACGTCGATCTCGCCGGGCCGGCTCGTCGATCGGAAACCGAGCCGGGCCATCACGCCTTCGCAGTCGCGCTGGGTGACGGGCATCCCGATGACTTTGGCGGCGCGGGCAACGCGAAGCGTCACCGGCGCTAGCGCCGGCAGCGCGGCGACCTGATCGTCGATCGGCCCGCAACGCGTCTGCGCGCCGCCGCAGATCTCGACGATCAGCGACGTCAGGCGCTCGATGTGCTCGACGGTGGTGGCGGGGTCGACGCCGCGCTCGAAGCGATGGCCGGCGTCGGTCGAGAAGTGATAGCGGCGCGAGCGTCCCGCGACGGCGTCGGGCCACCAAAACGCGGCCTCGACGTAGACGTTGCGCGTGGCATCCGATACCGCCGTCGCCGCCCCGCCCATGATCCCGGCGAGCGACTCGACGCGGGCCTGGTCGGCGATAACGCCGACGGTGGCGTCGACCTCGACCGTGCTGCCGTTCAGCAGCTCGAGCGATTCGCCCGGGCGGCCCCAGCGCACGGTGAGGCCGCCTTCGATCTTGTCGAGGTCGAAGATATGCGACGGCCGGCCGAGCTCGAACATCACGTAGTTCGAGATATCGACCAGGGGCGAGACCGTGCGCTGGCCGCAGCGCGCGAGGCGCTCGGCCATCCAGCGCGGCGTCGTCGCCTTGGCGTCGACGCCAGCGACGATGCGACCGGAGAACCGCCCGCACAGGTCGGGGGCTTCGATCGTCACGGCCAACCGTCGATCACCGTCGACGGGCACGTTCGGGAAGGTGGGCGCCTTCAGCGGCGCGCCGGTGATCGCAGCGAGCTCGCGGGCGACGCCGTATACGCTGAGCGCGTGGCCGAGGTTAGGCGTCAGCTTGAGGGTGAAGATGGTGTCGTCGAGGCCGAGCGCAGCGCGCAGATCGGTGCCGACGATGGCGTTGTCGTCGAGTGCGAGCAGGCCTTCGTGGTCGTCCGAGAGCTTCAGCTCTCGCGCCGAGCAGAGCATGCCGCGGCTCTCGACGCCGCGGATCTTGCCGACCGCGATCTGGAACGGCCCGCTCTCGCCCTCCTTCGCAGGCGGCAGCTCTGCGCCGACGAGGGCGCACGGCGTCTTCATCCCGGCACGCACATTGGGCGCGCCGCAGACGATCGAAAGTGGCGCCGCGGCGCCGACGTCGACCGCGCAGACGCGCAAGCGATCGGCGTTCGGATGCGGCACCACCGACAGGACGCGCGCGACGACCACGCCGCTGAACGGCGGCGCGACCGGGCGCAGGCTTTCGACCTCGAGCCCGGCCATCGTCAGCCGCTCGGCCAGCGCCGCGGTGTCGATCGGCGGATCGCAGAACTCGCGCAGCCAGGATTCGGGGAATTGCACGGGAGCTACGCGAACTGGCGCAGGAAGCGCAGGTCGCCGTCGAAGAAAAGGCGCAGGTCGTCGATGCCGTAGCGCAGCATCGCGAGGCGGTCGATGCCCGAGCCGAACGCGAAGCCGATCACCCTCTCCGCGTCGAAGCCCATGTTGCGGACCACCTGCGGGTGCACCTGGCCGGAGCCGGACACCTCGAGCCAGCGGCCGGCGAGCGGACCCGACTCGAACATCAGGTCGATCTCGGCGCTCGGCTCGGTGAAGGGGAAGTAGCTCGGCCGAAAGCGAAGCTTCAGCTCGCTCGTCTCGAAAAATGCCTGCATGAAATCGAGGTAGACGGCCTTCAGGTCGCGGAAGCTCACGTTCTCGCCCAGCCACAGGCCCTCGACCTGGTGGAACATCGGCGAGTGCGTGGCGTCGTTGTCGACGCGATAGGTGCGGCCGGGCGCGATCACCCGCACGTCGGGCATCACGGCCGCCCCCGCGTGCTTCTTCGCGTGCGCCTGCGCGTGGCGGATCTGCATTGGCGAGGTGTGCGGGCGCAGGTTGAGCCAGCGCCCGTCGCCGTCCTTGATGTCGACGTAGAACGTGTCCTGCATCGAGCGCGCAGGATGGTTTTCGGGGTTGTTGAGGGCGGTGAAGCTGTACCAGTCGGTCTCGATCTCGGGACCGTCGGCCACCTCGAAGCCGAGCGAGGTGAAGATCGCCTCGATGCGCTCGAGCGCGCGACTGACCGGGTGGATGCCGGCATTGCCCCGGCTTCTTCCGGGCAAGGAGACGTCGAGCGCCTGCGCCGCGAGCTGGCTTTCGAGCTGCGCTTCGGCGAGCGCCGCTCGGCGTGCGACGAGCGCGGCGTCGATCGCCTGCTTGGCGGCGTTGATCTCAGCGCCGCGCGCCTTCTTCTGCTCGCCAGAGAGGGCGCCGAGCGCCTTCATCTGCTCGGTGACGATGCCGCTCTTGCCGAGATAGCGTGCCTTGGCGTCCTCGAGCTCGGCAGGCGTTCTCGCGCCGGCGAAGTTCGCGAGCGCGCTGTCGACCACCGGTTTGAGATCGTTCATCGTGGGGCGACGTGGCCGGCGTCGCTATGCCGGCAGCGACCCGGCCGGCGCCACGCGGCGCCGGCAAGGCAAGTTCAGGACAGGTGCGGGCGCACCTTCTCGACGACGGCGCCGAAGGCGGCCGGGTCGTGGACGGCCATGTCGGCGAGGACCTTGCGGTCGATGTCGATCTGCGCCTTTTTCAGGCCGGCCATGAACTTGCTGTAGGTAACGCCGAGGCCGCGCGTCGCGGCATTGATGCGCGCGATCCAGAGCTGGCGGAAGACGCGCTTCTTGGTGCGGCGGTCTCGATAGGCGTACTGCCCGGCGCGCATGACCGCTTCCTTGGCGATGCGGAAAACATTCTTCCGGCGGCCGCGGAAACCCTTGGCGAGGGCGAGGACTTTCTTGTGGCGGGCACGCGCGGTGACGCCGCGTTTGACGCGAGGCATGTTCTAGTTCCTTTCGAAGTTGAGCGACGAGGCGACGGTCACAGACCCGCGAACGGCAGCATCTGCGCCATGTGGCCCATGTTGGTCTTGTCGACGGTCACGGCGCCGCGCAGGTGACGCTTCGTCTTGGTCGACTTCTTCGTCAGGATGTGGCGCTTGAACGCCTGGCCGCGCTTGACGGTGCCGCCCGGGCGGACCCGGAACCGCTTCGCGGCGCTCTTCTTCGTCTTCATCTTGGGCATGGACTGCTCCTTCTTTGGTTGCTGCTGCCAGGCGCCGCCGGGAACACCCGTCGTCTTGCAAGCCTGCAGCCGCTTGTGGCGACCGAGCGCCCTGCGCTCGATCGAATTGCTCTCCGACTCCCGCCCTACTTCCGCTTGGGCGCGAGCACCATCACCATCTGTCGTCCCTCGAGCTTGGGCATGTGCTCGACGACCGAGACGTCGGCCAGTTCGTCGCGGATCCGCTCCAGGAGGCGCATGCCGATGTCCTGGTGCGTGATCTCGCGGCCGCGGTAGCGCAGCGTCACTTTTCCCTTGTCGCCGTCTTCCTCGATGAAGCGGCGCAGATTTCTCATCTTGATCGCGTAGTCGCCTTCGTCGGTGCCCGGGCGGAACTTGACTTCCTTGACTTCGATGACTTTCTGCTTCGACTTCGCCTCGGCCGCGCGCTTCTGCTCCTGGTACTTGAACTTGCCGTAGTCCATCAGCCGGCAGACCGGCGGATCGGCTTGGGCGACGATCTCGACGAGATCGACATCCTGCTCGCCGGCAAGGCGCAGGGCGTCGGCGATCGGGACGATTCCGAGTGGTTCGTTCTCGGGTCCGTTCAGTCGGACTTCAGGGGCGAGGATTTCCCGGTTGAGCCGGTGCTTGCGCTCGGCATTGGGTTGGCGACGGTCAGCAAAAGTAGCGATGTGAAATGCCTTTCATCGAGCCCCAGGCGACGGGCTCACAAACAAACAAAGCGCGCCCAATGGCCCGAATGACGCTTCGGGCCAGGTGCTCTCACGTCTTTCTGGCGACGTCGTCGACGAGCTTCGCAGTGAAGTCGCCGAGCGGCATCGCACCGAGATCGTGATTGCCCCGGGCGCGCACGGAAACGGCCCCGTTTGCCATCTCCTTGTCGCCGACGACAAGGATGTACGGGACCTTTTGCAAGGAATGCTCTCGTATTTTATAGGTGATTTTTTCGTTCCGCAAATCGCTCTCGACTCTAAGTCCTTGTTTTTGCAGTGTTTTGGCAACTTCCTGGGCGTAGCCCGCGGAGTTTTCCGAGATGTTGAGGACGCTCGCCTGCACCGGCGCCAGCCACGCCGGCATCGCACCCGCGTGATGCTCCAGGAGGATGCCGATGAAGCGCTCGAAGCTGCCGACGATCGCCCGGTGCAGCATCACCGGAAAGGCGCGCCCACTCGTCTCAGTCACGTAGTCGCCGCCGAGCCGCTCGGCGGTGTTGAAGTCGACCTGCATTGTGCCGAGCTGCCAGGGGCGGCCGAGCGCGTCCTTCAGCGTGTACTCGATCTTCGGGCCGTAGAAGGCGCCGTCGCCGGGGGCGATCACGAACTCGCAGCCGGAGCGGCGCAGCGCCTCCTGCAGCGCGTACTCGGCCTTGTCCCACAGGTCGTCGGCGCCGACCCGGTTGTCGGGCCGAGTCGCGACCTTGTAGATGATGTCGGTGAAGCCGAAGTCGCGGTAGACCTTTTGCAGCTGCTCGGTGTAGGCGACGCATTCGTCGAGGATCTGGTCTTCGGTGCAGAACACGTGGCCGTCGTCCTGCGTGAAACCGCGGATGCGCATGATCCCGTGCAGCGCGCCGCTCGGCTCGTTGCGGTGGCACTGGCCGAATTCGCCGTATCGTATCGGCAGCTCCCTGTAGCTGCGCAGGTGCGACTTGAAGATCAGCACGTGGCCCGGACAGTTCATCGGCTTGAGCGCGTATTCGTGCTTCTCCGACTCCGTCGTGAACATGTTCTCGCGGTAGTTCTGCCAGTGGCCCGTCTTTTCCCACAGGCTCTTGTCGAGAAGCTGCGGACCCTTGACCTCCTGATAGCCGGTGTCGAGGTAGACCTGCCGCATGTAGCGCTCGATCGCCTGCCAAAGCGCCCAGCCTTTCGGATGCCAGAAGACGACCCCGGGCGCGACTTCGTCGATGTGGAACAGGTCGAGCTCGCGGCCAAGCTTTCGGTGGTCGCGCTTCTCGGCCTCCTCGAGCATGTGCAGGTAGCGCTGCAGCTCGTCCTTGGTTGCCCACGCCGTGCCGTAGATGCGCTGGAGCATCTCGTTCTTCGAATCGCCGCGCCAGTAGGCGCCGGCGACCTTCATCAGCTTGAAGTGCTTGAGCTTGCCGGTGCTCGGCACGTGCGGGCCGCGGCACAGGTCTTCGAACGCGCCTTCTCGGTAGAGCGAGACGTCTTCGCCGGCCGGGATCGAGGCGATGATCTCGGCCTTGTAGGCTTCCCCCATGGCGTTGAAATGGGCGACCGCCTCGTCGCGCGGCAGGATGCGGCGCGTCACCGGCTCGTCCTTCCTGGCCAGCTCGGCCATCTTGACTTCGATCGCGACGAGGTCCTCGGGCGTAAACGGCCGCTTGTACGCGAAGTCGTAGTAGAAGCCGTTCTCGATCTCCGGGCCGATCGTCACCTGAGCATCCGGGAAGAGCTCCTTAACCGCGTACGCGAGCAGGTGCGCCGTCGAGTGACGGATCAACGAGAGGCCGTCGGCGTCCTTCTCGGTGACGATCGCGAGCTTCTCGTCCTGATCGATGCGAAAACTGGTGTCGACGAGGCGGCTCGCCTGGCCTTCGCCGATGCGGCCGCCGAGCGCTGCCTTGGCCAGCCCCGGGCCGATCGAGGCGGCGACCTCGTCGACCGTCACCGGGCCAGGGTACTCGCGGCGCGAGCCGTCGGGCAATTGGATCGAGATCATGAACACACTCCAGCAATAAAAAAGCGCGGACCAGCCGCGCTTTTTCGAACGAACGAGACAGTGACGGGATGCGTGGACGCGCGGCGGCCTAAACCCTCCCGGGGGGGGTGGTAGTTCGCGGTGTCATAACCGTCATGCCTTTCTCGCCCTTGTAGTGTCCCGGTCGATTGTAGTGGACGCCCGTCATAGCGACAGGATCGAGACGTTCGCGGTTCGTTCGATCAACCACACCAGGCCGATCGCGATGGCGACGATCGAGCCGCCGCCGATTACCACGCGCGCATAGCCGTGCCAGAAGCGCAGCGTGAAGAGCGCGGTCGTCGCGACGGCAACGATTAGCAACTGGCCGAGCTCGAGGCCGATGTTGAACTGCAGCAGCACCCACGCGAACGCCGTGCTCGGCAGGTTCAGCTCAGCCAGCACATTGGCGAATCCGAAGCCGTGGATTAGGCCGAAGAAGAAGGTGACGACGACGCGGCGCACCGGAAAGATCGGCAGGACGTTGTCGAGCGCGGCGAGGACGATCGTGACTGCGATTGCCGGCTCGATGAAGGCCGGCGACAGCGACACGAGCTTCAGGGCCGCCAGGCCGAGCGTGATCGAGTGCGCGACAGTGAACGCCGAGACGATGCCGATCACCGGCCAGACCGCCTGCGCCAGGCGTTCGACAGGCCGCCAACCGTCGGCCGTTCGCCGCATCACCGAAGGCAGCAGCAGACACAGCAGAAAGAGGACGTGGTCGTAGCCGGTCAGGATGTGGCGCACCCCTTCGAGCAGAAACTCCAGACGCGCGCCGCTCGCAGCGTGCGACGCAGCGTCGCTGCGTGCCGCTCCTGCGTTGCTCGCCGCCGACGCGCCGCGCGCCGTCGCTTGGCCCGCGCTTATCTGGCCGAGACCCGGCTCGAGCACCGACAGCACAATGTCCTGCCCGAGACGCTGGATCTTGGCGATTCCGCGGTGCGTCGGGTCGACGTCGGCAAACAGCGAGTACGTGATCCGCGGCGGCGTCGGCAGGGTGCACGTCGACGTCAGGTAGAGCACCGCGTAGGCACCGTCGTTGCGCCGCTCGAGGCCGCGATTGATCGGCGCCAGCGCACAGCCCTCGATCGCGAGACGCTGCAGCGCATAGGCCTCTATCCGCGGCCAGGCGGTGCGCACCTCGCCCCAGGTGAGCTTGCCGTCGGCGTCGCTATCGAGGTCGAGGGCGACGTCGAGATCGCGCAGCGCGATGTCCCAGCGGACATCGAGCTTGCCCGGCGCCGCGGCGATCTGCAGGTAAGAGTCGCTTGCCTTGTGGGCATGGGCCGCGACGGCGCAGAGCGCCAACGCGGCCGCGACCAGGCCGCGCCGAAGACCGGATCGCAGCCGCCCCACCGTCTCAGAGGACGGCATCGATGCGCCGATCGTGCAGCCCGAGTGAAGCCTTCAGACGCCGCGCCTCGTCGATCGCCTCGGCCTTGCCGCTGGCGCGAGCGGCCTGGGCGAAGACGAGCAGGTCGAGCGGTTCGCGCTGGTTGGCGACATCGCCGCGCGCGAGCTCGAGCGCGCGCTCCGACGCGTGCTCGACGACCAGCGCGAACATCGCCTGCTCGCGACCGTGGAAGATGCGCGCATCGGGTCGTTCGTTGGCCAGCGCGATGCGCTCGCGCATCTCGGTCACGTCGCGCCCGCTGTCAGCCGCACCTGCCTGCACGCCGGCGATGGCCAGGCGCAAGACGACGGCGTCGGTGCGCGTCTGCTCGCGCAGCACCTTCAAGGCCTCGGTCGGGCGGCGCTGGGCGATGAGGAAGTCGGCGTAGGCGAGGGTCGCGTACGAGTCGGGGCCCTGCTGCAGGACAGCGCGATACGCGGCCTCGGCCGCGCCGGCGTGGCCGTCGCGTTCCTCAAGCTCGGCGAGCGAGGTCAGCAGCCAGCCACGCGTTCCGCCCGGCAGGCGCGGGTCTGCGAGCAGGGCGTGGAAGGTCTTGCGCGCGTCGGCCACGGTACCGCGCAGCGCTGCATTCTCGGCTAGGCAGGCTGCCGAATAAAGCGTGCCACCGGCGCGGCCCACCTCGCGGCACGCGGCGTCGGAATCGGTGTAGTGCCCCTGCACGCGCAATACAGTGGCCAGGGTCAGCCAAGCCTGCGGCTGGCGCTCGCTGCCCGGGCGCGCAAGCAACTGACGAAGGCTGGCCACCGAGGCGTCGAACTCGTGCAAATACTGCTGCAGCGTCGCGCGCATGAGCAGGATCTCGGCCGGCGACGTGCCCGCCTCGGGCCAAGCACGCAACGCAGCCATGGCCAGGCCGGCGTAGCGCGGGTCTCCCGACTGGTGCGCTTGGTCGAGATAGCGGCGGGCGACGGCGAGAGCGAGCACCGGATTGCCCGGTTGCGCTGCGAGCAGCTTTCTCGCCTGCCGCTCCTCGTTGCGATTGCCGGAGGTCGCGGGCAGCACGTCGATAACTTCGTCGTCGTTGCCCGGCGTGATGGGCATGGCCACCGCAGCGGTGAGCAAACCACAAAAAAGGAGACCGGCCGCAAGTGGGCCGGTCAGCAGGTGTGAAGCTCGCATGCGCAATCGTAAGGGTGGCGAGCGATTGCCCGCCACCCACACGCTCAGGGAATCGCCTGCGGTTCAATGGTGTCGTCGGTCGGCGCGGTGACCATACTGGTGTCGACGGGCTCGAGCATGTCGGCCGACGAAGCCACCAGCATCTTCAGGTACTCGATGAAGCCGTCCACCGACTGGCTTGCGCTGGCTGGCACCTGGCTGGTTGCCGGCGGCGTCTGGAAGTTGTCGCCCCCGCAGGCGGCCAGCATGCCGGCCGCTAGAAGGGAGGCCAGACCTCCGCGCATCAATAGCCTGTCTTTTGGATTCATGACTTGGCTCCTTCAGGCATCAAGGATAGGACGCACCGGCCGGCGGCATCGGGTTGAAGTTGCCCGGCAGCGGCGTCGTCAGGTACGGGAACGCAGCGCCGAAGTTGGCCGAGGTCTTGCGCACCCCGTCGGTCAGTGGCAGACCGCCGGCGGGTGCATCGGACGGCTTGCAGCCGACTTGCAAGGTATCGGTCGGACCCGTCAGGACACAAAGCGCACCCATCGCCACGCGCATCGTCAGGTCGACCACGTCGTCGGCGGGGCGCCTGCCATTCGGGTAGCCGGCATTGTCGCCCCCCGCCACGCCGAGAGCGTTCTGCGCGCCTATCGCAGCCGGAGCAATCGACGTGTTCAGGCGCATCATCTCGGCGAGCGTGGTGGGCGGCGTGGCCGGCTGGTTCAGGCCCTTGATCCCCTTCAGGAACACCGTCAGCAGATCGGTGCGCGGGAAGTTCGTCGGTGCCACGGCGCTCGGGAAGAGCGATTGCACCAAGGCCGGGAAGGTCGGGTTGGTGACGTAGTCGGCGAAGTTCGCGGCGTCATTCTTCGGCTTCGACGAGTTGAACTTGTCCTTGTCGTCGAGGCCGATAACGAGCTCGTTGACAAGCGGGTTGGCCAACCGCGAGACCTGCGTCCAGGCGCCGCCCTCCACGCTTGCCTTGTTGAGGCCCGTCGCCGGCGCGTTGCTGAGGAGGCGCCCCTGGCGCAGACTCGCCGTGGTCCACGCGCCGACCACCGGGTCGGAGCCGGCAGTGACGCAGGCGATGGGCAGCTCGAGGGCCAGCGTGGTGATGTTCTTGCCTTCCAGATCGTTCTGGTTGCCGCCGACCTCCGGCCCAAGCGGGTTGATGTTGATCAGGTCGAAGATCGGCCCGATGGCGATGTAGAACGGCTCCTTGCGCTGGCCGACGAAGACGCGGCCCGGCGTCGAGCAGCCCGGGATGTTGATGCTGTAGATGAACTGGTTGGCGTAGGTGGCGTAGTTGCCAGCGCCGCCGAACGACTTGTCGCCGATGTTGTCGACTGGCTTGGTGAATGTTGCGCCGCCGCCGGTAGCGTTGGTCACCGCGGTGGCGACGCCGGTGCGGCGATCGCCCTTGACCATCGTCAGGGTGTAGCTCTCGGACACGTTCAGTGCGGCCGGCGTGGCGCCCGAGATGACGCCGCTGTTGATGAGCGGAATCTTGACCGACTTGCCGCCCACGGTCAGCGCCGTCTGCGCCGACTTGTTCGTGAAGCGAAACTGGAAGGTCAGCGCTTCAGAGCCGGCCCCGGTGTTGTCGATGTGGATCTCGTACAGCGCGTTCGGGTTTAGCTTGAAGAAGTTCGGGCCGCCCTGCGGATCCTGAAAAGGAATGTAGTTGGCGAGGAGCGTGACGAATGCCGAGCGGCCGGTCTCGTAGCTCCGAAACATGTAAAAGTCCGTCGCGTCGACGGTCGGGTTCATGGCGATGCTTGGGGCCTCGCGGTGGCTCGACGCATGCGCCGGAACGACGGCCACGCTGGCCAGGGCGGCGACGGCGGCGACGACCGGCAGCAGCCGGGCTGGGTTTCGGGGCTGGGCTCTCTTCATCTCTTGCTCCTCGGTGTGGATCACTCGACAACGGCCCGGAAGAACCCGGGGGGTGTGCATCGGGCCGGGGCCTGCCACGCACGTTCGGCGCTGATACGCAGCGGTTTTCGAAGCGGATGCAGAATCCGGTGGCGCGATCGGTAATGCCGGCACGACGGCGACGACCAAGCCTCATCCTGTCGAAAGGAGCGATCGATGAAACGATCCCCGTCTTCCTTGCTCAGCGTCGGCGCGCTGCCGCGCCGCGCCATCACGCTCGCGCTCGCTGGCATCGCCGCCGGCTTCGGCCACGCGACCGCGCGTGGTGCCGAGGCCTGCGTGGCGTCGAGCACGCGCGTCGTGCCGCCGGTCGTCGAGCTCTACACATCGGAGGGCTGCAATTCGTGCCCGCCAGCCGATCGCTGGCTCTCCAAGCTGAAGGCCGACCCGTCGGTGGTCGCCCTGGCCTTCCACGTCGACTACTGGGATCGCCTCGGCTGGAAGGATCGCTTCGCGAGCGCGGCGTTCACGGCGCGCCAGGCGAGCCAGCAGGCGACCAACGGTGCCCGCTTCAGCTACACGCCGCAGGTCGTCGTCGACGGCCGGGATCGCACCGATTGGTCGCGCGCTGCGGTGCCGGCGTCGGACCGGTCAGACGCGACGATCGATGTCGCCGTCGCCCACCGCGGCGACCGATTCGTCGCCACCGTCACGCCCGCGGCCGGCGCGCCGCAGCGGCTCGCCGCCTACTGGGCCGTGACCGAGCAGGGCCACGTCACCGCCGTGAAGGCGGGCGAGAACGACGGCGTGACGCTGCACCACGATTTCGTCGTGCGCGATTACGAGCCGGTGCCGGCCTGGACAGCGCGCAACGCCGCCGCCGAGACGCTGAGCTTCAAGCCGGCGACGGCGGCGGAGGCGGCGCATCCGCGCAGCGTCAACCTGGTGGTCGTCGACGCGGCGACCGGCCGCCCGGTGCAGGCCGTGAAGATCGGATGCTGAGACGGCTGCGCCGTCTCAGCATCCCGTTCCTCGGCATCCGATCTTCTGACAGGATTGCTCCTCCCCATTCATTCTCTCCGGGAGGGAGGCACGGGCCTGCCGGGGCCGCTCAGGCCCCGCGAAGCGCTGAGCGAAGCTCGGCGCCGATCTCGGGACGCGCGGCGAACGGATCGGTCGGATTGCGCACCTGCATGATGTCGTCGAGGCGAGTCTGCACGCTCGACAGCGACTTCGGGTGGCTGTAGATGTAGAAGCGCTTCTCGCCGATTGCATCGAAGACGAAGCGCGCTACGTCGGCCGCGCTCACCTTGCCGCGGCCGACGGCGCGGTCGTTCATCGCCTTGCCGATCACCTGGCTCTTGGTCGGCGCGCCGGCGGCAAACGCCTGGGGCCGGTTGCGCTGGCTCTCGGTGATGCCGGTCGGCACGAAAAACGGGCACAGCACCGAGGCGCCGATCTGCGTCGTGACGAGCTGCAGGTCCTGGTAGAGCGTCTCGCTCATCGCCACGACCGCGTGCTTGCTGGCGTTGTAGACGCCCATGTTGGGCGCGTTGATGAGGCCGGCCATCGATGCAGTGTTGACGATGTGACCTTCGTATGCGGGGTCCATCGCGGCCGCCTCGAGCATCATCGGCGTGAACACGCGCATGCCGTGCGCCACGCCCATGACGTTGACGCCGAGCACCCAGGCCCAGTCGGCCGCGCTGTTCTCCCAGATCAGGCCGCCGGCGCCGACGCCGGCGTTGTTGAAGACGATGTTCGGCGCGCCGAAGCGCGCCTTGGTCGCGGCGCCGAGCGCCTCGACCTCGCCGGAATGGGCGACGTCGAGCCGGAAAGGCAGCACTTCGGCGCCGAGCGCGCGCACGTCGGCGGCGGCCCGGTCGAGCGCGTCCTGCTGCACGTCGGCCATGACGACGTTCATGCCGCGCTGCGCGGCCAGGCGCGAGGTCTCGAGGCCGAAGCCCGAGCCGGCACCGGTGATGACGGCCGTTCGGCCCTTGAATGTCTTCATGAGAGGTCCTTCTTCACTACCTTGATGTGGAAGCCGATGCGCGGGAAGTGGACGTGGACGCGACCCGCGCGTACGTCGTTCCGGGCGATCACGACCTCGTCGGCGTCGAGCCCCACGATCGTGCCCGCGACTTCGTCGTGGGCGTAGTCGGCCGGCGCAACGGTGACCGGATCTCCCGCTGAAAGGCCGAGGCCGGCGCCGACCGCCGTCGGCGCGTGACTCTTGGCCTGCGCGGCGAGCGCGATGGCCTCGGCGCTGCCGAGCGGGGTCGCGTCGCCGTGCCCGAAGGCCGCGACGCGCGCGAACCAATCGACCACCCGCGGATAGTCGACCAGGAGGGCCGCGATCGGCGGTGCCCGTCGCATGAACCAGATCGATTGCGCCGCCGAGAAGTCGGCGATCGATGCGGCGCTGCCGAGCAGAAAGCGCCGCCCGTCCCCGAGCATCGCCTCGAGCCGGTGCAGGTAGGCAGCGAGCGCGGCGCCGGCGTCGTGCGTCGGCGCGCGCCGCATCGTCGGCGCCATCGCCGCGCGGTCGGCGCCGAAGGCCTTCAGGTACTCCGGCGGCGCGCCGGCGAAGATGTGCGGCGCGCCGGCGGGCTGCATGGTGTACGGGACCGCTGCCCAGAAGAGCGAGGAGTCGGCCCACTGCGCGACGATCTCGGCGGCCCCTTCGCTTTGCGCCGGATACAGCGGCGGCTCGGGCGCGAAGCGGTCGATGACGCGACACATGAGCAGCGAATCGCAATAGACGTCGGCGCCGATCTGCATGAACGGCGTGCGCCGGTAGCCGCCTGTCAGCGCGATGACGTCGGGCTTGGGCATGATCACGGGCACGGTCACCGAGCGCCAGGCCAGGCGCTTCATGCCGAGGACGAGGCGCACCTTCTCCGAGAACGGCGAGGTCGGATAGTGGTGGAGGATCAGTTCGCTCATGCGGGTTCCCGTTGCAGCGACCCCGGCGCGCGCGATGCGAAAACGAGGCCGAGCGTCTCGCCGAGGTCGCGCACCTCGGCACCTTCGAGCGCGCCCTTCTGCGCCAGCGAACGATGCAGGCGCGGCAGACGGTAATGCGGCACTGCGGGGTAGAGATGATGCTCGAGGTGGTAGTTCACGTGGTGCGGGAACAGCAGCGCGCGCCCGACGGCGTTGAGCAGGCCGCCATCGGTCCGGTTCGAACGCGCCGCCGTCAGTGGCGACGACAGATCGCTCACCGCGCCGTGCTCGCAGACTGCGCGAAGGCGCAGGATCGGCTGCAGCACCGTGAGCATCGGCACGAGCCAGAACGTCGCGTACTCGGCGAGGCCACGCCAGCCGCCGATCGCGAAGCACGCCGCCGGTGCGAGCAACTGGGACGCGACCACGAACCGCCGATCGATGCGCGCCGTGCGACGCAGCTGCGGCGAGGTGTCGTCGAGCGGCCGAGCCACGCGCTGCGTTTGCTCGTTCAAAGCCGGCGCGCCGAAGAAGTAGGCGAAGGTCTTCCACGAGTTCCAGCCCATCGCGTCCTGCGCGAGCTTCTTGCACAGGTACGCGGTGCCGCGCGGGTAACCGCCATGGATCGCGGTGTCGGGATCCTCCTCGGTGTAGAGGTTGTTGTGGTGGAGGCGATGGATGACGCGGTACGTGCACATCGAGATCGCGCCCGCCATGCCGATCGCCCGCCCCACCGCGTCGTTGGCCACCCGGTTGCGAAAGAGCCGGTAGTGCGCGGCCTCGTGGGCGAGGATGAAGAGGCCGTGCTGCTGCACGCCGATGACGACGATCGATAGCACGATCCACGGGCTCGACCAGGCCCAGAGCCCGAAGCTGATCGCCAGCGCGATGACGCCTGCCGTCTGGGCGATCGCCAGGAACGAGCGAAAGTCCGAAAGCTCGGTGAACCGCGCGAGCTCGGCCGCGCTCAGGATGCGCCGAGCCGCCGCGTTGCCGACGCCGGCCGCGACGCCGGCGAGCGGCCGCAGATCGGTACGGAACTCCTCGCCGTCGCGGTCGCCGTGCTGCACCGATGCGCTCCTCAGACGAGCTTGACCAGTTGCTTGCCGAAGTTCCGGCCCCTAAGCAGGCCGAGAAACGCCTCCGGCGCCGAGGCGATGCCTTCTGCGATGCTCTCGCGATACTTGAGCTTGCCGGTGCCGACGAGGCTGCCGAGCTCCCTCAGCGCCTCGGGCCAAACCTCCATGTGTTCGCTGACGATGAAGCCCTCGATGGTCAGGCGCGATTGCAGCAGCAGCTGCGGGTGCTGCAGCGGAATCGGCTGACCGTCATAGCCGCTGATCATTCCGCACAGGGCGATCCGGCCGAAGGCATTCATCCGCGCCAGCGTCGCATCGAGGACGGCGCCGCCGACGTTCTCGAAGCAGCCGTCGACGCCGTCCGGCGTCGCTTCCTTCAGCGCCTGGTAGAGCGACTTGGGATCGCGATGCGCCTTGTAGTCGACGCAGGCGTCGAAGCCGAGATCCTCGGTGACGTAGGCGCACTTGTCAGCGCCGCCGGCGATGCCGACGGCGCGGCAGCCGCGCGTCTTCGCCAGCTGGCCGACGACGCTGCCGACGGCGCCGCTCGCTGCGCTGACGACGATCGTCTGCCCAGCCTTCGGCTCGCAGATCTTCATCAGTCCGTACCAGGCGGTGACGCCGGGCATGCCCACCGCGCCGAGGTAAGCCGAGAGCGGCACCCGGCTCGTGTCGACCTTGTGCAGCGAGGCCGGCGTGCGGCCGTCGACGATCGCGTATTCCTGCCAACCACCGAAGCCGACGACGGGATCGCCTGGCTTGTAGTCGGGATGCTTCGAGGCCACGACGACGCCGGCCGTACCGCCCTGCATGACCTGATCGAGCGGCTGCGGCTGGGCGTAGCTCTTCGCGTCGTTCATGCGGCCGCGCATGTACGGATCGAGGCTCAGGAAATGGTGGCGCACCAGGACCTGGCCCTCGCCCGGCGCCCCGAGCGGCCGCTCGACGAGGCGGAAGTTATCCGCGCTCGCCTCGCCGCTCGGACGGGAGACGAGATAGATCTGGCGATTGATCTCTGCCATGGCGATTCCTTTCAGTCAGACGCGTTGAGGCGTTGGATGCGCTTGCCGCCCGCGGGCAGGCCTTTGAGGTACTTGAACGTGCCGGTCGCGTGCGCCACCAGCTGGCCCTCGGTGTCGACAAGAGAGCCCTCGCAGAACGCCATCGATGCCGTGCGATGCAGCCGCCTGCCGCTGCCGACGAGGCGGCCGAGGCCGGGCCGCAGGAAGCTGGTCTTCATCTCGACGGTGACGACGCCCGACGATTCGGCGACGCCGTCTTCGCCGGGGCTGCGCGCGGCGTGCGCCATGACGACGTCGAGCAGCGTCATCGAGACCCCGCCGTGGGCGACGCCCCACGAGTTGGTGAGATCGTCGCGCAGCTGCACGGCGATCTCGGCCTCGCCGCGCTCGAAGCGCAGCAGCTCGAAGCCGAGCAGCTCGACGAAGGGGATGTGGACGAGGAAATCCAAAGGGTCAGGCAGCGATGATCGCGGAGACGCCGCCGTCGATCGGCAGCACCTGGCCGGTGATGTGCTTGCCGGCCTGCGACGCGAACAGCAGGGTCGCGCCCTTCAGGTCGTCGTCGTCGCCGATGCGCAGGAGCGGCGCGTGGCCGGCCAGGCTCTCGGCGCCGATGCGCTCGATCGTCCCCTTCGTCATCCTGCTCGGGAACATGCCGGGCGCAAGCGCGTTGACGTTGATGTTGTACTTTCCCCATTCGCCGGCGAGCGTGCGGGTGAAGTTGACGACTGCCGCCTTGCTCGTGTTGTAGGCGACCATCGACATGTCGGCGCTGTTGCCGGCGAGGCCGGCGATCGACGCGACGTTGATGATCTTGCCGCCCTTCCTTGGGATCATGCTGTGCTTGCCGACCGCCTGGCTCATCAGGAAGATCGAGCGGACGTTGAGGTTCATCACCTTGTCCCAGGCCTCGAGCGGGTGATCCTCGGCAGCCGCGCCCCAGGTCGCGCCCGCGTTGTTGACAAGGATGTCGACGTTGCCGAGGCGCGCCATCGCGTCCTGTGTCACGCGCACGATCTCGCTCGGCTGGCTCAGGTCGGCGGCGACCCAGATCGCCTCGACGCCCTTGGCCTTCAGATGCGCCGCGGATTCCTCGAGGTCGCCCGCCTTGCGCGAGGTGAGCATCACCCGCGCGCCGGCCTCGCCGAGCGCCTCGGCGATCTGCAGGCCGAGGCCGCGCGAGCCACCGGTGACGAGCGCGGTCTTGCCGGCGAGGTCGAACAGCTGTCGGACGTTGGTGCTCATCGTTGTCTCTCCTTGAAGCGAATGAACGGCCGCTAGCGCTCGGGCCTGCGCGAGCGGAGCCAGATCAGCACGAGTCCGGCGGCAACGACGACCGCGCCGCCCACGACGACGCCCGGGCCGTACCGCTCGCCCGCGCTTCCGAGGGCGACGCCGATGCAGATCGCGAACAGGCCGCCGTAGACAAGCACCCAGATCAGCGTGCCGATGCGGCGGGTGGAGACGGTCAAAACGACTCCTCGGCCAGGGTTCGGCAGGTATCGTCGCGCGCGGCGACGACGCCGAGCCAGGCACCGGTGCGCGGCAGCTCGTAGCGAAAGAAGTAGCGGCAGGCGGCCAGCCGGCCGCGCTGCGCGTCGCTCGCCACCCCCTCGCTGGCGCAGGTCGCGACGTCGAGCCAGATCCAGGCGAGGACGAGGTGACCGAACGCCTGCAGGTAGGGCGTCGCATTGGCCAAGGCCTCGGCAGGCACGCCGGTCGACCACGCGGCGCGCGTCGCGGCAGCGACGTCGTCGGCGGCGCGGCGCAGGGCCTCGGCGTGCTCGGCCAGAGCGGCAACCGGAGCGGCGCGCGCGATCGTCGCGTCGATCGCCTCGCGGACGAGGTCGAGGCCCGCACCCCCGTCCATCACGACCTTGCGACCGAGCAGGTCGAGGGCCTGGATCCCGTGCGTGCCCTCGTGGATCATGTTGAGGCGGTTGTCGCGCCAGTACTGCTCGACCGGGAAGTCGCGCGTGTAGCCGTAGCCGCCGAGGACCTGGATCGCCAGGCTGTTGGCCTCGAGACACCACTCGCTCGGCCAGCTCTTGGCGATCGGGGTCAGCACTTCGAGCAGCAGGTGCGCGCGCGCCCTGGCCGCGTCATCGCCGGTATGAAGCTCGTCGACGAGCTTGGCGCAGTAGAGCTCGAGGGCGAGCGCGCCCTCGCAGTAGCTTTTCTGCGCGAGCAGCATGCGCTTGACGTCGGCGTGCTCGATGATCCGCACCTGTGGCTTCGCCGCGTCCTTGCCGCCGGGACCGATGGGCCGGCCCTGCGGCCGGCTCTTCGCGTACTCGAGCGACGCCTCGTAGCCAGCGAAGCCGAGCATCGTCGCGCCGAGGCCGACGGCGATGCGCGCTTCATTCATCATGTGGAACATGCAGCGCAGCCCTTGCCCCGTCGGGCCGACGAGATAGCCCACGGCACCAGCGCCGGCGCCGTCGAGCCCGCCCGCGGCGGCGCGCACCGGAAACCTGCCCTCGCCAAAATTCAGCAGCGTGTTCGGAATGCCGCGGTAGCCGAGCTTGTGGTTGAGGCCAGCCAGGGCGACGTCGTTGCGCTCGCCGGTGAGCCGGCCGTCGCCATCGACGAGCTTCTTCGGCACGATGAAGAGCGAGATGCCGCGCGTGCCGGCAACGAGCTTGCCGTCCGCGTCGGGAATCTTGGCGAGGACGAGGTGTACGATGTTCTCGGTGAGCTCGTGCTCGCCGTTCGAGATCCACATCTTGTTGCCGCGCAGGCGATAGCGCGGGCCGAGCGGATCGGTGTCGAACCCGGCACCGTCGGGCACGGCGCGGGTGAGGATGTCCGAGAGGCTCGATCCCGCCTGTGGCTCCGACAGGCACATCGTCCCCGAGAAGCGGCCCACGAACTCGTTCTTCGCGAACACTTCCTGCTGCAATGGCGTGCCGTGCGCCATCAGCAGGTTGGCGTTGCCGCTGGTCAGCATCCCGCCGCCGCCGATGCCGATGCCCGCTTTGGAGAAAAAGCTGTTCGCCGCCATCTCGACGACGCACGGCAGCTGCATGCCACCGATCTCGTAGTCCTGCGCCGCGGCGAGCATTCCCGACTCGAAGTACGCCTGCGCAGCGGCGTGGCTCGCCTGCGGCAGATGGACCTTCTCGCCGTCGAACCACGGCTCTTCGGTGTCGGCGAGGCGGTTGAACGGCGCGAACTTCTCGCGCGCGATCCGCTCGCAGGTGTCCAGCACCGAATCGAAGGTCTCGCGCGAGTGCTCGGCGAAGCGCCGCCGCTCGGCCAGCGAGGGCACGCCGAGCCAGTCGTAGAGCAGAAAGTCGACGGTGTGGCGATAGCTCACGACGCGCTTCCCGCCAGGGCGAAGTGCGCGAGCGCCGCCTGCGCGATCGGCGCGCCCCATTCCGGCACGAAATGGCCGCCCTCGGCCACCTCAAGAGGCGCCGGGCACCCTCGGATCGTCTTCTGCAGCGAGCGCATCGGCACCTCGCCGAGCACCGGGTCCTGCATGCCGATCGCCATGAAGCTCTGCCCGGTCCAGCGCTCGTGCCAGAACTCGCGCGCATCGCGGCTGGTTGCCGCGCCAGGAGCGTCGTCGCCGTCGGGAACGAGGTTGGGGAAGGCGCGCAGCGCCGCCTTATAGCTCGGGTCGGGGAAAGGTGCATCGTAGGCGGCGACCTCGGCCTCGCTCAGGTCGGGCTTGCCGCGCTGGATCAGGCGGCCGACCGGCAAATCGGTCTGCTTGTTCGAATAAGCCCGCCACTTGCGAAAGCCCTCGGTCACCTGGCCCGTGCCGAGGCCGGTGTTCATGACCAGCAGGCGGCGGTAGCGCTCGGGCGTGGCCTGCGGCAGGGTGAGGCCGAGCAGGCCGCCCCAGTCCTGGCAGACGAGCAGGACGTTGCCGAGGTCGAGTCGCTCGACGAAGGCGAGCAGAATGTCGCGGTGCCGCGCGAAGCTGTGCCAGGCCGGGTCGACCGGCTTGTCGGACCGGCCGAAGCCGATCAGGTCGGGCGCGATGACGCGCAGCCCCGCGCCGACGAACACCGGGATCATGCGCCGGTAGAGGTAGCACCACGACGGGTTGCCGTGCAGGCAAAGCGCAGTCACGGCCGCGCCTGGGTCGCCGGCGTCCAGGTAGTGGAAACGGAGCCCTTCGAAGCCGGGCAGGTCGTCGATGTAGCGCGGCGGCCAGGGGAAGTCGGGGGGCGCGCGAAAGCGCTCCTCGGGCGTCCGCAGGGCCTCCATGGCGAACCCGCTCAAAGCACCTCGAACACGCCTGCCGCGCCCATGCCGCCGCCGATGCACATCGTGACGACGACGCGCTTGGCGCCGCGCCGCTTGCCTTCGATAAGCGCGTGGCCGGTGAGGCGCTGGCCGCTGACGCCGTAGGGATGGCCGACCGCGATCGCGCCGCCGTCGACGTTGAGTTTGTCCATCGGGATGCCGAGCGTGTCGGCGCAGTAGAGCACCTGCACCGCGAACGCCTCGTTGAGCTCCCATAGGTCGATGTCGGCGACCGTCAGGCCGAGGCGCTTCAGCACCTTCGGCACCGCGAAGACCGGGCCGATGCCCATTTCGTCGGGCTCGCAGCCGGCGACGGCGAAGCCGAGGAAGCGGCCAAGCGGCTTCAGGCCGCGCTGCTCGGCAAGCTTCTCGTTCATCACCACGACCGCGCCGGCGCCGTCGCTGAACTGGCTCGCGTTGCCGGCCGAGATCACGCCGCCGGGGATCGCCGGCTTGATGTCCTTGATGCCCTCGTAGGTGGTGCCCGGGCGAATGCCTTCGTCGGCGCTGATCGTCACCTCCTTCGTGCGCAGCCCCATCACCGCGTCGGCGACGCCGGCCAGGGTCGTGACCGGCACTAGCTCGGCGTCGAAGCGGCCCGCGTCGCGCGCCGCTGCCGCCTTCTGCTGGCTCCCGGCGCCGTAACGGTCCATGCGCTCGCGCTCGATCTTGTAGCGCTTGGCGACCTGCTCGGCCGTCTGCAGCATGTTCCAGTAGACGGTCGGCTTGTGCTCGACCAGCCACGGGTCGGCGAGCATGTGCTTGTTCGCCTCGTTCTGCACGCACGAGATCGACTCGACACCGCCCGCAACGACGACGTCGTTCTCGCCGGCGATGACGCGCTGCGCCGCCATCGCGATCGTCTGCAGGCCGCTCGAGCAGAAACGATTGACGGTCATGCCGCTGGTCGTGACCGGCAGGCCGGCGCGCAGGGCAATCTGGCGCGCGATGTTGCTGCCGGTCGCGCCCTCGGGCGTCGCGCAGCCCATGATGACGTCATCCACCTCGGCCGCCTCGATGCCGGCGCGCTCGACCGCCGCTCGGACGGCATGGCCGCCGAGCGTTGCGCCGTGCGTCATGTTGAAGGCGCCCTTCCAGCTCTTGGCGAGTGGCGTGCGGGCGGTGGAAACGATGACGGCGCTGGTCATGGGAGGCTCCTGTCTTGGATGATGGCGGCCGACGACGGTTGCCGATCGGCCGTGATAAGTGCTCGCGTCCGCGGCGTCGGCGCGCCGCCGCTCAGCTGAAGGTCTTCCCTTCGGTGGCCAGCCTGGCGAGCAGCGGTGCCGGTTGCCAGAACTTCTGGTCATCGTGCGGATTGGCGGCGAAGCGCTTCAACGACTGGACGACGTTGAAAAGGCCCTGCTGGTCGGCGTAGTTCATCGGCCCGCCGCGGAAGAACGGGAAGCCGTAGCCGGTGAGGTAGACCATGTCGATGTCGCTGGCGCGCATCGCGATCCCTTCATCGACGATTTTCGCGCCTTCGTTGACGAGCGCGTAGACGAGGCGGTGGACGATCTCGTCGTCGCCGATCTTCCTCGGCTTGATGCCGAGATCGGCGCGGTGCTTCTCGATCATGTCGGTGACGACCTTGCTCGGGATCGCGTCGCGCTTGCCGGGCACGTAGTCGTACCAGCCGGCTCCTGTCTTCTGGCCGAAACGGCCCATCTCGCACAGCAGGTCCGCCGTCTTCGAGTAGCGGATGTCGGGCTTCTCGACGTAGCGGCGCTTCCTGATGTACCAGCCGACGTCGTTGCCGGCGAGATCGCCCATGCGAAAGGGCCCCATCGCCATGCCGAATTTCTCCATCGCCTTGTCGACCTGCTGCGGCGTCGCGCCCTCCTCGAGCAGGAAGCCGGCCTGGCGCGAATACTGCTCGATCATGCGGTTGCCGATGAAGCCGTCGGTGACGCCCGACACCACGCAGGTCTTCTTGAGCTTCTTGCCGAGCTGCATGACCGTCGCAAGGGCGTCCTTCGCGGTCTTCTCGCCGCGCACGACTTCGAGCAGCTTCATCACGTTGGCCGGGCTGAAGAAGTGCATGCCGATCACGTCCTGCGGTCGCTTCGTGAACGAGGCGATCTTGTTCAGGTCGAGCGTGGAGGTGTTCGAGGCGAGGATCGCGCCAGGCTTCATCACCTCATCGAGCGTCTTGAAGACCTGCTCCTTGACGCCCATGTCCTCGAACACCGCCTCGATGACGAGATCGGCGTCCTTGAGGTCGTCGTACTTCAGCGTCGTGCTCAGGAGTCCCAAGCGCTCGTCGAGTTTGTCCTGCTTGAGCTTGCCCTTCTTGACCTGCGCCTCGTAGTTCTTGCGCAGGACGCCGACACCCTTTTCGAGCGCTTCCTGCTTCATCTCGAGCATCACCACGGGGATGCCGGCGTTGAGGAAGTTCATGGCGATGCCGCCGCCCATCGTGCCGGCGCCGATGACGGCGACCTTCTTGATGGCGCGTGTCGGCGTATCGGCGGGGACGTCGGGGATCTTGGTCGTCGCGCGCTCGGCCATGAAAGCGTGGCGCAGGGCCTTCGACTCCGGCGTCAGCATGAGCGCCATGAAGATCTCGCGCTCGAGCTTCATGCCGTCCTCGAACTTCATCTTCGTGGAGGCGGCGACGGCGTCGACGCACTTGAGCGGCGCCGGAAAATTGCGCGACATCGCGCCGACCGTGTTACGCGCGAACTGGAAATACGCGTCGGCGTTCGGATACTCGACCTTGAGTTTGCTGACGATCGGCAGCGGCCCCGCATCGGCCTTTTCGCGCGCGAACGCAACCGCGGCGTCGACGACGTCGCCGTCGACGACCTTGTCGAACAGCTTCTGCCCCGGCAGCCTGGCGAGCAGCTCGCTCTTCACCGGCTCGCCGCTAACGATCATGTTGAGCGACGTCTCGACGCCGAGCACGCGCGGCAGCCGCTGCGTGCCGCCGGCGCCCGGGATGAGGCCGATCTTAACTTCCGGCAGTGCGATCTGCGCGCCGGCAGCGGCGACGCGGTAGTGGCAGCCGAGCGCCAGCTCGAGGCCGCCGCCCATCGCGACGCTGTGGATGGCGGCGACGATCGGCTTCGGACTGGCCTCGAAGGCGGCGATCAGCGAAAGCAGGTTCGGCTCGGCCACCGCTTTCGGCGAGCCGAACTCGCGGATGTCGGCGCCGCCCGAGAACGCCTTGCCGGCGCCGGTGACGACGATCGCCTTCACCTTGGCGTCGGCGAGCGCCCTGTCGAGGCCGTCGATGATGCCGCGACGCGTCTCGTAGCCGAGACCGTTGACCGGCGGGTTGTCCATCGTGATGACGGCGACGTCGCCGCGCAGCTCGTAGTTCGCGCTCATGACAGGTCCTCGTGAAACGCCCGCCGCTGGCACGACGGGACAAAAAAGAACGTTCGTTCGATTCTAGGCGTGCGCCTCGGTCGATCGCTGTCCCAGGGACGACAGCGGGGGCTTACCGGAACGGCACGCGCGGACTCAGACCTCCAGCCACTCTTTGCGGATTTCGCCGTCGGCGAGCAGCTTCGCCGGCGTGCCCTCGAAGACGATCGAGCCATGCCCCATGACGTAGCAGCGCTCGGAGATCTGCAGCGCGATCGTCAGCTTCTGCTCGACCAGCAGCACCGAGACGCCGCGGCTCTTCAGGGTATTGAGGTACTCGGCGACGAGCTCGACGATCTTTGGCGCCAGGCCCTCGGTGGGCTCGTCGATCATGATCAGGTCCGGGTCGCCCATCAGCGTGCGGCAGAGGGTGAGCATCTGCTGCTCGCCGCCGGAGAGGACGCCGGCCTCCGTGTGCTCGCGCTCTTTCAGACGCGGGAACATCCGGTACATGTCGTCGAAGCTCCAGCGCGGCTTGGTCTTGCCGCGCTTCTCGCCGAGCTGCAAGTTCTGGTGCACGGTGAGCTTGGGAAAAATGTCGCGGTTCTCGGGCACGTAGCCGATTCCGCGGTGGGCGATATCGAAGGTGCGGTGGCCGAGGATCTCCTCATTGCGCAGGCGGATCGAACCCTCGCCATGCACCAGGCCCATGATCGTCCGGATCGTCGTCGATCGGCCCGAGCCGTTGCGGCCGAGCAGGCTGACGATCTCGCCTTCGCCGACGCGCATGTCGACGCCGTGCAGGATGTGGCTCTTGCCGTAGTAGGCGTGCAGTCCGGCGAGCTCGAGCATGGTCGTCGTCGGGCTTAGGTGGCGTGCTCGGCGAGCACCGTGCCGAGGTAGGCCTCCTGCACGCGCGCGTTGGCGCGGACGGCCTCGGGAACGTCGAAGGCGATCACCTCGCCGTAGACGAGGACGGCGATCTTGTCGGCCAGGCCGAACACGACGCCCATGTCGTGCTCGACGGTGAGCAGCGTCTTGCCGACGGTGACCTCGCGGATCAGCTCAATGAAGCGCGCCGTCTCGCTCTTGCTCATGCCGGCGGTTGGCTCGTCGAGGAGGATGACGTCGGCGCCGCCGGCGATCGTGATGCCGATCTCGAGCGCTCGCTGCTCGGCGTAGGTGAGATTCATCGCCAGCGTGTCGCGCTTCCGCGCGAGGCGGATCATGCCGAGGAGCTGCTCGGCGCGTTCGTTGGCGTCCTTTAGCTTGGCGAGGAATTTCCAGAACGCGTAGCGATAGCCCATCGACCAGAGCAGCCCGCAGCGCAGGTTCTCGAACACCGAGAGGCGGCTGAAGATGTTGGTGATCTGAAAGCTTCGCGCCAGGCCGAGGCGGCTGATCTCGTACGGATAGAGGCCGTCGATGCGCTTGCCGTTGAGAAGGATCTGCCCGCTGGTCGGGCCGAAGCGGCCGCTGATGAGATTGAAGAGCGTGGACTTGCCAGCGCCGTTCGGGCCGATGATGGCAACCCGCTCGCCGGGCGCGACGACGAGGTCGGTGCCGCGGATGATCTCGGTCTTGCCGAAGGACTTGCGCAGGTCCTTCAGCTCGACGGCGGGCGAGGCCGTCGTCATGATGGCTCCTTGAAGGTCAGGGTTGCTTCGATCTCCTCCTGCACGGTGCCCCAGGCGCGAGCGAAGCGTCGCCGCACCGCCTCGAACGCCGCGAAGCCGACGAGGGCGACGGCCAGCGCGCCTAGCCACGGCGCGACGTTGGCGGTTTCGAGCGTCATGCCGAGATAGCGCGCTGTCGTCTCGCCGACCGAGCCGAACTGGCGCGCGTAGATCATCTCGATCAACGCCGCGAACCCAGCCAGCATCACCAGCGTGGCCGCGGCGAGCGCCGCGTACCAGCCCCACAGCCGGTGCAGCTTGCGGTGCATGGCGACGCGCACGTTCATCATGATCAGGCTGGCGATGCCGCCGGGCGCATACATGACCATAAACATAAAGATCAGGCCGAGGTAGAGCTGCCACGCCTTGGTGACCTCGGAAAAGAGAGCGAAGCCGACGACCATCAGGATGGCGCCGATGATCGGCCCGAAGAAGAACGTCGCGCCGCCGAGAAAGGTGAACAGCAGGTAGGCGCCCGAGCGCGCCGCGCCGACCGCTTCGGGCGTGGCGATCTCGGAATGGAGGGCGTACATGCCGCCGGCAATCCCGGCGAAGAAGCCGGCGATGACGAAAGAGAAATAGCGCACTCGCTGCGTGCTGTAGCCGATGAATTCGACCCGCTCGGGGTTGTCGCGAACGGCGTTGAGCATCCGGCCGAGCGGCGTCCGCGTGAACGCGAACATCGCTGCCGTGCAGGCAAAGGTGTAAGCGGCGATCAGGTAGTAGACCTGTAGCTGCGGCCCGTAGGTGATGCCGAGAACGGCCGGTCCTGCGGTTCGGTTCACCGTGATGCCGCCTTCGCCGCCGAAGAACTCGGGCACCATCAGCACCATCGGCGCGACGAGCTCGCCGATGCCGAGCGTGATCATCGCGAACGGGGTGCCGGCCTTCTTGGTCGTGACGTAGCCGAGCAAGGCCGCGAAAAACATGCCGCCGACGCCGCCGATCAGCGGCACCAGGCTCATCGGCACCGGAAACGACCGGTCAGCGATGCCCAGCATCGCGTGCACGGCGACGAAGGCGCCGAGCCCGGTGTACACGGCGTGGCCGAAGCTCAGCATGCCGCCCTGACCGAGCAGCATGTTGTACGACAGACAGGCGACGATGCCGATGCCGATCTGGGTCAGCACCGATTGCTCGAGGTTGCTGGAGAAGATCAGCGGCACGACGGCCAGGATCAGCGCGTAAGCGCCCCAGACGATCAGGCGTCCCCGCTCGCCGGGGCGCGCGGCGGGACGGGAAGCAGCGAGAGTCGGTGCGGCGTCCATCAGCCCTCCCGCGTCCCGAGGAGTCCCTTGGGTCGGAAGATGAGGATCAGCACCAGGAACAGATAGGGAAGGATGGGCGCGACCTGGGCGATCGTCAGCCTGAACAGCGAATGATCGGCCAGACCCGGCGCGACGGCAAGATGAAGCGACTGCGCGGCGCTCGCCAGCGATGCATCGGAGCCAACCGCAAAGGTCTGGAGGATGCCGATGATGAGCGACGCGACGAACGCTCCGGCGAGCGAGCCCATGCCGCCGACCACGACCACCACGAAGATCACCGAGCCGACGGCCGCCGCCATGGCCGGCTCGGTCAGGAAAGTGAACCCGCCGATGACGCCGGCCAGGCCCGCCAGCGCGGTGCCGGCGCCGAACACGAGCATGAAGACGCGTGGCACGTTGTGGCCGAGGGACTCGACCATTTCCGGATGAGTGAGCGCGCTCTGGATGACGAGGCCGACGCGGGTTCGCGTCAGCAGCAGCCAGAGGGCGAGCAGCATGACCAGGGCGACCAGCATCATGAAGGCACGCGTCGCCGGGAACTGCGAGCAGGCGACGCGCACTGCGGCGTCGGCGGCAGTGCACATCGCCGGCGGCGCGGCGCCGGCGACGAGGTGCAGCCCGGTCACCGACGAGTTGACGAGCGTGAAGGCCGAGCCGCGCAGCGCCTCTGGCGGCAGGAACTCGACGCCGGTCCGGCCCCAGGTCAGGATCACCAGCTCGAAGACGACGAACGACAGGCCAAAGGTGATCAGCAGCTCGGGAACGTGGCCGAACTTGTGGACGCGGCGCAGGCACACGCGCTCGAAGAGCGCGCCGAGCGCGCCGACCACGAACGGCGCCAGGATCAGGCCGGGCCAGAAGCCGACGAAGCGGGCGATCGTGTAGGCGATGTAGGCGCCGAGCATGTAGAAGCTCGCGTGCGCAAAATTCAGCACGCCCATCATGCTGAAGATGAGCGTCAGCCCGGAGCTCAGCATGAACAGCAGGAGCCCGTAGCTCACGCCGTTCAGCATCGAGATGGTGAAGAACTCCATCGTTCCTGCGCCCTGCGCCGGTGCGGAAAGAAAAGAGGCCCGAGTCGCGCGCGCTCGGGCCCCGATCGGGGAACGGCTATTCGGTTCAGGACGCGGACGGCCGCTTCATCTGGCAGCTGGTCGGCGTGCTCGAGACGTAATTCGGATATTCGGCCACCGGCGCGAACGTCATGCCAGTGTTTTCCGGGCTGTACTTGAATTTCGAGCTGGCCTTCTCCCAGACGGTCATGTAGAGGGGCTGCTGAAGCTGATGGTCGGTCTTCCTCATCTCGACCTCGCCGCCGAACTCACTCTTCCACTTTATGCCCTCGAGCGCATAGGCGACCTTGACCGGATCGGTCGATTTGGTTTGCGCCATCGCGATCGTCAGCGACTCGAGCATGCGGATGATGGCCCCGGTGTAGAAGTCGTCGTTGTACTTGGCCTTGAAAGCGGCCATGTCCTTGTCGTTCTCGCCGCCCATGTTGGGGTGCGCGTAGGCGATGACGTAGACCTTGCCGGCGCCGTTCGTGCCGAGCGCCGTCGGCGTGCCAGTGATGCCGGCGTAGTAGGTGAAGAACTTGCCGGAGTAGCCGCCTTCGACGGCCGCCTTAACCAATAGCGAAAGGTCCGAGCCCCAGTTGCCGGTGACGACCGTGTCGGCGCCGGAGGCCTTGATCTTGGCGATATAGGGCGCGAAGTCGCGCACGCTGGCGATCGGATGCAGGTCCTCGCCGACGATCTCGATATCGGGGCGCTTTCTCTTCAGGTCTTCCTTCGTGTACTTGGCGACCTGCACGCCATGCGAATAGTTCTGGCCCAGGATGTAGACCTTGTGAATGTCCTTCTGATCCTTCATGAAGGTCGTCATCGCCTCCATCTTCATCGTCGTGTCGGCGTCGTAGCGGAAGTGCCAGAAACTGCACTTGCTGTTCGTCAGGTCGGGATCGACGGCCGCTTCGTTGAGGTAGATCACCTCCTTGCCCGGATTGCGCTCGTTGTACTTGTTGATCGCGTCGATGAGCGCCAGGCCGACGCCCGAGCTGTTGCCCTGGATGATGTAGCGGATGCCCTGATCGGTCGCCAGCTTGAGCGCGTTCAGCGTCTCGGCGGGGGAAACCTTGTTGTCGAAGCCGGTGATCTCGAATTTCACTCCGGCCGGATTGTCGGCATTGAACTTGTCGACGAAGAATTTCCAGCTGTTGAGCTGGTTGTTGCCGACCGGGCCCATCAGGCCCGACAGCGGGTCGATCCAGGCGAGCTTGACAACCTGGCCCTGTAGCGGCTTGGCCCCCGCCTTGGCCTGCGCCGAGGCGGAACCGGCCGATACGGCGAGCGCGAGGCCGATGCAAGTGGCGACGGCGCTTTGGACGAGCGGGGTGGTGGGGGTGTTCATGGTTGCTCCTGGGCGACAAAGTGATCCGTGCGAAAGGTAACGGATGCGAACAACTTGGGGTTACAGGGACTTCCCCCAAACCCGCACGGTCTCGCACTCCGCTCCGGCGGAGATAGACTGGCGACCGCCGGCGTGCGCGCCGACCGCGCCGACGTGCGCAGGGCCTCAATGAAGCTGTTCCTCGACTTCCTTCCCATCATCCTGTTCTTCGGCGTCTTCAAGATCGCCGACGTGAATGCCGAGGCCGCCGCCCGCTTCGCCACCGAGCACCTCGGCTTCGCCGTGTCCGGCGGCGTCGTCGGCGTCGACGAGGCTCCCGTGCTCCTCGCCACGGTCGTGGTCATGGTCGCCTCGCTGGTTCAGATCGGCATCCTGCTCCTCATGCGGAAGAAGGTCGACACCATGCTGTGGGTCACCTTCGGCCTGATCGCCGTGCTCGGCGGCGCGACGATCTGGTTCCACAACCCGACCTTCATCAAATGGAAGCCGAGCGCGCTCGACTGGGCGATGGCGCTCGCCCTCTGGCTGAGCCAGTCGCTCTTCGGCAAGAACCTGCTGCAGGCGCTGGTCGGCGAGCAGCTGGTGCTGCCCAAGCCGGTCTGGCAGCGCCTGAACCTCGCCTGGATCGCCTTCTTCTTCCTGATGGGCGTCGTCAACCTGTACGTGGCCTACAACTATTCGACCTCGGTGTGGGCGACCTTCAAGGTGTTCGGCCTCACCGGTCTGATGCTGGTGTTCATGGTCGGGCAGGGCTTCTACCTCTCGCGCTTCCTGAAGGACGAGGAAACGCCAATCAAGGCCGCCCGCACCCTGCCGGCCGCCGGCCCCGACTCGCGATGAGCGTATCGGCAGACGAGATCGAGGCGACCCTGCGCGCCGCGCTCGCGCCCGATGCGATTGCCGTCGTCGACGACAGCCACCTCCATGCCGGCCACGCCGGCGCGCGCGAGGGGCGCCATTTCAGCGTCACCATCACCAGCGCGCGCTTCGAAGGGCTGAGCCGGGTCCGCCGCCATCGCCTCGTATATGATGCCCTGCACTCCCTGATGCCGCGCGGCATCCACGCTCTGGCGATCGACGCCCGCGCTCCGCAGCCGCGCTGAGCGCACTACCGGCCGCCGGGCGTCGCCGGGCTTCCACCCGTTCGTTCCTCAACATCGTCCCGCCGGAAAGGCACGTTCCACATGAAGAAGAGCTCTATCGCCGCGAGCATCGTGCTCGCCGCCGCCGCCCTGGCGCCGCTCGCCGTCCAGGCGCAGAACATCGCCGTCGTCAACGGCAAGCCGGTTCCGAAGGCGCGCGTCGACGCCATCGTGAGCCAGGTGCAGAAGCAGGCCGCGGCGCGCAACCAGCAGGTCCCGCCCGACCTCGAGAAGCTGGTGCGCGACAAGGTCGTCACCGACGAGATCCTGAGCCAGGAGGCGGATCGGCGCGGCCTCGGGGCCTCGCCCGACTTCAAGGCGCAGATGGAGATAGCGCGCCAGACCATCCTGATCGGGCTCCTCTCGCAGGACCTCGACAAGAAGGCCACGGTGAGCGATGCCGACGTGCAGAAGGAATACGACAAGTTCAAGGCGCAGTCGAGCGGCACCGAGTACAAGGCGCGCCACATCCTGGTCGAGAAGGAAGACGAGGCCAAGGCGATCATCGCCCAGCTCAAGGCGGGCGCGAAGTTCGAGGACCTGGCCAAGAAGAGCTCGAAGGACACCGGCTCGGCGCCGAACGGCGGCGACCTCGACTTCGCCAGCCCCGCGTCGTACGTGCCCGAGTTCTCGCAGGCGATGGTCGCGCTGAAGAAGGGCGAGTACACCGAAACGCCGGTCAAGACGCAATTCGGCTATCACATCATCAAGCTTGAGGACACGCGCGCCGCGCAGTTCCCGCCGCTCGCCGACGTCAAGCCGCAGATCCAGCAGCGCCTGGCCCAGCAGAAGGCCGCCGCGTTCCGCGACGAGCTGCGCGCCAAGGCGAAGACGGACTACAAGTTCACCAACTGACCCGCCGCGAATCGGGAGGGTCAGCGTGAGCGCAGCGAAGGATCTCCCGGCGGCTCGCCGAAGCTGACCCGCCCCGCCTCGATGCGCAGCTGCTGATTGCAGCGCGCCGCCAGCGCGGTGTCGTGCGTCACCAGGACGAGCGTCGTCCCCGCCTCGCGGTTGAGCTCGAGCATCAGCGCCATGACGGTCTCGCCGGTGGCGAAGTCGAGGCTGCCGGTCGGCTCGTCGGCAAGCAAGAGCATCGGCCGGACGACGAAGGCCCGCGCCAGCGCGACGCGCTGCTGCTCGCCGCCCGAGAGCACGCGCGGATAGTGGCGCAGCCGCTCGCCCAAGCCGACGCGGCGCAGCATCTCGGTCGCGAGCGGCCGCGCATCGGCTCGTCCCTGCAGCTCGAGCGGGAGCATTACGTTCTCGAGCGCGTTCAGGTTCGCGAGCAGCTGGAAGCTCTGGAAAACGAAGCCAACCTTGGCGGCGCGCACCGCGGCGCGCTCGTCCTCGTCGATCGCGAACAGGTCGACGCCATCGAGGCGGACGGTGCCGGTCGTCGGCGTGTCGAGGCCGGCGATGATCGAGAGCAAGGTGCTCTTGCCCGACCCCGACGCGCCGACGATCGCGACCGAGCGTTGCGGCAGCAGGGTGAAATCGATCTCATGGAGAATCGTCAGCGTGCCGGTGGAATCCTGCACTTGCTTGGTGAGACGCTCGACGGCAATGATGGCTTCGGACATGAAGGGCAGCGTGTTTTCCGATGCGGCGTGGACGCGCCGCCGCTGGGTCGCGCACTGTAGCGTGGGCCTCGCGGCGGCCGCGGCGCTCGCGGCGATGCCCTCATGGGCTGCTGTCGGCGCGCGCACGATCCTGGTCGTCGGCGACAGCCTATCGGCGGAATATGGGCTGGTCCGCGGCAGCGGCTGGGTCGCGCTGCTCGAGCAGCGCCTCGCCCGCGAGCACATCGGTGCGACCGTCGTTAATGCGAGTATCAGCGGCGACACCACGGCCGGCGGCCTGGCCCGGTTTCCGACGCTGCTGCGCGATCGCAAGGCCGGCATCGTCGTCATCGAGCTGGGAAGCAACGACGCGTTGCGCGGCCTGCCGATCGAGACGACGCGCGCCAATCTGCTCTCGATGGCGCACCTCGCCAAGGCCTCAGGCGCGAAGGTCCTGATCGTCGGCATGCAACTGCCGCCGAACTACGGCCGCGCCTATGGCGAGCGCTTCGCGGCGATCTTCGCCGACGTCGCCCGCGACCAGGGGGCGGCGCTGGTGCCGTTCATGCTCAAGGGCGTGGCCGACATCCCGCAGGCGGAATCGATGTTCCAGGCCGACCGCATGCATCCGCTCGCGAGCGCACACCCGACCATTCTCGCCAACGTCTGGCCGGTGCTCGCGCCGCTTCTGAAGTAGCGCGTGGCCGGCGCGTGGCCGGCACCGCTCACCTCTGCTTCTCGGCCTTGTCCTCGCGGCCTTCACCGCGACCTGGTGGCGCTTCGGGACGAGTCACGCGGCCTTCGTGCGGCGGACGCTGCGCTTCGACCGGCCGCAGTTCGGGGGCGCGCTGCGCGGGCGGCGCGGCCACGGGCGCGGGCGGCGTCGCCACCGGCGCCGGCGGCGCGACGACGACCGGCCGCGGTGCGACCGGGCCGGCCTCCGGCGCGCGGCCGCCGCTCGGCGGGCGTGCGGGGTCGCCGCGGGGGCCTTCGATCATGCGTGGCGGAAAGCTCCGCGGCGCAATCGCGCCTTCGGGAATCCGGGCCGGCACCGCCTCCCGCGGCACCGGCGCAGCATCGACGGCGGGCGGCAGCCGCGAACCACGCACCTGGCCGCGGAACTCGCCGGCACCGTCGACCGGCGTGCGCAGGTCGCGGCCCGGCAGGCCCGGACGGAGGCCGGGCTCGGCGTGCTGCACCGGACTCGGTGGGATGACGCGAGGCGCAACCGCCTCGACGGGCTCGCGCTCCAGGCGCGCGCCGCCACGGAAAGCGGGACGGCCGGTCGCGGGATCGATCTCCCTGCGGGCGCCGACCGGCGGCCCGACGCTCGTCGGCGGCGCCGCGCCGGCCGACGGGGCCGCGACCGCGGGCGGTGTGATGACGGGCGGCGCGAGTGCTGGCCTGACACCGGGCTGAGGCGCCGCGGCTCTCGGTCCGGTAACGGCGGGGCTGGCAGGCGGCCGTTCGCCGAGCCGACCTTCGGACCGCGGGCCTTCGACCTGCGCACCGTCCGGGCGAGCGCCGTCGGGACGACCGGCGAAGCTGCCCGGCGCCCGGCCTTGGAACGGCGGGCGCGGCGGCGGTCCGGCCTCAGCCGAGCGCGGCACCGCCGGCGGCGCGGTGACCGGTGCGGCAGCGAGGACGCGCCCCGGCTGGGGATCGGCGACCAGCGCGCGCACCTGGGGATCGTTGCGGAAACGCGCGGCCGCAGGAGCGACCGGCTGGCGCCGCGTCAACACCTCGGCCGGGACGAAGGTAACCGCCTGTGGATACTTGCGGTTCGCGAAGTCGCGCCGGTCGGCCTCGCCGTGCCGGTTGTTGACGATCGTCGTGATCTGGGTGACGTTGGTGACCTGCGTGATGTTGACCTCGCGCACGTAGCGCGGGCTGCTGCGATAGCTCGGCACGTAGACCTCGCGCGGGGCGAGCGGGAACCAGCCAACTGGCGCGCCGCCGCCGATCGAGATCGAGAGGTTCGCGCGCGGCGCGCCGATCCAAGCCACCAGCGCCGGCGCGTACACCGGCCGCGCGACGTAGGTGCCGGGCGCCCAGCACCACGCGTTGCGGTGATTGACCCAGCGACCGTAGTGGAACGGCGCGAAGCCCCAGGGCGCGTCGTCGACCCAGGTCCAGCCCCACGGCCGCACCCACGCCCAGTGGCCGGTGGTGTACGGCGCCCACCCAGCGGTCACCGAGCTCGGCACCCAGAGCACGCCGTACTCGGGCGTCTGCTGCCACTGACCGTAGCGGTCGAGGTCTTCGGCGCCAGTCATCTCGGGCGAGACGAAGCGCGTCGCCGTCACCGGTCGATTCTCGGCGCGATCGCGCTCGTCGTTCCAGCCGGCGAATGCATCGCGCAGCGGCTGCACCGTCGCGTACTGCGGCACGCCGGCGCCATCGATCCAGAACTGCGCGTGCTGGCCGGCGGCGACCGGCAGCGCGCTGTTGCGCGCCTCGTAGATCGCCTGGCCGGCGCGGACGGTGATGTCGCTGGTCTGCTCAAAGCGGTCGAAGCGGTAGCGGCCGACGGCCTGCGCGCGGAAGCGCCCTTCGTCCGTCGAGAGGTCGAATTCGGCGACGGCCTGCGGGCTGCGCAGACGCGCCGCGACGCTGCCGCCGCGCAGGACGACGCTGTAGCGGGCCTCGTCGAGGCGGGCGATCTCGAGCTCGGTGCCGGAGTCGAGGCGAAGCGTCGTCGTGCCGAGGGTGATCTCGGCGCGCGCGCCGTTGTCGGTGGCGATGCGATCGCCGGTCGTGAGCGGCCGGTTGCGCGCGACGGTGACCCACTCGTCGGCGTCTGCGCTGTAAAGCCATACCTGGCCGACGACGTCGCTGAGACGCGCCGCACGCGACGGGGGATCGTCCGACTGGGCGTGCGCCGACAGCGCGGCGCCGAGCGCCAGCAAGGCGGTCAGGACGACGAGCCAGACGCGGCCCGAGCGGCGAAAGCGGGACATCGAGGACGCGCGATCGCGCGGGGATGAGGTCTTCATGGCGATCTCCGTGGGCGCATCGTCGGGCAAAGACCCGCAAGCGACCCTGTCTTCAACGCCCGGACCACGACCCCGGCCGACCGCGACGCCCGACGACACGTTCCTTTACAACTCGTCTCCCCACTCGCCTGCACGCCGCTGACGACCGCAAGCACTCAATCGTCGGCCTCGGCGTCGAGCTCCGGGAACAGCACGCTGGTGAAGCCGAAGCGGCTGAAGTCGCGGATTCGCATCGGGTAGAGCGTGCCGACGAGGTGATCGCATTCGTGCTGGACGACGCGGGCGTGAAAGCCCTCCGCTTCGCGCTCGATCGGCCGCCCTTCGACGTCAACGCCCCGATAGCGGATGCGTGCGAACCGCGGCACGACGCCGCGCATGCCGGGCACCGAGAGACAGCCTTCCCAGCCCTCCTCGACCGCGTCGTCGATCGGCTCGACGACCGGATTGATGAGCACCGTCTCCGGCACCGCCGGCGCCTCGGGATAGCGGTCGTTTCGGTTGAAGCCGAAGATGACGAGCTGCAGATCGACGCCGATCTGCGGCGCGGCGAGGCCGGCGCCGTTGACCGCGCGCATGGTCTCGAACATGTCGGCGACGAGCCTGCGCAGGTCGGGCGTGGCGAAACGCTCCACCAGCGCCGCGACGCGCAGGAGGCGCGGATCGCCCATCTTCAGGATCGCGTGGACCGTCATGGCGCGTCGTGTGCCGCCCGCCAGGCGGCGATGATCTCGGTCGGCGCCTGCACGAGCTCGACGAGGACGCCGGCACCGGCGATCGGAAACGCCTCGTTGGCGCGCGGATGGATGAAGCAGATGTCGTGACCGGCCGCGCCGGCACGGATGCCGCCGGGCGCCATGCGAACGCCGCTCGCCTCGAGCCAGGCGACCGCGGCGCGCAGGTCGTCGATCCACAGGCCGACGTGATTGAGCGGCGGCAGGTGCACCGCCGGCTTCGCGTCGACGTCGATCGGCGTCATCAGGTCGACCTCGACGCGCGCGAGGCCGGCGCCGACGGCGCAGATGTCTTCGTCGACGTTCTCCCGCGCGGAGAGAAACGAGCCGACGATGGGAAGGCCGAGCCGGTCCACCCAGAGCGCGCGCAGCGTTGCCTTGTCGGGCGCGCCGAGGGCGATCTGCTGCACGCCGATGACGCTGAAGGGGCGCTCGCTCGTCATGCGCTCGCTCCAGCCTTGGCCGCGCTCGCGAACTCGAGGATGACCTCGTCGACGGCAACGCTGTCGCCGGCGCGCGCGACGACGCACTCGACGACGCCGTCCTGCGAAGCGACGACGACGTTCTCCATCTTCATCGCCTCGATGACGGCAAGACGCTCGCCTGCGCGCACCGCCTGCCCCGCGGAGACGGCAACGTGGACCAGCAGCCCCGGCATCGGCGAAAGAAGGAAGCGCGAGAGATCGGGCGGCGGCTTGAACGGCATCAGCGCCAGCAGCTCGGCGGCGCGTGGCGTCAGCACGCGCGCATCGATGCGCGCGCCGTCGTGGCCGACGCGCCAGCCGAGGCCGGCGCGCTCGATCTGGGCGCGAAACGGCGCGCCGTCGGCCAGGCCGTGCGCGGCGATGTCCGCGAGCACGCTCGCGAACGAGAGCCGCCGCGTCCGGCCGGCGATCGTCACGCGGTACTCCGCGCCGCGCAGATGCACTTCGGCGGCCGTCGCGCGACGCTGACCGTCGGGCGCGGTCTCGACAACGACGAACTCGGTGCCGGGCCTCAGTTCGTGGCCCGGCAGCTGGCCGGTGAGGCCGGCCGAGCGCGCGAGCAGGCGGCGCTCGTGAGCCGCGGCGAGCGTGAGCAGGAAGTCGGGATCCGGGTGGGTGGTCGCGGCGGGATCGAAACCGTGCGCGAACTCGGCGGCGATGAAGCCAGTATCGAACTCGCCGGCGGCGAAGCGCGGATGGCCGAGCAGCGCCGCCTGGAACGCGAGGTTGCTCGAGACGCCGCGCACGACGAAGCCGTTCAGTGCGTCGCGCATCGTCGCGATCGCCGCGGAGCGATCGATGCCGCAGACGATCAGCTTGCAGATCATCGGGTCGTAGTGGATGGCGATCTCGCCGCCCTCGTAGACGCCGGTGTCGACGCGGATGCCGGGCGTTCCCGCCGCCTGCGGCGCGCCGGCGTGCAGCGTCTCGGCGGGCAGGCGGAACGCGACCAGCCGACCCGTGCTCGGCAGGAAGCCGCGCACCGGATCCTCGGCGTTGATGCGGCACTCGATCGCCCAGCCCCGGCGCGGTATGTCGGCCTGCGCAAAAGCCAGCTTCTCGCCGGCGGCGACGCGGATCATCTGCTCGACGAGGTCGAGGCCGGTGATGCATTCGGTGACCGGGTGCTCGACCTGCAGGCGCGTGTTCATCTCGAGGAAATAGAAACGCCTGTCCTTGTCGACGACGAACTCGACCGTTCCCGCGGACTGGTAGCTCACCGCCTTGGCGAGCGTCACGGCCTGCTCTCCCATGGCTTTGCGCGTCACCTCGTCGAGGAACGGGCTCGGCGCCTCCTCGACCACCTTCTGGTGGCGGCGCTGGATCGAGCATTCGCGCTCCCACAGGTAGACGCAGTGGCCGTGCGCATCGCCGAGCACCTGGATCTCGATGTGGCGTGGCTCCTCGACGAACTTCTCGATGAAGACGCGATCGTCGCCGAAGCTCGCCTTGGCCTCTTTGCGGCACGAGGCGAAGCCCTCCTCGGCCTGGGCTTCGTTCCAGGCCACGCGCAGGCCCTTGCCGCCGCCGCCGGCGGAGGCCTTGATCATCACCGGGTAGCCGATCTTTCGCGCGATCTCGACCGCGAGCACGGCGCTCTCGATCGACTCGTTGTGGCCGGGGATCGTGCTCACGCCCGCCCGGGCCGCGAGCCTCTTGGACTGGATCTTGTCGCCCATCGCCGCGATCGCCGCGTGCTTGGGGCCGATGAAGACGATGCCCTCCTCCTCAACGCGGCGCGCGAACGTCTCGTTTTCCGACAGGAAGCCGTAGCCGGGATGGAGGGCGTCGGCGCCGCTCTCCTTGCAGGCGGCGACGATCTTGTCCATTGCCAGATACGAATCGCGGCTCGGCGCGGCGCCGATGAAGACCGCCTCGTCGGCGAGCTCGACGTGCAGCGCATCGCGATCGGCATCGGAGTAGACCGCCACGGTCGCGATCCCCATCCGGCGCGCCGTCTTGATGACGCGGCAGGCGATCTCGCCCCGGTTGGCGATCAGGATTTTTTTGAGCATCGTCGGACGTTCTCCCCTCGCGAAGTATGCCGGCCCCGCGGCGCGACCGTCGTCGGGAGTCGGGCCGGGGGCCGGAACATCGCAACGGAGCCGACCTGCTCCCGCCGATTCGCTTCAGGACCTTCGATGATCGAGCGTCGCACCTGGCATTCCGAACGGGTACGCGCCGGCTGCTTCCGATCCGCTGCCTGGCCCCCGGCCGTCCTTGGAAGTCGATGCCGCTCGTGAGTTGCTGATCGGCGCCAAGGCCCGCGCGGAGATCCTCGTCGAAGGATGGAGCGATCAGGGTCCGGCGCAGCCTGCAACGCATCGACCCCGGCAGCGGACTCACGCGCGAAGACGCAGAGGCAGCCGGATTCTTCGTGTGCGACGCCGATCTCGACGACGAGCTGATCCGGGCGTTGGGCACGGCAGCCGTCGAGCGCGTCCTCGATAGCGAAGGCGAGCTGGAGTCGTTCCGCAGGTTACAGGGTCAGCCTGCACAACAGGGGCGCAACCCGCACGGGCAACGATCGAGCGACGATTCATTGATAGCACCCCGCCTCGACCAGCCACCCAATCTTAGGACGCACGCGCGAGTTTTCTAGATAGCGCCGATCTGTTTGAGCATTCCATACAAGTCAGTCTGGCTCCAGCGCTCGACGCACTTGCCGGCCTCAAAGCGAAGAATCGTGACGCCCGCCACTTCAATTGACCTGCCGCTGGGCGCGTTTCCAAGAAATGGCCGTGTGTGCGTGCCCTTCAATATGAAGTGATTGGCCACGAAGCTTCCTTCGGCCATGACGTTGCCCAGGGTCAGTTGAACATGGGGGAACGCCGCCCAAAGCGAGCGATACCACTGCTTGATGGACTCGATCCCCGGTGACAAGGGAGGGGCACGATGAAGAACGGCGTTGTCAGCGTAGAGCCCGAAGTAGTACTCCCGGTCCCTCGGACGATTGAACGCAGCTACGGCCTCGATGAGAACGTGCTTATTGTCGCTGGGCATGACTCCGACTCCTTCGAGTCATCTACTGGATGACCTGAGCGACGGGCCAAAGGGCGCGAAGCGGCTTTGGAACGACTGCTCGATGGGGACAACATTCGGCGGCAATTCGGACTTGCGCGCAACTTGCCAGAGCCAGAGGAGCTCGATGAACTCCGGTTGCGTTTCGAAGCGCGGAACATCCAAAGCAAGCTGAACCCATGGCAAGGCGCTGCGCGTCCGAACATGCGCCACTGGCCGGAAATCGCGCGGTTCGTCCAGCGTGCCAGGCTGAAGACTGCGCACGGTTGGGTTACGCATCGGCTCGCCCCATAGACGAGTTGCGCATTTCGCACATTGTTGCCCGCGCTTGACTCGCCCGTGCGCGAGAGATGCGCTGTATGACGATGACGTGCCGCCTGTAAGTTCAACTCCTGTCGCTGGAACGATCAGCGAGGTTGCAAAGGCACTGCCGGTTCGCCGCTGACACTCGGTGCAATGACAGACGTAGCAAGGGAGCGGTTCAGCGACAAGCCGATACCTAACGAGACCGCAGACGCAACCACCTTCGTGACGTCATCGCACACCTTCCACCATTTTTTCGTCACGTTAGCTTTTCATTGGGTCCAGAGACAGATCGTGTTCTTGGCCACGAATAGCTCCTCCGAAGTGATGCCGCGCGCGGCGCGCGCCGATCGCCAAAGCCGGTGATTCGAACTGGCAAATTGCCGTCCCGACTGTCCATGCCGACTCGCCCGCCGGCGCTTGCGATCTCACTCGCAGACACGGCTTCATTTGCGCCGTCGCGCCGCCGACCGCGTCAGCCTCGCCTGCAGCAGGATCACGGCAAGCAGGAACAGTCCGCGCACGATCGTCTGCCAGTACGAGCCGAGCGTGAGGTGCGTTCCGCCGGTGTAGCCGTTCTCGAAATTGATGACGTTAAGAATCACCGAGAGCAGCAGCACGCCGCTCACCGTGTTGACGACCGAGCCTTCGCCGCCGCTCAGCAGCGTACCGCCGACGACGACGGAGGCGATCGCGATCAGCTCCCAGCCGACGCCCTCGGTCGGGCTGCCCGAGGTCTGTGACGCGAGGATGACGCCGGCCAGCCCGGCGAGCGCGCCGGAGAGGGCGTAGACGCCGACCTTGACGCGCACGACCGGCAAGCCCATGAGCCGCGCCGCCTCCTCGTTGCCGCCGACGGCGAGGACGGCGCGGCCGAACGGGGCGTGGCGCAGCGTCCATTCGCCGGCGACGACAACGGCAGCGGCGATCCAGAGAGGGATCGGCAGGCCGAGGAACGCGCCCTGGCCGACTGCGTCGAAGCCCTGCTCGTAGGAGATCGAGACGGTTTCGCGGTCGGAGACGATGAGCGCAAGTCCGCGCGCACCGATGTACGTGCACAGGGTGACGATGAAGGGCATCAGCCGGAAGCGGGCGATCAGAACGCCATTGCAGACGCCCGCCGCCAGTCCCACCACCATGCCGCTCAGCACCGCCGCCGCGATGCCATGCTGCGAAGCGCGCGCCGCGACGACGCTGGCGAGCACGGCGACGGTGCCGACCGAGAGATCGATGCCGCCCGACATGATCACGAACGCCATGCCGACCGCGATGAGGACGAACTTCGACGTATTCGCGAGGACGTCGCTGACGTTCTGCGCGCCGATGAAGTGCTCGTAGCGGAGCGCGCCGAAGACGAGCACGGCCACGAGCGCAAGCAGCGCACCCTGCGAGCGCAGGAAGGCCGCGGGCGAGGCCGGGCGGGCCGCTGCAGCGGCCGGCCGGATCGGGACGGGGCGAGTCGCCGTCATCGCGTGCTCAGGGCGAGCGCCGCTGCAGGTACACGGCGAGAAGCACGACCCCCGCCTTCAGCAGCATCGCCCATTCGTCCTGCACGCCGTGCGCGAGCAGCGTGTATTCGAGCAGCTGGATCGCCAGGCCGCCGATCAGCGTGCCGACGATGCGTGCCTGGCCGCCGGCGAGCGGCGTGCCGCCGACCGCGACGGCGGCGATCGCGTCGAGCTCGATGCCGAGACCGATCTTGCTCGGGTCGGCGGCCGAGTTGATCGCGACGTTGAGGATGCCGGCGATTCCCGCGAGCACGCCGCAGACGACGTAGACGGTGAGTTTTACCCGGCCTGCGGCAATGCCGGCCAGCGTCGCCGCCCGTTCGTTGCCGCCGACCGCGAGGACGCGCCGGCCGAAGGCGCTGCGCCGCATCACCCACGCCGCGACCGTGACCACCGCCACCATCAGCAGCCCCTGCAGCGGCATGCCGGCAACGTTGCTGGCGAGCCGCGCGAACCCGGGATTGCTGAAGTTGCGCAGGTTCGAATCGGTCAGCATCTCGGCGAAGCCGCGGCCGGCGATGAAGAGGATCAGGGTGGCCACGATCGGCTGGATTCGCCAGCGCGCGACCAGCGCGCCGTTAACCGCGCCGGCGGCGGCAGCAGCGACGAGCGGAACCGTGAGTGCCGCCAACAGGCCAAACGCGGGCGTTGCGAGCGGGCCGCTGCGTTGACTGAGCAGCACGCTCGCGAGCGTGCCGGCGAACGCTGCCGTCGCGCCGACCGACAGATCGATTCCACCGGTGGCGATGACGAGCGCCATACCGGTCGCGACGATGATCACCGGCGCGACCTGCGTCAGGTTGACCGAGAGCGTCTGCAGGGTCAGGAACTCGCGCGTGAAAGCGGCGTTGAAGACCAGCAGCCCGAGCAGCGCCACGGCGGCGCCGGAGCGCACGACCGACGCCTGCCAGGCGCTGCCCCGAGGCGGCGTCGTCGCCAGAGCGATGCCGGTCATCAGGCCACCGGGGCCTCCGCCACCGCGTCGGCCATCGCGGCCATGACGTTGGCTTCCGAGACGGCGTCGAAGTCAAGCTCGGCAACCGTGCGACCCTCGCGCATGACGACGATCCGGTCGCTCGCCGCGACGAGCTCCTCGAGCTCGCTGGCGATGAGCAGGGTCGACAGGCCCTGCCCGGCGAGCTCGCGGATAAGGCCGAGGATCTCGGCCTTGGCGCCGACGTCGATGCCGCGCGTCGGCTCGTCGAGCAGGAGCAGGCGGCTGTCGGCGGCGAGCCAGCGCGCGAGCAGCACCTTCTGCTGGTTGCCGCCGGAGAGCTCGCCGACGGGCTGGTCGGGGCCGGTGCAGCGGATGCCGAGCCGCTCGATGTAGCGCAAGGTCACCTCGCGCAGCGCGTGGCGATCGGCGATGCCCCAGCGCGTCAGCCTCGGCAGCAGCACGAGGGTGAGGTTGTCGAGCACCGAAAGCGCGGGCACGATGCCTTCGGTCTTGCGATCTTCCGAGAGGTAGGCGATGCCGTGCGCGATCGCCTGCGCCGGCGATTCGAACTCCACCGGTGTGCCGCCGACGACGATCTGTCCGGCATCGATCGGGTCGGCGCCGAACAGGCAACGCGCGAGCTCGGTCCGGCCGGCGCCGAGCAGGCCGGCAAGGCCGAGGATCTCGCCTTCGCCCAGGGCGAGGCTCGCGTCCTCGACGCGACGGCCGCTCTTCACGCTCGTCGCGGCGAGCGCCTCGCGGGTCGCCACCGGCGCGGCGCGCTGCGCGGCCTGCAGCGCCTCCAGCTCGCGGCCGAGCATCGCCTGCACCAGCGCGAGCTTGGCGAAGCCGGCGAGGTCGCGCTCGACGACGGTCCGGCCGTCGCGCATGATGGTGATGCGGTCGCAGACCGCGTACAGCTCGTCGAGCCGATGGCTGACGAAGACGACCGCCACGCCGCGACCGCGCAGCTGCCGGATGACCGCGAACAGCGCCTTCACCTCGGCACGGTCAAGCGACGAGGTCGGCTCGTCCATCACGACCAGGCGCGCCTCCGTGCTGAGGGCGCGGGCGATCGCGACCATCTGCTGGGTCGCCGTGCTGCAGGCGCGCAGCGGCTGCCGCACGTCGACGTCGATGCCGAAAGTACCGAGCAGGCGCGCCGCTTCGCCATGCACGGTCGCCCAGTCGATGCGCCCGCGCCGCAGGGGCTCGCGACCGATGAAGATGTTCTCGGCCACCGAACGCAGCGGGATCAGGTTCAGCTCCTGGTGGATGGTCGAGACGCCCGCGGCCTGCGCCTCGACCGGGGAGCGGAAATCGACGCGGCGGCCGTCGAAGACGATCTCGCCGGCGTCACGACGGTAGGCGCCGGTAAGAATCTTGATCAGCGTCGACTTGCCGGCACCGTTCTGGCCGATCAGGGCATGGACTTCGCCGGCCCGCACGGCCAGCCGCGCACCGATCAGCGCCGGGACGCCGCCGAACGACTTGTCGATTCCTTGCATCGACAGCAGCGGCTGCGCCATGGGCGCGTCGGCTGGCGGGGGCGAATCCATGGCGTCGGCAAGCGGGCCACGGCGGCTCGACCGCCGCGGCGTCAGAGAACGATCGCTGCGGCCGATCAGTAGCCGTCGGCCATGCTCGCCTGCGCGTTCGACTTGTCGTAGAACTTGTCGCTCACCTTGACCCAGCCTTCGATCTTCTCGCCCTTGGCGTAGCGCTTCAGGGTCGCGCAGGTGATCGGGCCGAAGAACGGACTCGACTGCACCGTCGCGCCCATCTTTCCGGCGGCGATCGCCTGCAGCGCATCGCGCGTCCCGTCGATCGAGACGACGACGACGTCCTGCCCCGGCTTCTTGCCCGCAGCCTCGAGCGCGGCGATCGCGCCGATCGCCATCTCGTCGTTGTGGGCGTAGACGGCGGTCACGTCGGGGTGCGCCTGGAGCAGCGTCTGCATCACCTGGCGACCCTTGTCGCGCGCGAAGTCGCCGCTTTGCGAGGCGACGATCTTCATGCCGGGCTGCTTCTTGACGACGTCGTCGAAGCCCTTCTTGCGATCGTTGGCCGGGCTCGAGCCGGTCGTCCCCTCGAGCTCGACCACCGTTCCCTTGCCGCCCGTGGTCTTGACCAGCCACTCGGCCGCGCGCCGGCCCTGATCGATGAAGTCGGAGCCGATGAAGGTGACGTAATCGCGGCCGGCGGCGGCGACCTTCTGGTCGACGTTGCGGTCGATCAGGATCACCGGGATGCCGGCCTTCTTCGCCTTCATCACCGCGGGAATCAGCGGCTTTTCCTCGCGTGGCGCGAGGACGATGACGTCGACCTTCTGGGCGATCATGCTTTCTACGTCCGCAACCTGCTTGGCGGCAGAGCCGGCAGCGTCCGCGTAGACGAGGTCCCACTTGCAGGTGCCAGCGGCGTCCTTCAGCGACTGCGTCTCGGCGATGCGCCAGGGGTTGTTGCTCTCGGTCTGGGCGAAGCCGACCTTGTAGCCCGGCTTGTCGGCGAGCTTGGGCAGGCTCTGCGCCGACGCCGCAACGGCGAAGGCGAGCGCGCCGAAGGTGGCGCTCAGTCTCGAAACACGCATGTCGTCTCCTGTAGTCGCTGCGCGGTAGCCGACACGGCTTTCCTGGTAAGGCAGCGATCGAATCGACCCATTCTTGAGCGCGGCCTGCGGCACGTCAACGTGGCAGCGACCGAGGCCGACCCGAGGAATCCCTGATGTGATTGCGTGCACATGCGCCGCATGAAAAAATTGCGGCGCGATTCGGCCGGATCGATTGAGGCCCGAAAGGAACCCGTGTGAGATTCACCGCCGCCGAGCACGACGCCTTCGCCCGCGACTTCAACCGCGACAGCGTCGTCGTCCTGCGCCATCACTTCGATCCGGACGTGCTGCGTGCCTGGTCGCGCGAGTTCGCGCCGCTGCTCGCGGAGCACATGAACAGCGAGAGCGACAACCCGAACCGCGGCTCGCAGCGCTTCTACGTCACCCTGCCTTTCGCCGGAACGTTCGCCGACCCCGCGATCTTCGAGGACGACGACGTGCTGGCGATCGTCGAGCGCGTCGCCGGCCCCGACCCGGTGATGTGCCAGCTCGCCACGGACACGCCGCTCGAGGGTTCCGACTACCAAGCCTGGCACGCCGACACGCCGCTGCTTTTTCCCGAGACCGACGATAACGACACACCCTCGTTCCAGATCGCGGTCAACTTCCCCCTGGTCGAGGTCACCGACGCGCACGGGCCGCTGGAGACGACGTTCGGCACGCACCGCATGCGCAAGGACATCGCAATGGCGCGTCTGGGCGCCGGCGACCTCGCCGTGCACCGGATGACGATGGCGCTCGGCGACGTCATGATCCGCGACGTCCGGGCAATCCACCGCGGCACCCCTAACGTCACCGACGAAGCGCGGCCGATGGTCGTGATCGGCTACAGCCGGCGCTGGCTGTTCCGTCCCGAAGTGAACATCCGCGTGCCGCGCAGCACCTGGGAGACGCTGTCCGAGCGCGGCAAGCGACTGCTCCGCTTCAACCCGGTGGTCGATGACGCGGAGGCCGTCTCGGGCGCCGAAACGTACCGCAACTTCGCCTACTGAGTCGCGCGGGCCGAGCTCCGCTCTGGAACCGACCTGAGGCGGCAGGGTCAGAGCGGCATGTTCCCGTGCTTGCGCCACGGGTCGTCGACTTTCTTGTCGGCGAGCATCGCCAGCGAGCGGCAGATGCGCCTTCTCGTCTCGTGCGGCTGAATCACGTCGTCGATGTAGCCGCGCGCGCTGGCGATGAACGGGTTGGCGAACTTGGCCTTGTATTCGGCCTCGCGCGCGGCGAGCTTCTCGGGGTCGCCCTTCTCGTCGCGGAAGATGATCTCGACCGCGCCCTTCGCGCCCATCACCGCGATCTCGGCATTCGGCCAGGCGAGGTTGACGTCGCCGCGCAGGTGCTTGGAGCTCATCACGTCGTAGGCGCCGCCGTAGGCTTTGCGCGTGATGACGGTGATCTTCGGCACCGTGCACTCCGCGTAGGCGAAGAGCAGCTTGGCGCCGTGCTTGATGATGCCGCCGTGCTCCTGCGCGGTGCCCGGCATGAAGCCGGGGACGTCGACGAAGGTGATGACCGGGATGTTGAAGGCGTCGCAGAAGCGCACGAAGCGCGCCGCCTTGATCGAGCTCTTGATGTCGAGGCAGCCGGCGAGCACCAGCGGCTGGTTGGCGACCATGCCGACGCTCGCACCGTCCATCCGGCCGAAGCCGACGACGATGTTCTTCGCGTGCTCGGGCTGGAGCTCGAAGAACTCGCCGTCGTCGACAGTCTTCAGGATCAGCTCCTTGATGTCGTAGGCCTTGTTCGGGTGATCGGGCACCAGGGTGTCGAGCGAGAGGTCGATGCGCTCGGCCGGGTCGTCACTCGGCAGGCGCGGCGCCTTCTGCTTGTTGTTGAGAGGCAGGTAGTCGAAGAAGCGGCGCAGCATGGCGAGCGCGTCGACGTCGTTGTCGAAGGCCAGGTCGGCGACCCCGCTCTTGGTGGTATGCGTCGACGCGCCGCCGAGGTCCTCCGCCGTCACCTCCTCGTGCGTCACCGTCTTCACGACGTCGGGGCCGGTGACGAACATGTAAGAGCTGTCCTTCACCATGAAGATGAAGTCGGTCATCGCGGGCGAGTACACCGCGCCGCCCGCGCACGGCCCCATGATCATGCTGATCTGCGGCACGACCCCCGAGGCGATGACGTTCCGCTGGAACACCTCGGCGTAGCCGCCGAGCGAGGCGACGCCTTCCTGGATGCGCGCGCCGCCTGAGTCGTTGAGGCCGATCACCGGCGCGCCGACCTTCAGCGCCTGGTCCATCACCTTGCAGATCTTCTCGGCGTGCGCCTCCGAGAGGGCGCCGCCGAAGACGGTGAAGTCCTGGCTGAACACGAACACGAGGCGACCGTTGATCATCCCGTATCCGGTGACGACGCCGTCGCCGGGCGGGCGGTTCTTCTCCATCCCGAAGTCGTGGCTGCGGTGCTCGACGAACATGTCCCACTCCTCGAACGTTCCCGCGTCAAGGAGCAGGTCGATGCGCTCGCGCGCCGTGAGCTTGCCCTTGGCGTGCTGCGCGTCGATGCGCTTCTGGCCGCCGCCCAGACGCGCGCGCGCGCGCTTGGCTTCGAGCTGCTGGATGATGTCGTGCATGCGTCGTTCTCTGTGTCAGGTCGTGGCGGCCGGGAAGGAAAGCGGAAAGACAGGCGCCAGCGCGCGCGCCCCTGCGACCTCGCGGTCCCGGGAATGCCGTCCGCGCGGCGGCTGGCGCAGCACGGCGAGGGCGCGCCCGCGCCAGGCCCTGCGCGCCGGCCGCTCGCGTTTGACGATGACCCGGCCGATGCTCGTCTCCGCGGTCGAGACACGCGCGTCGTTCGCCGCCCGGTGCGCCGCGATGAGGTCGAGGTCGGCGTCAGTCATGGCCGCTCGCGACCGGCGTGCCGCTGAACGCACCGAGCAGGCGGCGCGCCGCGACGGAGACCGGCAGGCGGCCGGCATCGACGGCGGCAAGCGTGTCGTCGAGCTGGCCGCGAACGGCGGCGTGGCCGCGAAACGCGTCGCGCAGGCCGGCGTCGATGCGCTCCCAGAGCCAGGCGCGCGCCTGGCCCCGGCGGCGCTCCTGCAACGCCCCGCGCGAGTCCTGCACCGATCGAAACGACTGCACCACCTGCCAGACGGCGCCGACCTGGTCGGCGGCGAGCGCGCTGGTCGACATCACGTGCGGCTTCCACATGCCGTCGTCGCGGCGCGCGACGAGGTGAAGCGCAGACTCGATCTGGCCGACCGCGCGCGCCGCGGCGGCCGGATCGAGGTCGGCCTTGTTGACGACCACGAGATCGGCGAGCTCCATCACGCCCTTCTTGATCGCCTGGAGGTCGTCGCCGGCGTTGGGCAGCTGCAGGAGCACGAACATGTCGGTCATGCCGGCCACCGCCGCCTCGCTCTGGCCGACACCGACGGTCTCGACGATGACGACGCCGTAGCCGGCGGCCTCTACGACCCGGATGGCCTCGCGCGTCGCCGCCGCAACGCCGCCGAGCGTGCCGCCGCTCGGGCTCGGTCGCACGAACGCGGCCGGGTCCACCGATAGCCGCTCCATGCGCGTCTTGTCGCCGAGGATCGAGCCACCCGACACGCTCGAGCTCGGGTCGACCGCAAGCACCGCGACGCGCAATCCCTCGCCGATCAGCAGGAGGCCCAGCGTCTCGATGAACGTCGACTTGCCGACGCCGGGCACGCCCGAGACGCCGAGCCGGAACGACGGCCGAGCCGGGACCGGCAAAGCGGTGAGGAGCGCGTCGGCGCGCTCGCGGTGGTCGACGCGCCGTGATTCGAGCAGCGTGATCGCCTTGGCGATCGCGCGTCGCTGTGCCTCGCTCGCCGCGGCGACGACGCCGTCGAGGAGCTCCTGGTCGGCAGGCGGCAGCATCGCGACGCGGCAGGTCAGGCCGGCGCGAGAGCGCGCTTGATCTGGTCGAGCACGTCCTTGGCGCTCGCCGGGATCGGCGTCCCCGGCCCGTAGATTCCCTTCACCCCTGCGTCGTACAGGAACGCGTAGTCGCCGCGCGGGATCACGCCGCCGACGAAGACGACGATCTCGCCGGCGCCCTGTGCCCTGAGCGATTCGATCACCGCCGGCACCAGCGTCTTGTGGCCGGCGGCAAGCGTCGAGATGCCGATCGCGTGGACGTCGTTCTCGATCGCCTGGCGGGCGCACTCCTCGGCGGTCTGGAACAGCGGGCCGATGTCGACGTCGAAGCCGAGGTCGGCGAACGCGCTGGCGACGACCTTGGCGCCCCGGTCGTGGCCGTCCTGACCGAGCTTGGCGATCAGCACGCGCGGGCGCCGGCCTTCGGCGTCGGCGAAAGCCGCGATTTCCGCCTTCAACTTGTCCCAGCCGGCGGCGCTGTCGTACGCCGCCGCGTAGACGCCCGAGACCTTCTGCGTGTCGGCGCGATGGCGACCCCACGCCGCCTCGAGCGCGTCGCTCACCTCGCCGACGGTCGCGCGCAGGCGGACCGCTGCGATCGATAGCGCGAGCAGGTTGCCCATGCCGCTCTCCGCGCAGGTCGTCAATGCGGCGAGCGCCGTCTTCACCGCCGCCGGATCGCGCTTCGCGCGCAACGCCTTCAGCCGCGTCACCTGGTTCTCGCGCACCGCATGGTTGTCGATGTCGAGCGTGTCGATCAGCGCTTCCTCGCCCAACTGGTACTTGTTGACGCCGACGATCACGTCCTCGCCGGAATCGATGCGCGCCTGCTTCTCGGCCGCGCTCGCCTCGATCTTGAGCTTGGCCCAGCCGCTCTGCACGGCCTTTGTCATGCCGCCCATCGCCTCGATCTCCTCGATGATCGTCCAAGCGGCGTCGGCCACCTCCTGCGTCAGCGCTTCCATGGCGTAGCTGCCCGCCCACGGGTCGACGATCGAGGTGATGTGCGTCTCTTCCTGGATCACGAGCTGGGTGTTGCGCGCGATGCGGGCGCTGAACTCGCTCGACAGCGCGATCGCCTCGTCGAGGGCGTTGGTGTGCAGGCTCTGGGTGCCACCGAACACCGCCGCCATCGCCTCAATGGTCGTGCGCACGACGTTGTTGTACGGGTCCTGCGCGGTCAGCGTCCAGCCCGAGGTCTGGCAGTGGGTGCGCAGCATCGAGCTCTTCGCCTGCTTTGGCCTGAACTCTTCCATGATCCGGTGCCAGAGCATGCGCGCGGCGCGCATCTTGGCGATCTCGAGGTAGAAGTTCATGCCGATCGCCCAGAAGAAGCTGCGCCGGCCGGCGAAGGCGTCCACGTCGAGCCCCTTGGCGATCGCGGTGCGAACGTACTCGCGGCCGTCGGCGAGCGTCAGGGCGAGCTCGAGCGTCTGGTTCGCGCCCGCTTCCTGGATGTGATAGCCCGAGATCGAGATCGAGTTGAACCTCGGCATGTGCGATGCCGTGTATACGATGATGTCGCCCACGATCCGCATGCTCGGCGCCGGCGGATAGATGTAGGTGTTCCTCACCATGAACTCTTTCAGGATGTCGTTCTGGATCGTTCCTGAAAGCTGGTCCTGGGCGACGCCCTGCTCTTCCGCCGCGACGATGTAGCCCGCGAGCACCGGCAGCACGGCGCCGTTCATGGTCATCGACACGCTCACCTTGTCGAGGGGGATGCCTTCGAACAGGATCTTCATGTCCTCGACCGAGTCGATCGCGACGCCGGCCTTGCCGACGTCGCCGACGACGCGCGGGTGGTCGCTGTCGTAGCCGCGGTGGGTGGCGAGGTCGAACGCGACGCTCACGCCCTGGCCGCCGCCGGCGAGCGCCCTGCGGTAGAAATCGTTCGACGCCTCGGCGGTGGAAAAGCCCGCGTACTGGCGGATCGTCCACGGCCGCACCGTGTACATCGTCGCCTGCGGCCCGCGCACGTACGGCGGGAACCCCGGCAGCGTGTTGGTGGCGGGCAGGCCCTTGACGTCGGCCGCGGTGTAGAGCGGCTTGACGACGATGCCGTCGGGAGTGCGCCAGCCGAGCGCATCGGCGTCGCCACCGGGCGCCGAGCGCGCGGCGGCGGCGCGCCAGGCGGCGAGCGCGTCGGGATCGTCGGCGGAAGGCGCGGTCAAGGTTCGTCGGACGGTGGGCTGGCGAACATTATCGCGGCGTGCGGCAGCGACAATCGCGCCCATGCCGCGCCCGCTCGTCAGCCTCGTCGCCGCCGTCGCCCGCGACGGCGGCATCGGCCTGGGCAACGAGCTCCTCGTGCGCCTGCCCGGGGACCTGCCCCGCTTCAAGCGGATCACGCTCGGCACGCCGATCGTCATGGGCCGCAAGACCTGGCAATCGATCGGCCGGCCGCTGCCGGGGCGACGCAATCTCGTCGTCAGCCGCGACGCTTCGTTCGCGGCTGATGGCGCGGAAACCGCGGCGTCGCTCGACGACGCGCTGGCACGAGCGGCGCCGGCGCCGCTCGTCCACGTCGTCGGCGGCGCGGCGATCTACGCGCTCGCGTTGCCGATCGCCGACGAGCTGCAGCTGACCGAGGTCGACGCCGCGTTTCCCGCCGACACCTTCTTCCCGGCATGGCGCCGGGCGGAGTGGCAGCTCGTCGCGCATGAGCCGCACGAGACCGCAGAAGGCTTGCGCTATGCCTTTTCCACCTACAAGAGACTTCCCCTGGGAGATTGACATGTCAGAGCACGAATTTCACGTTCACGGGCCGCACGACCACGCTCTCGAGCACCAGTCGCAGGCCGAGCCGCACGGCCTCGCCGGAAGGCTCGCAGTCGCCACCGCGATCATCGCCACCGTCGGCGCCTTGTTCTCCTACATGGCCGGCCTGACGCAGTCCAACGCCGGCCTCTACAAGAACGAGTCCGCGATCAAGAAGACCGAGGCGTCCAACCAGTGGAACTATTACCAGGCCAAGAGCGGCAAGCAGAACCTCGCCGAGCTCGCGGTCGAGCTCGCGCCGGAGTCGCGCAAGGCCTTCTACGGCGACGAGATCAAGCGCTACAAGCAGGAAAAGGAAGCCATCAAGAAGGACGCCGAGAAGTTCGAGCGCGAGTCCGACGACTGGAGCAAGCGCAGCGACGAGCAGATCCACCAGCATCACCGCTGGGCGCAGGCGACCACCGCGCTGCAGATCTCGATCGCGATGGCGGCGATCGCGCTCCTGACCAAGAGCCGGCGCCTGCAGTTCGGCGTCTATGCGCTGAGCGCAATCGGCGTCATCGTCGGCGTTCTCGCCTGGCTGCACATCTAGTGTGACGCGCCAAAATGTTGTGCACTTATGCGGTCGTGTAGGGTTCTGCTTTTGACTTGGCGGTGCCTGGGTCACCCGGTGTCGCGGAACTGTCGACACCGGTCATTCCGGCAACGCCGCGAACGCCAGGCCGTCGGCCCACCGACATGGCGGTGCCCTTCGGGTCGCTCGTCACTCGCTCGCACCCGCCCGGTCTTTGCGAAACGCCGCTTCGCCAGCCTCCGACACCCGCACCCACTTGGCGTCGGGCGCGGCGCCGGGGGCGTAGTTGTCATGCCAGTTCCACCACCTGTAGGGCGCCGATTGCGGGTAGCCCTCCGGCGAATCCTCCCAGACTTCCTGACGCCCGAGCGGCGTGATGTCGAGGTAGCTCCAAAGCGTTCCCAGGTTTTCGTCGCCGCGCTTGTCGACGAAGTAGGTGCGAAACACTTGGCTCTCGTCGAAGTAGAAGACATTGTGGCCATGCCACTCGTCGACGCCGAAGTCGGTATCAAACCCGTCGGTGATCGAGTACCAGGGCATCGTCCAGCCCATGCGCTCCTTCAATCGCGCAATGTCGGCCTGCGGCGCTCGCGAGATGAAGGCCAGGGTCGTGTCGCGGGCGTTCAGGTGAGCGAGGTGCGAGACCTGATCGGCGACCATCGAACAGCCCCGGCAGGCCTGGTCCGGCCAGCCGAAGACGCCAGGCTCGAAGAACGCCCGATAGACGATGAGCTGGCTGCGATCCTCGAACAGGTCGAGCAGGCTCGACTTGCCCTTCGCACTCTCGAAGACGTAGTTTTTTTCCACCACCATCCAGGGCATCCGCCGGCGTTCGGCGGCGAGCGCGTCTCGGGCGCGAAGCTGCGCTTTTTCTTTTACCAACAGCTGCGTGCGTGCGTCGTTCCACTCGCGCGACGACAGCACCTGAGGTCTGCGCCCTGCGGGCAACGGGTCGTGTGTCGCGGTCTCGGTCGGCTGGGTCATGGCGTGTGAATCTCCGGGTTTATGAACGAACAGGGCACTCTCGGCGGGTGCGCGCTGAAGGCCACTCTAGCCAGGCGCCGGTGCTGCGGGGAGTAACAAGATCGTCGTGAATCCGGCGCGGCTGGCGCGCCCGCGCACATGCGGCGCCGACTCAGACGGCGGCCGGCGCGTGCTTCGCGAAGGTGCTCATCTGCGCTTCGAGCGCGCGCTGGAACGCGGGCCGCGCCTCGCAGCTCGCCTGGTAGTCGCGCAGCACGGCCCGCGACGCGACGCGGTCGGTCTCGCGCAGGACCCGTAGCACGGTTGTCATCAGCAGGTCGGCGGCACTGAAGTCGCCTTCGAGGTGTTGCTTGCCGTCGAGGAACGCGGCCAGGCTGTCGAGCCGCTGGTCGACCCGGCCGGCGACTTGGTCGCGCACCTGCACCACGCCGTCGCTGGCCGGCGCCTTCATGCCGAGTGAATTGAGGGCGAGGATCGGCGGCTCGATAGTGCTGAGCGCCGCGAACATCCATGTGCGCGCACGCAGCCGAGCCTCCCGTTGCACCGGCAGCAGGCCGGGCGACTGCTCCGCGATGTGCAGCACGATCGCACCCGATTCGAAAATCGCCAGCCCGCCCTGTTCGAGCACCGGCACCTGACCGAACGGTTGCCGTTGTCGGTAGGCCGCCGTGGACTGGTCCTCCGGCCCGATGAGCCGTTCTTCGTACGCGAGGCCGGCCTCTTCGAGCGCCCAACGCACGCGCAGGTCGCGCACGAGGCCCTGGGCAAAGGGCGGTACCCAGCGAAAGGCGGTGACGGTGATGTCGCTCATGTCGAACTCCTGGAAACGAGGAAGCGGCCGAAGGAATCGAGCACCTGGCCCCAGCCTTGGCCATGGCTGTGGCGAGCAGCGTCGCTGTCGAACGGCGCCTGTCGAAAGGTCATCAAGGTCGCGGCGTCGCCTTCGGGCGCGAAGGTGACCGTGATCAGGGTCTCGCGGTCGTGGGCCGGGTCGCCGCTGTTCCACCGGAAGGTCATCACGATGCGGTGCGGCGCGTCGATCACGCGATATTGGCCCTGCGCCCAGCCTTCCCGGCCGGCGGCCGAGACGATGCAGTAGCGAAAGGCGCCGCCGACGCGGAAGTCCATCGTGAACACCGGTGTGGTGTAGCCGTCGGGCTGCCACCACTGCGCGACGTGGGCCGGGTCCGACCACAGCGAGAACACGGTTTCGGGCGGAGCGTCGAACACGCGGGTGAGCACGAGAGCATCGTCGCCCGGCGTGCCGCGTGGCGGGCTGAGGTTCGCGGCGCGGGCGTGCGTTTGTCTCATGGCGATTTCCCTTTCTTGAGGGGTGGTTTGGCAGGCCTGCCTTTCTTCGCACCCGACTTCAAGCGCTTCAGCACGACATCCATGCGGTCGAAGCGCTCTTCCCAGAACGGCCGGTACGACTGCAGCCAGGAGTCGGCTTCAGCCAACGGCTGGGCAACGAGGCGGCGCGGCCGCCACTGCGCTTCGCGGCCGCGCTCGACGAGGCCGGCGCGCTCGAGCACGCGCAGGTGTTTGGAGACCGCCGGCGAGCTCATGGCGAACGGCTCGGCCAGGTCCTTGACGACCGCTTCGCCGGAAGCCAGACGGGCAAGGATGGCGCGGCGCGTCGGGTCGGCGAGAGCGGAGAAGGTCAGGCTCAGGGTGTCGGGCATCTGGGACGCGCACTTCCGTCGAATAGTAAATAACCGATCGGTTACGTAGCCGAACGGTAACGCACAGATTGCGGACTGTCAAGCAGGCCGTGAGCGCCCAGGGCGACAAGGCAGCAGGGATCGCGCCGGCGCTGGAGCATCGTCCAATTCGAATTTCACGGAACGATGCGATGAACGCCGCGACCCACGGGCTGGCGCGACGCGGCGGCGCCCGGGCTGCTGGCCCCAGCGCGTGAGGACCGTTTCGATCACCGGCTGTTCGAGGATCGCCGCGATGATCTTTAGCTGGCCACCGCAATTGGGCAATGCTCCATGTGACGCGCTTGAGCAGCTTGCCCCAGCTTAGTCGCACCGGTCGATGGTGCGCGCAGCTTGCCTCGAGCTCGACAGCTTGATGGCCTGGGCGGGCGGCGCGGGCTCCCCAGTTCCTGGCGGTATTCGGCGCCGCAGCGCGCGGCTGTGTGCTGGCTGAGTCGTCGATGTCGGTGCACAGCGTCGGCTGAAGCCTACGTCCCGGGGCATCGCGCTGCTACCCATCGGAGGGCTCAGCGCTTTCTCGCGCCTTCTCGTGATTAAGGTTCTGGTCCTCGCACTACCCGTAAACCCTGATTGATTTAATTATTGATGTAAATACCGTAACGGCATCAATTGCACGTTTGTTCCATGCCGTCGACTCCCACAATCGCCGAGATCGCCCGCATCGCCGGGGTCGGCACTGCGACGGTGGACCGGGTGCTCAACCGCCGGCCTGGCGTCAATGTAGAGACCGTACAGCGCGTGCTGCGGGCCGTCTCGGATCTCGGGACGCCGCAGCAGCCGGGCCGGCCCCGCCGCGGGGAAAACTTCCGCTTCGGATTCGTGCTGCCGGCAGAGGACTCGCCCTTCCTCGGCCTGCTCGATCGTCAGATCGCTCAGGCCGCGCCTGACTTTCGCCACAGCCACATCACCGAGGTCACGCACCGCATTGATGCCGCCGACCCGGCTCGCTTTGGCGCTGAGTTGGCCGAGGTGGCTGGTTGTCAGGGCATCGCGCTGCTCGCGCCCGATCTGCCGCCGATCAAGCTGGCGATCAACGAGCTGGTCCGCTCGGGCGTTCATGTCGTGACGCTCTTCTCCGACGTCGCCGGGTCTATGCGGTCCACCTCGGTCGGCGCCGACAACCGCGCCGCCGGACGGACAGCCGCCTTGCTGCTCGCGCGCATGGCCGGCGCCGAAGGGAGGGACACGTTGCTGCTCTCGTCGCAGGCGACGCGTCTCTCGGCCGAGATCGAAAGGCGAATCGGTTTCGCGCAGGTGATCGAGGAGCGCTTCCCGGCCGTGAAGACGGTCCGAACACCCGATCTGCCGGCCGACGACGACGGCGCCTGTGAGGCGCTGCTGCGCTTCCTCGGCGACGACGTCGACCTCGGTCGTCTCGCCGGCATCTACAACGTCGGCTCGGGCAGCGCGGGGGTCGCGCGCGGGCTCAAGGCCGCCGGCCTCGCCACCCAGGTGGGCGTCGCTGTCCACGACCTGACCGAAGAGCATCGCTCGCTGCTCAGCGCGGGCGCCTTCTCGTATGTCCTCCATCAGGACATCCATTACTGCGTGTTGACGGCGGCGCGAGTCCTGCGCGCGCTTTGCGAGAACGTTCGTGGAGCACTCAACGTGGTGCAGCCGCGCGTCGAGATCCTGACGGCCGAGAACCTCCATTGACCGCCCGGTGTGTCCCTGAATCATCAACCTCTGTCGGAGACAGCCTCATGAAATCGATATCGAAGATGCTGCCGGGGGTGCTCACCCTCGCTGCAGTTGCCGCGCTCGGCCTGGTTCCCACCACGGCCAGCGCGCAGGACAAGACGATCACGCTCTGCTGGGCCGCCTGGGACCCGGCGAACGCCCTGGTCGAGCTGTCGAAGGACTTCACCGCGAAGACGAACATCAAGATGAAGTTCGAGTTCGTGCCGTGGACGAACTTCGCCGACCGCATGCTCAACGAGCTCAACTCGAAGGGCAAGCTGTGCGACCTCATCATCGGCGACAGCCAGTGGATCGGTGGCTCGGCCGAGAACGGCCACTACGTCAAGCTGAATGACTTCTTCGCGAAGGAAGGCATCAAGATGACCGACTTCGCGCCGGCGACCGTCGTCGGCTACGCCGAGTGGCCGAAAAACTCGCCGAACTACTGGGCGCTGCCGGCGATGGCCGACGCGGTCGGCTGGACCTATCGCAAGGACTGGTTCGCCAAGCCCGAGCTGCAGGCCGAGTTCAAGAAGAAGTTCAATCGCGATCTGGCGCCGCCGAAGACCTGGACCGAGTTCAAGCAGGTCTCAGAGTTCTTCCAGGGCCGCATGATCGACGGCAAGAAGGTCTACGGCACGTATCTCTTCACCGAGCGCGGCTCCGAAGGCATCACGATGGGCGTCACCAACGTCCTCTACCCGATGGGCTTCAAATACGAGGATCCGAAGAAGCCGTACGCGATGGACGGCTTCGTCAACTCCGCCGACGCTGTCAAGGGCCTCGAGTTCTATAAGGCGCTTTACAAGGGAAGCACGCCGCCCGGCCTCACCAACGCCTACATGGGCGAAGGGCTCGACGCGTTCAAGTCGGGCCAGGTCGCGATGATGATGAACTGGTTTGCCTTCTTCCCGGGCCTCTACAAGGACCCGAACGTCGGCGGCGACAAGATCGGCTTCTTCGTCAACCCGTCCGACAAGGGCAAGGGCGTCCAGCTCGGCGGTCAGGGCATCTCGGTGGTCGCGTACTCGACGCACCGGAACGAATCGCTGCAGTACATCAAGTGGTTCGCCAACCCCGACGTGCAGAAGAAGTGGCAGGCCCTAGGCGGCTCGTCGGCCGCCAAGGCGGTGCTCAACGATCCCGGCTACCCGACGAGCTCGCCGTTCGCGCAGCCGTTCCTCGACTCGATGGGAATGGTCGTCGACTTCTGGGCTGAGCCGTCGTACGCGCAATTGCTGCTGGCGATGCAGAAGCGCGTCCACGACTACGTCGTCGCCGACAAGGGAACGGCGAAGGAAGCGCTCGACGGCCTCGTAGTCGACTGGAAGAAGGTGTTCAAGGAAGACGGCAAGATGAAGTGACGGGCGCTCCCCCGTCCCACGACCCTCCCTCTCCGCCGAAGCGCGGGGAGGGAGACAGCGACGCGCAACCCATGTCGATTCCCGCCAACCTCGTCGCCCGCGCCGCCCAGGCCACGCCCCCGGCGCTGGCGACCCGCATGCGCGGCCTCTCCGACCGGGCGATCGCCTGGGTCTTCATCGGCCCGACGATGCTGCTGCTGGCGATCAACATCTTCCCGCTGATCTGGACGATCCGCCTGTCGTTCACCAACTACCGCGCCAACCGTCCAAACGCGACCGTGCTCGGCGTCGGCATCGACAACTACGTCTCGGTGCTCACCGATCCCGACATCTGGCTGGCGATGCAGGCGACGGCGCACTTCCTGTTCTGGACGATCGTGCTCGAGACGCTGATCGGCTTCGCGCTCGCCTACCTGATCGACCGCAAGTTCCGCGGCCACGGCTTCTGGACGACGATGATCCTGATCCCGATGATGCTGTCGCCCGCGGTGGTCGGCAACTTCTGGGCTTTCCTCTACCAGCCGCAGACGGGACTCTTCAACTACGCCGTGTCGTTCCTGACCGGCGTGCCGCCGTCGTCGTTCGAGATGATCGGCTCGGTGCGGCTCGCGCCGTGGGCGATCGTGATCGTCGACACCTGGATGTGGACCCCGTACGTGATGCTGATCTGCCTCGCGGGCCTGCGTTCGATCCCCGACTACATCTACGAGGCCGCGGAGGTCGACCGGGCGTCGAAGTGGCGCCAGTTCTGGTCGATCACGCTGCCGATGGTGCTGCCATTCGTGATGCTCGCGGTGCTCTTTCGCGGCATCGAGAACTTCAAGATGTTCGACATGGTCAACCTCCTGACTTCGGGCGGGCCGGGCTCAGCGACCGAGCTCGCCTCGATCACGCTCAAGCGCGAAGCCTTCGAGAAGTGGCGCACCGGCTATTCGTCGGCGTTCGCGATCATCATTTTCGTCGCGGTGTTCGGCCTGGCGAACATCTACGTCAAGGCCCTCAACCACGTGAAGAACCGATGAGGCCGGCATGCGCCTAGGCATCAGCACCGCCCACTCGGTCGTCGAGCCGAGCGGTCGCACGCGCCTCGTGGCCGGCGTGCTGGTCGCGCTCTACGCGCTGATCACGATCGTGCCGCTCGCCTGGATCGTCCTCACCGGCTTGAAGACGCCGCCCGACTCGATCAGCTATCCGCCCAAGATCCTGTTCACGCCGTCGGCGGAGGGCTACTGCAACCTGTTCACGACGCGCTCGCGGCAGACGCCCGAGTACATCGCGGCGCTGCCGCCCGCCGTGGACACCTGCGACCGGGTCGCGCGCAACGCCAACATGGTCGTCGCCGGGCCTTCGAACTTCGTGCCGCGCTTCGTCAACTCGCTGATCATCGCCTTCGGCTCGACCGTGCTCTCGGTCGGCTTCGGCGTCATGGCGGCTTACGCGTTCTCGCGCTTCAAGGTGCCGCTCAAGGACGACATGCTGTTCTTCATCCTGTCGACGCGGATGATGCCGCCGATCGCAGTGGCGATTCCGATCTACCTGATTTACCGCGAGCTCGGACTCTCGGACACGCGCCTCGGCATGATCCTGCTCTACAGCGCCGTCAACGTCTCGCTCGCCGTCTGGCTGCTGAAGGGCTTCATCGACGAGATCCCGCGCGAGTACGAGGAAGCGGCGATGGTCGACGGCTACACGCGGCTGCAGGCGTTCCGGAAGGTGGTACTGCCGCAGGCGACGACGGGGATCGTCGCGACCGCGATCTTCTGCCTCATCTTCGCCTGGAACGAGTACGCGTTCGCGGTGCTGCTGACTTCGGGGACGGCGCAGACCGCACCGCCCTTCATCCCGATCATCATCGGCGAGGGCGGCCAGGACTGGCCGGCGGTCGCCGCCGGGACGACGCTGTTCCTGCTGCCGATCCTGTTCTTCACCGTGCTGCTGAGGAAGCACCTGCTGCGTGGCATCACCTTCGGCGCGGTGCGCAAATGACCACGCCTGCGGCCACCAGCGACGCGCCGGCCGGGCGGCGCTGGCCGCGCTGGGCGCGCCGCGGCCGGATGGAGATGCTCGCCTGCTTCGTCATCACGATCGGCCTGGCGATGATGCTGCAGCCGTTCGCGATGGCGCTCTACACCTGGTCGTTCGCGACCACGCTCTTCGGCACGGCGATGTTCATCGTCGTCTCGAAGTTCCCCGACTGAGCTCGATTCATCATGGCCGAGATCCGCGTCGAGCAGCTGCACAAGGCATTTGCCGATTTCACGGCGGTGAAGGATTCGACCTTCACCGTCCGCGACGGCGAGTTCTTCTGCCTGCTCGGCCCGTCGGGATGCGGCAAGACGACGACGCTGCGCATGATCGCCGGCCTCGAGCTGCCGACCTCGGGACAGATCTTCCTCGGCGCCGAGGACGTCAGCTTCAAGCGCGCGTCGGCGCGCGACATCGCCTTCGTGTTCCAGATGTTCGCGCTCTACCCGCACATGAACGTGCGCAGGAACATCGCCTTTCCGCTCGTCTCGCAAGGGATGGCGCGGACGGCGATCGACGCCCGGGTCAAGCAGGCGGCGCGCATCCTGCGCATTACCGAGCTGCTCGGCAAGCCGGTCTCCGGCCTCTCGAGCGGCGACCGCCAGCGCGTCGCCCTCGGCCGCGCCATCGTGCGCGAGCCACTCGCGTTCCTGATGGACGAGCCGCTCGGCGCGCTCGACTCGGAGTTCCGCGAGGTGATGTGCGGCGAGCTGCGCGCACTCCATGACCGGCTGAAGGCGACGACCGTCTACGTCACCCACGACCAGATGGAAGCGATGGCGATGGCCGACACGATCGCGGTCATGAACCAGGGCGTGATCGAGCAGCTCGGCGCGCCGCTCGAGGTCTACGAGCGGCCGGCGAGCGTCTTCGTCGCCGACTTCATCGGCGCGCCGGCGATGAATTTCCTGCCGTTCGAGGCGGCGCTTCGCCGAGGCGAGGGCGCGGTGCAGATCGGCGCCGCGACGGTCGCCGTGCCGGCACTGCACGAGGACGTGTCGGCGCGCGCCCTCCTGTGCGGCGTGCGCCCGGAGCACGTCCGCTTCGCCGACGACTCGCCGCTGCGCGCCGAGGTGCTCGGCAGCGAGTACCTGGGCACGCGCCGCATCGTCACCGTCAGCACCGCCGCCGGCGCGACGCTGCGCGCCAAGGTCGACGTCGCGACGACGGCGCGGCGCGGCGACCACGTCGGCCTGGCGTTCGACGCCGGTGCCGTCTCGCTCTTCGACCAAGCGACCGGCCGCGTCCTGCGCACCGCGCGCGACGACGCGCCTCATGCGGCGACGAAGAGAGCGCGCCATGGCTGAAGCGCGCCTGATCGGCGTCACCAAGCACTTCGGCGGGACCTGCGCCGTGCGCGACCTCGGCCTCGACGTCGGCAACGGCGAGTTCGTCGTCCTGCTCGGGCCGAGCGGCGCCGGCAAGACGACGACGCTGCGCCTGGTCGCCGGCCTCGAGACGCCCGACGCCGGCCAGGTGCAGATCGGCGGGCGCGACGTCACGCGCGTCGCGCCGGCGCTGCGCGACGTCGCCTTCGTGTTCCAGCAGTACTCGCTCTACCCGCACCTGAGCGTTTACGACAACCTGGCCTTTCCGCTGCGCTCGCCGCTGCACCGGACGAGCGTGGTCGACATCCGCAAGAAGGTCGAGGACGTGGCGCGCATGCTGCGGATCGACGACAAGCTGAAGAGCCCGGCGACTCGCCTCTCGGGCGGCCAGATGCAGCGCGTCGCGATCGGCCGCGCGCTGGTGCGGGACCCGGCCCTCTACCTGATGGACGAGCCGCTGTCGTCGCTCGACGCCAAGCTGCGCAACGACTTGCGCCTCGAGCTCAAGCGCATCCAGCAGGACCTCGGCGCGACCATGCTCTACGTGACGCACGACCAGGTCGAGGCGCTGACCATGGCGACGCGCATCGGCGTGCTCGAGAACGGCCGACTGGCCCAGGTCGCGACGCCGCAGCAGATCTACGAGGATCCGGTCAGCGCCTACGTCGCCTCGCGCCTCGGCTCGCCCCGCATCAATCTCGTGCCGCGCGCACTCGTCGCCGACGTTCCGGCGCCGGACGGCGCGGCCACGGTGGGCGTCCGTGCCGAGCACGTGCGCCTGCGCGCGCCGACCGCCGCGAGCGCGCAGCGCGGCGCGCGCGTCAAGCGGATCGAGCAGCTGAGCGACCAGCACCTGATCCACGTCCACCTCGACGAGAGCGACCAGGAGCTGGTCAGCGCCGTCGCCGACGGCATCTCGTGGGAGACCGGCGACGCGGTCCACGTCGAGCTGCTGCGGCCGCTCTGGTTCGATGCCACCGGCCGCCGGCTCGCCGCCTGAATCGCGAACTCAATGCAGGGAGCCATGAACCAAACCGACCTCATCCGCAATGCGACGCAGACGCTGATCGACCATGTCGACGAGCTGACTGCGCTCGACCAGGCGATCGGCGACGGCGACCATGGCCTCAACATGCGGCGCGGCGCGCTCGCGATCCAAGCCAGGGTCGATGAGCTCGCGGCCCAGCCGCTCAACGAGGCGCTGCGGACGATGGGTATGACGTGCATGTCGACGATCGGCGGCTCATCGGGGCCGGTCTTCGGCACGCTGCTGATCACCCTCGGCAAGGAGCTGCCGGCCGCGCCGACCGCGCAGGCGCTGGGCGCCGCGATCGACGCCGGCATCAGGGCGCTGACCCGCCTCGGCAAGGCCGAGGTCGGCCAGAAGACGCTCCTCGACGTTCTCGATCCGGTGCAGAAAGTCCTCGCCGCGGGCGGCGCCGACCTGGCGGCGCGCGTGCGCCGCTGCGCCTTCGAGAGCGCCGAGGCGACCGCTGCCATGGACGCGATCCGCGGCCGAGCGTCCTTCCTCGGCGACCGCGCACTCGGCCACGTCGACCCGGGGTCGCGCTCGATGGCCTTGATCGTCGGCTCGATCTGCGAGAGCCTCGGTGCGCCCGCCGCCGCGGCCCAACCTTCCGCCTGAGAGGCCTGTCATGAAGAAGCTCATCAACGACGTCGAATCGGTCCTCGTCGAATCGCTGCAGGGGTTTGCCACCGCCCACGCCGACATCGTCGTACTCGACGACGATTGCCGCTTCGTGCGGCGCCGCGCGCTCCAGCGCGGCAAGGTCGCGCTGATCTCGGGCGGCGGCTCGGGCCACGAGCCGCTGCACGCCGGCTTCGTCGGCGCCGGCATGCTCGACGCCGCGTGCCCGGGCCAGGTCTTCACGTCGCCGACGCCCGACCAGATGCTCGCCGCGGCGCAAGCCATCGACACCGGCGCCGGCGTTCTCTTCATCGTCAAGAACTATTCCGGCGACATGATGAATTTCCAGATCGCCGCCGAGATGGTGAGCTGCGACAACGCGACGGTGATCGTCAACGACGACGTCGCGGTCGAGGACTCGACCTACACGACCGGGCGGCGCGGTGTCGCCGGCACGCTAATCGTCGAGAAGATCGTCGGCGCCGCGGCCGAGCGCGGCGGAAGCCTGGCCGCGCTGAAGGCGCTCGGCGACTCGGTCAACAAGGCGACCGCGTCGATGGGTGTCGCGCTCACTTCGTGCATCGTGCCGGCGGCCGGCATGCCGACGTTCCAGATCGGCGCCGACGAGATGGAGATGGGCGTCGGCATCCACGGCGAACCGGGTCGGCGCCGCGTCAAGGTCGCCCCCGCCGACGAGATAGCCGCCGAGCTCGCCGGGGCTGTGATGAAGGACCTGTCGCTGAGCCGCGGCAGCGAGGTGATCCTGCTCGTCAACGGCTTCGGCGGAACCCCGCTGCTGGAGCTTTACGTGATGGTCAACGCGGTCCACAAGGTGCTCGCCGGCGCTGGCATCAGGGCGGTCCGGCACGTGACGGGCTCGTACGTCACGTCACTCGAGATGGCGGGCTGCTCCGTAACGGTCCACGCGGTGGACGACGACAGCCTTGCGCTGTGGGACGCACCGGTTCACACCGCCGCGCTGCGTTGGGGAATTTGAGGGAGTGTCGGCTCGGCATTGCGTTTTCGTCCAGGCCTGTCCGTTCAGGTCGAGAGTTCCAGTTCGGGGCCGGCGAGACACTAGACGTTGGCCGGTCCTAGTTGCAGGCCGATTGAAAGTCGTCCATGCCGCTACCGGTGGAGGACCGCTTCGGAGTTCTACAACTGCTGTCATTCGGCGGCTGAACCTGAACGTCTGCAGCCAGTCTGAGCGGACACTCGACCCGCGAAGCTGGTCGGCTGCTTCTGGCCGAAACGGGCTCCTCAGGTAGGCGACCGATACCCGACGCTCCGGTTCAGCGCGCCGCGAACGAGAGCTTCCACCCGACCCCACCGGCGCCAGCCGACCCGTTGCTGTGCGTCACGATTTCTTGGTCGACTTGCCGTTCCACTTTCGAAGCTGACATCGCGCGGCGTCCGCCCACTTGAGCAGCTTGGGGGTGCAGCCGAGGCGGTTCGACCACTCCTTGTCGAACCGCATGGCCTTACGCAGGAGATCGCCTACAGCGGGCCGGCTTCAAGGCCCTTGCGACTCGTCTCAGCAAGGCAGCGCCGTGGATAGCGGCACGAAAACCGCGAAGCGCGGATGCGCGGTACGCGCTGACAACAACGATGATTCGTGGCCCGCAATGGGTGGCTCTCGCCAGACATCTCCTTTTGCTGCTTTTGCCTGAAATCAGGCATCGGACGTAAGAGTCTCTCGACGTTCGACAAGTGAAGCAGCATCATGTTCAAAGCACGTTTTTCCCGATCAACGCTCGCCGCGGTCGCGACGGCACTCGGTGCGCTCGCCGCCGGCTGCGGTGGCGGCCAGGACCCGATCCTCGGCAGCAACGTCACGCAGGCCGTCTTGGTCGCGCCCGGCGGCGCCATTGTTCCTCCGGTCGTCGCACCCGTGGCGCCTCCGGTCGGCACGCCCCCCGTGGTGCCGCCGCCCGGCGCCTGCCCGGTAACGGTCACGTTCGCCGATCCCGCGAATGGCAATCAAACAGCTGCCACGAGCACGACGGGTGTCGCCGGCGGAGGCAGGCGGGTCAGCGCGGCACTGAGCGGCATGGTCAACGGGGCCGACATCAACGCCAACAGCTTCAAGCTCGCGCAAACCGGCCAACCGCCGCTCACGCCTGCTTCGGTCGGCTACGACGCGAACACGCGTGTCGCCGCACTGACCACGTCGGCGGCGCTGCTGCCTGCCACCGACTACATCGTCGTCTTCAATCCCTCGGGCGCCGCGGCCAAGCCGGGATGCGCCTACAGCTGGACGTTCAAGACCGCGCCGGTCGTTGCCACCGCACCCAGCCCGGTCAGTTTCGGCGCCGCCGGCTCGTTCGCCCTCGCCGCGACGGCGGGAGTGGCCAACACGGCGGCAACGATCATTAACGGCGATGTCGTCCTCAACCCGACCGCCACCTGCAACGCAGTTTCGGTCGGCGCCAGCGGCACGTTCGGCCTGTGTGCCGGCGCCGCGCCGAATGTCAACGGCACGGTCGTCACGCCGACGTATCCGAACACGACCCTGGCCCAGCAGGTGACCGATGCGCTGCGCGCCACGTACCTCAGCATCACGCCACCGACAGGCCCTCCGGCGGCGGGGTCGCTCGGCGGTGGCACCACGCTGGCGACGACCAGCATCGGCGCGCCGACCGGCAGCCCGGCAGTCGCGGGATTGAACTACTTCGTTCCAGGCGTCTACACGTCCGGGTCCACCATCGTCATCGCTGGCGATGTCACGCTGGACGGAAAAGGTGACCAGAACGCGATGTTCGTCTTCCAGGCGGGAAGCTCGATCACGGCCACCCCCGGTGCGCCGACCCCGGCGGCGCATGTGCGCATCCTGCTGACGAACGGTGCGAAGGCATCGAACGTGTTCTGGCAAGCAGGTGCCTCAGCGACGCTCGGCAACTACGCCGACTGGTACGGCAACGTGCTCGCCGGCGCCGACATCACCCTACAGACGCTGGCGACCTCGTGTGGCCGGATGTTCGCGGGCGCCTTCACCTCGGGGGCGCTGGTGTTCGACCACAACGTCGTCTCCATTCCCGGCCACGTCAACGCGCCGGCCGGCTGCCAATGAACCGTGACCGCGCCGGCACCCTGGTGCCCGCTCGTCACCCCAAGAAAGTGACCATGAAACTCTCCCACCTTGCTTCGGCAATCGCCGCGCTGGCAGCGGCTGCCATCGCCCAACCTTCGTTCGCCCAAACCAACAACGACACGGTTGGTCTTTACGGCGGCATCAACGTCGGACGCAGCCGCGCCAAGATCGACGACCCGCGCATCAGCGGCAATCTGGTCAACAACGGCTTCACGGTGAACAGCCTGACCGACGACAACCGCTCGACCGGCTTCAAGGCCTTCGGCGGCTACCAGTTCAACGAGAGCTTTTCCCTCGAAGGCGGATTCTTCAGCCTGGGCAAGTTCGGCTATCACGCGACGACGACGCCCGCAGGAACACTCGACGGCCAAGCCAGGGTTCGCGGCTTGAACCTGGACCTGGTTGGCACGCTACCGATCACAGGCACCTTCTCGGTGTTCGGACGCGCCGGCCTCACCTATGTCGAGGCGCGCGACAAGTTTGCGAGCACGGGCGCGGTCCTCGTCAACAACCCGAATCCGAGCGAACGCGCAGCGAATTGGAAGGCCGGAGTCGGCGTGCAATACGCCTTTACGCAGGCGTTGTCGGTGCGCGCCGAGATCGAGCGCTACCGCATCAAGGACGGCGTCGGCAACAAGGGCGACATCGACACGGCGTCGATCGGCCTGGTGTATCGCTTCGGCCCCGCGCCGGCCGGGGCGGGGCGCGCGGCCGCGCCGGCTCCCGTCGTCGCCCAGGCGGCAGCGGTTGAGGTCCCTCTTCCCCCGCCGGCTCCGCCGCCGGCGCCGGCAGTCGAATCAAGTTCGCACCCGCGTCCGTGGGTTCCCGCAGACGTTTCCGGCGAGGAGAAAGCATGAGAAAAATGGCCAAGGCAATATTCGCGACGCTAGTTCTGATACTCGCATCGATTCCCGAAGGGGCCTCCGCACAGCCGCTGGCGGTCGCAGTACCCCGGATACATGGCTTCGACGTCCAACCAGTCGCACAAGCAACTCCGGGCAGCGAACTCTTCTTCACGCTGTACGGAAGCCCGGGCGGGACCGCACGGGTGCAAATCAACGGCGGTGGTGGTCTCCAGCTTGACGAGGCCGAGCCGGGCGTCTATGAAGGCGCCTACACGATCAGACAGCGCGACCGTATCGGACCTGACAGCGCGGCGACCGCGAACCTGCGCCTCGGTAACCGTGTTGCGTCGAGCGTTCTTGACGAACCGCTCATCGCGGGGGCAACGCAGCCACGCTTCGTGGCTGCGCCTGTCGCCCAGGCGCCAGCTCTTCCAACCATAGAACGCTTCGAGGTTGCGCAAGTGGACCGCTTGGCGCCGCCGGCAGAACTCGTTTTTTCTTTGCAGGGGACCCCAGACGGCGCGGCTAGCGTTCGCATCGCTGGATTGCCCGGCAAGCTCCTCCTGGAAGAAGTCCGGCGCGGGGTCTATGAGGGAACCTATGACATCCGCGGGCGCGATCGGATTTCCTCCGATGCGCTCGTGACGTCGAACCTGCGCGTCGGTGCTCGGGATACCTCACGCGTGCTGAACATGCCTCTGGTCGCGTCAAGCGGAAGATCACCCTTGCAGCGCACCAGCGAAAAATGTTTCGACTGCGGGGTCGTCGAAGGCATCAATCCCGTTGAAGTCAAGGGCGACGGGAGTTATGTCGGCAAGATCGCCGGCGGCGTCGTGGGCGCATTGATCGGCAGCCGGATCGGGCAGGGCAGCGGACGCACGGCCGCGGAAATCGCCGGCGCCGTTGGCGGTGCGGTGGCCGGGAACGAGATCGAGAGGCGCACGAAAACCACGACTCACTATGAAGTCGTCGTGCGGCTACCCAACGGGGGGACCCAGACCGTCTCTTACGCCGCCCCGCCGCCCTTCTCGGTCGGCGCGAGGGTCCGCGTCGAGAACGGTGAACTGAAGTCGCTCTAAACGCGCAAGTCCGCGAGAACCGTTGCACAGGTGGTTGACGGGTTGGGAGTCTTTTCTGTCGCAGCCGCGGTGGTTCTCGTTCTGGGCGCCGTCTGGGCCCTTCGCGCCTACATCCGCTCAACCGCGCGCTCCCGCCCGGCCCGGGCTGCCGATGCTTCATCCGAGAGCAGGCGTGCGGACAGCGTTTTGCATGATTTGCGGGATCTCCGGGAGGCGTTGAGCCCGGCAGAACACACCCGTGTCGAGCGAAGGCGGACCCCTGCCGACATACCGCCAACGGGCGAACGGCGCCGAAAGCGCAAGCGCTGACGATGGCGTCTTGCGCATCGACACGGAGTGCAACGACTGGAGGAATGGGGCTCGTGCCGTCCTTTCGACAGCACCAGCGGTAGTCGTATTTAATGCTGGCGCTTTCAGCGCCCATGGGGGGGTTCATCGATGCCTGTGCCAGCCGACGTCATACGCCGACTGGGTGACGGCTCATTGCCGTACGAACCGGCATCGCCGACCATCAGCGACACGGCTCATACAACTGCTCGTCGCAGAAGCTGGCGGTCGCGGGTCTTCTCTCTGATGGTCGGGCTTGATCACCGCCTTGGCATCGCTTTAGCAGCCAAGAGCTGACGCTCGTGAATCAGACTCACGAATGCCCGCACGAAGATGGTCTACATCGCCGACCGGCTGGCCGACCACTCGTTGGATGCCGTCACTCGTGCTCGCCTTCAGGAGGCCGCTGCGACGATGCTCCAGTCAAGGAGCCAACTTGTCCCACCGTCCACAAACTCGCCAATTCGGCGCTATGACCCGCCCAGATTCCGTCGAACCGCACCAGGAACGGGGCCCATCTGACCCAACGCTTGGCTGCCATCCTGCCTGCGAACGGGGTGGCGTACTCGCGCCTCATGGCCGCCGATGATCGGAGCACGGTTGCCGACCTCGACTTGGCACGCAGCGTCTTCAAGGCAAGCATCGAATCCAGCCAGGGCCGCGTGATCGACATGACCAGCGACTCGGTGCTCGCCGTGCTCGAGACTGCGACTGGAGCCGTGAATGCTGCGCTCGCGGTTCAACGCGAACTCGGGACCCGCGCAAACAAGTGTCCGAGGATCGCAGGATGCGCTTTCGCATCGGCGTCCACCTGGCTGACGTGACCTTGAAGCCGACGGCACGATCCACGGAGATGGGGTCAACATCGCAGCTCGACTCGAAAGTCTCGCCGAACCGGAAGGCATTGCGGTGTCTGACTCGATCCGCGTCGCCGTCAAAGGAAAAGTCGCCGTCCGGGCAAGCCCTTGGACCCCTGACCCTGAGGGTCGGCAGCGCCATTTCGATCCGTTGACGAGCTGATTTTCGGACGGCCTTTGATGCTTGTGGGCGTAGCGAGTTGATGAACGACCACTGTTGAGATTTCGTCACCGCGCGCGGACGTCGAGCTACGGCTGCTGTACCTTGGGACCGGTCATTGGCGCCGCGGTCTTCGCGGACTTTGAGCGACCGGGACTGGCCGGGACCGACTTCCCCGGCACGTCGGTCGGTGACTGATCTGCAACGCTTACCTGACCTTGGCCGATCATTGGCGACGCTCTCGATGCCGAGCGCTCGCGCATGAGTGCAGTCTATTTCGGCGCCCTAGACTGGCGCCCTTGCCGCACTAGCGCACTTCCCGCGCGCTCACGGCGTGGGAAGCTTGTCCATCTCGCGCCGGAGCTCGGCGATCTCGATCTGCTTGCGCGCGATCGCCGAGCGCATCTTGGCGACGCGGTCGAGGTACTTCGGCAGGTCGATCTCCTCGAGCTGGCGTTCCGGCTCGCCGCCGTTGAACTCCTGCTCGAGGGCGGCGAGGCGGCGTTCCTCGGCCTTCAGCCGCCCGTCGAGGTTGCGGCGGGCATTGCTCGCGCGCGTGCGCAGCGCCGCCGATTCCGCCGGGTTTATCGCCTCGGCCGGCGCGGCGACCGGCCGCGGCGGCGGAGCGGACGCAGCCGATGCCGCGGACGGTAGCGACTGGATCACGGAGACGGAGGCGTTCTCGACCTTTTTGCAGCGGAGCTTTTCGGCCTCGCTCGCGGTGATCGTGTTGTTGTAGTCGTTGCCGGGGCAGCGGTACATCGCACCCGCAGCGTCCACCGATTGCGAGGACGCGGGCGATGCCACGAGAACGGCGGCCAGTGCGGCGAGCAGGAAGGAGATGCGCATGCCGGACGATTTTCCCGCAGCGCCGGGGCGCAGTCGAGCCGTTCGTCAAGATGCCGACGCCGCGTGGCGGGGTGGCGCAGCCGGCAAGACCTCCGCTGCACGGGGAATGACGCCAGCGAATTCTTTCGCTGAGCAGATCCTTCGCTGCGCTCAGGATGACGCGAGCGGCCGTGGCGCCCGGGTCACTTGTCGTCGAGCCCGAGCTCCTGGATCTTGCGCGTGATGGTGTTGCGGCCGATGCCGAGCTTGTGCGCCGCCTCGATGCGGCGGCCGCGTGTCAGCTCGAGCGCGGAGCGGATAAGCTGCGCCTCGAATTCGCGCGTGAGCACGTCCCACACCATCGGCTCGCCGGCGTGCAGGAGCTCGCGGGCGCGCCGCTCGAGGCCAGCGAGCCAGTCCGGATCGCCGCCCTCGGCGCGATGGGCGACGCTGCCGTCCGCGGCGTTCGCTGGTGGCGCCGACGCCGCCGCCGCGCCGTCGCCCGGCGCTCGGCCGGCGCCGTCGGCCGGCGCGGTCCGCGCAGCCAGCTCGACGCGCGCCGCGCCCTGCGGCTGCAACTCGGGCGGCAAATCCTTGGCGTCGACGAGCAGCGCCGGCGCCATCACGGTCAGCCAGTGGCAGATGTTCTCGAGCTGGCGAACGTTGCCGGGGTAGTCGAACGTAAGGAGGCGCGCGACCGCCGCGTCGGTGAGGCGCTTGCCCTCGACGCCGAGGTCGCGCGCGCTCTTCTGCAGGAAGAAGCGGGCCAGCGGCGCGATGTCTTCCGTGCGCTCGCGCAGTGCCGGCAGGCGGAGCCGGATGACGTTGAGGCGGTGGAACAGGTCTTCGCGGAAGGCGCCCGCCTTGACCCGCTGCTCGAGATCCTGGTGCGTCGCGGCGATCACGCGCACGTTGCTCTTCATCGGGTTGTGGCCGCCGACGCGATAGAACTGGCCGTCGGCCAGCACGCGCAGGAGCCGCGTCTGCAGCTCGAACGGCATGTCGCCGATCTCGTCGAGGAAGAGCGTGCCGCCGTCGGCCTGCTCGAAGCGGCCGCGCCGCGTCGTCTGGGCGCCGGTGAATGCGCCCCGCTCGTGGCCGAAGAGCTCCGACTCGAGCAGGTCCTTCGGGATCGCCGCGGTGTTGATGGCGACGAACGGCCCGCTCGCGCGCGGGCTGTGCTTGTGCAGCGCGTTGGCGACGAGCTCCTTGCCCGATCCCGACTCGCCGGTGATGAGCACGGTGACGATGCTCTGGCTGAGCCGGCCGATGGCGCGGAACACGTCCTGCATCGCCGGGGCCTGGCCGAGCATCTCGGGCACCTGCGCCGCCGGCGCATCAGTCGTCGACTCCTGGAGGCTTTCCTCGACGGCGCGGCGGATCAGGTCGACCGCCTTGGGCACGTCGAACGGCTTGGGCAGGTAGTCGAAGGCGCCGCCCTGGAATGCGCTGACGGCGCTGTCGAGGTCGGAATAGGCCGTCATGATGATGACGGGAAGCTCGCGGTGCTTCGCCTTGATCTTGTTGAGCAGGTCGATTCCCGAGCCGCCGGGCATGCGGATGTCGGAGACGAGCACCTGCGGCGCCTCGTTCTCGAGCGCGGCGAGGACGTCGCGCGAGTTCGTGAAGCTGCGCACGGAGAATTCCTCGCGAGTCAGCGCCTTCTCGAGGACGAAGCGGATCGATTGATCGTCATCGACGATCCAGATGGGCTTCATCCGGCGGACCGCGTCATGGCGTCAGCGGAATGACGATCTTGAAGATCGTCCTTCCCGGCTCACTTTCGAACTCGACGGTGCCATGGTGCTGCTGGATGAATGTTCTTGCGAGCGTGAGACCGAGGCCGGAGCCGCCTTCTCGACCCGACACGAGCGGGAAGAAGATCCGCTCGCGCAGGGTGTCAGGGATGCCCGGCCCGTTGTCCTCAATATGCAATTCCAGTGCCAGACGATAGCGCTGCTTGCCGAGCGTCACCTGGCGCACGACGCGCGTCCGCAGCGTGATCCGCGCCATGCCCGCGTCGATGAGCTCGGCGAGGGATTCAGCGGCATTTCGGGTGATGTTGAGGACGGCCTGGATGAGCTGCTCGCGGTCGCCGCTGAATTCCGGGATCGAGGTGTCGTAGTCGCGCACGGTGGCGAGGCCGCGCGGGAACTCGGCGAGCACCAGCGCTCGCACCCGCTCGCACACCTCGTGGATGTTGACGTTGCCGACGACGTGCGGCTTCCTGTGCGGCGCGAGCAGGCGGTCGACCAGCAGCTGCAGCCGATCGGCCTCCTTGATGATCACCTGCGTGTATTCGGTGAGCGAGCGCGACTCGATCTCCATCTCGAGCAGCTGCGCCGCGCCACGGATTCCGCCCAATGGGTTCTTGATCTCGTGGGCGAGGTTTCGGATCAGCTCCTTGGTCGCCTCGGCCTGCTCGAGCGCGCGCTCCTCGCGCTCCTGGCGGTTCTGCTGCTCGATCTCGACGATCTCGAACACCACGTTGCGCGAGCCGTCGATCTGGTTCACGGTGACGTGCACCGGAAGCGCCTCGCCCGAGGGACGCTTGAGAAACGTCTCTAGGCGGCTGGTCGAGAAGGCGTTGTTGCTGACGGCCGCGACGGTCTCGCGCAGCACCTGCGGCTCGACGAACCAGTCGAAAACGAGGCCACGCGACATGCTGCGCCGCGACAGGCCCAGCACCGTCTCGAACGACGAGTTGACGAACTCGCACTCGCCTTCGGGCGTGACGACGGCGACCATCGTCGCCAGCAGGTCGAGCGCCGCCTGTGCGGCGGGCGCGCTCGTCGGCGCCGGCGACGTGTCGGGCGGTGCCGGCGCGATCACGGCGAGTGCGGCGCGGTCACTGCGACGGCGGCAGCTTCTTGATCTCGCGCTGCAGGGCGGCGATGTCGGTCTGCTTGCGGGCGATCGCGGCGCGAATGTCGTTGACCCGGTCGAGATACTTCTGGAAATTCTTCTCGTCGCCCTGCCGCTCGGGCTGGCCGTTGTTGAACTCCTTCTGCATCGCCGCGAGCTTTTCCTCCTCGGTCTTCAGCTCGCCCTCGAGGATGCGCCGCGCATCGCTGTCGCGGGCACGCTGCGCGACCGGGTCGACGCGACCGGCGCTGGCGCCGCCGGCAGAAGGCACGGCCCCGGCCCCACGCGGCTTGGTCATCTGGATGATGGTGACCGGGGCGCCCTCGATCCGCTTGCAGCCGAGCCTCTCGGCCTCCCTGGGTGTGATCGTGTTCTTGTAGTCGTTGCCGGGGCACCGGTACATCACCGTGGCGTCGGGCGTGTCGGCGGCGAGCGCCGGCGCCGCGGCGGCGGCGAGGAGCAGCGCCGCGCAGCGCAAAGCAAAGGGGGGCAGGCTCATGTCGTCTCCAGCCCATACAACGCCCGGCAACGCCGCCGCGCCGACAGGCTGGCCGCATTGTCTCGCAGCCGCGCCGGGCAGAAGTCACCGACAGGAGCGGCAATGCCCCGCACTTCTCACTCTCGCCCGAAATCAAAACAAAAGGGGACGGCATCGCCGTCCCCGCTGTCCTTCAAGCGAAGCCTAGAGGGAGTAGTACATGTCGAACTCGACCGGATGGGTCGTCATCCGAAAGCGCGTCACTTCCTGCATCTTCAGCTCGATGTAGGCATCGATGTAGCTGTCGGTGAAGACGCCGCCCTTGGTCAGGAACGCGCGGTCCTTGTCGAGATAGTCGAGCGCCTGGTCGAGGCTGGAGCAGACGGTCGGGATCTTCGCATCTTCCTCGGGCGGCAGGTGGTAGAGGTCCTTGGTCGCGGCCTCGCCGGGATGGATCTTGTTTTCAACGCCGTCGAGTCCGGCCATCAGCAGGCCAGTGAACGCCAGGTAGGGATTTGCAAGAGGATCCGGGAAACGCGCCTCGATGCGCCGGCCCTTCGGGCTCGCGACGTACGGAATGCGGATCGACGCCGAGCGGTTCTTCGCGCTATAGGCGAGCTTCACGGGGGCCTCGAAGCCGGGCACGAGGCGCTTGTAACTGTTGGTGCCCGGATTCGTGATCGCGTTGAGCGCGCGCGCGTGCTTGATGATGCCGCCGATGTAGAACAGCGCGAACTCCGACAGGCCTGCGTAGCCGTCGCCGGCGAACAGGTTCTGGCCGCCCTTCCAGACCGACTGGTGCACGTGCATGCCCGAGCCGTTGTCGCCGACGATCGGCTTCGGCATGAAAGTCACCGTTTTGCCGTAAGAGCGGGCGACGTTCTGGATCACGTACTTCTGCAGCTGCAGCCAGTCGGCGCGCTGGACCAGCGTCGAGAATTTGGTGCCGATCTCCATCTGCGCCTGCGCGACCTCGTGGTGATGCACCTCGACCGGAATGCCGAGCGACTCCAGGATCAGGCACATCTCCGAGCGCAGGTCCTGCATCGAGTCGACCGGCGGCGTCGGGAAGTAGCCCCCCTTGACCGTCGGACGGTAGCCGGAGTTGCCGTGTTCGTACTCCTTGGCCGAGTTCCACGAGGCCTCTTCGGACTCGATCTTGCAGAAGCAGCCCGACATGTCGACCTGCCAACGAACGCTGTCGAAGATAAAAAACTCGGGCTCAGGACCGAAGTAGGCCGCATCGCCGAGGCCCGATGCCTTCATGTACGCCTCCGCGCGCTTGGCGAGCGAGCGCGGATCGCGCTCGTAGGGCTTGCCGTCGCCCGGCTCGACGACGTCGCAGGTGAGGATGAGCGTCGGCTCTTCGTAGAACGGGTCGATGTTGGCGGTGTTCGGGTCGGGCATGAGCTGCATGTCGGACGCCTCGATGCCCTTCCAGCCGGCGATCGACGAGCCGTCGAAGGCGTGGCCGCCGGTGAACTTCTCCTCGTTGAACGCCGAGATCGGCACGGTGACGTGCTGCTCCTTGCCGCGGGTGTCGGTGAAGCGGAAGTCGACGAACTTGACTTCGCTCTCCTTCACCATGTTCATCACGTCGGCGACGGTCTTGGCCATCAGTCAATCTCCCAGGGGTCTTGTGTTCGTGTGGTGGTGGCGATCGGCGAAGGGCCCGCGCGGAGCCCCAAAATCGCGCATGGAATTTAGCAGAAAGCATGCCAGTCTCTTCCCGGGGGAAAGCGCCCCCGGAGTGCACGGCAACGCACCCCAAAGATGCGCTTCGCCCAGCTATCGCACCAGTTCGGGGCCCAGCTTGGCACCTTCGCGCATGAGTCCTTCGCGCAGGCGCTGGTAAGCCGCCGCGAGCAGCGTCGCCTCGCCCTTGACGCCGAGCTCGATGTGGCGACCCCACTCCGGGTGGTCGACGCTCGGCAGGCTGAAGACCTTGATGCCCGCGAACTCGCGTTCGATCGCCACCATCAGCGGCGTCAGCGCCGCCTCCATCGCGCCGAACACGATGACCGACTGCTCCTGCGTCGCGCGAGCGACGTGGAGGGGGCGGAAGTGGGTGTCGAGCACCCATTCGATCATCGGCCAGGCCATCACCGGAAAGCCCGGCACGAAGAACACCCCGCCGGCCCCCGAGCGCACCGCGAAGCCGGCGATCTTGTTGTACGGGTTGGGGATGATCTCGGCGCCGGCCGGGAACACCGCCATGTCGAGGCGGTGCCGGTTGTCCTCGCGCTCCGGATCGAACGCGGTGCCGTTGTCGCGCGCGACATCCTTCATTCGCTCGATCACGAAATCGCGCGCCAGCGGATGCAGCGCGAGGGACACGCCGAGCGCCTGCGCAGCGCATTGGCGCGTGTGGTCGTCGGGGGTGGCGCCGATGCCGCCGCAGGAGAAGACGAGATCGCCGCTCGCGAACGCATCCTTCAGGTCGGCCGTGATCCGCGCCGGGGCGTCGCCGACGTAGCGCGCCCAGGAGAGCTGCAGGCCGCGCGCGGCAAGCAGCTCGATGACCTTGGGCAGGTGCTTGTCGGCGCGCTTGCCGGAGAGGATCTCGTCGCCGACGATGAGAAGACCGATGTTCATGCAGCAAAGCCTCGGGAAGGATCGCCGGCCGACACCGCAGCGCCGACTGGAGCGGGGGGGCCCCCCGCGGGTGGCGGGTCGGATTCCTCGCCCCTGCGCAGGCGCTCCAGCGCCGCGAGCAGGTAATGCGCGAACCAGAGCGCGGAAAACGCGAAGACCAGCGTGTAGAGCCAGATCGACGCGAGGATGAGAAACGGCGCGAGGACGAGCGCCAGCGCGCCGACCGCCCAAAGCAGCGACGGCGCCGCGCCCATCGCGCCGCAGGCGATACCCATGCCGAGCAGCGGCCAGCGCTCGGCGGTGAGCAGGCGCAGCCGCTCCTCGCGGCTCGCGTGCACGGCGAGCACGTCGTAGGCGAAGACGCGGTACGTGAGCCAGCCCCAGATCAGCGGCGGCAGGACCAGCACGAGCGGCGGGACGAACCAGAACGGGATGCTCAGCACCAGGGCGAGCGCGGCGACGGCCGTGCAGCCGAGCGAGATCGCCGCGCCGTGCCAGAAGCTGCCGCCGCGGCGCGCCTCGAGGCGCGGGAAGCGCCGCGCCGCCACGAGGCGAACGATTGCCGGCGTCATCAGCATCGCCGCGACGAGGAGGGTCGTGACGACGAACACGGGCACGGCGAGCGCGACGACGACCAGCGGCACGAGCACGCTGACCCAGCCGCCCGCGCCGATCGAGCGCAGCCACGCGAACAGCGGCTCGAGCAGAGCCGAGTCGTCGAGCGAGGCGCGCACGCCGGCGAGCGTCGGTTCCCAGTAGAACCAGCCGAGGGCAGCGGCGATGCCGCCGACGATCGCCAGTGGCGCGAGCGAGAGCGCGATCACCTTCGGGTGCAGGCAGTAAGCGGCCGCGCGCCAGAACGAATCGAACAGCTCGCGTGTCATCTCCGTCAGTGTACGAGTCGTCCCGCCGCGCGCCGGCGGGCGACGCCGGGCGCCGGCCGCCGCGGGCGCCTGCCAATTCGTCACGCTTTCGCCGAGCAAGGCGGCGGCGGCGGGCGACATCGCGCTTTGCGCGGCCGAGGCGCTGCCTAGAATTTGAGCATGCCGTTACACACGCCGACCCTGCTCGTCGCTTTCGCGATCGTGCTCGTGCTCGCCAGCGTCGCTTCGGCGTCGGTCGGGCTGAAGCAGCACGGTCGCCGCGGCGAGCGCTGGTGGGTCGTCGCTACGGCGCTCTTCGCCGCCGCCCTGACGTTGCAGGCGACGACCGATTCCGGCAGCATCGCCGCGCCGATCGCCGCCGTCCTCGCCCTGCAATGGCCGATCGTCATGCTCGGCGGCATCCGCCGCTTCTACTCGCGCGGCGGCACCCGGATCTCGGAGTGGGCCGACCGCGTCGTGCTCGCCGTCGCGGTGATGACGACCGTCGGCATCTGGGCGGCGCCGATCGAGCTCGTCACCTACGCCCAGGTTCACGCCATGTTCGCGCTGGCGCTCACGCTCTACATGGCCGCGGCGGTGGCGCGGCTGGAAGACTTCGCGACCAGCTCGACGCTGCGCACCATGCGCCTGGGCCTCGTTGCGAGCGCGATCGTGCAGCTGGCCTGGCTCGCCGTCGACCTCGCCTACCTGGGCCCGCTGATCGCAGTCGCGGACGCCGCCCTCGGCGCCATGCTGGCGACGGCCTTGATCGCGCTGCTGATGACGCAGCTCTCGCTCGTCATGAACCACGAGCGGCGCATCGCCCACCTGCTCGCCTCGCAAAGGAAGCTGCGCCATCTCGTCGACGTCGACACGCTGACGCGGCTGCCGAACCGGCGCCACTTCCACGAGCTCGCCGAGCGCGCCGTCGAGGCGGCCCGCGACGCGGCGACGCTGATCGTCTTCGACGTCGATCGCATGCAGCGCGTCAACGAGCTGCTCGGCCACCCGACCGGCGACGAGGCGCTGCGCCAGATCGGCACCGCGCTGCGCGAGACGCTGCGCCGGCGCGACGTCGCCGGCCGCATCGGCGGCGACGAGTTCGCCGTGGTCCTGCCGCGCACGCGGCTGGCCGACTCGACGATCGTCGTCTCGCGCATCATCGCTCGTCTCGACGACCGCCAGGTCGCGCCGCGGATCACCCGGGTCAGCCTCAACGTCGGCTCGGTCCAGATGATCGCCAACGAGACGATCGCCGAAGCACTGCGGCGTGCCGAGACGATGCTCGTCAGCAAGCGCAACGAAGCGCGCCGGGGCGACACGATGCCGCTGCCGCGCGAGGCGCCGCCGGCATCCGAGGTCGAGGCCGAGGACGACTTCGCGCCGACGCCTTCGGCGCTGATGAGCCTGATCCCGGTCGGCGACGTGAGCATCACACCGGTCAGGTAGCCCGCAGCCGCACGCAGCCGTCGCATGCCCGACTTGCCGCTGGCCACCGTCGTCGGCGCGGCGCTCGTCGTCGTCCTCGCTTACACCGTGTTCGGCCTCACCGGATTCGGTGCCGCGATCGTCGGCGTGCCGCTGCTCGCGCACTTCTTCCCGATCCGATTCGCGGTGCCGATGATGCTGGTCTTCGACCTCTGCGCCGGGCTTCTCCTGGGCCTGCGCAATCGACGCGACGTGGACCGCGGCGAGCTGCTGCGCCTGGCTCCCTTCGTCGCGGTCGGCATGGTGCTCGGCGTCACCGCGCTCGTCCGCGCGCCCGAGCGCTGGCTGCTCGGCGTGCTCGGCGCCTTCGTCTTCGGCTATGCGGCGTGGAGCCTGCTGAATCGCGCCGCCCCGCGGTCGATCTCGGCGCGCTGGGCGGTGCCGGCCGGAATGGCCGGCGGCGTCTTCACGGCGCTGTACGGCAGCGGGGGACCGATCTACACGGTTTACCTGGCCCGGCGGCTGCGCGACGCGACCCGGCTGCGCGCGACCATCGCCGTCCTGATCTTCGGCACCGCCTGGGCGCGCCTCGCGCTCTTCTCCGGCACCGGGCTGCTGTTCCAGCCTTCGCTGCTGCGCCTGGCCGTCGTGCTCCTGCCGGGCGCCGTCGCCGGCTACTTCATCGGCAGCCAGTTGCATCGCCGGCTCGAGCCGCGCCACGCGGCGCGGGCGATCTGGATGCTGCTGCTGGCGAGCGGCGCGTCGCTCGTCTGGCGTGCGTCGTCGCTCGAGTAGCTGCGATCGACACCCGCCGGACAGCTCACCCCAGCAGCGAGATCACCGGCCAGCGCCGCCGCGCCGCCTCGTCGCGCAGGCGCGGGTCGGGATCCACCACGACGGCCGAGCCGACCGCGCAGAGCAGCGGCAGGTCGTTGATCGAATCGCTGTAGAACGTCGCCGCCGCCAGCGAGGGTTCGCCGAGGCCCTGCGCCGCGAGCCATTGCCGCATCCGGATCACCTTGCCGTCGCGCATGTTGACCGTGCCGGCGAGCCGCCCGGTGAACTCGCCGGCGGCGTTCTGCTCGAGGTCGGTGGCTAGGAGATCGGCGATGCCGAGCAAGGCCGCGATGGGCTCGGTGAGAAACCGGTTGGTCGCGGTGCTCAGGACGAGTCGATCGCCGGCATTGCGGTGCCGGGACACGAGCGCGTACGCGGCGGCGCCGATGCGCGGCGCGACGATCGTCGAGACGAAGCGATCGCGCAGCGGCCACCATTGCACCGGCCCCAGGCCGGCGAGCGTCGCTGCGTAGAACGCGGCGAATTCGGCGGGCTCGATCGCACCGCGCGCATAGCGCTCGGCAACGTCGCGGTTGGCGCCGGCGAAGCGGTCGGATTCGAGCACGCCCTCCTCGACCAGGAAGGCGCACCAGAGCGCGTCGGTGTCGCCTGCGAGCAGCGTGCCGTCGAGGTCGAAGAGCGCCAGCCGCGGCGGCGCGACCGGCTGCGAACCGTCGGCGCTCAAGCCGATCGCAGGTGCCAGGCGCGCGGCCGCGTGAAGGCCTGGATGCCGTAGGTCGACAAGGTGACGCCGACCCCCGAGTCGCCGTGCCCCGACCACGGCAGACGCGGGCTGACACGGTCGCAGCAGTTCCAGTACACGCTGCCGGCGTGGACGCGCGCGAGCAGCTTGGCGGCGCGCACCTCGTCCCGCGTGTACATGCCGGCGGTGAGGCCGTAGCGCGTGTCGTTCATCAAGGCAAGGGCCTCGTCGTCGCCGCGCACCTTCTGGATGCCTATGATCGGCCCGAAGCTCTCGTCCCGCATCACGGCCATCGTGTGGTCGACGCCGGTGAGCACCGTCGGCTCGAACCAGTTGCCCGAGCGGGCGACGCGCTTGCCGCCGGTGGCGAGCTTCGCGCCCTTGGCGACGGCGTCCTCGACCTGGGCCTCGAGCACCGCGAGCTGCGGCGCGCGCGTGAGCGGGCCGATGTAGGTGTCGTCGGCGAGCGGATCGCCGGATTCGAAGCCCTTTACCGTCGCGACGAAGTGATCGACGAAGGCATCGTGGATGCGCTCGTGGACGTAGATGCGCTCGACCGAGCAGCAACTCTGGCCGGTGTTGTACATCGCACCATCGGCGAGCGACTCGGCGGCGGCCTTCGGGTCGGCGTCATCGGCGACATAGGTCGGATCCTTGCCGCCGAGCTCGAGCTGCAGGCGCACCAGGCGCGAGCCCAGCGCGGCTGCGATCTTCGCGCCGGTGGCCACCGAGCCGGTGAAGAAGACGCCGTCGACGCGCTGCTCGAGCAGCGCCGCGCCGACGTCGCCGGCGCCGACGACGGTGATGAACACGTCGGCCGGGATGCCGGCGCCGTGCAGCAGCCGGTCGATGTGCAGCCCGGTGAGGGTCGCGAACTCCGACGGCTTGTAGAGCACCGAGTTGCCGGTGAGCAGCGCCGGCACGAAGACGTTGCCGCCGACGAAGAACGGATAGTTCCAGGCCGAGATGTTGGCGACGACGCCGAGCGGATCGTGGCCGATGCGCTCGGTCATGCCGCCTTCGCTGAACACGGTCTCGTCCCGCGTCGCCGCCTCCACTTCGGCGAGGAAGAAGTCGATGCGGGCGAGAAAGCCGTTCAGTTCGTTGCGCGACTGCGCGAGCGGCTTGCCGACTTCCTGCGTCAGCGTCCTGGCCAGGGCGTCGAGCTCGGTCGCGACCGCCAACCGAAAGCGCGCGATCGAGACGGCGCGCTTGGCGAGCGGCGTCGCCTGCCAGGCGGGCTGCGCCTTGCGGGCGCGCTCGGCTTTCGCGGCAACGCTGGCGACGTCGTCAGCGGGCACTTCGCCGAGCGGCGAGCCGTCGGCGGGGTTGGTGATCTTCAGGGTCTTCATGCGGTGCGGGCGGCGCGGGCGGCGGCGAGAAAGTCGGCGAGGAGGGGCGCGTCGTCGAGCGTGCCTTCGCCACGACGATGGAATTCCGGATGCCACTGGACCGCCGCCATGAACCCGGCGCCGGGCCGGCGGATCGCCTCGATCATGCCGTCGACCGGGCAGAGCGCCTCGACGAGGAAGCCGGAGGCGAGGTCCTTGATCGCCTGGTGGTGCACGCTGTTGACGACCGGCGCCGACACGCCCTTGAAGATCTCGGCGAGCCGCGTGCCCTTGACGAACTCGAGCGGATGCACGTTGCGGTCGTAGGTCTCGGCGTTGCGATGCACGAGCGCCTCGGGGCGCTGCGTGCCGATGTCCTGCAGCAGCGTTCCGCCGAAGGCGACGTTCATCAACTGCAGGCCGCGGCAGACGCCGAGCACCGGCTTGCCTCGCGCGGCGAAGGCGGCGAGCAGCGCCCGCTCGTAGTCGTCGCGGATGCGATCGCCGCTCCAATTCGGATGCAGCGGCGTCTCGCCGTAGCTCGTCGGCGAGACGTCGGAGCCGCCTTCGAGGACGAGCGCGTCGAGCCATTCGGCGTAGTGGTCGAGGACGATGTCGCCCCGCTGCGTGTCGCCGCTCGGGCTCGGGATCAGTACTGCCATCGCGCCGGTCGACATTACCCAGTGGACGATCGACTGCTCCACATACTGGAGCGTTTTGCCGCTGAAGATCGGCCGGCCGATCTCGGCGTGGAAGAAGCACGCCGAGATGCCGACCTTGAGGCGCTCGGCGAGCAGCCGGCTCACAGGGCCTCCGCGAACAACCGCTCGAAATCGGCCGCCGTGACCGGCTGCGGATTGGTCTGGTGGCAGATGTCGGCGGTGGCGATCTCGACCAGCCGCGGAATCGACTCGCGCTTGACGCCGACCGCCGACAGGCTCGGCGCGATGCCGATGGTGCGCTTGAGCTCGCGCAGCCAGGCGAGGAACCCCGCCGCGCCGCCGCTGGCGCCGACGACGTGCGCGAGCTCCTGGAACTTGTCCGGCGCGGCGGCGACGTTCCAGGCGAGCACGGTGTCGATCATCAGCGCGTTGGCGAGGCCGTGGTGCAGGTCGCACACCGTGCCGAGCGCGTGCGCGCACGAGTGGACGGCGCCGAGGTCCTTCTGGAACGCGATAGCGCCCATCATCGAGCTCATCATCATGTCGGCGCGCGCCTGCAGGTTGCCGGGCTCGCGCACCGCGGTGGCAAGAGCGTGCGCGGCGATGCGCGTGCCCTCGAGGGCGATACCGTCGCAGAGCGGGTGGTACGCGGGCGACAGATAGCTCTCGACGTTGTGCGTGAGCGCATCCATGCCCGTCGCGGCGGTCACCGCGGCCGGCAGGCCGAGAGTGAGTTCCGGGTCGGCATAGACGACCCGGGCGAGGATGTTCGGCGAGAAGACGATGCGCTTGATATGCGTGTCGTCCTCGCTGATGACGGCGCTGCGGCCGACCTCGCTGCCGGTGCCCGACGTCGTCGGCAAGGCGACGAACCAGGGCACGTCGGCGCCGATCACGCGCACGTCCGGGTGGTCGTAGGCGTACTCGAGCGCCTCCCCGCCTTTCGTCGCGATCACGCCCACGATCTTGGCGACGTCGAGCGCCGCACCGCCGCCGATGCCGACGACGGCGTCGGCGCCATGGGCGTGGTACGCGGCCGCGCCGGCCATGGCCTGGCTCGCGGTCGGGTTGCCGAACACGCCGCCAAAGAGCGCTGGCACCAGGCCGGCGGCGGCGAGGTCGGCCATCAGCTCGGCGGCGAGCGGCAGCGCCGCGATCCCCTTGTCGGTGACGACGAGCGGGCGCTTCAGGCCTCGCTCGACGAGGTGGGCGCCGAGGAGCTTCCTCGCGCCCGCGCCGAAGTGGATCGTGGTCGGGAAGGAGAACCGAGTGATGGCCATCAGATGATCTCGAAGTAGCGCTTCAGCTCCCAGTCGGTGACACCGTCGAGCCACTGGCGCCACTCCCAGTCGCGAGTGGCGGCGAAGTGATCGACGAAGGCGTCGCCGAGCCAGTCGCGGGCGATGCCGGAGGCCTTGAAGATGCGCGTGGTCTCGATCAGCGTTCTCGGCGCGCGCGCGATGTGCTCCGAACCCTCGTTGGTGCCGGTGATCGGCGCGCCAAGCTTGAGCCCCTTCTCGACGCCATGCAGGCCGGCGGCGATCACCGCCGCCATCGCGATGTAGGGATTGACGTCGGCGCCCGGGCAGCGCGTCTCGAGACGCGTCGACTTGGCGCCGCCGGCGAGGACGCGAAAGCTGGCCGTCCGGTTGTCGATGCCCCAGGTCGGCTTCACCGGCGCCCAGAAGCCGTCGACGAGGCGCTTGTAGCTGTTGATCGTCGGCCAGAACATCGGCGCGAACTCCATCAGACAGGCGACCTGGCCGGCGACGTAGCTCTCGAAAAGCGGGCTCATCTTCCGCTCCGACTTGGCGTCGTAGAAGAGATTGACCTTGCCGTCCTTGCCTTCCTTGAGGCTCTGGTGGATGTGACCGCTGCAGCCGGGATAGGCCGAATTCCACTTTGCCATGAAGCTCGGCATCACACCGAAGCGCGCACCGATCTCCTTCGCTCCCGTCTTGAAGAGGATCGCGCGGTCGGCCTGCTCGAGCGCCTCGCCGAACGCGATCGCGACCTCGTACACGCCCGGTCCGGTCTCGGTATGCAGGCCCTCGATGGGAACGCCGAAGGCGAGCATCTCGTCCATCAGCGCGTTCATGAAGCCGCGGCCGTGGTTCATGCGCAGGATCGAATAGCCGAACATGCCGGGCGTGATCGTCTGCGGGTTGACGCCGCACTTGGCGGCCCAGGTCTGCGGCGTCTCGAGGAAGTTGAACCACTCGAACTCCATCCCCGCCATGACCGAGAACCCCATCTTCTCGGCCCGCGCGAGGACGCGCTTGAGCGTCTGGCGCGGGCAGATCGGCGACGGCGTGTGGTCCGGGTTGACGAACTCGCCAAGGAAGAACGGCACGTTGCCGTCCCAAGGCACCTGGCGCTGCGTCGCCAGGTCGAGGCGCGCGAGCGCGTCGGGAAAGCCGTGCTGCCAGCCGGTGAGCGCGGTGTTGTCGTAGGTTTGGTCGGCGACGTCCCAGCCGAAGACGACGTCGCAGAAGCCGAAGCCCCCGGCCGGCGCCGGCTCGGCCGCGCCGAGGAACTTGTCGACGTGCAGGTACTTGCCGCGCAGGATGCCGTCGATGTCGCTGACCGCGACCTTGACCTTGCTGCTGCCGCTCTTGCGGACGGCGGTCAGCGCGGGATGCTCTGGAGTAGGGGTCGTCATGGCGCCATTCTGTGCCGATCGTCAGCGAGCCGCCGGCGCCCCGCTCGCGATGCCGAGCTCCTTCATCGCACCCGCCACGGCCGCCACCGCCTCCCTCATCTCGCTCGGGCCGATCGCGCCGATGCAGCCGACGCGGAAGGTCTCGACCTCCGTGAGCTTGCCCGGATAGAGGATGAAGCCGCGCGTCTTCACGGCGTCGTAGAAGCGCTTGAAATCATAAGCGCGGTCGGCCGGCGCGTGGAAGGTGACGATGATCGGCGCCTGGATCTCGGGCGCGAGGAAAGGCTCCAAGCCGAGCGCCCTCATGCCCTCGACGAGCGACGCGCAATTCGCCGTGTAGCGGGCCAGGCGCGCCGGCTGCCCGCCCTCCTCGACGAACTGGCGCACCGCCTCGGCGAGCGCGGCGACGACATGGGTCGGCGGCGTGAAGCGCCACTGGCCGGTCTTTTCCATGTAGACGTGCTGGTCGTGCAGGTCCATCGCGAGCGAGTGCGAGTTGCTCGCGGCGGCGTCGATGACCTCTTTGCGGATGAAGACGAACCCCATCCCCGGCACGCCCTCGAGGCACTTGCCGCTGGCCGCGACGAGTGCGTCGAAGCGCACCTCGCGCGAGTCGATCGGCAAGGCCGCGAACGAGCTCATCGCGTCGACGATCAGGCCCTTGCCGTGGCGCGCGCAGACGTCGGCGATCGCTTGCAGCGGATTGAGGACCCCGGTGCCGGTTTCGCAGTGGATCAGGCCGACGTGGGTGATGCTGGCGTCTGCGCCGAGCGCCGTCTCGAGCTCGGCGGGCGAGACCGGTACGTCCTCGGCGTGGCCGAGAATCGTCGTCCTGCGCCCCATCAGCGTCGCCAGCCGGCCGAGCCGCTTGCAATACGCGCCATTGTCGAGCACGAGGACATGGCCGTCCTTCGGCACGATCGTCGCCACCGCGGCCTCGACGGCGAACGTGCCGCTGCCCTGGAGCGGAACGGCGACGTGCGAGCCTTCGCCGTGGACGATCGCCAGCAACTGCCGTCGCAGCTCGGCGGTGACGGCGATGAACGACGAATCCCACGAGCCCCAGTCGCGCAGCATCGCGCGCTTGGTGCGCTCGGTCGTCGTCAGTGGGCCGGGGGTGAGGAGGATCGCGTCGCGTTCCATCGTGTCTCCACTGAAAAGTCGTCAGGCCGCGAGCGCGATTCAGCGGAAGCTCCGCTCACCGAGCGCGAAGACGCCGAACCCGGCCTGGTCGCGAGGCAGCGTGAGCAGGACCTCGCCGTCCGGGGCGTAGACCTTGCTCTCGCCCAGATGCGTGCGTTCCGGCGTGTTAGCGCGTTCGGCCAGTTGATCTGCACGACGAAGGCGGCGAGCCGCCACGCCAGCGTCGCCGTGCGCTTGAGGTAACCGGGGTCGTCGGTATCTTCCGGCTTTCTATGAATCGTCGCCGGAGGACTGCCGACGATCGACGGCCAGAAGACCAGCTCGGCCGGCGCTTCGCGCAGCTGCTGGGAGATCGACTCGAGGCCGTCGATCTCGCGGCGCATCACCGTCGTGAAGGCGCGCCCGGCGAAGCGATCGACGACGCGATCCGTGCCCGCCTCGAAGAACGTCAGCCCGGCCGGCGTCAGGCCGTTCTTGCTGACGGTCGAGACGACTTCGCCGGCGGCGTCGATCACCGGGTAGCCGTTGCGGAACTTGTCCTGGGGCGCGAGCGACGGCGCGCCGAGCGCGCAGGCGACGGCGTGCTCGCGGCACGCCGAGCGCACGTGCTCGATCACACCGGCGACGATCCCCGGCGTCGCCTGATCGCGGATGCCGCGGTGAAAGCCGGAGAGCGCGAGCCCGGGGAAGACGCACAGTGTCGCGCGCTGCTCTGCCGCCGCGCGAAGGACGGCGACGACGGCGGCGACGTTCTCGTCGGTCGTCCACGCCATCGGCGGCTGGACGACCGCGATTTGAAGCGTGGCTTTCACCGACATCGCCGAGTCACCTGCCGCTCGTGCGCCGCCAGGCCTGGGTCGAACGATCGACCCACGCGCCGACCGCCATGAAGAGCAGCGTCACGACCGTCGAGCCGGCGGTGATCAGCACGGCGCACGCCGCCGAGGCGCCGGTCTCGCCGGCCTCGTCGAGGTTGAGGATCGCGATCGACGCGACCTTCGTCTCGGGCGAGTAGAGGAACACGACGGCCGAGATCGTCGTCATCGCGTTGATGAAGAAGTAGCGCGCGATGTCGATCAGCGTCGGCGTGCAGATCGGCAGCGTGACGCGCCAGAAGGTCTTGAAAAACGGCACCTTGAGCGACGCGCTCACCGCCTCGAACTCGGCATCGAGCGATTTGAGCGCCGTGACCGCGGTCAGGTGGCCGGTCGTGTAGAAGTGGACGATCGTGCAAATCACGAGCAGCGCGAGCGTCTGGTAGAGCCCGTGCAGCGGATTGCCGGGGGCGTTGAAGAAGAAGATGTAGCCGAGCCCGAGGACGAGCCCCGGCACCGCCATCGGCAGCATCGCGAGCAGCCGGACGAGCGGGCGCATCGCGTCGAGGCCGCGCGTCTTCTCGAGCATGTAGGCGCCGACGAAGACGACGATCGTGCCGAAGAAGGCAGTCCCGGTGGCAAGCTTCAGGCTGTTCAGGAAGGCGTCGCCGAGCTCGGCGTCGACGAAGCCCATCGTGTAGTGCTTCCAGCTCGGCGCCAGGTTGTACGGCCAGTAGGTCGCGACCGAAGCGAAGATCGCCATGCCGAGCATCGCCAGCATGAGCGCGCTGATCAGGACGACGTAGCCGAGCATCAGCGCGTCGAAGCCGGGCGACGGATGAGGCCGCAGCGGCACGGCACGCGCCGTCAGCATCGCCGTCTGCTTCCTCTGCACGAGCCAGTCGATGCCGAAGGTGAGCACCGCCGGCGTCAGCAGCAGCAGGCCGACGACGGCGCCGCGCTGGAAGTCCTGCTGGCCGATGACGAGCTTGAAGACGTCGGTGGCAAGCATGTTGAAATTGCCGCCGATCACCTTCGGGATGCCGAAGTCGGTCATCACCAGCGTGAAGGCGACCAGCGCCGCCGAGATCAGGCCGTACTTGGCGCCCGGGAGGGTGATCGTGAAGAACTTGCGCCGGGTCGACGTGCCGAGCGCGTCGGCCGCTTCGTAGAGGCGCGCGTCGGCGAGCGCGAGCGCGCTGAGAAGGATCATCAGCGCGTGCGGGAAGACCGCGAAGCACTCGGCGACGACGATGCCGGGCGCGCCGTAGATGTTTTCGAAGCCGAGCGCGGTGACGAGCCCCTTGGCGATGCCCTGGTTGCCGAACCAGTAGATGAGGGAGATCGCCGAGAGCAGCGTCGGCGCGAGCAGCGGGATCAGGGCGATCGTCCTGAACATGCCTTTGGCCGGGATGGAGCTGCGCGCGAGCGCATAGGCGAAGCCGAATGCGAGCGGCACGGCGACCACCGTGACCAGCGCCGCAACCCAAAAGCTGTTGACGAACGACTGCAGCAGCGCCGGCGTGCCGAGATAGCTGGCGAAGTTGGCGAGGCCGACGAACGCGCCCTCCTTGTCCTGCAGGGCCTTGGCGAGGATCGTCGCCAGCGGCAGGGCGAGGAAGGCGACCAGCGCGAGGACGATCGCGAACAGCGCCGCGTGGGCGACGCGGTCGGTCCAGTGCGAGCGCTGGCGCAGCGTGCGCCTTCCCCATCCCGGCAAGGCGAGCGCGGTTGTCATCCGGAGCGCAGCGAAAGTTCTCGCACGAACGGCCGCCTCAGAAGAAACGCATTCGCTCGGGCAAAAGCTTGAGCGGCAGCCGGCTGCCGACCGCGAGGCCCTGCTCGGCGAGGAAGTTGAGCGAGAGGTAGACCGTGATCGGCTGCGCGCCCATCGCCTCGGCGTGGACACGCACCAGGCAGTACGAGCCGAGGAACTCGATCTTGTCGATCGCGCCGTCGAAGACGTTGGCGTCGCCCGGCGTGATCGGCCGCGCCAGAACGTCCTCCGGGCGCAGGTAGATCTTGACGTCGCGCTCGGCAGCGGTGTCGTGCTCGCACGCGAAGCGGCTGGTGCCGATGCGCAGGTCGCGGCCGGGGTGCAGCCGCCCCGAGAGGACGTTGATCTTGCCGACAAAATCGGCGACGAAGGGCGTCGCCGGGTCGCGGTAGATCTGCATCGGCGTGCCGATCTGCTCGATGACGCCGTGGTTCATCACGACGATGCGGTCGGCGACCGAGAGCGCCTCTTCTTGGTCGTGCGTGACCATGATGGTCGTCACGCCGAGCTTTCGCTGAAGGGAGCGGATCTCCTGGCGCAGCCGCACACGCTCGAGCGCGTCGAGCGCCGACAGCGGCTCGTCGAGGAGGAGCAGACCGGGCGAGGTGGCGAGCGCGCGGGCCAGGGCGATCCGCTGCTGCTGGCCGCCCGAGAGCTGGGCCGGGAACTTGGCGCCGCTGCCGGGCAGACCGACGAGCTTCAGCAGCTCGTCGACGCGCGCCGCCGCCGCGGCCTTGGCGACCTTGCGGTTGACGAGCCCGTAGGCGACGTTGTCGTCGACCGAGAGATTGGGAAAGAGCGCGTACGACTGGAAGACGATGCCGTAGTCGCGCTCGGCCGGCGGCAGCACCGAGATGTCGCGCTCGCCCTGCAGGATCTTGCCCGCGGTCTGCGTCTCGAGGCCGGCGACGATGCGCAGCAGCGTCGTCTTGCCGCAGCCCGAGGGACCGAGGAAGCAGACAAACTCGCCCTGGGCGATCGCCAGGTCAATGTCCTTCAGCGCCTCGAAGGATCCGAACGATTTGCGGATTCCTTCGAGGCGGAGGTAATCGCCCATCGTGCGAGGTCCTTCGCTGCGCTCAGGACGACGTTCGGGGCCGGCAGCCCCGAAGGTCACTTCTTCGGCTCTGACTTGCTGTCGTAGCGCTTGCTCCACTCGGCGAGGACGCGCTCACGGTTATCGGCGGCCTGCTTGAAGTCCATCTTGACGAGGCGCTTCTCGTAGTCGGCCGGCACATTGGCGAGCGGCGCGGCGACGCCGGGCTGTGCGGTGATCGCGAAATTCTTGCCGTAGAGCAGCATCGCGTCCTTGCTCGACGCCCAGTCGGCGAGCTTCTGCGCGGCCTCGAGCTTCTTGGTGCCCTTGTGGATGCCGAATGCTTCCAGATCCCAGCCGAGTCCTTCCTTCGGAAACACCAGGTCGATCGGCGCGCCCTTGGCCTTGTTGGCGTTGGCGCGGTACTCGAACGAGATGCCGAGCACGTACTCGCCGGCCGCGGCCATGTTGCAGGGCTTGGAGCCCGAGTGCGTGTACTGGGCGATGTTCTCGTGCAGCGCGTCCATGTACTTCCAGCCGCCGCCCTTGCCGTTCTGGTCGCCGAACAGCGTCAGCCATGCCGTGACGTCGAAGGAGCCGGTGCCCGAGGAGGCCGGGTTAGGCATCACGATCTGTCCCTTGTAGATCGGCTTGGTCAGGTCTTTCCAGGTCTCGGGCTTCGGGATGTTCTTCTTCTGCGCCTCGACCGTGTTGAAGCAGATCGTCGCGCCCCACACGTCCATGCCCCACCAGGCCGGCGGCGACTTCTTGTCGCGGTAGCTCGTCATGATCGCGTCGAGGTTGATCGGCGCGTACGGCTGCAGCATGCCGTTGCTGTCGAGGAGCGCGAGGCTCGACGCAGCGACTCCCATGACGACGTCGGCCTGCGGATTGGCCTTCTCGGCCAGCAGCTTGGCGGTGATGACGCCGGTCGAGTCGCGAACCCACTTGATCTCGATGGTCGGGTTCTGCTTGGTGAAGCCGGCCTCGTAGGCCTTGAGCTGGTCGGTCTCGAGCGCGGTATAGACCGTGAGCTGGGTCTTCTGCGCCGACGCGCCCGCAGCCGCGACGACGAGGGCGGCGCCGAGCAGCGCTTTGAGTGAGGCCGGAATCATGCGCATCTCCCTGATGTCTGTGTACGAGGATCGGACCGGTCGTGGCGCCGGACCGTGTGCAGAGCCTATGCCAGTTCCGTGACGCAACCGCGGCTGCCGCGGCGCAGTCTCGTCCGCGCCCAAAACGAAGTCAACTGTTTTTTGAAGATTGTTGACAATCGGCGCCGCATCGCTTCTACTGCGCCCATGCCCGCCCTCGCCGCGGCCGCGGCGCCGCACCCGACCATCAAGCTCCTGCAGACCAGTTCGCTCTCGAGCGTGGTCCAGGGCGAGCTCGAGCGGATGATCCTCTCGGGCGAGCTGAATCCCGGCGAGAAGCTCACCGAGATGGCGCTCGCCGCCCGGCTCGGCGTTTCGCGCGGGCCGCTGCGCGAGGCCTTCCGGATGCTCGACGAGTCCGGCCTCGTGCGCACCGAGAAGAACCGCGGCGTCTTCGTGCGCGACCTGCCCGTCGAGGAAGCGATCGAGATCTTCGACCTGCGCGCGGCGATGGACGAGCTCGTCGGCCGCCGCCTCGCCGTCTCGATCGCGCCGACCGCCCTGAAGGAGATCCGCGCCCTCGTCGACCAGATGGAGCAGGCCGTCAAGGCCAAGGACGCGCAGCGCTACCACCTGCTCAACCTGCGCTTCCACGATCGCTTGGTCGAGCTTGCCGGCAACGGCAAGCTGACCGCCATCTATCGCAAGCTGATCAAGGAACTGAGCCTTTTCCGCCGGCTCAATCTGGCCGACGGCGGGCTGATGCCGGTCTCGGCGAGCGAGCACCGCCAGATCGTCAAGGCGATCGCCTCGGGCGACGCTGACGCGGCCGGCCGGGCGATGTACGACCACGTCATGGAAAGCAAGGAGCGAACGATCAAGAACCACCAACGACCCGCCGCCGTGCTTGCCGGCGCCGCGATCGACAAGGCGGCGCGATGACGATCAGCGTCAACGGCCGGGACTACGCCCTCGCCCACCAGCCGACCGTCGTCGTCTGCGTCGACGGCTGCGAACCCGACTACATCGCCCAGGCGGTCGCGCACGGCCACGTGCCTTGGCTGAAGGAGGTGCTCGCGACCGGGACGACGCTGATCGCCGATTGCGTCATCCCGAGCTTCACCAATCCCAACAACCTGTCGATCGTCACCGGCGCGCCGCCGTCGGTGCACGGCATCTGCGGCAACTATCTGTTCGACGTCACCACCGGCGAAGAAGTGATGATGAACGACCCGAAGTGGCTGCGCGCGCCGACCATCCTCGCCGAGCTCGCCAGCGCGGGCCAGTTCGTCGCCGTCATCACGGCCAAGGACAAGCTGAGGAAGCTTCTCGGCCACCGCCTGAAGGGGATCTGCTTCTCTGCCGAGAAGGCGGACGAGGCGAACGCGGACGAGAACGGCATCGCCGGCGTCGTCGAGCGCGTCGGCATGCCGGTGCCATCGGTCTACAGCGCCGAGCTCTCCGAGTTCGTGTTCGCCGCCGGCGTCGAGTTGATGTCGCACGAACGCTGCCCCGACGTGATGTATCTCTCGACCACCGACTACGTGCAGCACAAGCACGCGCCCGGAACCGACGGCGCCGACGCGTTCTATCGCATGATGGACAACTACCTCGGCAAGCTCGATTCGATGGGCTGCACGATCGTGCTGACGGCCGACCACGGGATGAACGCGAAGACGAAGATGGACTCTGCGCCCGACGTCATCTATCTGCAGGACCTGCTCGACGAATGGCTGGGCGCGGCGGATGGGGCCCCCACGCTCCCTTCGGTCGCTGTCCCCCACAGCGGCGCGGCCGGGCTCGGGAGCGGCACAGCGGCCGGCCGTGCGCGGGTCATCCTGCCCATCACGGACCCCTATGTCGTCCACCACGGCGCGCTCGGCTCGTTCGCGACCGTGTACCTGCCGGAAGGCACCGACGGGGCGGCCCTCGCCGAGCGACTGCGCGCGCTGCGCGGCATTGAATCGGTGCGAACGCGCGCCGAGGCCGCCGCTTTCTTCGAGCTGCCGGTCGATCGCATCGGCGACCTCATCGTCGTCGCGGAGCGCTCGACCGTGATCGGCACGTCGGTGACCCGCCACGACCTCTCGGGCCTCGACGCGCCGCTGCGCTCGCACGGCGGCGTCTCCGAGCAGCGGGTGCCGCTGATCGTCAACCGCAGGCTGCGCGACATCGACCCGGCGCGTCGCTGGCGCAACTTCGACGCCTTCGACCTCGCCCTCAACCATGTCCCGTGAGGTGATGTACCGACACGAAGCGATGCGCATCGCCGGCGAGAAGGTCGGCTCGGGGCGCGCCGGGGAGCGCGCCATCGACGTCTTCAATCCCTTCACGAAGAAGCGCATCGGCAGCGTTCCGAAGGCGACGGTCGAGGAGGTCCGCGAAGCCTTTCGGATCGCTCGCGCCTACCGCGCCATGCTCTCGCGCTACGAGCGCGCGACAATCCTCGACAAGGCGGCCGCCCTGGTGCGCGAGCGCACCACCGAGATTGCCGGCCTGATCAGCGCCGAATCGGGACTGTGCCTGAAGGACGCGACCTACGAAGCCGGCCGCGTCGCCGACGTGCTTTCGTTCGGCGCCAACGAGTGCCTGAAGGACGACGGCCAGATCTTTTCCTGCGATCTGACGCCGCACGGCAAGCGGCGCCGCGTCTACACGCAACGCGGGCCGCTGCTCGGGGCCATCGCGGCGATCACGCCGTTCAACCACCCGATGAACCAGGTCGCGCACAAGGTCGTGCCGTCGGTCGCGACCAACAACCGGATGGTGCTCAAGCCCTCCGAGAAGGTGCCGCTCTCGGCGCTCTGCTTCGCCGACCTGCTCTACGAGGCCGGCTTGCCGCCCGAGATGCTCTCGATCGTCACCGGCGACCCGCGCGAGCTCGGCGACGAACTCGTGACGAACGCCGATGTCGACCTCGTCACGTTCACCGGCGGCGTGGCGATCGGCAAGGCGATCGCGGCGAAGGCGGGCTACCGCCGCCTCGTCCTCGAGCTGGGCGGCAACGACCCGATCATCGTCATGGACGACGCCGACCTCGACGAGGCGTCAACGCTCGCCGTCCAGGGCTCGTACAAGAACTCGGGCCAGCGCTGCACGGCGATCAAGCGGATTCTTGTGCACCAGGCGGTCGCCGCGGAGTTCACCGAGCGCGTCGTCGCCAAGACGAGGGCCTGGCGCCACGGCGACCCCGGCGACAGCGGCGTCGACATGGGCACCGTCATCGACGAGGCGGTGGCACGGCTGTTCGAGGCGCGCGTCGAGGAAGCGGTCGCGCAGGGCGCGCGCCTCCTGGTCGGCAACCAGCGCGATGGCGCGCTCTATGCGCCGACCGTGCTCGATCGCGTCCGGCCCGAGATGACGCTGGTGCGCGAGGAGACCTTTGGCCCGGTCTCGCCGATCATCGCCTTCGCTGACATCGACGAGGCGATCAGGATCTCGAACGGCACCGCCTACGGGCTGTCATCGTCGGTGTGCACGAACCGGCTCGATCACATCGCCCGCTTCGTCGCCGAGCTCGAGGTCGGCAGCGTCAACGTTCGCGAGGTGCCGGGCTACCGGCTGGAACTGACGCCATTCGGCGGCATCAAGGATTCGGGACTGGGCTACAAGGAAGGCGTGCAGGAAGCCATGAAGAGCTTCTCCAACCTCAAAACCTATTCCCTCCCGTGGGCATGAGGGAGCCTCCCGCCTAGATGCTGCCCCTCCTGAATCTGCTCGCCGCGATCGCCCTCCTGGTGTGGGGGACGCACATCGTGCGCACCGGCATGCTGCGCGTCTTCGGCGAAAACCTGCGCCGGGTCCTGGCCGAAAGCTTCGCCAACCGCTTTCGTGCCGTCATCGCGGGCCTCGGCGTGACGAGCATCGTCCAGTCGAGCACGGCGACGTGCCTGATCGTCGCCTCGTTCGTCGGCAAGAACCTGGTCACCACCAGCGCCGCGCTGGCGGTGATGCTCGGCGCCGACGTCGGCACCAGCCTGATGGCGGTGGTCTTCTCGTTCGACCTCTCGTGGATCTCGCCGCTGCTGATCTTCGTCGGCGTCGTCATCTACATCTCGCGCCAGAACAGCGGCGTCGGCGCGGTCGGGCGGGTGCTGATCGGCCTCGGCCTGATCACGCTGGCGCTGCAGCTGATCGTCGCGGCGACGCGGCCGCTCACCGAATCGCCCGCGGTGCGCGCCCTGCTGGTGGCGCTACCGAACGAGGTGATGCTAGACATCGTCGTCGGTGCCGTCCTCACCGTGCTGTCGTACTCGAGCCTTGCGATCGTCCTCCTGATCGCGACGCTCGCCGCCGAGGCCATGATCCCGCAGTCGGTGGCGATCGGCCTCGTCCTCGGCGCCAACGTCGGCAGCGGCGTGCTCGCGCTCCTCGCCACCGCGAACGCCTCGCCGCAGGTGCGCCGCCTGCCGCTCGGCAACCTGATCTTCAAGTCGATCGGCGCGCTGCTCTTCATGGCCATCCTGCCGCAGGTACACGTGCTGCTGCAGCAGCTTGTCCCCAACCTGCACCAGCAGGTGATCGCCTTCCATCTCATCTTCAACCTGGTGCTGGCGACGATCTTCATCGGCTTTACCGGCCTGGTCGGCCGCACCGTCGACCGCTGGCTACGCGAGCCTTCGGCCGGCGCCGGAACGATGCGGCCGCGCCACCTCGACCCGCTGGCGCTGACCATGCCTTCCCTGGCGATCTCGTGCGCGGCGCGCGAGGCGCTGCACCAGGCCGACGTCGTCGAGACGATGCTGCGCGGCGTCATCCCGGTGATCCGCAACAACGACCTGCGCCTCTCCGAGGAGCTGAGGAAGCTCGACGACGTCGTCGACGAGCTCTATTCAGCGATCAAGTTCTACCTGACCCAGATCTCGGGCGAAGCACTGTCGAAGGAGGAGAGCCGGCGCTGGACCGACATCGTCTCGTTCACGATCAACATGGAGCAGATCGGCGACATCATCGAGCGCGTGCTGCAGGACATCGAGGACAAGAAGGTCAAGAAGAACCGCAGCTTCTCCGAGGCCGGGATGGCCGAGATCGTCCACCTGCACGAGCGGCTGCTCTCGAACCTGCGCCTGGCGATGAGCGTCTTCCTCGACGGCCACGTTCGCGACGCCAAGCGCCTGCTCGAGGAAAAGGCGCACTTCCGCAACCTGGAGCATGCCTACGCCGCCAACCACATCGGCCGACTGCGCGAGAACACGTCCCAGAGCATCGAGACGAGCTCGCTCCACCTCGACCTCATCAGCGACCTGAAGCGGATCAACTCGCACATCTGCGGCGTCGCCTACCCGATCCTGGAATCGGCCGGGGCACTGACCGCGACGCGGATCCGCCAGTCGCAATTCGCGGCGCTCGGCGCCGCCGACGACAGCGCGCGCTGAGCCATGCGCCGCGCATGCTGAGCCTGGCCGACATCGAGCTGCTGTTCGCCCGCCTCGGCGCCGAGCAGTACAGCGGCGAGCCGGTGACGCAGCTCGAGCACGCACTGCAGACCGCGCACTTCGCCGAGCAGAGCAAAGCCGGCGACGCGCTCGTCACGGCCTGTCTCCTGCACGACCTCGGACACCTGCTCAACCAGCAAGGCGACACGCCGACGCTGCGCGGTATCGACGACACGCACCAGTACTTCGCACTCCCGTTCCTGCGCGGCCTGTTCCCCGACGCGGTGCTCGGCCCCATCAGGCTGCACGTCGACGCCAAGCGCTACCTCTGCCAGGTCGACGCCGGCTACTTCGCGCGCCTGTCGGACGACTCCAAGCGGAGCCTCGCGCTCCAAGGCGGCATGTTCGACGCCGCGGCGGCGGCCGCGTTCATCGCCCAGCCGGGCGCGCACGAGGCGGTGCGGCTGCGCCAATGGGACGACCTCGCCAAACAGGCTGACCTGGCGACGCCGCCGCTCGCCCACTTCCTCGACCGCGCGGCCGCCTGCGCCCTGGTTCGCCGATGACGCCGGCGCTCAGCTGGCCGATCGTCGCGGCGGTTCTCTTCGGCGCCCTCCTCCACGCTTCGTGGAACGCGCTCATCAAGTCGGGGTCCGACAAGGCGCTCGACACGGCGCTGATCCACGTCCTCGGCTGCGGCGTCGGCGCCGTGCTCGTCATCGCCGTCGGACTGCCGCGAGCCGAGGCGCTGCCCTGGCTCGCGACCTCGATCGTGATCCACATCGGGTACTACGCGACACTGGTCGGCGCTTATCGCCACGGCGAGCTGGGCTTCGCCTATCCGCTGATGCGCGGCACCGCGCCGCTGCTCGTCGCCCTGCTGAGCGGCCGCCTGATCGGCGAGCATGTTCCACTCGCCGCCTGGATCGGCGTCGCCGGCATCAGCCTGGGCGTGCTGGCGATCGGCCTGACGCGCTCGGCGCGCGACAGCGGCTCGCGCCGCCGCGCCCTCGCCTACGCCCTCGCCAACGCCGTCATCATCGCCAGCTACACGATCGTCGACGGCATCGGCGTGCGCGCCTCGGGCAGTGCGCTGCAATACGTCGGCCTCCTGTTCCTGATCGACGGCCTGCCCTACTTCGCGATCGTGCTCTGGCAGCGGCGCAGCGCACTCACGCCCGCCTTCGCCTACATGCGCGGCCGCTGGCCGGTCGCGCTGCTCGGCGCCTGCGCGTCGATGGGCGCGTACGGCATCGCCCTGTGGGCCATGACGCGCGCGCCGGTCGCATCGGTCGCCGCCCTGCGCGAGACCTCGGTGCTGTTCGCGGCGCTGATCGGCGTCTTCATGCTGAAGGAGCGCTTTCGCCTGCAGCGCGCCGTCGGCACCGGCGTCATCATCGCCGGCGTGATGGCGCTGCGCCTCGCGTGAGGGAGGCCAGACGATGACGCTGCCGAGCCAGGCCCGCATCGTCGTCGTCGGCGGCGGCATCGTCGGCTGCTCGACGGCGTACCACCTCGCGGCGCTCGGCGAGAACGACGTGCTCCTTCTCGAGCAGGGCAAGCTCACCTGCGGCACGACCTGGCACGCCGCCGGCCTGATCGGCCAGATGCGGCCGAACCGCACGATGACGCGGATGAGCAAATACGGCATCGAGCTCTACGCAACGCTCGAGAGCGAATCCGGCCTGGCGACCGGCTGGAAGCGCTGCGGCAGCGTCAACGTCGCGCAGACGTCGGAGCGGATGAAGGCCTTGCGCAAGCAGCTCGCGCTCGCGCGCAGCTTCGGTGTCGACTGCGAGGAGATCAGCCCGGCGCGCGCCGGCGACCTGTTCCCGGTCCTGCGCACGGACGACCTTGCCGGCGCGATCTGGATTCCTGGCGACGGCAAGGCGAATCCGGCCGACCTGACGATGTCGCTCGCCAAGGGCGCGCGCAACCGCGGCGTGAAGATCGTCGAGGACGCCGAGATCGTCGCCGTGCGCAGCGAGCCCGCGGCGGGCGGCGCGCATGTGACCGGCGTTCGCGTGCGCCACGGCGGTGCCGACGTCGAAATCGCGTGCGAGGTCGTGGTCGCTTGCTCCGGCCAGTGGTCGCGCCAGCTCGGCGCGCTCGCCGGCGTGAACGTTCCGCTCTGGTCGGCCGAGCACTTCTACATCGTCACCGACCGCATCGAGGGCGTGCATCCAATGCTGCCGGTGCTGCGCGATCCCGACGGCTGCATCTACTACAAGGAAGAGGTCGGGGGCCTGCTGATGGGCGGGTTCGAGCCGAAAGCCAAGCCGTGGCCGCTCGACCCGATCCCCGCGACCTTCCAGTTCCAGCTTCTCGACGAGGACTGGGACCAGTTCGAGCCGTTGATGACCGCTGCGATCCGACGCACGCCGTGCCTCGAGACGGCCCGGGTCAAGATGCTGCTCAACGGGCCCGAGAGCTTCACGCCCGACGGCAACTTCATTCTCGGCGAGGCGCCCGAGCTGCGCCGGTTCTACGTCGGCGCCGGCTTCAACTCGGCGGGAATCGCCAACGCCGGCGGAGCCGGCGCGGCGCTCGCCGAATGGATCGTCGCCGGCGCGCCGCAGAGCGATCTCGCCGATGTCGACATCCGCCGCTTCGGCCCGCACACTGCCAACAAAAGAGCGCTCGCCGAGCGCACCGGCGAGACGCTCGGCCTCCACTACGCGATGCGCTGGCCGCGTCAGGAGCTCGAAACGGCGCGGCCGCTGCGGACGAGCCCGCTCTACGACCTGCTCGCCGCGCGCGGTGCGACCTTCGGCGCCAAGAACGGCTGGGAGCGGGCGAGCTACTTCCGCGCCAGCGCGACGGCGTCTGCGCCGCCCCACGCGCACACCCTCGGCAAGCCGGCGTGGCTTGGCGACGTCATGCGCGAGCAGCGCGCGACGCGCCAGGCGGTCGCCCTCTACGACCAGACCTCATTCGGCAAGATCCTCCTGCAGGGTGGCGACGCGCTGGCGGTGCTGCAGCGGCTGTGCGCCAACGAGATGGACGTCGCGCCCGGGCGGATGGTCTACACGCCGATGCTCAACGAGCGCGGCGGCTTCGAGAGCGACGTCACGGTCACTCGCCTCGACGTCGATCGCTTCCTCGTCGTCACCGGGTCGGCGCAGACACCGCGCGACCTCGACTGGATCGCCCGCCACACGCGCGCCGGCGAAGCCGCTGCCCGGGTCGACGTCAGCGGCATGACGGCGGTGCTGTCGCTGATGGGGCCGAGCGCGCGCGCCCTGCTTGGCCGCGTCGGCGCGCCCGACACCTTCGCCGCGCTCGGCCCCGAGCAGCTCCGCTTCGCGACCACGCGCGAAATCGACCTTGGCTTCGCGCGCGTTCGCGCCGCACGGATGAGCTACGTCGGCGGGCCCGGCTACGAGCTCTATGTGCCGATCGAGATGGCGCGCCATGTCTACCTCGCGCTGCACGCGGCGAGCGACCGGCTCGGCGTCGACGGCGGCGGCCTCGCCGATGCGGGCTACTACGCCCTCGACGCCTTGCGCATCGAAGCGGCGCGGCGCGCCTGGGGCGCCGAGCTCGGTCCGGACGAGACGCCGTTCGAGGCCGGAACCGCGTTTGCCGTCAAGCTCGACAAGCAAGCCGAGTTCCTCGGTCGCGCCGCCTTGCTGCGCGCGCGCGATGCGCCGTTGCACAAGAAGCTCGTCAGCATCGTCCTCGATGCCGGCGACGTGTTCGTCTGGGGCGGCGAAGCGCTCCTCTTCGGTGGCGTCGCGATCGGCGAGATCGCATCGGCAGGCTGGAGCGACGCCGCCGGCCGCTGCGTCGGCCTCGCCTATGTGCGCGGCGACGTCGCCGCGCGCGCGCATGCCGGCACGCCGATCGTGGTCGATCTCTGGGGCGAGCCGGTCGCCGCCACGGCCTGGGATCGCTGGATGCCACCAGCGGCGAGCGGGCCGCACCCGCCACGCTAGACTCGTTTTCATGCCTGCGTCGAGCGCCCTCTCGCACCTCACCGTTCTCGATCTCACGCGCGTGCGCGCCGGCCCGACGGCGGTGCGCCAGCTCGCCGACTGGGGCGCGCAGGTGATCAAGATCGAGATGCCGGCGGCGATGGACGAAGGCGAAGGCATCGGCGGCCCGCGCGACGGCAGCGACTTCCAGAACGTGCATCGCAACAAACGCGGCATGACGCTGAACCTGAAGTCGCCCGAAGGCGTCGCGATCCTGAAGAAGCTGGCGGCAAAGGCCGACGTGCTGGTCGAGAACTACCGGCCCGACGTCAAGGACAAGCTCGGCATCGGCTACGAGGCGCTGGCCGCCGTCAACCCGCGCCTGATCTACGCCAGCATCTCCGGGTACGGAGAGGACGGCCCCTACCGCTTGCGGCCGGGCTTCGACCAGATCGCGCAGGGAATGGGCGGCCTGATGTCGATCACCGGCCTGCCCGGCCAGGGGCCGCTGCGCGTCGGCATTCCGATCGCCGATCTGTGCGCCGGCATCTTCTGCGCATATGGCATCGCCGTCGCGGTCGTCGAGCGCGAGAAGTCGGGCCGGGGGCAATGGGTGAAGGCGTCGCTGCTTCAGGCGCAGCTCTTCATGCTCGACTTCCAGGCCGCGCGCTGGCTCATCAGCGGCGAAGTCGCTAAGCAGGCGGGCAACAACCACCCCACCTCGATCCCGACCGGCGTCTACCGTACTCGCGACGGCTTCATGAACCTGGCGGTGTCGGGCCACAAGATCTGGGTGCGGTTCTGCAACGCGATCGGCGCGCCCGAGCTGACGACGCATCGTGATTACTCGACCGCGGCCCTCCGCTCGGACAATCGCGACCGCCTGCACGACGAGCTCGAGGCGCACCTCGAGAAGCGCGGCACGGCCGAGTGGGTCGAGCTGCTCAACGGCGCCGGCGTGCCTTCGGGGCCGATCTATTCGATCGACGAGGCGTTCGCCGATCCCCAGGTGCGCCATCTAGGCATCGCCGAGAAGCTCGGCGAGGTCGCCTACCTGGGCCAGCCGGTGACGCTGAGCCGGACGCCAAGCCGGGTCGTGCAGCACCCGCCGGCGCTGGGTGAGCACACTGACGAGGTGCTTCGCGAGATCGGCTGCGACGGCGCCGAGATCGAGCGGCTGCGTGCCGACGGAATCGTTTGAGGAGAAGCCGATGCGCAGCGAAAAAATGATCTTCCGCCGCGAGAACGGCGTCGGCTGGATGATCTTCAACAACCCCGAGCGCCACAACGCGATCTCGCTCGAGATGTGGGAAGCCGCGCTCGAGATCATGGCCGAGTTCAGCGCCGACCCCTCGGTGCGCGTCATGGTTGTCGCCGGCGCGGGCCGCAAGGCGTTCGCGTCGGGCGCCGACATCTCGAAGTTCAAGGACGAGCGCCAGGAGGCCGAAGCCGTCGCGCACTACCAGGTGACGACGCAGAAGGCCTACTCGGCGATTCGGGGCATGGCCATTCCGACGATCGCGATGATCCGCGGCTACTGCATTGGCGGCGGCACGGCGGCCGCGGTCTGTTGCGACATCCGCATCTGCAGCGAGGACGCGAAGTTCGGCGTGCCCGCGGCCAGGCTCGGCCTCGGCTACGGCCTCAACCGCGCCCAGCCGCTGGTCGACCTCGTCGGACCCGCGTACGCCAAGGAGATGTTCTTCACGGGCCGCCAGTTCGACGCGCGCGAGGCCGAGAAGATGGGCCTTGTCAATCGCGTCGTCGCCGACGACGCGCTCGAGTCGACGATCGACGAGATGATGCAAACCATCGTCGCCAATGCGCCGTTGACGGTTCGCTGCGCCAAGCTCGTCGTCGGCGAGGCGCTCAAGGACGCGGCCGAGCGCGACGTCGGCGCCACCGAGCGCGCCGTCGCCGCCTGCTTCGCCAGCGCCGACTACCAGGAAGGCCAGGCGGCCTTCATGGAGAAGCGCAAGCCGAAGTTCATCGGCGCCTGATCTCGACCGGACACGACCCCGCCCATGGAATCGTCCACGCCCGCAAGCGAGCACGTCCTCGTCGAACGACGCGACGCGATCGTCACCCTCACGTTCAACCGCCCCGAGGCGCGCAACGCGATGACCTGGGACATGTACCAGCGCCTCTACGACGCGTGCGAGGAGGTGGACGGCGACGACTCGATCCGGGTCCTCGTCGTCAAGGGCGCCGGCGGCAAGGCCTTCGTCGCCGGCACCGACATCGCCCAGTTCACCGCCTTCGAGAGCGGCGAGGACGGCCTTCGCTACGAGCGCGAGGCAGACCATCGCACCGGCAGGATTGCGCGCGTCAGGAAGCCCGTCATCGCCCAGATCGAAGGCTTCGCGGTCGGCGGCGGCCTCGCCATCGCGGCCGGCGCCGACCTTCGCATCGCCACGCCCGAGGCGCGCTTCGGCGCGCCGATCGCGCGCACGCTCGGCAACTGCCTGTCGATGCGGGCGTATGCGGGCTACCTCGACCTGTTCGGGCCTTCACGCCTGAAGGAGATGATCTTCACGGCGCGGCTGCTGCCCGCCGCGGAAGCGCTCGCCGCCGGCTTCGTGCACGAGATCGTCGCCGCCGACGCGATCGAGGCGCGCGTTCGAGAGCTAGCCGAGACCGTCGCCGCGCACGCGCCGATCACGCTCTGGGTCACCAAGGAAGCGGTGCGCCGCATCCAGGAAGCGCGAATCGTGCCGGATGGCGACGACCTCGTCGCCGCAACCTACGGCAGCGCCGATTTCCACGAGGGCGTGCGCGCGTTCCTCGACAAGCGCCCGCCGCGCTGGACCGGGCGCTGACCGGCGCGTGCCGCGGGCGTCGCGGCTAGGGTTACTCCACCTTGCCGACCGCGCGCACCGCTTTCGTCATCTCCGCCGCATCGGCGTCCCAGTAGGTCTGGAACTCTGGGGCATCGAGGTATTCGATCGGGCTGCCAGCCTTGGCGATCACCTGGCGCACGTTGGCATCGGCGGCGACCTTGGCCGAGGCCGCGCGCAGCTTCCTGATCACATCCTCGGGCGCGGCGGCCGGAACGAACAGCGCCGACCATTGCGCGAAGCGGACCGGATAGCCGAGCTGCTTTAGGCTCGGCACCTCGGGCAGCGCCGCGAGGGGATGGTCGCCCCAATGGGCGAGCGCACGCAGCTTGCCGGCCTGGATCTGCTGCACGACCGTGGACGGCCCGCTCGCGAGCGCGTCGACCTGGCCGCTCAGCAACGCCACCACCGCCGGCCCCGCCCCGGTGTACGGGATGTGCGTCATGCGAAAGCCGGCCTTGGCCTTGAGCATCTCCATCGGCACGTGCATCGTTCCGTAGTTGCCCGAGCTGCCGTAGTTGTACTTGCCGGGATTGCGCCTCACGTCGGCGACGAAATCGGCGAACGTCTTCCAGGGCGCGTCAACGCGGACGACGAGCACGGTGGGGTCGGCGGTGAAGCGGGCGATCGGCTTGAACTGGCTCAGCTGGTACGCGGGCTTGCGGTCGAGGATCCTGTCAGCCTCGGGCAGGATCGAGATTGACGAGAGGCTGAGGAGCACGGTGTAGCCGTCGGCGGGCGCGCGCGCCACGACGCCGATGCCGAGCGCACCGCCGGCGCCCACGCGATTCTCGACGATCACCGGCTGCTTCAACTCGCGCGCCAGCGCCTCGGCGACCGGCCGGGCGACGGTGTCGGCGACGCCGCCCGGCGGAAACGGCACGACCATCGTGATCGGCTTGTCGGGATACGCGTTCTGGGCGAACGCCGGCGCGGCGATCACCGCGGCGGCGAGGCTGCTCGCCACGAGCAGCAAAAGCGGTCTTCGGTTCATACGTCCATGCTACCCACTGCGCGCACGGACGGCGCCGGCGCGGCCACCCGCTCGGCCACCCGCTCGGCCACCCGCTCGGCCGTAACATCGCGCGCACAAGCGGCCGCGGGCCGACACCCTGGAGAGACGATGAGCGAAGCTCGATCCCGCGCACCGGGCGCGCGCGCGTGGCGCCGGACCCTGGGGGGCGTTGCCGCTCTGCTGCTGCTCGGCGCGGCGCCGCCCGCTGCGGCGCAGGACTACCCGAGCAGGCCGGTGCGCATCATCGTGCCGTTCGCGGCGGGCGGGCCGGCCGACGTCTATGCGCGCTTCATCGCGCAGCGCCTGCAGGAGTCGATGGGGCAGACCTTCATCGTCGACGACCGGCCCGGCGCGGGCTCGATCATCGGCACCGACGCCGTCGCCAAGAGCCCGCCCGATGGCTACACGCTTCTGCTGATGTCGAACACCCACACGGTCAACGAGTCGCTCATCCCGATCAAGCCGTTCCAGCTTATGCGCGACTTCGCGCCCATCGCGCCGATCAATTCGTCGGACCTGGTCCTGGTCGCGCGCAGCGGCCTGCCGGCGTCGACGCTGCGCGAGCTGATCGCCACGGCCAAGGCGAAGCCGGGCTCGCTCACGTACGCCTCATCGGGGCCGGGCACGCCGTACCACATGGCCGGCGAGCTCTTCAAGGCGATGGCCGGCGTCTCGATCCTGCACATTCCGTACAAGGGCAGCTCGGGCGCGCGCACCGACGTGCTCGGCGGCCAGGTCGACCTGATGTTCGACGCCGTCACGACGATGACCGAGCACGTCCGCGCCGGCAAGGTGAAGGCGCTCGCCACAACCGGCGCGGCGCGCTCGGCGGTGATGTCCGACGTGCCGACGATCGCCGAGGCCGGCGTGCCCGGCTACGAGGCGACGATCTGGCTCGGCCTGATGGCGCCGAAGAACACGTCGCCGGCGATCGTGTCGCGCCTGAACGCCGAGGTCGCCAGGATCGTCGCCGGCGCCGAGACCGCGAAGGCGTGGAAAGCACAGGGCGCGAGCCCGATGACGATGAGCGTCGCCGAGTTCACGCGCTACCTCAAAGACGACATCGTCAAGTGGGCGCATATCGTCAAGGTGTCGGGCGCAAAGGCCGAGCAGTGAACTCCAGCGACCGCGAGGAAACGCGCGTGGCGGCCGAGCTGCACGTCCTCTGCGCGGGCGCGGTCAAGGGGCTGGTGCTTGCCGTCCACAGCGACTTCGAGGCCGCGAGCGGCCGGCGCGTCGTCGCGACCTTCGGAGCGGTCGGCGCGATGCGCGATGCGCTCCGCGCCGGATCGCCGTGCGACGTCTTCGTCGCCACCGACGCCATCGTCAGAGCACTGCAGGAGAGCGGCGAGCTCCGCGCCGGATCGGCGCGCGCGATCGGCCGGGTGGCGACGGCGATCGCCGTCGCCACGGCGGCGCCGCGCCCCGAAATCGCCGGCGCCGAGTCGCTGCGGGCGGCCCTGCTCGCCGCCAGCGCGATCTATTTCCCCGACGCGACGCAATCGACCGCCGGCGCACACGTCGCCTCTGTGCTCGAGCGGCTCGGCGTGCGCGCCGCGCTCGCCCCGCGCCTGCGTATGTTCGCCAACGGCGCGACCGCCATGCGCGAGCTCGCGGCCGCAGGTGACGCCGCCGCCCTCGGCTGCACGCAAGCGACCGAGATCCGCTACACGCCCGGCCTCGCGCTCGTCGGAGCGCTGCCGGCGCCGTTCGCGCTCGCGACCGTCTACAGCGCCGCTGTCGCCGCATCGGCCCGCGACCGCGACGGCGCGATTGCGTTGATCGAGCAGATCACCGGGCCCGGCAGCGTGGCGCTGCGCGCCGCGGGCGGCTTCGACGACGCGGCGGCGGCCGAGCGGTAGCGTGGTGCTCGCAGCACTCACACTTATGCACTTGGCTTCGACCGCCCTGAACCGCAGCTTTGAACCCATAACAGCCCGTCACCAGCGACAGCTGTTCAGCGGCCAAATGCAATCGCTCATGAACGTGGGCTTCGTGGCGCGAGGGAGAGGCGCTCTCACGCGTTCAGGGCGTTGGACTTGGGGGCATCTCTTACGGATAGGATGTTAGTTCCATCGCCTCGAGGAATTCGATGACGGCCAGGCGTGCGGCGCTGCGCGTGCTAGGACTGGTAGCGCTCATTGCCGGCGGTTCTGGTGCGAGCGGGCAACATCCGATCAAGATGGCGCGCCTCGGCGCGCTGTGGTTCGCCTCTTCGAGCGATGCGTTTCCGCGGAGGAACTTCGGCTTGTTCCGGCAGCGCCTGCGCGAGCTCGGCTACGTCGAAGGCAAGACGATCGTTATCGATGAGCGGTTCGCCGAGGGGAGCCCTCAACGGCTGAAGGAGCTCGCGCGCGAGCTGGTGGACGCCAAGATGGACGTTATCGTCACCCCGGCGGTTGCCGCGACCCTCGCGGTACGTCAAGCGACCAATACCATCCCGATCGTGATGCTCCACGCTGGCAACCCGATCGGTGCCGGACTGATCGCGAGCCTAGCCCGGCCGGGCGGCAATGTCACCGGAACAGCGAATCTGCCACTCGGTGGCAAGCACGTCGAGCTGATGAGGGAAATCGCCCCGCGCATGACGCGGCTGGCGATTCTCGTCAATCCAACCAATGCGGGCGCGCGCCCGTTCGTTGCGAGCATCACCGAGGCCGCGCGCGGCTCGAACATTGGGGTGACGATCGTCGAGGTGAGTCGGCCGGAGGATTTTGGCTCAGCCTACGCGTCGATCCGCGTTGCGCGCGCCGACTGGCTTTACGTGGTGGACGAGCCGATGATCAGCGCGCGCCGCGCCGAGTGGGTAGAGTTCGCCGCCTCGGTGCGACTGCCGCTGAGCAGCGACGTTGCCGAAACGGCGCGGGTCGGCGGACTCATCTCCTATGCGCCTGTCCTGACCGATCACTACGTGCTGGCGGCCGTCTATGTCGACAAGATACTCAGGGGCGCCAACCCCCGCCGATCTCCCGGTCGAAGAGCCGACGCGATACGAGCTGATCATCAATCTGAAGACCGCCAAGACACTAGGCTTGACCATCCCCCAATCGATACTGGTGCGGGCGAAAGAAGTGATCGAATGAGGCCAACTTGCCGTCGTGCGCGCGCCGGGAATGTCGTCAGGTCGCTTCCCGGAGTCCATGGCCGGCTGCTCCGAATTCGTGACTGCCCGATTGATGAGCTCGCCTCATTGCGGCGATGAACCCGGAGTTCGGGCAAACAGTCGTACCCGCTCCTTTGACTATCTTGCAGCAAAGACTTCGGTCTATCCGAAGTCCAGCTGGACTGAATCGACGATGCTCACGGTAGTCTTCGAAGCCAGTGTTCGAATGTGCTGATCGTCCGCTCTGCGGCGGTTTGGGTCGGCTGATAAACCGCTGCTATGCATAGGTTTCAGTCCAATGGCTTGAAGCGTTGAAGGGCCGGTACCCGTCGTACAGCAGACGCTCCCCGGCCATCCAGGTCCGAGTGCCGTGCGTCCTCACGCCGCCGCGTACCTAACTACAGAACTGCACGGCGCACCGCACTAGTTGAGCGGCCCGTAGCGCCCGCCAACGCTGTAGCGGCCGGCGCCGGTGAGCGCCAGGGCCACGGCGGTGAACAGGTACATCGCTTGCAGCTCGAGCGCGTAGCCGCCCGACTCGCCCATGTGGACGAGGTCGCCGGTGTGCGCGATCAGCACCGCCACGATCATGTTGGCGGCGATCAAGAACGCGCCGAGCCGCGTCCACATGCCGATGATGATCAGAATCGGACCGAAGATCTCGCCGAGGTAGACGCCGTAGGCGAGCGCGCTGGGCAGGCCGACCTGGTCTAGCGCGCCGACGATGGAGGCCGGCGGAGGCGGCAGCTTGCCGATGCCGTGCAGCAGGATGAGCAGCCCCAGCACCAAGCGCAGGACCAGCAGGGCGGCGTCGATGCCGGCGGAGTCGCGCGCCGAAGCGGCGCGGAGCGATGACGTGGCCATGAGCGTTCTTCCGGGGTCGTTCGTGCGCGGCGCAGCGCGGTGCGCGCGAGGATAGCGTGCCTCGCGCCGAACCCGGATTGGCCGCTTCCGCGGTGCGGCTAAGCTCGCGCCACATCCCTGCACGACGTGAGCGACGACACCTTTAGCCTGCGCAAGATCGCCCTGCCCGCGTTCGGCCCCTCGTTCCTGTTCGGCATCGGCGAGGGCGCGATCCTGCCCGTGATTGCCCTCACGGTCCGCCAGCTCGGCGGCTCGGTTGCCCTCGCCGCCCTCATGGTGACGCTGATCGGCATCGGCTCGCTCGTCTCCAACATCCCCGCTTCGCTCATCACGACGCGCTACGGCGAGCGGTGGGCGATCGTCGGCGCCGCGGTCTGGGGCGCGCTGGCGATGGCGCTCTGCGTCCTGGCCAAGAACCTGTGGGCGTTCGGCATCGGCGTGTTCATGGTCGGCATGTCGGGCGCCGTGTTCGGCTTGGCGCGGCAGAGCTACCTCACCGAGACCGTGCCGTTCCACTTCCGCGCTCGGGCGCTGTCGACGCTCGGCGGCGTGATGCGGATCGGCCTCTTCCTCGGCCCGTTCATCGCCGCCGCGCTGATCCACGTCATGGGCATCGGCGGCGCGTACTGGGCCGGCGTCGGCGCGCTCGTGCTCTCGGCACTCGTCGCCCTGCGCATGCCGGAACTGCCGGCGCACGTGCCGATCGACGCGACGCCCGACCTCGCCGCCGCGCGCCCGGCGGCGACCCTGCGCTCGGTCGGCGTCGGCCACGCCCGGATTTTTCTGACCCTGGGGATCGGCGCGCTCCTCGTCGCCGCGGTGCGCGCCTCGCGCCAGGCGGTGATCCCGCTCTGGGCCGAAGGCATCGGCCTCGACGCGGCGACGACCTCGCTCATCTACGGCCTCGCCGGCGGCATCGACATGCTGGTCTTCTATCCCGCCGGCAAGGTCATGGATCGCAAAGGCCGCGCGTGGGTCGCCGTGCCATCGATGCTGATCATGGGGGTGGCGATGACGATCACGCCGTTCACCCACGGCGCCGTCACGCTCCTGCTCGCCTCGCTCCTGATCGGCTTCGGCAACGGCATCGGCTCGGGGATGCTCATGACGCTCGGCGCCGACTATTCGCCGGTCGCCGGCCGCGCCCATTTCCTGGGCCTGTGGCGGCTGATGTCGGACATCGGCTCGACCTGCGGGCCGGCGCTCCTTTCAGCCGTCACGGCGATGGTGTCGCTGGCGACCGGGATCTGGTGCACCGGCGCGCTCGGCTTCGCGGCGGCGGCGGTGCTCTGGTACTGGATCCCGCGCGCCCGGCGTCATCCGGCGCGCTGAGCGGCGACGCGGCGGCTAGGGCTTGCTCGCGCCGTCAGCGCGAGGCGCCGCCCAGGCTTCGTAGCGCGCGCGCGTGGCGTCGTTGGCAGGGTAGAGGCCGGGCAGCGGCACGCCGGCCTCGACCTCGCGCATGATCCAGCCCTCGAGGCGCTCCTGCTCGACGGCGGCCGCGACGACATCGTCGACCAGCGCCGCCGGAATCACGACCGCGCCATCGCCGTCGGCGACGACGACGTCGTTCGGCATCACCGCGACGCCGCCGCAGCCGACCGGCTCCTGCCAGCCGACGAAGGTGAGGCCGTTCACCGACGCCGGCGCCGCCGTGCCGCGGCACCATACCGCGAGGCCGGTGCCGAGTACGCCGGCGAAGTCGCGGACAACGCCGTCGGTGATCAGCGCGGCGACGCCGCGATGCGCCATCCGCGCGCACAGGATGTCGCCAAAGATGCCGGCGTCGACGGTGCCCATCGCATCGACGACAGCGATCGCGCCAGCCGGCATCGCCTCGATGGCCGCGCGCGTCGAGGTCGGCGAAGCCCACGACGCGGGCGTCGCCAGGTCCTCGCGCGCCGGCACGAAGCGCAGCGTGAAGGCACGACCGACGCGGCGGCCGGGCAGCCGCTCGGCGAGCGGCAGCGCGCCGCGGATCCAGACGTTGCGCAAGCCCTTCTTGAGCAGCACCGTGGTGAGTGTCGCCGTCGTCACGCCCTCCAGCGCTTGCCGCGTCGCGGCGTCGAGGGGCTGGACGTCGATCGGTGTCATGACGGCGGTCTCGGTAGTTCAACGGCGCAAGTGGGGCCGCATTCGGTGCGATCCCAGACGGCGAAGCGGAAAGGATAGCGCCACGGCTCGCTTGTGCCGGGACCGACCGCGCCGATCGCCGTGCGAAACTGGGCGAAGACCTTCGAGCCCTCCTCTCATGTCGCACGACCTCACCATTGCCCGCGCCAGCCGCCTCCGCCCTATCGCCGACATCGCGCAGGCCGCCGGCATACCCTTCGACGCGCTCGACTTCTACGGCAGGCACATCGCCAAGCTGGAGCGCAGCCAGCTCGATGCGCTGCGCGACCGCCCCGACGGCAAGCTGGTCCTCGTCACGGCGATCAACCCGACTCCCGCCGGTGAGGGCAAGACGACGACGACGATCGGCCTAGGCGACGCGCTGAACCGCATCGGCAAGCGCGCCGTGATCGCACTGCGCGAGCCGTCGCTCGGCCCGGTCTTCGGCGCCAAGGGCGGCGCGACCGGCGGCGGGCGCTCGCAGGTGATGCCGATGGAGCGCATCAACCTGCACTTCACCGGCGACTTCCACGCCATCACGTCGGCGCACAACCTGCTCGCCGCGCTGGTCGACAACCACGTGTACTGGGGCAACGCGCTCGAGATCGACACGCGGCGCATCGCCTGGCGCCGCGCCACCGACATGAACGACCGCGCGCTGCGCGCCGTCACCGTGGGCCTCGGCGGCGCATCGGGTCCCGGATCCAACGGCTTCGCGCGCGAGAGCGGCTTCGACATCACGGTCGCCTCGGAAGTGATGGCGTGCCTGTGCCTCGCCGACGACCTCGCCGATCTGGAAGAGCGGCTCGCCCGCATCGTCGTCGGCTACACGCGGCGCTTGCAGCCGGTCACCGCGGGCGCGCTGAAGGCGGCCGGCGCGATGACCGCGCTGCTGAAGGACGCCATCAATCCCAACCTTGTGCAGACCCTCGAAGGCTCGCCGGCGCTGATCCACGGCGGCCCGTTTGCCAACATCGCGCACGGCTGCAACTCGGTGATCGCGACGCGGGCGGCTCTGAAACTCGGCGAGTACGCCGTGACCGAAGCGGGCTTCGGCGCCGACCTAGGCGCCGAGAAGTTCTTCGACATCAAGTGCCGCCAGGCCGGGCTGCGGCCCGACGCGGCGGTGATCGTCGCGACGGTGCGCGCGCTCAAGTACAACGGCGGCGTTGCCGTCAACGAGCTGATGAAGGAAAACTTGAGCGCGCTGCAGGCCGGCCTCGTCAACCTCGGCCGCCACGTCCGCAACGTGCGCGGCTTCGGCGTTCCCGTGATCGTCGCCATCAACCACTTCACCTCCGACACCGACGCCGAGCATCGCCTCCTCGCCGACATCTGCGAGGCCGAGTTCGAGGTCGAGGCGGTGCAGTGCCGGCACTGGGCCGAGGGCGCGGCCGGCGCCGAGCAGCTGGCGCGCTGCGTCGTCGCGCGTTGCGAATCGGGCGAGTCGCGCTTCGCGCCGCTCTACCCCGACGACCTGCCGCTCGTCGAGAAGATTCGCACGATCGCCACGCGCATCTACGGGGCCGCGGATGTCGCCTTGTCCCACAAGGCGAGCGTCGACCTCGCCGCGTTCGCCGCCGCCGGCCACGGCGCGCTGCCGATCTGCATCGCCAAGACGCAGGTCTCGTTCTCCGCTGACCCGAAGCTGCTCGGTGCGCCGTCGGGTCACGTGCTGCCAGTGCGCGAGGTTCGCCTCGCCGCCGGCGCCGGCTTCATCGTCGCGATCTGCGGCGACATCATGACCATGCCCGGCTTGCCGGCCGAGCCGGCGGCGCACGGCATCCACGTCAACGCCGACGGCGAGATCGACGGCCTCTTCTAGGGCCGGCGCGAGCCGCGAGCCGCCCGCACCCTCGACGCGGAGCAGGCGACCTGCATCGACGTCGCGAGCAGCTGGCCGCCCGCGGCCCAGAGCTCGGCGCTCTGGTCGCAGCAGCTGCGATGGAAGACGCGCCCATCGGCAAGCGCGACCAGCGCTGCGTTGCCGTGGGCGGCGAGCTCGTCGGCGGCCGCATGGAAATGAGTCGTCATCGACCCCGTGCCGAACGGCGGAATGCGGCCGATGACTTGGAAGATGCGGCCGAAGAAGGCATTGCTCAAACGCCAGCAGCGAAAGAAAATCGAGCGGCCGGGGCACGTCGTCGCGCAGCCAGAGCAGCGAGCGGGCCGAGAGCGGTGGATCAGGGATGGGGTCCTCGTTAAGCACGGGCGTGCCCTCGGCCAATCGAAAGCCGTACTGCGCGACCCAGGACAAGGAGGCCCGATTGTCGAACGCGGGCAGGGTCGCGACGGCTGCCAGCACCGGCGCGCGCGCAGGCTGGTGATGCCAGCTCGCGCGCCGCACCGCCGTGACGATGCTGGTGGTGAGGACGGCGTCTTCGCTCGCACCCTGGCGAAACTCGACCTGCCAGTGCTGGCTCGAGCGGTTGGCGCGGGCACGCCGCACGTGAACGTCGAATTCTCCCCGCGCGATCGGCGCGCAGAAATTGACCGTGACGGCGAGCGGATCGCCGGCGCGGTCCGGATGCTCGAGCACGGCGCGCAGCGCCGTCGCCGCCGATGCGCCGCCGAACGGGCCGATGAAGGTCCAGCAGGCGTCGTTGGTATGGCCGCGACGAACCGGCTCGCCCGGTGCGCCCGCGAGCGCGGTCGTTTTATCGAGCGGATGCATCAAACGGGACGGTCGCGATCAGGGCCCGCGTCGGCGCGGTCGCGCTCGCTGCGGTCATCGATCTACTCCTGTAGAAAGCGGGTCGCGATGATGCGACGACCTTCGCAGCGAAGGGGTGGCGCCGGCGACAACGTCGCCGCGCCGTCACAATGTTCGCGTGAATGCCGCTGCCGACCAGCTCGGGCTCTTCGGCGAATCGCCGGCGCCGCCCGCTCCTGCATTGCCGCCCGGCTGGGATAACCGCACCGACTTCATCGATGCCGCCGAGGAAGCCGAGCTGCTGGCCCTGATCGCGACGCTGCCGCTGCACGAGGCGCAGTACAAGGGCTACACCGCGCGCCGGCGCGTCGTCCACTTCGGCAGCGCCTACGACTACGACGACAACCGGCTGCGGCCGGGCCCGCCGCTGCCGCCCGGGCTCGAGCCGCTGCGCGCGAAGGCCGCGGCGTGGGTCGGCGAATCGGCCGAGGCCCTGTCGAGCGCGCTCATCGCCGAGTACCGTCCCGGCGTCCCGCTCGGCTGGCATCGCGACGTTCCTGACTTCGAGACCGTCGTTGGAATTTCGCTCGCGGGGACGGCGCGGATGCGCTTTCGCCGCTACCCGCCGGTGCAGCCGAAAAAGGTCGACGTGCTCTCGCTCGAGCTCGCGCCGCGCTCGGCCTACGTGCTGCGCGCCGAGGCACGCTGGGGCTGGCAGCACAGCGTCGCGCCGACGCCGGCGCTGCGCTACTCGATCACCTTTCGCACCCGATCCGCGCGCGGCAACCGCGCCGCCGCACGCGGCTGAGGCAGCGCCGCCGCCGGGGCGCAGATCTGGTGTGGTCCGCTCAGTCCTCGAACTTATGCACTCGGCTTCGACCGCCCTGGACCGCCACTCGGATCCATAAGCAGCCCGTCACCGGCGACGCCTGACCAGCGGCACGCGGCCAAGAGCGGCCGAACGCCAGAGACCAAGAGCGGTCGCCTCTCCCTGCCCTTTCGAACTAGCGGACGGACCGCGCGGCGGCTTCGATAACGTCTGCGACGGCTCGCGGTTGCGAGATGAGCACGGCGTGGCTTCCGTCGACGAAAGTGATTTTCGAGCCGGCGCGATGCGCCATCCACTTCGCGCGCTCGATGTCAAGCGCTCGGTCCTGCTTGGCGATCACTGCGTAACTGGGTTTGGAGTGCCACGCGGCAGCTGGCATCTTCACCGCGAAGGCCGCACCCGCCACCGGCATCTGCGCGTGCGCCATGAAGTCGACCTGCGCCTTGGGCAGGTCGGCCGCAACGTCTTCCGCGAAATGCGCCGGGTCGACGAAGACGAAGCCGTCCTTGCTCGGAGTCAGGTGCTTGTCCGCGGCAGGCTCGGGCGGGGCGACCTCACCGGCGGTTTCGCCGACGTCGGGCTGAAGCCCGGCCACATAGACCAGCGCCTTCACCTTTGGATCGGTGCCCGCCACCGTGATGATCGCGCCGCCATAGCTATGGCCGACAAGCACGACCGGTTCTTCCTGCTGGTCTATCACCCGCTTCGTCGCGACCACGTCGTCGTCGAATCCTGTGAGCGGCTGCTGCACAACGGCGACATGAAAGCCGCGCCGAGAAAGCACGTCGTAGACGCCGCGCCAGCTCGATCCGTCGATCAGAGCGCCGTGGACGAGGACGATGGTTACGTGTCGCGCAGGCGGCACCGATTGCGCCGCGGGGCTGACGGCGGCCAGCAGTGCGAGCAGCACCGCAAAGGACTTGCGGGCGATGTTCATTTCTGACTCCGGTGCGGCTCTTCAAAGGCAACCGCGCCAGTTTCCAGCAGGGACTTCAGGTTAGAAAGGATCTTCGGCCAGCCGCCCGACACGGCTTCGACCAGCTTCGATCCTTCGCGTTCGACGCTGTGCGTGATCGTGAGCCTCACGGCCTGCCCCTCGGGCGCCAGCTCGATCGTGCACAGCGATGCACCTTCGGCCTTGAGCTCGGGGCGCATCTGGTGTTCCCAGCGGATCACCATGCGCCGCGGCGGATCCGCTTCGACGATCTCGCCGGCATCCCACACCTCGCCGCGGTCGTTCACCAGCTTCCACTGTGATCCGGGGGTGAAGTCGCTCTCGCCGTGCATGCCGAACCAGTACTGCTTCATGAACTCGGCATCTGTGAGCGCGGACCAGAGCCGCTCGGGTGTCGTACGGATGTACGTCACGTAAACGAAGGTCGATCTAGCCATTGCTCTTCTCCAGTTTGCGTTTCAGGTGGGCCAGCGCCTTCAGGCGCGGTTTCTCGAACTTGGCGATCCAGCGCTCGTAGATCTCCTGCAGCGGCACCGGGTTGAGGAAGTGCAGCTTTTCGCGGCCGCTGCGGACGGGGGCGATGAGATTCGCCGCCTGCAGCACGTCGAGGTGTTGCGTCACACCTTGCCGGGTCATGTTCAGGTGCTCGCACAGCTGGCCAAGCGTTTGGCCGTCATGTGCATGCAGCTGGTCCAGCAGCTTCCGGCGGCTGGGGTCGGCCAGCGCCTTAAACAGCAGGTCGGCATCCGGGGGGTGGCTTGTCATCCGATCTCAATATGCAAGTCGTGGCTTGCCTGAAGTATATGCAAGCATAGGCTTGCCTGTCAAGCGACCGACTTGCGGCTACCCGGGTGTGCAGGCACCCCGCTGCGGCGTTGTCGGCGGTCGGCAGCATTCCCGACGAAGCGAAGGGCGAGCTTGCAAAAAAGGCCTACGTCATGCCAAGGCCGGGTGCCCAGGTACAAGACGTCTGCCATTGCCGCGAGCATCTGGCGAACTACAAGTCCCGCGCGCCGTTCAGTTCGTCGAAACGGTGCGACCACACCCTCGGGCAAGATCATGCGCAGGATGCTGAGGAGCATCGATGACGGAAAGCGATCCGACGACTAGCACACGCGGTGCAGCGCGTCAGTTCCGCAAGTCGTCGACGTTCGAACGGGACGCGTCCCAGGCTCGGGGCTAGAAGCTTGCATGGGTCGCGTCGGTCGTGGCCGGCCGCGGAACTCCCGGTCTCGGCCGCATACCCCGTTTGGGATGATGGCGACAGAATGGCCGGTACGCGGTAACTGCCGACATACGCCGACGTGGCCGCGTCGCCCCCCCATCGTCGGACGGTCGAATGTCTCCTGCTCAGGCCAGTGAACTTACGCAACCGACCCAGCACGTCCTCGCCGTTGTTGACCCGCTGCGACAAAGCGGTCGTGGGCTTCGACCTTCCTCCAGGGCGATCGAGTGACAGGAAGTCCGGCGCTGTCTGCGCTGACCGAGCCCGGCATCGACTTGATGCGCGGCCGAGTCGACGAGGTCGCTATTGCGGGCCCGGCGTGGGTTGTCAGAGCCAGTATTCCCACATTCGTCCGAAAAGCTCCTTCATCCTTACAACCATCCCGCGACGCTGCCATTCGTGAAGTGTGATCTCTCCCGAAACGACAAGGTCACGCTCGAAGGCCGCACGCATGCGTCCACCGAAGTCGGATCCGAGGATCAGAACATTGACTTCCTGGTTGTGCAGGAAGCTGCGCCGGTCCAGGTTGGTCGATCCCACTGTGGACCAGACCCCGTCGATCACCGCTGTCTTCGCGTGAAGCAGCACGTCATGGCGCTCGTAGAGCTTCACGCCGCCATGCAGCAGTTCGTCGTAGTGGGCACGCCCGGCGTGAAACACCAGCCAAGAGTCGGTAGCGCTCGGCAGCACCATCTTCACATCAACCCCGCGCGACACCGCGTCGACAAGAGCTTGCTTCAACTGCGGATCGGGAACGAAATAAGCGTTGCTCAACAGGATCTCGCTTTGGGCCGTGTTGATGGCCGAGATCAGCGTGGCATAGAACTCGCTGAACGGATCCTCGGGTGAGCTCGCGATCGCGCGGACGACCTCCTTGCCGTTCGCGTTCAGCATCGGAAAGTAGTCGCGACTGGCGAGGGGCTCGCCCTCTTGTTGCGCCCACGTCTCCATGAAGAACTTCTGCAGGGTGCCGACTACCGGACCGCTCACCTGCACATGGGTATCTCGCCAGGGCAGATCCCTGGCTTTCTGCTGTGACGTTGCGACGGAGCCGGAGGAGCCGAACCGGCCGCCCGACGAACTGCCTGAATACACCGCGCTGATGTTGATGCCGCCGACGAAAGCCGTCCTACCGTCGACGACCAGGAGCTTGCGGTGATCGCGGTTGTTCAGTTCCCAGCCGCCTTTCGCCTCCAGCGGATTGACGGGATTGAACTGGAGCACACGAACGCCGGCGTCCGTTAGGCGCTCGAAAAACGCGCGGGGCGTGGAAAGCGAGCCGACGCCGTCGTAGATCAAGTTCACCTGAACGCCCTGCCGCTGCTTTTCGAGCAGCACCTCGGCGAAGCGCTGGCCGACCTCATCGTCTTCGAGGATGAAGGTCTCCAGATTGATGTGGTCGCGGGCGCCTTCGATGGCCGCAAACATCGCCGCATAAGTCGCCGGGCCATCCTGGAGCAGCACGGCGGTGTTGCCCGTCGTCAGCGGACTGCCGGAGACCTCCTGTTCGAGCGCCAGGTGGCGTTCAAAATGGGTCGACTGGGCACCCGTGAGACCACGCTTGTCGAGCAACGCCTTGCTCTGGCTTGCCGACAGGATGCGGCCGTTCGCCGCCTCGACCTGCACCGGTGTGCGCGCCCGAGCCATGTCCGGAACGATGACCGGCAGCGAACTGCAGGCGGCAAGCGGCAGCACGGTCACCAGTAGGACGCCGGATCGCGTCCGCAACCTTGCAATGGTCCAAACCATTGGACGTCTCTCCGGCCTGAGGCCCTGGTCCACGCATGGATGGCTCAGGGAACCTCGAAGCCACGCATCGACGCCTGGTTATCGGCTCGAAACGCCGAAACTTGTGCGCGCATGCGCCGGGTTTTTCGCCGACAAACCGCACAGGCGGCGGACTCGATACGATCAGCTCGCAGGGGGACCGCCACGCTCACTGACCCCAGCCGCGCGTCGCTGGCTGACTGCCCCTGGTTATTCGGGCCAATCATTTCTGGAAGACGGCTGGTTGGGGACGGGGTGATGCTGCTGCTTGAACTCGAGCGGCGTCAAGTAGTTCAGGCTGCTGTGCGGCCGGACGGCGTTGAAGTGGAGACGCCGGGTTTCGATGACGACCTTGGCCTCTGCGCGAGAGCGGAACCACTCGACGCTCAGGAACTCGTCGCGCAGCTTGCCGTTGAAGCTCTCGTCGTTAGCGTTCTGCCAGGGCTTGCCCGGATCGATCAGGGCCGGGTGAACTCGTCGATGACGGCCAGGCATTTGAGCTGCTGGCCGTTGGCACAGGAGTCGAAGACGAAGTCGTAGGCCCAGATGAAGTTCGCGCCGGCGGCCGGCAGCGGACGTGGCCGGCCGCTGGCGATGCGCCGCCTCGGACGGCGCCGCGGCAGCTGCAGCCCGGCCTGGCGCCACAGCCGGTGCGTACGGTGCCAGCCGAGCTGGTGCCCCTGGCGCTTCAAGAAGATGCGGATCCTCCGGTAGCCATAGCGTGGGTACTGCGACGAGAGCTGCCCCATCGCCTCGATCACCGGCCGGTCCTTGACGGGCAAACGCAGCTCGTAGCCCAGCGTCGAGCGTGCGATCCCGAGCAGCCGCCACTTTCGATGATTGATCTCCTTGAGCACGTCAATGGCGAGCTCGCGCTCGGCCAGCAGCTTCTTCAGCCGGGCGTTCTCGCCCTCCAGAGCACGAAGCCGCTTGATGTCTTGCGGCGAGAGCTCGCCAAAGTGCTCGCGCCAGGCCTAGATCGTCTGCTCGCTGACCTTGTGCTTCTTGGCCGTCTCGGCCACCGACGTGCGGTCCGCCTCGCGCAGTACCGCGACCATCTGCTCTTCCGTGAATCGACTCTTCCTTATGGACTCCTCGCTGGCGAAGAGCCATCATCACAGGAACTACTGGCACGAAGAAACCGGGCAGGTCAGGGCCGCTGCTCGGCATCATCCTGGTCGACTATTACCTGATCGCCAAGGGAAACATCAGAGTCGAGGCGCTGTACCACGAGAACGGCGAGTATCGGTACGAGGGCGGCTGGAACGTGAACGCGCTGATCGCCACCGGCGTCGGCGCAGTGTTCTCGAGCGTTCTGCCGAACCTGACGACGCTGCTGCCACCCTGGTGGGGGACGTATGGCTGGTTCTTCGGAGCGGCCATCGGCGGCGTCGTTCACTACACGCTATCAATGCTGCGGCCAAGGGCGATGCCGGTGGCCAGGGCCAGCGCCTAAGCGACTCTGCCTAGCCAACTCGGACGCGCGGCTCCGCTCGGCCGCGGCCGTGGGCTACGGGTTTGTCCCGAGGACACGGGCGGGCTGCATGATTACATTCTTGTATACAAGCTTGTAGTCCACAAAGTTCCGCGAGAGTCGCCATGCCCAAGTTCCTGCGTTCGCTCTTCGGCCAAGTAGTCCTGGCGCTCGTCGTCGGCGTCGTCATCGGCCTCTTCTGGCCAGACAGCGCGGTCAAGCTGAAGCCGCTCGGCGACGGCTTCATCAAGCTGATCAAGATGATCATTCCGGTGATCGTCTTCTGCGTCGTTGTGCACGGCATCGCCGGCGCCGGCGACCTGAAGCGAGTCGGCCGGGTCGGCGTCAAGGCGCTGATCTATTTCGAGGTGCTGACCACGATCGCGCTCGCGCTCGGCCTCGTGCTCGCATTCGTGTTCCAGCCCGGCGCCGGCATGAACGTCGATCCGAACACGCTCGATCCGAAAGCGATGGGCGCCTACGCCGAAACCGCGAGCAAGCTTACCGGCGGCGGCACCGTCGACTTCCTGATGAAGCTGATTCCGACGACCGTCGTCGACGCGTTCGCGAGGGGCGACGTGCTGCAGGTACTGCTGTTCGCGGTGCTGTTCGGCTGCGCGTTGTCGCTCCTCGGCGAGCGTGGTCAGCGGGTCACCGGCTTCGTCGACGACGTCGCCCACGCGCTCTTCAAGACGATGGGCATCCTGATCAAACTGGCGCCGCTCGGCGTGCTCGGCGCGATCGCGTTCACGGTCGGCAAGTACGGCGTCGGCTCGCTCAAGCAGCTCGGCATGCTGGTCGTGCTGTTCTACGCCGCGGTCTTCATCTTCGTCGTCGTCGTTCTCGGCAGCGTGATGCGGCTTTCGGGCTTCAGCCTCTTCAAGCTCTTGCGCTATCTGCGCGAAGAGCTGGCGATCGTGTTCGCGACGACGTCGTCGGACAGCGTCCTGCCGCAGATCATGGCCAAGCTGCGAAAGATGGGGATCCGCGATTCGACCGTCGGCCTCGTCATCCCGACCGGCTATTCGTTCAATCTCGACGCGTTCTCGATCTACATCACGCTCGCCGCTGTGTTCATCGCCCAGGCGACGAACACGCAGATCTCGATGGCAGACCTGCTGACGATCCTGGCGATCTCGCTCGTCACCTCGAAAGGAGCGCACGGCGTGCCGGGTTCGGCGATCGTCGTCCTCGCGGCGACCTTGCAGGCGATTCCCGCGATTCCGGCGATCGGCCTCGTCCTCGTGCTCTCGGTAGACTGGTTCATGGGCATCGCGCGGGCGCTAGGCAACCTGATCGGCAACTGCGTGGCGACGGTCGCGATCGCCGCCTGGGAAGGCGACATCGACCGCGAACGCGCGCGGGCAGTGCTCGACGGCCGCCTGGAGCCGTCGATTGACGACGACGCGGGCGAGGTGCTGCCGATTGCCGTGGCGAAGCCCGCCTGAGGCGGGGCGGCTCGTCATGACCAGCCAGGCCGAGATCGCCCAGCGCGTCGTCGAGTCGATCCTCGCCCAGAAGCTTGCGCCGGGCGGGCGCCTGGGCGAGCAGGAGCTCGCCGATCTGTTCGGCGTCAGCCGAACGTTAGTGCGCGAGGCGCTGATGCAGCTGCAGGCGCGCGGCTTCGTCGAGGTGCGATCGCGCAAGGGCTGGTACGTCGTCGAGCCGTCGTTCGCGCAGGCGCGCGACGCGTTCGCCGCGCGCCGGGTGATCGAGACCGGCATGCTGCGCGAAGCCGGCAAGCCCCTGCAAACGGTGATCCGGCGGCTGCG